>JBGANO010000035.1:38706-38973 GCA_044222305.1 Anaerolineales bacterium
CTGCTCGATTAACATTTCGGAATGAGCCAACGAATCAGGGCTGGACGTTTTGTAGGGCATCCGCACCGCCAGCACGTTCTCGCGTCCCAGCGCTTCGACAGCAAGGACGCACGACTACGCCGAATCAATTCCACCAGATAAGCCAACGACTGCGCGGGAGAATCCCACACGAGTCACTTCGCTCTTAATGAAGCCTGTCAAGATTTGATGAGCGCCATCTGTGTTGATAGAACGGTCAATTTGCATGGCTGGATGATGATTAACGCG
>JBGANO010000036.1:0-37937 GCA_044222305.1 Anaerolineales bacterium
CTTTTTTCATGTAGGCGGGCATGAACAGGCTGATGGCGTCGCGGCTGGGGATGGGGAGACGCGTTCGCAGGGGCGCGACAGCCGTCCCGTCGGAAAGAGAAGCGTAGGCGTCTTTCATGGCGGCAATCGCGGATTTCATCGGCAGGGCTTGGCTAACTTCTGTCGCGTTGAGGATGAGCATGGTTGTCTCCGCTGACGTTAGAGAACGTCGGCTACACATATCATATATCAAAAAGCGCAGAGGGAATGGATTCGCCTCTGCGCTTTGGCTTTGTGTCGTGCGATTACTCCATCCCCAGGTATGCCTTTTGCACGGTGGGGTCTTTCTTGAGGGCTTCGGCGGTGTCTTGTAGCACGATCGCGCCTGATTGTAAAACGTAGCCGCGATTGGCGATGGAGAGCGCCATGAGCGCGTTTTGTTCCACGAGCAAAACGGTCACGCCTTCTTTGTTGATCTGTTGGATGGTTTCGAAGATCAACTCCACCAGCACCGGGGCGAGGCCCATCGAGGGTTCGTCCATGAGCAGGAGGGTGGGGTGCGCCATGAGCGCGCGACCTGTGGCGAGCATTTGTTGTTCGCCGCCTGAGAGGGTGCCGGCGATCTGGTTGCGGCGTTCCTTCAGGCGGGGGAATAAACTGAAGATGCGCTGGATATCGTTATCGTATTCTGTTTTCGAGTTGCGGCTGTACGCGCCCATGTCGAGGTTTTCAGTGACGGTGAGGCGGGCGAAGATGCCGCGCCCTTCGGGGACCATCGCGATCCCTTTGTAGACGATATCGTTTGCCTTGTGCCGGGCAATATCTTCGCCATCGAGTTTGACCGTTCCCACGCGTGGTTTGAGCAAACCGGTGATCGTGCGCAGGGTGGTGGTCTTTCCCGCTCCGTTCGCGCCGATGAGCGTGACGATCTCGCCTTTTTCGACCGTGATCGAGATGCCTTTGAGCGCGTGGATATTGCCGTAATACGTGTGAATATCTGTGAGTTCAAGCATTGCCATAGTGGTGTCTCCTCGCGGCTTAGTGATTAACTTGCCCGGCTGTGCCGCGACCGAGATAGGCTTCGATTACGCGTTGGTTGCCTTGAATGTCTTTCGGCGTGCCTTCGGCGATCTTTTCGCCGTAATCGAGCACTGTGATCTTTTCCGAGATGCCCATTACCACGCGCATATCGTGTTCGATCAACAGGATGGTGATTCCCAGTTCGTCGCGCAGGTGGCGGATGAACTTCGTCATTTCTTCGGTTTCATTTGGATTCATGCCTGCGGTGGGTTCGTCGAGCAGGAGCATTTTTGGTTTGCTGGCAAGCGCGCGTCCAATCTCGAGACGCCTCTGATCGCCGTAGGGAAGGTTGCGCGCCAGTAGGTCGCCTTTTTTTGCCAGCCCGATGAAGTTCAGCAGGCGTAAAGACTCTTCGAGAGCGGCTTTCTCTTCGCGCTTTGTTGCCGCCGTTCCGAAAATGGGGCCGAACAAGGTCGCTTTCATCAGCGGGTGCTGACCCACCAGCAGGTTTTCGATTGCGGTCAGGTTTGAGAACAGGCGGATGTTTTGATAGGTGCGCGAAATGCCTCGGTGGTTGATCTGGTCGGAGGAAAGACCCAGGATCGACCGCCCATTGAAAACGATATCGCCTTCTTCCGGCTTGTAGAAGCCGGTGATGCAGTTGAAGAAAGTTGTCTTGCCGGCGCCGTTCGGTCCGATCACGCTGTAGATGGACTTTTCGGGTATCTCGATGGATAGCGTATTGACCGCGGTCAGACCGCCAAATCGTTTTGTAACTGTTTCTGCTGTAAGAATGTTAGCCATATTCGTGTACCTGCCTAGCCGCCTGCGGCGTGACTGAGATTTTCATCTTCGTGGAATTCGCGTTTGTGCACCGCTTCGGGCAGGAAGCCCTCTGGTTTGTTGAGCATCATGACAATGAGCAGGATGCCGAAGATCAAGAGGCGATACTCAGAGAATTCACGCAGTAGTTCGGGCAGACCAGCCAGCAATAATCCTCCCACGATCACGCCCGGCAGGCTTCCCATCCCGCCGACGATGATGAGCGCCAGCACGTTGATCGAGGTGATGAGCGTGAAGCTATGCGGGTACACCGTGGAAAGTTTTGCCGCGAAAATCGCGCCGCTCAAACCGCCGAATGCGGCGCCGGTGGCAAAAGCAAGAAGTTTTGTGGCAGTGAGGTTGATGCCCATGGCTTGCGCCACATCTTCATCCTCGCGGATCGCCTTCCATGCGCGACCGATGCGCGAGTCGCGCAACCGGTGGGCTACAAACAAAGCGACAAAACACGCCGCCAAAATGACATAATACAACGTTTGTGGCGAGTCCAGAACAATTCCGCCGATGGTCGGCGAAGCGATCGAGACAATGCCGAAGGATCCGCCGAAGTAGGGTTTGAGGAAATCTGAAAGGAACAGGATGCGGATGATCTCGCCGAAACCAAGCGTGATGATGGCAAGGTAATCCCCGCGGATTTTGAGCACAGGAATGCCAAGCATAATACCCGCGAGTACCGCGACGATCACCGCAAAGGGGAGCGCCTCCCAAAACGTCCAGCGAACGTCGAAGAAAATTTCGCCGCCGGTTGTGGTAAGCACGCCCATGGTAAACGCGCCCAACGCGTAGAAGGCAACGTAGCCAAGGTCGAGCAAGCCGGCGTAGCCAACCACGATGTTCAAACCCAGCCCCATGAGAATGTACAACCCAACCGAGTTGGTTACATCGCTCAATACGGGACCTGCAATCTGGGGCCAGATCAACAGGAACAACCCAAGCAATCCCCAATTCACCCAACGGCGCGTTCTTTTTGTCGCCTCTGGTAAAGCCTCGCGCCGCGCGCGCCGTGCCGCGCCGTTCTTTGCGTCGTTATAGATCGCGCCTGCCACAATGAGAAATACCACGATGGCGCCGAGGATGGAAAGACCTTCCTGCCCGCGCCGCCCGAACATCCAACTTAATACTGATGTAATGAACGGGAAGGGAGTCAGTGTGATGCGGATTAAATCTTGCAAGAGCGCCAGCAAGAGCACGATGGCAAACCCGGAGGAGATAATCCGTTTCCAGAATGGCGTGGCGGCGTGAACGAGGGATGCGGCGAGGCTCACGATGGCGCCGATGACGATGATGACGATGTAAGCAAGCCCCGTGTTTGAAATTTCCAAGGTCAGGATCTTGTACAGCGCGGGGCTGGCATTTACAAAGATCGAGCGCAGGTTCACGGCGGCGCCTAGCATTAGGAAGAGAACGATCATGAGGCTGGTCGCAACGCCGGTGATAACGCCCGAGGTAACCCGAGTGGATATTGGCAATTGTTCATCGCGTGAGGATGAATAAGCGAAGCCGATGATGATGAGCAACAAAAGCGTTTCGCCCATCGAGATTCGCCCGGCGATGATGTCTCTCGCGTGAAACGATTCGACCATTCCGATTAACCCGGCGAGGATCGCAACGATGCCCCCGATCACGCCAGACTGTATGGCTTTGCGCCACCACGAGGTTGTGTTTTCTTGTTCCATGGAATTCCTGCCTTATGCCTTGGTGCGCGAAAGTCGTTCGCCCAAAATACCGCTCGGGCGGAAGAGAAGCACCAGCACCAACATTGAGAAGGCGATCACATCCTTCAACTGGTACGGTGCGGGAACATTCAAGCCATCCAGGAATAGGATCGGTCCAATTGACTCAAATAAGCCCAGGAAGATCCCGCCAAGCATCGCGCCCGGAATATTGCCAATGCCGCCTAGAACGGCGGCGGTAAAAGCCTTGATGCCGGGGATAAAGCCCATGAAGAAGTTGACCTGGCGGAATGTGATGGCATACAGGATGCCGGCGGCGCCTGCCAATGCCGCGCCCAACGCGAAGGTGCGGACAATGATCGCATCCACATCGATGCCCATCAGCGCGGCTACATCCTTATCTTCAGCGACGGCGCGCATCGCTTTGCCGGTTTTCGTGAATTGAACGTAGAGATAGAGTAACAACATGAGAAACGCGGCGGAAAGGATAACCACAACCTGAACTTTTGTGATGTTAATGTCGCCCCAGGCATAACTTCCCTTTAGCGTGTCGATCTCGGGGTAGGCTTTGAATTGATCGCCATACAGGCCCTTGAACGTGTACTGTAAAACAAAAGATGCCCCGATGGCTGTGATCAACGGAACCAGGCGGGGCGCTCGACGCAGAGGGCGGTAAGCCACGCGTTCCACCAGCACGCCAATGGCAGTGGATGTGAGCATGGCAATGGCAAACAAGATCAAGACGGCGATGAATGTATTTGATTCCAGGAATCCCGACTTTGACATTGATGCGGCGGCGAAATACGCGGTAAACGAACCCGCCATGAACACCTCGCTATGGGCAAAGTTGATCATGCGCAGGATACCGTACACCAATGTGTACCCCAGGGCGATGAGCGCATAGATGCTCCCCTGCGCGATGCCGAACACAACAAAATCAAGCCACTGCCTTGTTGTGTAATTTCCTTCCGCCAGCGTTTTGAACGAGCCGATCACGATCAAGCCAACTAACGCCGCGCCGATGATACCGAGAGCAATATCCGTAAAATTGATACGGTTTAAGAATCTCTGCCTCATACGCTCTTCTCCTCAAAAAAGATGGTCTCTCTTCTGGCTAATTGATGCGCAATTATAGTGCATTTGTCAAAAATCAATAGGATTTGGCGCGACGAAAACCGTCGATATCGTTCTTCCCGGGGAACGCCCAAAATCGATTTGCCGAACAGTGTCTAATGGCATCGCTATCTCCAAATTTCGGATGCGTTAACAAACACATCATCTCTGCCGCCCCAAGTGAGAAGTGTTCTTTTTCTCTGTGTTCTCTGTGGCATTAAAGACTTTCGCAGGAGACCTAATGAAAAAATGAGCCGGGCACATCGAAACGCGCCCGGCTCAAAACTACTTCTTACAGCCTACACAGCCGAATTACGGTTGCCAGATCGGCGTGGAGGTGGTGAGGTTCTCGCTGCCATCGACCATGGCTTGCGAGATCTGGTACACCGCAAGCGCTTCGCCGGTGGCGCAGTCGCCGTTGGCGTCGCAACTGAGCGTACCTGTCAAGCCTGGGAACTCTTTGGTTGCATAAAGAGCGTCGCGCAGAGCCTGGCGGCCGATGTGCACGGTGCCGTCTTCATCGACAACAGCCACTTTTTCGATCGCGGCGAAGAAGATATTCATCGCATCGTAGGAGTGAGGACCGAAGCCGGAAGCGGGATCTTCGCCGAATTTCGCCTTGTACTTCTCGAGGAACTTGAGACCAGCGTCACCAGCGACATACGGGCTGGACAAATACATGCCAACCGAGCACGAACCGGCGGTGCCGGCGAAGCCGGAGGTGAACAAGCCGTCAGCGCCCATCAAAGAGGTGTTTTCGAGGCCCGAAACTTCGCACTTTTGTGAAGCGAGCAAGTTGCCCTCGGGTTCGAAGATCGGGAAGTAAATGATCTCCGCGCCGCCAGCCGCAATGGTTGTCAACACCGGTTTGAAATCGGTATCGCCAACGTTCACCGCTTCTGATGACGTGATGGTGCCGCCGAGTTCAGTGAATACCGACTCGAAAACTTTGCGCAAGCCATCGGCATAGGGGGAACCGTCATGAACGGTTGCGGCTTTCTTGAGGCCGAGTTCATTGAAGGCAAATTCCGCCGCAATGCGACCCTGGAACAAGTCGTTGTGAGCGGTGCGGAAGTAACCAGCGTGGTGATCGGGGTGATCGGGGTTGGTGAGATCGGGGTTGGTGTTGGACGAGGAACTCATCACCATGCCGGCGTCTGCAATGAGCGGCATTGCCGAGCGGGCTTCGCTCGAGCAAGTCGTTCCGAGGATGGCGACCACGGTCGGGTCGGAAGCGATTTTGGTGCCAGCGGCTTGACCACCTTCTGCGCTACAGAGGGAATCTTCACCGTCGAACTGAATCGGGTGACCGAGCAATTGGCCGCCCTTGTCGTCGATCGCCAACTGGGCGCCATTCATATTGGTCACGCCCAGCGAAGCTGTCGCGCCGGAGACGGACTGAATATAGGCGAAGTGAATGGGGTCACCGGGGGCGATGTCCACACAGCCGATTGCGTCGGTACATTCAAACGCAGGGGCTTTGGGTGTGCAAGCCACAAAGAGCAGGCTTGAGAGCACCAAAACCGAAAGCAAAACTTGTAAGCGTTTCATTTTTACTTACTCCTCCGAAAATTGTAGGTATTGAAGATTGTATCCTCAGGCGGATACGACAACCAGGCGGACAACGCTCTCTTTAGCAGGTCGGCATCACCTCCTCACAAGTGATCTTCAACGTCTGTTTAGAATAAAGCCGGAGAAATGGTTTCTCGCGGCTGTAATCACTATTTTTCTTAATTGTATTCTAATGGTAAAACAATTCCGGAATCGGGTCAAGTGTGGGGTTGCGCTGGCAGTTAGCTTTTGTCTTGCGGTTTATACAACAACTGCTCGCGGATCCGCAAGTCAGTATTGCGAATTTTCATTGCCAGATCGGCCGACAAGTTGTACATCAAGCGATACCCAAGTTGCGGATAGGTTTCGCACAGCATGATGAGCTTATCGCGGGGAATGATCAAGAGGCGCGTGTCGTTTTGCGTGGCGCACGCAGAGGCAGATCTCAGCCCCTCATCCACCAATGCCACTTCGCCGAATGATTGCCCTCGGCGCAATGTTGCGATGACCTGGTTCTCGCGGCTCTCATCCTCCGCCGAAACCAGCGCCGGGTCTACAAAGATATCCACCTCGCCCTGGGCGATCACATATAATTCCTTGCTGGTCGAATTCTCCTTGAAAACCAGATCGTTCTTTTGGAACGTGGCTTCCTGGCAAAGGTTCGCAACTAATTCCAATTGAGTCGGCGTGAGTTGAAAGAAGATATCGCTTTGCTTCAAGAACGTGACAATGGTTGAATTGGACATGCGCGCCTCTAATGATACTCTGCGAGGTAGTGTAGCATAAACGGAGGGGGAGTGCAACGCTTCATTAAACTACGGGAAGATCTGATTCAGCCACTCAAATGGATTCACCTGCGCGCCGTTCACCCATACCTCCCAATGCAAGTGCGCGCCGGTCACGCGCCCGGTTCCGCCCACCAAACCGATCACCTGTCCTTGCTCGACAAAATCTCCCACATTAACCAATAACTCTGATTGATGCCAAAAGCCGCTATAGACACCCCAGCCATGGTCGATGATCGTCGCGTTTCCACGAACCGTCAATGGCGCGGCAAACACCACACGCCCTGGCGCCGGCGCGAAGATCTCGAGTCCCTCACCGCCCGAGAAATCAAGCCCGCCGTGAAATCCCTGGATCGTCTGATCCGTCCCCGAACCGTGATAAATGCGTCGGGTGCCGAAAAATGAAGTGAATTGATCCGGGTACACGGCGGGGGATGTGAATTGCCCATTCCAATATCTGACTGGCGTGGATGGGGAGACTACCGACTGAATGGTAATATTTTCAGGCTCTGTCACCAACGGGTCGATCGTCGCGGGATCAACGACAAGTTCTTCTTCAAGATAATTCCCTGAAGTTACAACCACCATTTGTTCGAATGATTGCACGTTGCCATCCGGCAGTGTAGTTTGAATCTTCAGAGGATAGAGACCCGGTTCCAGCAGGGCATGGACGCCCTGTAATGCGATCTGTTCATCGTTCTCGCCAAAAAAATGCAAAGGCGAATCTGCCAACACTGCGGAAACGGGGGTATCGCCCGCGGCGCGCACGCGGATCACCTCAGTGGAACCTTGTTGAATAGGGAGGGGGGAGATGCTGGCGCTCAAAAACCCCGATGGAAGTCCGCCTGCATTCGATGATGGTTCTCCGCCGATGGTGGGTGAATACAGCACATCCCCGGGCAGAGCCGCCCATGTTCCATCCAGTTTGTTGAGTGTTGTGAGAGTCCAGGGATCGGTTCCTTGTGCGATCGCCATTTCAAAAAGAGACTCTGCCAAAGCCGGTGAAGACCTCAATGAGTAGGATGTTTGCCCCTCCTGAACCGGAAGGATCAAATTGATTCCCACATAAAGTTCGCTTGGACTGATGAGGCGGTTTAGCCTTCTCAGGTGATCTTCCGAAGCCTGTGTTCTCCGCAGGAGACTCCGCAGTGAATCGCCAAATGTCACCACTTCGGTTTCCAACTTGCCGGTCAACCCCTCCACCCCCGGAATGACGAGTTCCTGCCCAACCGCGAGACTGCCCGGGTCGATGGACGGATTTGCCTCGATGAGATCGTTTACCGTTAGGTTGAACCTGCCGGCAATGGCAAATAACGTATCCCCGGGTTGCACGATGTACACAGGTCCCTCGGTTTGAGCGAAAACAGGATGGACTGCGGTGATCAAAACAAAAAGCGCGGCAAGCAAAAAACGAAACAAGCGCTTAAGCATCTTTAAACTCCACGAAATCTCCAATGGCGAATTCATCCCACCGTTCTGGATGGATTTCAAGCACATACTTTGCCGGCTGTTTTGAAAAATAAGCGGGCATCCATGATCGCGCAAGGACCTTGTCCACAACCTTCATGTCTGAGTTGATCCAGACCACTGTCAGGTTAAAGGAAACAAACAGCATGTGGATGGAAGAGTCGAGGCGGGAATCCCGGTTGCCGACGAGAATCAGCCCCGCGTCGGGCGCGAGGCGGGAGCGAAAGGTGAATCCGCGTAGTTGGGTGAGGAAGGTGTCGCAATACGCAATGCGCGGGTTGGTCTCCGCTGATTTTGTTTTGTTGATTACGTAAATTTCCCGGGGCATGAAGTGATTGTAACGGATATCCAAACGCTTGGCGCTGGATCACTTTTTGGGTTTGTTGAGAACTTTTTCCACGCTGTTGAGCAGTTCCTGGGGACTGAAAGGTTTGGCGATGTAATCGTCCACTTTGGCGATGTGAAGCCCCAGCACGCGGTCGATGCTTTGCGCTTTCGCTGTGACCACGATGACCGGCGTTCCCCTCATTTTTTCGTCCGCTTTAATTTGCTGATATACTTCCCAGCCATCCATCTCGGGCATCATCAGGTCGAGCAGAATCAAGTCGGGGGAATGCTCCCGGATCATCTTCAACCCCTCCATGCCGCTGATGGCGCCTCGGACATCATATCCCCTGCGGCCCAGGATCAGCCGCATCAGATCGATCATTTCCGCTTCGTCTTCGATACAAAGGATCGATTTTGCTTTTGTGTTCATCGCCAAATCTCTCACGGAGTTTACCATAAAGCGCATATCATGAAGATAATTTCATGGAATGTCAATGGTCTGCGGGCGGCGCTGAGAAAAGGCGCTTTGGATTGGGTCTGGAAACAAAAACCGGACGCGCTTTGCCTGCAAGAGATCAAGGCGCGACCCGATCAGTTGACAGAGGAGCAACGGAAATTTTCCGGTTATCACGCGGTGTGGAACCCTGCGGAAAGAGCCGGGTACAGCGGGGTGGCGACTTTCTTGAAATCTCCCGCTCTGGAATCGAGGGTGGGAATGGGTCAGCGTCGCTTCGACGTGGAAGGACGAGTCATTTCCACCCTTCATTCTGGTTTCCGACTGTTAAATGTCTACGTCCCCAGCGGGACTCGCGGCAGAGAACGCGTGGATTTCAAATTGGATTTTTACTCGCGCCTGTTAACGTTATGCAACCGCCTTCATCAAAGTGGGGAATCGCTGATTCTGACGGGGGATTTCAACACGGCGCATACGTCATTAGATTTGAAGAACCCGCAATCGAACCAAAAATCGTCGGGTTTTCTGCCGGAGGAGCGGGCATGGGTGCAGAAATTCCTCGATTGCGGGTTTGTCGATATTTACCGTTATTTATACCCGGGGCGGATCCAATATACGTGGTGGACGAACATCCTGAATGCCCGCCAACGTGGCGTGGGCTGGCGACTCGATTATTTCCTCATTTCTAAATCCCTGACCGCGCGGGTAAAAGATGCCGTTATCCATGATGCGATACCCGGCTCTGACCACTGCCCGATCGAACTGATTTTGAATTGACAGGACATTATTAGAGTTCCATATAAAGATTCCAGCGAGGCTGTTCCCCGCCTGTTCTCGTTGGTATAATCCCGCTCGGTTACTAAAATGGAGGCACAGTGAATCAAAGAAGTCAATCTTTTGTAGTCACGTTTATCGTAATTGCCGCTGTGGTGGCGATGGTCGTCATGATGATCCAGCGGGACACCCCGTCGGAAAACACGCTGACCATCAACCAACTGGCAGACGATATTAAAGCAGGGAAGGTTTCCCGGGTGGTGATCGACGCCGATGATCTCTTGCGCGTCATTTACAGAAATGGCGATGAAAATGGCGTCGAATCCTACAAGGAATCTGATTCGCCCCTTGTTACACAACTTCTCGCGCTTGGGGTAACACAGGAACAACTCGCGTCGAGTCACGTTATGATCGAAGTTAAGCCGCCTTCCCAATGGGCTGGGCTGTTGAGCGGCGCGCTCTACATTTTGCCGGTCATTTTCATGGCTGGCGTGTTGTGGTTCATCTTCCGGCAGGCGCAAGGGTCGAACAATGCCGCCATGTCGTTCGGCAAATCACGCGCGCGCATGTTCAGCGGCGAGCATCCCACCGTCACATTTCAGGATGTGGCTGGCGCGGAGGAGTCCAAGCAGGAGTTGGCGGAGGTCGTCGAGTTCCTGAAAGAACCGCAGAAGTTCATCCAATTGGGCGCGCGGATTCCAAAAGGCGTTTTGCTCGTCGGTCCTCCCGGAACCGGCAAGACCCTGCTGGCAAAGGCGGTTTCCGGCGAAGCGGGCGTTCCATTCTTCTCGATCTCCGGTTCTGAATTCGTTGAAATGTTCGTCGGTGTGGGCGCAAGCCGCGTGCGCGATTTGTTCGATCAAGCGAAGCGACATTCACCCTGCATCGTCTTCGTGGATGAAATTGACGCCGTCGGTCGTCAGCGCGGGGCGGGGTTGGGCGGCTCGCACGATGAGCGCGAACAAACCCTCAACCAGATGCTCGTCGAAATGGACGGCTTCGACACGGACACCAACGTCATCATCATTGCCGCCACCAACCGTCCCGATATTCTCGACCCGGCGCTTCTGCGTCCCGGTCGCTTTGACCGCCGCGTCACACTCGACCGCCCGGACATGAAAGGGCGCGAGGCAATCCTCAAAGTGCATATCAAAGGTAAGCCGCTGGAACCAAACGTTGACCTCGCGTCGCTCGCGCGCGGCACGCCCGGCTTTGTCGGCGCGGACATCGAAAACCTCGTCAACGAAAGCGCGATCCTTGCCGCCCGCCGCAATAAAAAATCCATCGGGCAACCGGAGTTGGAAGAAGCCATCGAGCGCGTCGTGATGGGACCCGAACGCAAGTCGCGGCTGATCTCGGACGAAGAGAAGCGCATCATCGCCTACCATGAGGCTGGTCACGCCGTCGTCGGCAACGCCATCGCCGAAGCGGACCCGGTCCAAAAAGTGACCATCGTCGGGCGCGGTCAAGCGGGCGGGGTCACCTGGTTCAGACCGGATGAAGATCGTATCCTTCACTCGCGCAAAAAATTGCTCGCGAACCTGGCGTACGGTTTGGGCGGGCGCGTCGCCGAAGAATTGATCTTCGACGATATTACCTCCGGCGCCTCCGGCGATATTGAGCAGGTCACTCGCATGGCTCGCACCATGGTCACCCGGCTCGGCATGAGCAGTGAAATGGGTCCGATCATGTACGGACAGAAAGAGGAACTGATCTTCCTCGGGCGTGAAATTTCAGAACAGCGCGACTATTCGGAAGCGGTTGCTGAGAAGATCGATCAGGAAGTTCGCAAGCTTGTGGACGATTCGTACAAACTTGCGAAGAAACTGCTCCTTAAATACCGCAAGGAATTAGACGCCGTTGCGAACAAACTTCTGGAAGCAGAATCACTCTCGCGCGAAGAATTCGAGAAGATCTTCCCGCCGCCGTTCCCAAAGAAAAGTGGGACGCCGCAGGTGGCGTGAGGAAGTGCGCGCGTAGATACGTAGGCAAGAAGACAAGTAGGCAAGAAGATAAGTAGATAAGTAGAATCAAAAGAGTCCCGCAGTCATGCGGGACTCTTTTTTGTTTCCGTGTTTACCTGTCTACGTGTTTACTTACTTCGCCCCTTCCTTATGCTGTCTCACCAACTCGCGCCTCAAAATCTTCCCAACGGTCGTCTTCGGCAATTCGCTTCGGAATTCAACGTGTGTCGGAACTTTATACGGCGCGAGGCTTTGCTTGCAATACGCGCGGAGTTCCTCTTCGGTCATCGTTTCGCCGGGCTTGAGGACCACCCACGCTTTGACCGTCTCGCCGCGGTTCGGGTCGGGGATGCCCGCCACGCCCACTTCCAACACTTTGGGATTCGACTGAATGGCTTCCTCCACCTCGCGAGGCCACACCTGGAATCCGCCCGGTTTGATGAGTTCCTTCTTGCGGTCAACGATGTAGAAGTAGCCATCCTCATCCATGCGGACAATATCGCCAGTGTACAACCAAACTTTCCCGGTCTTGTCTGCCCGCAGGGAGTTGGCTGTTTCGGTGGGCATGTTGTGATAGCCCTTCATCACCTGGGGTCCGTGTAAGAGCAGTTCGCCAATTTCACCCTGCGGAAGATCCGTTTCGCCATCGTCGAGGCTCACCACGCGGCATTCCATGTTCGGCAAAGGCATGCCGATGGAGCCGGTCTTGTTTTCACCGAGCAGGGGGTTGCAGTGCGATGCCGTCGGCGCTTCGGAGAGACCGAATCCCTCGAACACCTTTCCGCCGGTTAGTTTTTCGAATTGATCCTTAGTCTCGCGCAACAACGCGGCAGAACCCGAGACGCACGCTTTGATGGACGAAAGGTTATATTTGCCAGCCTTCACGTCGGGATGGTTATTGATGCCGTTGTACAACGCGGGCACACCGGGGAAAATGGTCGCTTTGTATTTTTGGATGTTGTCGAGCACATCCTTGAGATCGCGCGGATTGGGAACCATCACCATCGTCGCGCCGGTCGACATGGCGAAGTTCATTCCCGCCACCATGCCATAGACATGGAACAGCGGAATGCCCATCAACACGATCTCTTTTCCCTCTTCGAGGATCGTCATCCATGAACGGATCTGCAGAGTGTTGGCGACGATGTTGCGGTGTAACGCGACCGCGCCTTTCGAGACGCCGGTCGTCCCGCCTGAATATTGGAACAACGCCGTATCGTCTGGACCAACTTGCACATTGGGTCGAGCCGAGGATTTATATTTGCCGAGCAGGTCCTGCATCCACACGTCGCCGTCGGGAAGATTCTTGTCAACGTGGAATCCGCCTTTCTTTTCGCGCAGTAACGTGAACAACACGCGCATCACGGGCGGCAGGGTTTCTTTCAGGTTCGTCACGATCACTTTTTTGATCTTCGTATTGGGCTGAGCCTTCTTGATCGTGTTGTAAAAATTCGTCATCACGAACATCACTTCGATGCCCGCGTCGTTTGCCTGATGTTCGATCTCATGCGGCGTGTACAACGGGTTCGTTGCCACCACCACGCCGCCCGCCTTGAGAATCCCGAAATACGCCATCACGAACTGCGGCGTGTTCGGCATGAAGATCCCCACGCGGTCGCCTTTCTTCACGCCCATGCCCACCAGCGCGGCGGCAATGTGATCGGAGAGTTCGTTCATCTCCTTGTAAGTAATAACCGCGCCCTTAAAGATCGTGCAGGCGCGGTCTGGATATTTTCGCGCCGATTCATCCAAAAAATGAAACAACGGCGCTTGAGGGATATCGATTGTCTGCGGAACCCCCTTGTCGTAATGAGCAAGCCACGGTTTATCGTTCATGA
Organism: Anaerolineales bacterium; assembly: GCA_044222305.1. Taxonomy (GTDB): domain Bacteria; phylum Chloroflexota; class Anaerolineae; order Anaerolineales; family Villigracilaceae; genus Defluviilinea. The sequence continues at coordinate 13,786 of JBGANO010000036.1, forward strand.
TGCCTCTCCTTTACTGCGGGATACTCCGAGTATATCAATGAAAAGTTAAAAGTCAACACTATTGATGTCGTTGCGAGGAGCGCTCTTGGTCTTCGTGACGAAGCAATCTCCTCCGAATAGGTTCTTCGATTTTTTTTGCAATCTCACCCTCCACTTTAAACCACAAAATATTGGAGTCGGACTCTTTGAACCAATTCGCCTGCCTGCGGACAAAAACCCGCGTCGCGCGACGGGTGAGCTGTTTCGCCTCCTCGACCGTGATTTGCCCTTCAAGCGCTTGCGCGCATTCGCGATACCCAATTGCGGACATCGTCGGCAGGGCGGGGGAGTAGCCACTTGCGATCAAACGTTTCACTTCATCCATCAATCCATTGGCGTACATCGTTTCGATGCGTTCATCCACTCTCTGATACAACTCCTCGCGCGGACGCGTCAGCCCAATCGTAATTAAATGATACGGCGATTCGCCTTGCCCTCGTTGCTCTGAAAATTTCTTGCCGGTTGTCATGATCACTTCCAACGCGCGGATGGTTCGACGAAAATTTCGCGGGTCAATTTTCTCCGCGGCGGCGGAGTCAAGCGCCTCAAGTTTAGCGTGTAGCCAGTTTATGCCTTTTTCCTCTTTCTCCCTTTCCAATTCATTCCTCAACTGTTCATTCGGCTTCACCTCCGGCGGACTCCACCCTTGAGTCACCGCGCGGATGTATTGTCCCGTGCCGCCAACGAGGAACGGCAATTTCTTTCGCGTATGAATATCCGCGATTGCCTCGGTCGCTTTTTGCTGAAAGACGGCGAGACTCAAAATTTCATCCGGGTACGCAATGTCAATCAAATGATGAGGCGCCCGCGCTTGCTCTTCACGCGATGGTTTGGCTGTGCCAATGTCCATGCCGCGATAAAAGAGACGCGAATCGGCTGAGACGATCTCGCCGTTCAATCGCTCGGCGAGTTGAATGGCAATCTCAGTTTTGCCAACAGCCGTTGGTCCGACGATGAGGATGAGGGGTGGTTTGTTCCCCTCTCCCTTTGGGAGAGGGGTTAGGGGTGAGGTCTCAGATCGCATTTTCAAAATAAGTTATCTTTGGCGTTGACTCAGGCTTCCCCTCAATCGAAATCACATCAATTTGCCAATTGTCAATCTCATGTTCAGCCGCGTAATGTTCAGCCGCTGAGATCATATGCTGACGTTTTCGCGCCGTGATGGATTCTTCGGGCAGTCCCATCTTGTTCGAGGTGCGAGTTTTGACCTCAACGAAAATTACGACGTTGCCTTGTTTTGCGATAATATCAATTTCACCGTAGGGAGTCCGCGCGTTGCGGGCGATGATTTCACATCCGCGCCCGGCGAGAAATTCGGCGGCAACGTCCTCACCCCATTTGCCGATGCGCTGGTTGTGGTTCATCCGAGGAATTCCTTCAACACGGAGCGCAGTCTCTCCTCGATGCTCGGCTTGACAGGCTTTGTATTGGACACCAGCCGGTTGTAATGACCGAGCATGATCTTGGTCGTATTCTCGATGGAGAATTGACGCGATGCCAGTTGTGCCGCCTCGCCCATTTTCTTTTGCAGTTCCCTGTTGAGGCAGAGCGTTGTCAGTTTGGCGGTGTACGAGGCGAGGTCGTCTACCGAGAGCAGACCAGTTTCCCCGTCCGCGATGGAATCGCTGATGCCGGGCGAGTCGATGCCGACGATGGGGAGTCCAGTTGCCATGCCTTCGATCACCGAAAACGGATGAACTTCTGTCACAGAGGCTGTTGCGAAAATGTCGCACATCGCCAGATACGATGGAAGGTTTGCGTACGCAACGGCGCCTGTGAATTTCACGCGATCATCGAGTCCGATTTCGTTAGCGAAATTCTTGATGCCCTCCTCGTGTTCTTTTTGCCCGCCGCCGACGATGAGCAGTTTTGTGTTGGGGACGGCGCGCGAAACGCCCGCGAACGATTGCAGGAGAAATTCGAGATTTTTTTCCGGGGCGATGCGTCCCATGTAAACGACGAGAATGTCGTCTTTGGTGAAACCGAACTCTTCGCGCGCGAGCGGCTGTGCGGATAAAAACGGATGGAGGTCCGCGCCGTTTGGCACAACTTCGATGTGACACGTGACGCCGTATTGCCGCAGAATTTTTTCCATGCCGCGCGAGGGCGAGATGACGAGGTCCATGTTGTCGCAAAATGTGGGCATGTAGGCTTGCAACATGCTCATGCTGACCTCGGCGGGCATGAGGGGCAGGCGGGTCTGCGCGTACAGATCGTAGCGCGTGTGATTTGTGAACAGCACGGGGATATTATGTTTGCGGCTGTAGATGTGCGCAAGCCTCCCGCTCATGAAGGGATGATGCACGTGGATAGTATCCATTGTCTGGATGATCTGTTGCGCCCCGGTGCTATGCCGCAAGGAAAGATAGAAGCCGGTGTCGGACAGCGGCACGCCGGGACTGCGGATGACGCGCGGATCGTCGTCTTGGTATTCGAGATCGCCGAAGGTGAACACGTACACTTCGTGCCCGAGTTTTTCGAGGGCGCGTTTGTTGAGGTCCACATAACTCGTCACGCCGCTGACGTATGGCTTGTAGGCGTCTGTCATCATTCCGATTCGCATGGGTTAATCGTACAGGGAAGAAGGGGGAGAGTCAAGATAAGGATGAAGGATGAAAGGGGAAGGATGAAGGCTTGCGTTGAGTTTATCGAAACGATGAATTATGAAAGATGAAGACATGCGCTGTGATTATCGAAACAACAAAGAAAGAGGAAAGATGAAAGAGGCGTGTTAGAATCGCAGTATGACTGCTAAATTGATTTTGCGCGAGAAAGAATATGAAGTGAAACATGGCATGATGCTGTTGGATGCGTTGAAGAAGTGCGGCGTTGTGCCCGAGTCGGTGATTGCCACGCGCGAAGGAGAGATGATCCTCGACGATGAAATTCTCAAAGACGGTGACGAGGTCAAGTTGATCGCGGTGATTTCGGGAGGCTAATGTCGTTGCGAGGAGGACGAAGTCCGACGCTTGGCCTGAGCTTGTCGAAGGGAAGCAATCTCCAGCACGACGAGAAGATTGCTTCGCTCCGCTCGCAATGACATGAGGAAATTATGAAATGTAAAAAATGCGGAGAGAAAGCCTCGGTGAACATGCGCCAGCACAAACTGGCGTTGTGCAAGGATCATTATCTCGAATGGATTCCCGAACAGACCGAGCGCTTTATCAAAAAGTATGAGATGTTCACGCGGCATGAAAAAATTCTTGTCGCGGTTTCGGGCGGCAAGGATTCGCTGGGACTGTGGGATATCCTCGCGCGGCTTGGCTATCAAGTCGACGGGCTGTATCTCGGTCTCGGCATTGATGGCGGTATTGGTTACTCACACGAGTCACAACGTCTCACAGAAAAATTTGCGAATGAGAATAATTTGAAACTCCACATCGTTGACATCGAGAAGGAATACGGTCAGCCTATCCCTGTGCTGTCCGAAATTTCGCATCGAGGATACGGCAAACCCTGCGCGGTGTGCGGCTTGGCGAAACGTCACGAAATGAATCGCATCGCCCGCGACCTCGGCTACGATGTGCTGGCAACCGGTCACAATTTGGATGATGAAGCCGCGGTGCTATTTGGCAACACGCTTTCGTGGTCAGCAGATTTTCTCCTGCGACAAAGCCCGGTTCTCCCCTCGACGGGCGGCTTGGCGCGCAAGGTGAAGCCTTTGTGCCGCTTCTACGAACGCGAGATGACGGCGTATTGCGTCGCGCGGGGAATCGAATATATCTATGAAGAATGTCCGTTCGCGGAGGGATCACAGTCCATTTACTACAAGGAATTGCTCAACAAACTCGAAACGGATCGCCCCGGCGCAAAGTTGACGTTTTATCTGCGGTTCCTCGAAGCGCGCAAGAGCGGGGGGTTGTTCGTGGAAAAAGATTCTCAACGCGCGCACCTGCATCCCTGCGTAAGGTGCGGACAACCCACGTCCGCGCCTGAGTTGTGTTCGTTTTGTCGGACGATAGAGAAGGTGAAAGATGTAACGCCGAATGTAGTGCCGACTTAAGTCGGCGTTACTTTTATAGAATATATGTGCTAGAATGGGCGGAAACTTATGGAATCCATCATCATCTCACAACAAACAGCACGACGATTCGTTCTCGGCAAGCAGGGACTGTGGCCCGGTCGCAGGTGGAAGGGCAGAAATGGAACAACACAAGCGATCAACGCGTGCGAGGCAGTGCAACTCGATCCGCTGATTGTCATTGCGCGGAGTCAGGATATTGTTTTGCATAGCCGCGTGTTGGATTACAAGCCAGAGCATCTGTATGACGTTGCTTACAAACAGCGCAAGTTCTTCGATTATGGCGGCTGGCTGGCGATGTATCCGATGTCTGATTTGCCGTATTGGCGTTATCACATGCAGACGCACAGGCATAACAAGCGTATCGAAGGCTACGTGTTGGATAATCAGGATTTGTTTAAAAATGTACGAGCAGAGCTAAGGAAACGCGGTCCCCTGGGAAATCGGGACTTCGAGGGTAATCGCGTGGACGGGTGGAATTATCGCGGGCGCAAGGATACGTCGCTTGCGTTGTACGACATGTGGCTTTCAGGCGAGTTGATGATGCATCATCGCAACGGCTTTGACCGTGTGTATGACTTTCGTGAGAACATTGCGCCGAAGGAATTTGACTATGTCGCAACGGAAGAAGAAGCGCTTGAATTCTTTGCGCGCAAGGCAGTCTCGTTTGCGGGATTGAAGCGCGAAGGGAACATGAAAGCTGAGTGGCAATATTACCTGCATCGCGATTTCTCGAAAGGCGAGATTGAATCCCTGCTTGGGGTGTGGAAAGAGTCGGGGATGTTCAACCAGGTCCAAGTGGAGGGCGGACGCGACGTGTATCTCGTCTTGGGCGAGGATGTTCAGGCGTTGGAGTCGCTCGAAAAGGGACGAGTCCCCAAAGGTTGGAATCCCAAAGAAACGACCACGCTGGAGGAAGTCACGTTTCTCGCGCCGCTGGATATCGTCAGCGCGCGCGGACGGGCGAAGAAGTTGTTCGATTTTGAATATACGTGGGAAGTGTACACGCCCGCGCACAAACGCCGCTGGGGATATTATGTCCTGCCGATTTTATACGGTGACGACTTGGTGGCGCGGCTCGACCCAAAACTGGATCGCACGACGATGACGCTGGAGATCAAAGGCTTTTGGCACGAAGACGACGCGCCCGTGAAGGATTCTGATTTTGCGAACGCGCTGGCGAAGGGATTGATGCGCTTTGCAAAGTTCGTGGAGGCGAAGAAAGTGGATGTGAGCGCGATCAAGCCAGTGGGGTTGAGGAAAGTAGTTAAGAAAGTGATCGGTGAGCAGTTATCAGTAAAAGGTTGAAAGTGGTAATTTGTGTTAAGCAGGTAGCGAATCATCCACGAATAGAATCACGAATACTTCGACACGGTGAGCGAAAGACAAACCGTCAGCACAAGTTCACGAATATCGGCGCGCCAATTCGTTTATTCGGTAGTAGATTGAAATAGATGATGGGTCTGATTACCTTACACTTTCAAAATCGGGACGCTGATTCACGCTGAAAACGCAGATTTTTTTCTTTCGAATCAGCGAAATCAGCGTTCATCTGCGTCCCGAATCCATTATGTAAGGTAACCAGATGATGGGTTTTATAATAGTCAGTACTTCACGAAAGTGCAGGCGACAGTTGTACTGTCGCCTGCCTTGACGCAGTGCAACTGCGTCAAGAACTCGTTTTCGTGATCTACTGATAGTGACTTCAGTCGCTTTTGCGCCGAGAAAAAACGACTAAAGTCGTCACTACAATACTCTTATCGGTTTTTCAGCGCTACTACCCACACCCTGTGAAAACAAAACTTCCGAAGGACATTGTCCTTCGGAAATCAGTCTCTAATCTCCAGTCTCCAATCCCCCAATTACTATTTAACGTGAATAATGGATAATAATTTCATGTCATGCTGAGGGGCGATCTTTGCCCCGAAGCATCTCGGAAAGGCTCATCCGAGACCCTTCGGTCGCGAAAAACACGCTTCCCTCAGGGTGACATGGTCGTGCGTTTGGCTTATCCATTACTGACGTTATTTACCACTTACAACGTTCCTCACGCCGTCTCTAAATACCGTTCAATCTCATAATCCGAAACGCGCAAACGGAAATCATCCCACTCTGCCCACTTGGCGCGGGCGAAGGCTTCATAGGTGGACGCGCCCAACGCGGATTTGATGACTTCATCTTTGTCGAGTTCGGTCAACGCTCTGGCGAGCGAGCCGGGTAATTCCTCAATGCCAAGTTTGGCGCGCTCTTCTTTATCGAGATGATACAAGTTGATGTTGTTGAGCGGTTTCGGCGCGGACATGTTCTTTTCGATTCCATCCAGCGCGGCGGCGAGCATGACCGTGAACGCAAGGTACGGATTCGCTGACGGATCGGGGAAGCGCAATTCGGCGCGCACGGCTTTGTCGCGTCCTTCGGTGTAGCGCGGGATGCGGATCAACGCTGAGCGGTTCTGTTGCGCCCAGCCAATGTACACCGGCGCTTCGTAACCGGGTACGAGTCGCTTGTACGAGTTGACCGTCGGCGCGACGATGGCGGCTAAGGCGCGGGCGTGTGCCAACTGTCCCGCAATGAATCCATAAGCCAGCGGGGAAAGATGCGCTGTGTCGTTTTTATCGAAGAACAAGTTGGTTCCCGTTTTATTATCGAAGAGACTTTGATGACAGTGCATTCCTGAACCGTTGATGCCGAAGACAGGTTTGGGCATGAACGACGCGGTCAATCCGTGTTGCGCGGCGATGGCTTTGACGGTGTACTTCAACGTCAACACATTGTCGGCGGTTTTGAGTGCGTCTGCAAAACGAAAATCAATTTCGTGTTGACCGAGCGCCACTTCGTGATGACCAACTTCCACATCGAGTCCCATCGCGTCGAGCGCGTTCATCAACGCGGTGCGAACGACAACGGCTTCATCGAACGACGAAAAGTCGAAGTATCCACCCGCGTCATGCGGAACGGGATGCACGCCATGTCCGTTCGTGCCTTTGAAGAGGAAGAACTCAGGCTCGGGTCCGAGATTGAACGTCCAGCCTTTTTCTTCGATGCGCTTCAACTGTCGCTTCAACGTGCCGCGCGGATCGCCCTCGAACGGATCGCCATTCGGCATGTGGATGTCGCAAAACACGCGCGCGCGTTTTGAATCCGCCGCCGACCATGGCAACACTGCATAGGTGTTGGGGTCAACCATCAGGCGCATATCGCTTTCTTGAATGCGCGCGAAACCTTCCACCGATGAACCGTCGAACCACGCGCCATCTTTCAAGACATCTTCCAGATGACGCACGGGCATGTCCACACTTTTCACTGCGCCCGTCACGTCTGAGAATTGCAGTGAAATAAACTTTACACCATCTTCTTTTACTTTCTTGAGTAAATCCTTGCCGTCCATTTTTTCTCCTTGTGTTTTATGTCGTTGCGAGGAGGGCTTTAGCCTGACGAAGCAATCTCCTCGCAAAATAGATTATTGAATTAGCAACGGGGACGTTAGAGAACGTCCCCTACACATAACTTTATTATTCTCCGCTCGGCGCGGACTGCAACGGTTCTGTCTTGACCTTGACCTGCCTCGCCCAATTGATGAATATCACCGCCCCGATGATGATTCCTGCTGCGACGAGAGTGCGCGGCGTAATTGGCTCACTTGCAAGCCACGCTCCGAGCAACACCGCTACAAGCGGATTAACATACGCGTATGTGGCAACGAGCGAGATCGGCGCGTTCTGCAGTAACCAAATGTATGCAACGAAGCCAACCATCGAACCGAATGTGATGAGATAGATCAAGCCAAGCCATGATTCGGTTGAAACTTGCGCGATGTTGAAACCTCTCCACTCGCCGAGCGCGAGGCTCACCACAAATAGCGGAACGCTTCCCGCGAGCATCTCCGCGCCTGTCGTCATCAATGCAGACTTGGGGATATCTGCGCCTCGGCTGTAAATGGACCCCGACGCCCACAAAAACGAAGCGACTAACACGGCAATTGTTCCGAGCGTGTCGAATTGCAAACCGCCAGTTAATTCGGATGGACCCACCAGCAGATAAATGCCGCCAAAGCCAACGATCAACCCGACGATGGACAGCCACGTCGGTTTGACTCCATTCGGGCGCAACGCTTCGATCAACACCAGCCATAGCGGAGTCGTTCCAACGATCAACGCCGCGACTCCCGATGCAATGCGTTGCTCTGCAAACGAGACCAGTCCGTTACCGCCGAGTAACAATAACGTGCCAATGATCGCCACCGATTTCCATTGTACACGCGTCGGCATTTCATCTCCCGCCGCGCGCCGCCACAGGACAAGGATCAAGCCTGAGATGAGGAAACGCATCGCCGCGTGCATAAACGGAGGAATCGTTTCCACTGCGAATCGAATCGCAAGATAAGTTGAGCCCCACACAATGTATAACGCGATCAATGCAATCCATATTTTTGTTTTCATTAATTCCTTTTTTTGCCACAGAGCGCACGGAGAACTCTGAGTAAAAACTATCAAAATCTCTGTGGACTCGGTGTTCTCTGTGGCTGAGGTTCTTTTTATATACCTTTTACGATCTGACAAACTCTCTAGCCAACAACGCCTTCTTCCTCAACGCGCCGTAGCGATACTTCCCAAACTCGCCAGCCTTGCGGATCACCCGATGACACGGAATCAACACGGCAATCGGATTGTGTCCAACAGCGGTTCCCACCGCGCGGATGGCATTTGGGTTGCCGATACGACTTGCAATCCCTTCGTAGGTAGACACTGACCCAGCGGGAATTTGCAATAACGCCTCCCACACTTTCAGCTGGAAGTTTGTGCCGCGCAGGTGTAGAGTCAACGGCTTGATGCGTGTGTTGAAGCGCAGGTCGAATATCGGACCAACCAACGAAGCCGTGGATCGATAATCCTCGATCATCTTTGCTTCCGTCCAATCGTTCACAAGATTGTCAATCGCTTCGCCTTCACTGCCTTGCACGAAACCGAGATAACAAATTCCGCGCTCGGTTAATCCGATCAAACATTTGCCGAACGGCGTGAGATGGATTCCGTATCGAATGGTCACGCCTTCGCCGCGCGATTTGTACTCGCCTGGCGACATCGCCTCCGTGTTGACAAAAAGATCATGGAGGCGACCCAAACTCGACAGTCCGACTTGATGCGTGGTGTCGAGCAGATTCTCCGACTTGTCGAGCAAATCCTTCGCGCTTTCTTTTGTCACGAATTGCAAAAAGCGCTTCGGGCTGACTCCCGCCCAACGGGTGAACAGTCGCTGAAAGTGATATTCACTCAACCCGACATTTGCCGCAACCTCGTCAAGGTTTGGCTGGTCTTTGAAATGGTTTTCAAGGTACAGGATCGCCTGCTCGATGCGCAGGTAATCTTCGGACGATTGTTTGAAATCGGTGTTCATAGGTTCTCCTTTTGTTGACGATATTCTATGAACATCCTTACCATCTGCCGACCCGATTCTTGCTGAGTTTCGTCATTGCGAGGAGCGCTATTGCTCTTCGCGACGAAGCAATCTCCGTCATCGTGGGGGGGATTGCTTCGGGCGAAAACCATCGCCCTCGCAATGACGTAAACGGAAATAAAAACAGGCATGCGTGGGCATGCCTGTTAACGACTCAGCATTAAAAAGACAGCCCTTCCACAACACAAACAGATGGAATCCACCTGTATCACCGCGCGTCCCTTATCCCAAAGATCGCTCTCTGGTTTTCAGGCGAGCAACAGAGTTTTTTTAAACCTGTTGCCTTTCGCTTGTTTCGGAAGGGAGAAAGGAGTCTGTGACAAACTCCAGAGGCATCCGCTGATCAATCCGATTTTTGGACTCGCCCCTCGTCCGTAGCATCCCGTTCGCACGGGAGAACCTCCACCTCGTGGTCTCGTAGGACAAATTTCAATTTGTCACTTAAGACCCAGCCGCTAAATCTCCGAATATTCAGTTGTTAATGGCGAAGATTGTATACTGCATGATGAACCTTTGTCAAGCGCAATATTGGGGCCTGCCCTGAGCCTGACGAAGGGTTGTGTTTTATATCGATTTTCGATAAGATTCCTCCACTTCGACTTTGGAGGCTCCGATGCAATCCGCACATTCGATTCAAGATTATCTCGACGTTGTGAAGCAGGGGATCGCGAAAAAATTTGGAGACGGCAAACCGAAACGCGTCGTCATCGTGGGGGCGGGTCTCGCGGGACTTGTGGCTGGGTACGAACTCCGACGCGCTGGTCACACCCCGATCATTCTCGAGGCGCAACAACGTGTCGGTGGACGAGTCTACACGCTTCGCGATCCGTTCACCGAAGGATTGTATGCCGAAGTCGGCGCGATGCGGATTCCCCGCGCGCACACCTTGACCATGTCTTACGTCGAAAAGTTTGGACTCAAGACCAACGACTTCACGATGGACAACCCCAACGCGTACCACTTCATGGGCGGACGAAAAGCCCGCGCATCGGAAGCCGCGAAAGACCCGTCACTGTTGGGGTTCGATGTCTCTGGAAAAGAAAAGGGAAAGACAGCAGGGAAGATGTATGAAGCCGCGCTCAAGCCGTTGCTTGAACTGCTCGACAAAGACGGCGACAAAGCATGGGAAGAAATCATCGCGAAGTATGACCAATATTCCACGCGCGAGTTTCTCGAATTGAACGGCTGGTCGGAGGGCATGATCGAAATGTTCGGCTTGCTGGCGAATCAAGAGTCGGTGATGAATTCATCGTTCCTTGAACTGTTCCGCGAAGATTCGGGCAACTATTACACCAACATGATCGAACTCGACGGCGGCACAGATCGCCTGCCTCACGCTTTTCTCCCTGAATTGAAAGAGTACATCCGCTTCGGCGCGAAGATGGTAGCAATGGACCAATCGCCCAATGATGTGACGATTCACTATCAAACGCAAGCAGGGCGATTTGAAGAAAAAGGCGATTACGCCATTATCACGGTTCCATTCCCTGTGTTGAGGCATGTAGAAGTGTTGAAGCCATTCACGCGCGCCAAGAATCGCGCGATCCGCCAATTGCATTACGATGCGTCCGCGAAAATTTTGTTTCAATGCAAGCGTAGATTCTGGGAAGAGGACGACGGCATCTACGGCGGCGGCACGATGACCGATCTGCCCATCCGCAATTTGTATTATCCCGACCATGGACGAGAAACGGGACGCGGCGTGATCCTCGCCAGTTATACATGGTCGGAAGACGCTCAGCGTTGGGGATCGCTCAAACCCGATGATCGAATCGCGCAAGCATTGGATGATGTGGCTGAGATTCATCCGCAGATCACTAAAGAATTTGAAGTGGGCACATCATGGATGTGGCACGACGATGAGTTTGCAGGCGGCGCGTTCGCGTTGTTTGACCCTGGTCAGCATACGTTGCTCCATGATGAAATCGTGAAGCCCGAGGGACGAATCCATTTTGCGGGTGAACATGCGTCACTGTATCACGCGTGGATTCAAGGCGCGTTTGAGTCGGGTCTGCGCGCGGCGATTGCGATTCATCAATCTCCGTAATAATAAAAAAGACCTCACAGGTCTTTAAGACCTGTGAGGTCTACTCAATTCGATTCCCCGCCAATGCCGTGTGCTACGAGGTTTTGAACCTGCTTTCGCAGGTGGGTCCTTACCCAGAAACGCCGCCTTGGCTCAGGCCTATCGCGTTATTTCTTTAGGAGTTAAAGACCCTTTTAAAAAATGTTGGCTCAAAACGGAAGGGCAACATCACGAGCACAGCAGGGACACGTTTTATATACCATAAACGCAACGAGAAAGGGAGGGATATATTAATTGCGAAATTTTCAGGCTGATTGATTTTGTCGGCGATTTGTGCTACCCTCTTCTTGACAACCTGAAAGGAGAGGTGTATGGCAACCGTTGCGGGTATCGACGTTTCCTATTGGGATGCGGGCATCGACTGGCCCAAAGTCCGCGCGACCGGTCAACGATTCGTTTTTGCGAAAGCCACCGAAGGCGATTTTCATTCGGATCAAACCTTCGGGGCGAACTGGTCTGGCGCGAAGGCGGCTGGACTCTTGCGTGGGGCGTATCACTTCTTCCGCGCTAACGTGGATGGAAAGAAACAAGCCGCGCGTTTTATCGATTACGTTAAATCGGTGAACGACCTGGGCGAACTGCCACCGGTCCTCGATCTTGAAACGAACGATGGGCAAAAGAAAGAGAAGGTTATCGAGCGCGCGAAAGTATGGCTTGATCTCGTGGAAGCCGCGTTCGGTAAAAAGCCGATCATCTATTCCGGTCAATACTTCTTGCAGGATTATTTTTCAGAGGCTGGGGGCGGACCTCCCGTGTGGGCAAAGGATTATCCGCTGTGGCTGGCGCAATATCCGAATATGTATTCTGAAGATTCAAAGCCGTTTTTACCGCGCGGCTGGTTCAAGTGGACGTTCTGGCAATATAGTGAGAAGGGGCGTGTTAACGGCATCAATGCCAATGTGGATATGAACGCGTTCAATGGGACGCTGGAAGAGTTATATCAACTCGCAGGCGCGAAACCTGTTGCCGCCGATTCGTCAAAGCCGAAGAAACATTCCGTGGCGGCGGGCGATTCGTTTGAATCCATTGCGAACAAATATGGCGTGACCGTGCGCGAGCTGGTCAGCGCGAACCCGCAGTTGTTGAAGACGGGCGATTCGCTGGCGGTCCCTGTCGCGGTGGCGATTCCTTCCGAAGGTGGAACAGGCTCCACCGGCGGAGGAAGCGGTTCTTCATCCCCAAGAACCTACACGGTTAAATCGGGCGATTCCTTGTACGCGATCGCCGTCAAATACAGCACGACTGTCGCGGCGATTGCTTCGGCGAATAATATTTCGAATGTGAACAATATCAGTGTGGGGCAGGTGTTGGTAATACCGTAACTAGCGTAAATAACTTCCCCTTGTTTCGTTTGCGTTCAGGATGCAGTGGAACTGTACCCTGATGAGTTCCGTAGTCTTACAAAGTGGTCAACAGCCAGTAAAACCCTGCGGCAAGCAATGCGCTGACCGGGATGGTGATCAGCCACGCGGTGAGGATGTCGCCTGCCACGCTCCAGCGGACTTTGCTGAGACGTTCGGAAGCGCCGACGCCGATGATGGCGGAACTGACCACGTGCGAGGTGCTGACCGGCGCGCCGAAAAACGACGCGGTAAGGATGACGATACCCGCGGTCAGTTGGGTTGAAAAACTGTGGAGAGGGCGAATCTTGTAAAACTTACTGCCGAGGGTGCGGATCAGTTTCCATCCCGCGAGGCTTGTTCCGATCGCCATGGAAGCCGCGCTGGCAACGGTCACCCAGAGCGGCACCTCGAATGATTTCAGGTGACCGCTGATCACCAGCCCAAGCACGATGATACCCATGGATTTTTGCGCGTCGTTTGTGCCGTGACTTAAGCCGAGGATGATGGCGGTGAAGAGTTGACTCCGTTTGAAAAAATCGTTGATGCTGGGCGTTGCGTTTCGCGCCAGGAAATAGATCATGCGCGTGAAGATAAAGCCGGACGCGAAACTGATCAGTGGGAAGATGAAGAGCGCGGCTAGCACTTTGGTCAAGCCGGGTAATTTGATCGCTTCCCACCCCGCGGAGACAAATACCGCGCCGATCATCCCGCCGATCAATGTGTGTGATGAACTGCCGGGGATTCCGAGATAGCCGTTGACGACGTTCCATACGATCGCGCCCAGCAGGGCGGCGATAATCACGTTGAGGGTCAACGCGTCGGCTTGGACGGTATCCACGCCGATGGTGCGCGCCACCCCAACCCCGAACAAAAATGGACCCGTAAATTCAGCCAGCGCGGCGATGGTCAACGCGGTGCGTGGGGCGAACGCGCGCGAAGAGATGACGGTAGCGACAATGTTTGCCGCGTCGCGGACTCCGTTTAGGAAGCCGAACAGTAACGCGAGCGCGATGACGATGAGGAGGTCTTGGGGCATTAGAATATTCCATCATGGCGAGTGGCGCTGAAAGCGCCACGAAGCAATCTCCAACACAGCGACGGGGGTTGCTTCGTCAGCCCTTCGGGCTTCCTCGCAACGACATGTCAGGTTTTCTTTACCACAATATCCGCGATGATATTCGCCGCTTCGTCGCCGCGGTCTGCCGCGTTGGAGAGATGGCGATACACCTCGCGCAGTTTCAACATTTCCACCACATGATGCACGTCCTCGGGTCCGCGAAACAGGTCTGCGACGGCTTCGCGATACACGCCCTCGACCCGGTTTTCGAGCGCCTTCGCGCGCTGGGCATGGTCGGTCGCGACGGCTGGGTTTTTTTCGAGGCGCATTACCGCCTGATGAATTTCGTAAGCGGCTTCTTTGAGGAGTGAAGCCATGCGCGTCATGTATGGCGTGGGCGCAACATTGAGAATTGACATTTCGCTGACGGTGCTGTCGGCGTAGTCGATCACATCGTCAATCGAGCGGGAGAGGGCGAAGATGTCTTCGCGGTCGAACGGCGTGACAAAGGAGCGATTCAATTCGTCAATGAGGATGCGGCGGGTTTCATCCGCTTCTTTTTCTTTCAGGGCTAGTTGCTCGGCGATCTCGGGCGATGGCGTCTCCACATATTTGACAAGCAGTTTCAATCCCTCGAAGGTGACTGCCGCCTGTTCTTGAATGAGTTTGTTGAAAATTTCTTCGCGCTTCTTGAAAAAACGGAACATGGATAACCTCATACTGGATAATTTGTCCGCCAATCATACCACCGGCGGGAAGAATTACCTGTCAGGCAGTAACCTGTTTGGAGTATCTGGTTCCTGACGCTGGTCGAGTTGCGGCGTGTTGCAAAAGTAGATTCCATCGTACAATCGGGTTGTCATTGGAGACCGAATGGCTACTAGGGGGAACGTCAGGCTCGCTACCCAAGATTTGACACACATCAAATTTAGGAGACCAAATGACTACCATCCATCCCCCCGAACCGTTTCGCATTAAAGTAACGGAACCGATCCGCTTGATTGGGCGCGAGGAACGTGAAGCCGCGCTCAAAGAGGCGGGCTACAATCTCTTCTCGCTTAAAGCGGAAGACATCTTCATTGACCTGCTCACCGACTCGGGCACCGGCGCGATGAGTAAGGAACAATGGGCGGCGATCATGCGCGGCGACGAATCGTATGCCGGCGCTTATTCGTATCAACGCCTCAAATCTGCCGTCGAAGATATTTTCGGGTTTAAGTGTTTCGTCCCGACTCATCAGGGACGCGCCGCGGAGAATATATTGTCCGCCTGTTTGGTTAAGCCTAATCAATATATTCCAAGTAACATGCACTTCGATACCACCGACGCCAACATCCGCGCGCGCGGTGGACGCCCCGCGAACCTCGTCATTGACGAAGCCGCTGACCCGGCGAACCCGCATCCCTTTAAAGGCAATATGGACATCGCCAAACTCAAAGCCTTCATCGCCGAGCATGGGCGCGAAAATATTCCCTTCGGGATGATTACCGTCACAAACAACGGGGGAGGCGGGCAGCCCGTCTCGATGGAGAATCTCAAGGCGGTATCCGCTGTCTATGGCGAGGCAGGCATCCCCTTCGTCATTGACGCGGCGCGATATGCAGAAAACTGCTACTTCATCCAACAGCGCGAGTCAGGCTATAAAAATAAATCCGTCAAAGAAATCGCCCGCGAGATGTTCGCGCTTGCCGACGGCATGACCATGTCCGCAAAGAAAGATGCCATTGTCAACATCGGCGGCTTGTTGTGCGTGAACGATGAAGCGCTGTTCCAAAATATCAAAAATGAATTGATCCTGCGCGAGGGATTCCCCACCTACGGCGGACTCGCCGGGCGCGACCTCGACGCGATGGCGGTTGGACTCTACGAAGGCTTGGACGAATCCTACCTCGCCTACCGTGTCGGTCAGACGTTATACCTGTCTGCCCGACTGAACGATATCGGCGTCCCAACCATTCAACCTGCGGGCGGGCATGCCGTGTACGTCGTTGCGAATCAACTCCTACCGCACATCCCCAACTATGAATTTCCCGCGCAAGCGCTCGGCGTGGAACTGTATCGTGAGGGAGGCATCCGCGGCGTGGAGATCGGCTCGGTCATGTTTGCGAACCTTGACCCTGAATCGAATCAATGGCGCTATCCTGCGCTTGAACTCTTGAGATTGACGATTCCACGCCGCGTGTACACGCAGAGTCATTTTGATTACGTGGTGGAGACTCTTCGCAAGATCAAATCGCGGGCAAGCGAAATGCGCGGCTATAAACTGACCTACGCCCCCGAATTGTTGCGTCACTTTACAGCGAGATTTGAACCGCTGTAAGCCCGAAAATCGGATGTCAAATACCCTTGACATATTGTCAAGGGTATTTTATACTCTCAGAAGTCAAGTAAACTTTACAGGAGCAGGCATGAAAAAGAAGAATCCAATGGCAGGTCTTGCAATGGGAATCGCGATCGGGGTTGGGATCGGTGTAGCGCTGGATAATATTGGCATGGGAATTGCAATTGGCGTTGCATTAGGTTTTGTGTTTGGAGCGGCATTCAACAAAGACAATGATCAAAATGGAGACAAGTCATGAATCGAGAAATTCAAAAAAGATATTTCAAAGAATTTGGCATCTCGATGGGGCTCTATGTTGTGTTGTTGATAACCAGCATCATGGTTTTGACCAATTTCAAACTTCCGAAAACTGCTCAGATTGTTATCGCATTAATTCCAGTGATCCCAACTATTTTTGTTGTGATCGCGGTGATGCGCGCAATAAGAGACAGCGATGAACTGCAACAAAAAATACAACTGCAAGCCGTGACCTTCTCCGCCATCGTCACTGGATTGATCACCTTCAGTTATGGCTTTCTCGAAAATGTTGGCTTCCCGCACTTCCCGACTCTTTTTGTATTACCCTTGGTGATTGCATTATGGGGTATCGGCGCGGGCATTTTTACGGGGAAGTACAAATGAAAAATATTCTCAAAGTATTACGGGCAGAAAGGAATTGGTCGCAAGCTGACCTTGCCAATCATCTCGACGTCTCGCGCCAAACGGTCAATGCCATTGAGACGGAGAAATACGATCCCAGCCTGCCGCTGGCATTCAAGATCGCCAAATTGTTCGGCAAAAGGATAGAAGAGATATTTGTGCCAGACAAGAAATAAAAGGCAGAATCAAACGACCTTCGGAGATTATCCGAAGGTCGTTTGATTTTCTCATCAACAGCGCTATGGTTTGTACTGTTCCAATTTTGGAATCGTCTGCAAATACATCCAGATCGCCTTCAACTCATCATCATAAAAGTTGCGATAATCCTTCCAGGGCATATGTTCGCCCAATTGACGCCCGCTTGGCGTGATGCCTGTTCGTATTGTATTGATAAACTCTTCCTCTGTCCAAAAGGCGAGTTCGCCGCCGGGTGTGAGATTCGGAGAAATCAAGGTGATCGTCGGGTCAGGGAATGGCCCGCCATTCAAATTCGGTCCATGACATATACGACAATCGTTCGTATTCACCATATATTCGCCATACTCCACGCTTGCGCCGCGTTCTGGCGCGGTGACATGAGCATCGTGACTCACCACCTCCACTGGTAATTTTGGCAACATGCCAGCCGTCAGCAAAACCTTTGCCAACGGCGTAAAATTCTGTCCATTCGTTTTATGGTCAACCGACGGAATGGTTTTCAAATAGGCAATGATCGAACCCAGGTCCTGGTCGCTTAACTGTGAGGTGGAAACAACCGCAGGCATGAACAGCGGTTTCCCTTCCGGGTCAATACCATGGCGAATAGCGCGCACGTAATCTTCATCCGTTGTAAACTCCTGCCCGATCCCGCCAACACCCGATGTCAGGTTCGCTGAATCAACCGTCCCAAGCGGTCCAGCCGCGAACCATTTTTCAACACCGCTCAGATCCGTGCCATGACAACCTTGACACAAAGACTCTGCGCGATGCCTGCCATATTCGATGCTTGCCGAGTCGGTGGGAATCGCAATGTTGGATGGCGGAAAATCATACGTCTTATTGAGGCGGGCATTACCCATAAGGAATAAAACTGCGCCCGCGATCAATAACAACCCGATCAACGAACCTAACACAACCCCGATCCATTTCAAAACTTTTTTCATCTTTTGCCTCCGGACAATAAAGTAACTGGCACAGAGATTGGAGCCAAACTGTCAGTTTGATTCATTATACGACTTCCAAGACTAATTTGGACAATAGGCGTCCTATTAAAGCGAAGAACTTGATATCTGACATACGACACCTGATATGAGCGTCTTCCTCCACACAGAAGAGACTCTCTCCACGCCAATTTCAGAAATTGTTGGTGCGGCCCGCGAGGCATTTCGCGTCAACGCTACGGCGCGGAAGTCAAATACGCGAACAACGCGGCGAGATCTTCATCCGTCATCCTGGAGGCGTTTTGCCACGGCATCGACTCGGCAAAGGGTGTGCCGTTGGGTCGTATGCCCGTTCGAAATGCCTGCATGAACTCTTCCTGTGTCAGCGTACTGACGAACGGACGCGGGTTCGGGACGGCGGGTCCAAACGGAGAGGCAGGCGTCCCCGTCATGTCTGAGCCGTGACATCCGCGGCATTCGCCGAAAGTGGCAACGTATTTTCCGTATTCGGGAGTGGTGCCGGCTGGCGGCGCCGTGATCACGCCGGTGACAGGTTTGGGTTCGGGAATAAGCCCGGCTCCAGCGAATAAAATGCCGACGAAATTAATACTATCGCCGGTCGGCGCGTTTGAAGGTTCGGCGGGAAGCGAACGGAGATAGGCGACAATCGCCTTCAAATCATCGTCGCTCAACTGGTTGTATGGCAGGCTTGCCATTACGCCCAGCCCGGCGCCGTTTTTGTTCACGCCAGTACGCAAGGCGCGGAAGATCTCGCCGTCTGTGTATTCGGCTAGTTTGCCGCCGGGGGTCAAATTTTCGGTGATCATGTCTCCAATGAAGTCGAACCCTTCAGATTGGGCGATATTCCAACCGCCGGTCAGGGGTTGCGCGCGGCTTGGTTGCCCATCTTCGCCCACCGCGCTGTGACAACCTATGCAGGCAATATTGACGATGTATTCGCCGCGCGCAACCTGTTCGGGCGTCCCCTCAACGGTGAACTCCGGGGCGGGTTCCGCGCCGGGGAAATAGCCCGCGATGAATCCGCGCGCGCCGGCAAATGAAACCGCGGCAAAGACAAGCGTAAGCAATCCCGCGCCCAGCCCGCCGAGAATCTTGACCCACATCCTTTGCGCTTTCACCGCGCGGTACGTGAGCCTGCCAAAAAACACAGTAATTGCAATGACGATAAATAGAACGATCAGGTTGACGAACATTTTATTGTCTCCTTTGGTAATATTCTGTACTGCAAACTTCAGTTTGCGTTTGCGTTAGAACGGCTTGGCAATCATCAACCACGCGATGACAGCGAATCCGCCGTAGCCGATGACCAACAACAGCGTGGGATTCACCTTCGCTGTCGCGGCATAAATCTCCTCGTTGTTTTTGGCTGACTCCGCAGGGAAAGGCTTTCCTTTGACCCTGTACGGAAGCCCCGCGGCTTTTCTGATCTCGCCGAAAGCCGTTGCCCCGAAGACCGCCATCAGCACGACGATCACGATCAAAACGAGGATCGAGACCCAGATCCAGCCGAAGCGCCACCAGGTCATATTGAGAAATGCCGCGGCGAGTCCAAACACGATGACGGCGAGGAGCGACGAAAACATGGACGGATAGGACGCTTCGGAAATGTCGAGCAAGGCACGGATGCGATTAACGTCGCGTTCCTTTTTGATGGCGTAGGACACCGACGCAGAGACTCCGTGCGCCAGCAGGTATCCAAGAACCGCAATGACGTGCAGGAAGACAACGAGTTGGTAAAGCATTTGATTCTCTGTTGATGAAATTTATTTACTCTGACTTCGTCTGTCGCAGGAACAAAATGCCTGTACAAACGATCAACAGATGAATGACGATGAAGACGATATAACTGCCAGCGTCATAGCCGCGGGTAATCCAAATGGCGTCTGCCAGAATGCCGCGGAATACTTCCGCCCAAATGATGACCCATGCCATAATTCGGTTTTTGGCGGGATCACGCGACGCGACCAGCGACATCACGCCAAGAACGCCGAGTTCAAATACGAATACCAGCCACGCGTCGGCAAACGCCCGACCCGCAAGGGGATCCGCGTTCATAGGCGCAGGCAGGGTGTCGGCTAACATTTGAATGCCGCCAAGAAACAAGAAATACACATTCATCGAAGTCAACAGCAGATAAAACGCCCCAACGATCCTAAACCACCATTTCAGCTTGTTCATTTTGACATCTCCTTTTGTGAACTGTCTTCGGATGAATCCTTCATCCAACTTTCCAAAAACGCCGTGAGTTCATTCAAGTTCTTGAAACCAATACGCGCCTCCTTCTGCGAGTCCTGCAAACTGAAGCGCCACGCTTCATGTTGACCGTCCGCGCCGCGCTCCTCCCACACCAGCAGGATGAAGTGGCGGTAATGCGGAGGTCTGGCTTGGAGGAGGGTGGGCATACAGGCTGGTCATCCAATCTCAACTGTGATAATCTTGCCCCATTCTATAAAGCCATCGTTTAGGAATCGTTTATTCCGTAAGACAAACTTAAGTTTGTCGAACAAACCCATGCCCGACACCATCTACTACCGCCGCAAACTGCCGCACATCCACCCGCAGAACAACCCGCTGTTCATCACCTTCAGCCTCGTGGATTCGCTCCCCGCCGCCGCCGTGGTGGACGAGTTGAAGGCGCAGCGCGAAAAAGAATTGCGCGCCGCCAAAACTGCTGAAGACCGTTACAACATCCAGAAAAAGTATTTCGGACATTTCGACAAATGGCTCGACCGCTGCCAATTCGGGCATGACTGGCTCAGGCAGGAAAACATCGCGCAAATCGTGGCGGATGAAATCCACAAGAAAGCCGACGAGCATTACGAACTCTACGCCTATTGCATCATGCCCAATCACGTCCATTTGCTGATCCTCTCGCTCATCGAAAAATTTCCTCCTTCCAGAATGAAGAGCGCCATCTCCCCCATCGCCGAGATCATGCGCCTGCTCAAAGGTCGCGCCGCCCGCTATTGCAACCTCGCCCTCCAGCGCGAAGGTTATTTCTGGCATCACGAGTCGTACGATCACTACGTCCGCGATGAAAAAGAAATGGAACGGATCATCCTCTACATTCTGAACAACCCCGTCAAAGCGGGTCTGGCAAAAGAATGGAAGGACTGGAAATTCACGTATGTCAACCCCAACCTCGGCGAATGGTAAGACGAACTTCAGTTCGTCCCGTACGACAAACTTCAGTTTGTCACACCTCGGCAATTCGACAAACTTAAGTTTGTCTTACTTAGGCGCCCCGCAAATCACGCGCGACAACGCCCTCATCGCCAACTTCATCTCCAACAAAATCCCCGCGTTGCTGGCGTATCTCGCCGTCACGCGCCGCGCCCACACGCGCGACAAACTCGCCGCGTTGCTTTGGGGTGAGATGTCCGACGCCGACGCGAAGAACAACCTGCGACAAGCGCTCGCCAACCTCCGCAAATATTTTGACGACGAACTGACCATCACGCGCGACTCGATTGAATTTACAGGCGACTGTTTTCTCGACTGCGCGGAGTTTGAATCCAAACTGCGCCTCGCTTCTTCCCTCGACGGGGAGGCGGGCGCGGCAACCCTGACAGATTCCCTGCGCCTCTACCGCGCCGACTTCCTCGACGGTTTCCACGTCCGCGACGCGCCCGACTTCGAAGATTGGATGTTGACCGAACGCGCCCGCCTGCGCGAACTTGCCCTGCAAGCCCTCCACCGATTGACCGATATCCAACTCAGCCGCGCAGATTACCCCGCCGCGCTCGAAGCGACCTCCCGCCTGCTTGCCTTCGATCCCTGGCGAGAAGAGGCGCATCGTCAGCGCATGTCTGCCCTCGCCCGCGCGGGTCAACGTTCCGCCGCGCTGGCGCAATACCAGACCTGCCGCCGCATCCTCGAAAAAGAACTGGGAGTCGAACCCTCCGCCGAAACGACCGCGCTCTACGAACAGATCCGCGACGCGGAGACTCGTTCCGCAGGCAGTTTGCCCGTCCGCGCCACATCGTTCATCGGGCGCGAAGCGGAGTTGGCGGAGATCGGCGTCAGGCTGGCGAATGCCGAGTGCCGCGTATTAACTTTGATCGGCGAAGGAGGCGTGGGCAAATCCCGCCTGGCTCTGCAAGCCGCCCAGACTCACATCCACCAATTTTTGGACGGCGCGTGGTTCATCCCGCTTGCCGCCGTCCAAGACGCGGAGGGGATGTTCCTTGCGATTGCCAGCGCGTTGAAGATCAACGCGACAGGCGGAGAACAAACGCGCGAGTTTTTGCGCGATAAAAATCTTTTGCTGATTTTGGATAACATGGAGCAACTCGTCGGCGACACAGTCCGCGAATGGATTGCCGAGACCATACGCCTCGCGCCGAACCTGAAATTGCTCGTCACATCGCTGACGCGGATAAACATCCAGGCAGAGACACTGCTCGAAGTGCGCGGACTGCCGCATAACGATTCATCATCGCCCGCCATCAAACTTTTCGTTGACCGCGCCCGCCGCCTCAAACCCGACTTTCATCTTAACGACGACGATGCGCCCGCGCTTGCGCGTCTGTGTGAATTGGTGAACGGCTCGCCGCTCGCGCTCGAACTTGCCGCCGCCTGGGCGCGCGGACTCGCTGTGCCTGAGATCGCGCGGGAGATCGAACGCAATCTCGACATCCTCGCCGTCTCGCAACAGGATGTGCCGCCGCGTCATCGTAGCATGCGCGCCGTGTTCGATCACTTTTGGAATTTGCTTAGCCGTGACGAGCAAATTGTGTTTCAAAAGCAGGCGGTCTTCCGCGGCGGATTCACCCGAGAGGCGTTCTGCGAAGTGGCAGGCACAGACCTCGCCATGCTCGCGCGTTTTGTGGACAAATCTGCCCTGCATTTTCACGACGATGGGCGCTACCGCCGTCATTCGTTGATGGCGCAATACGCCGACTTACGGTTAAGTGATGACACGCAACTGCGCGCGCAAACACGCGCGGCACACGCGCGTTACTTTGGTAAATTCGTCCAACGCTTGGAGATGGAGTTTTTCGGCGGTCAACCGCAAAAAGCCATGCCGCTGTTTCTCGCCGACCTTGCCAACATCCGCTCCGCGTGGGAATGGGCGGTGGAAAATCGCGACGCGCCCATTTTCAACGCCATGTCCGATTCGATCATGCAGGGATTCGACTTCGCTGGCTTGTATCGCGAGGCATTCCAAATGGCGGAGGCGGCGATCCGAGCATTGGAGCGATTGCCGAAAAAAGCAAAAAAGGAATCAGTCATCGCCAAAGGCAGGGTGATGGGCTTGGCGGGCGCGTTTCTCTTCCGCCTTGGCGAATATCAACAAGCAATGGACGGGTGCGAAAAATCCTTGAACGCGCTGGAAAAATATCGTCCGCATATCGCGCGCGCGCACACGCTCGTCTACGCGGGCGCGGCGCAATTTGGGCTGGGCGCTATGCCACGCGTCATCGAACATTGGAAGAAGGCGGCTGAGGAATATCAGGCTGTTCATTCCGAATGGGGAGAGATGACCGCCAACTCGAATTTGGCAGAGGTCTTCCTTGCAACGGGTCAATTGCCCGAAGGAACAGCCTGCGCCGAACGCGCGCTGACTCTGGCTCGCAAAATGGACAACCTTGAAATGATCGGCGCTTCATGTTCAAGCCTGGCAAGCGCCGCAATGCAAGAGGAGAAATACAACGAAGCAATTCAATTCGCCGAGGAAGCGTTGCGCTCGCATCAACAGGTCGGTCACGACGCGCACATCGCCAACGCGCTCGCAACGCTGGCGCAGATCGCGTCCAAACAAAACAATTTTGATGAGGCGCGTCGCCTGCTCGAAGAGTCCATCGGCATTTTGAAAAGGGTGGGCAACAAACTTTATCTCGAACAACGCGAACAGGAACTCAACGAGATTCTCGCGGTGAAAGTCAAATGACAACTTGACACCTGAAACCCAACCCCTGATACTTGACGAATGACCCGCTGGCTCGATCCTCCCCATGTAGACGCTTCGCCTCTTTCCGCCCTCGACCTGCCTCTCCTCCTCAAGCAGAC
>JBGANO010000037.1:0-37623 GCA_044222305.1 Anaerolineales bacterium
CCTCGGCGCGGACGTGGTGTACTACATCCCCATCCGCGGCAAGGAGAGTCACGGCGTTCACATCGAATCGCTTGCGCCGATTATTGATAACGGTATCAAACTCCTCATCACCTGTGACACCGGCATCACCGCGCACGAAGCAGTGGATTATGCAAACTCACGGAATGTGGATGTTGTAATTACAGATCACCACGATCTGGGCGAAACGCTCCCCAACGCAAAAGCGATCATCAATCCAAAACTTTTACCGCAAGAACACCCGCTCAAACATCTCGCTGGCGTAGGCGTCGCATATAAATTGAGCGAGGCATTACTCCGTAGTAACGACTTTAGTCGTTACCGCCCGACGACTGAAGTCGTCACTACGAGTGGGGATTTATTAGATCTAGTCGCGCTAGGTTTAATTGCCGATGTTGCATTGCTCAAAGGCGAAACCCGCACCCTCGCCCAAAAAGGTATTCGTCAACTTCGTAAAACGAATCGCATTGGCTTGAAGGTGATGGCTGAACTCTCCAACACGAATCTCGAATCATTGACCGAGGAAACCATCGGCTTCACCTTTGCTCCGCGTCTAAACGCGCTGGGCAGGTTGAGCGACGCCAACCCCGCCGTTGAATTACAAATTACTAATAACCCCGCGCGCGCCAGAGTCCTCGCCGCGCAAATTGAGGGATTGAATGCCCAACGCCGCTTGTTGACGAGTCAAGTCACCGAAGCGGCGGAGGCGCAGTTGCGTGAACATCCCGAATTGTTGAATGAACCTGCCATCGTGTTGTCGCATCCCAACTGGCCCGGCGGCGTGGTTGGCATCGTGGCAAACCGCCTCGTGGATCGTTATCACAAACCCGCGTTGCTCCTCACCGAATCGGACGGTGGCATCTTGCGCGGCTCGGCGCGTTCCATCGAAGGACTTCACATCACCGAAGCGATCTCGTCGCAAAAAGCATCTCTCTTGAACTTCGGCGGTCACCCCATGGCGGCGGGACTGTCGTTGCAAAAAGAGAATCTTCCTTCATTCCGTCGCGGACTTGGCAGAGCCATCGAAAAACAACTCGGCGAAATTATCCGTGAAGAGCCAACTCTGCAAATTGACGCGTGGCTCGGCTTGGATGAGATCAATCTTGAATTAGCAAACGCGATTGAAATGCTCGCCCCGTTTGGCGCGGGGAATCCGAAATTGACGTTTGCCTCGCGCGGCGTGACGTTGAAGTCGGTGGCGGAGATCGGCAAGACAAAAGAACATTTGCGTTTGGTAGTGGACGACGAAAACGGAAAAGCGCAAAGCGTCCTCTGGTGGGGTGGGGCAGGCGAGGAGTTACCAGAAACAGGAAGTCAGATTGATATTGCGTACTCTGTGCGAGCATCCACGTTTCGCGGGGAGAAGCAAGTCAATGCGACGTTCGAGGAGTTTCGGGTTGTCGAAGATAAAGCAATTGAAGTTAGAGAGCAGAAGCTGGAGATTAGAGATTGGAGACAGGGGAACAAGAGAATTGGAGAATTGGAGAATTTGTTGATTTGGGCAGAAGGAAGTGATAAAGCAAAAGGCAAATCACGCTTTGATCTACATCCCGCCGATGAACTTGTGATTTACACAACCCCAGCCTCACCCGCAGACCTTCGCGCGGTGTTGGAAATCGTCAAACCGAAGATTGTCCACGTGTTGGGCGTTTCACCTGCGAAAGAAAAACCAGAAGAGTTTCTTGCGCGGTTGGCGGGCATGGCGAAGTTTGTAATTAACAATAAGGGAGGAAAAATTTCAATCAACGCACTGGCTGTCGCAATGGCGCAACGCGTCAATGTCGTGCGGATCGGCTTGGAGTGGCTGGCGGCTGGGGGTCACGTATCAGCTGTCCCTGAGGGCGAAGCGGTTCATTTATCCGCAGGGAATGGGGAAGCGAATCAATATCTCCAAAAGGAATTGTTTGTCGCAGTGAGGGGAATCCTTGGAGAGACAACTGCATTCCGCGATTATTTTTCAAGAGCCGATCTGGAACAGGTTTTTGCCGTTTTGTAATCTACGGCGTGGAGGTGGGTGTGGGCGTGATGATGGGGTCGGGGACGATGAACGAATCAAGGTTGATCGCGCCGCCGGAAAGATGGGTTAACGTGACGCTGTGGGTGCCGTTGAGCAATACCGGTGAAACCCACTCCTCAATGCTTGCCGTGCTGGCAGATTGGTTGAGGTCAAACTCCAATCCGTCCAGCGCGATGCGGGCGATCCCAAGCCCTGAGCCTTCCTGATAAAAGATTCGAATCTGCTCGCCGATGAACCGGAAGGAAAGCGAGTTATTCAGTGTGTTCGAAACATGCAAGGTGTCCTCGAAGACATCGGGTATGTCCACTTGCTCGACCCAGTTACCTTCATATAAAATGTGCGCGTCGAAATCGTCGTAGGTGCCGGGGTTCAGCGGCGCGTTGGATGGTGACGAGGTTGGCTTGGATGGAACGGTGCTGGTCAGCACGGAGGATGGTTTGGTGGGCGCTTTTGGTTCATCGAATTCATCAGACTCTTTTGTTGAGGAGGGGCGTGCATCCAGGTCGAATGCGGAGGCTGTGGGTTCAGGGGTTAATTCGTTATCTGCCGCGCTTTCATCGGGGGTGAGCGTTGTAAACCCCGGTTCGGTTCCGAGAAGTAGATATTTGAACGGGGTGGAGGTTTCGTTTACGACAGGAACGGAGCGAAACGAAGTTAACTGCCCAAGGAGCAGAACGAGGCAGATGCCAAACACAGCAAATACTCCAAGTGTGAGTGGGATGATGAAAGTGCGGTCGAATGGCGGCTTGTTATCCATGTGTTTCTTTGTCTGTAATTTCCAATGCCTTATCCAACACATCCAGCCCCTCTGTGAGTTGCTCCTCAGAAATGATCAGCGGTGGGATGATCAACACGGTGTGCCAGTGTGTATACAAGAATAGCCCGTGATCGAGGCAATATTTTTTCAATGCGTTCATGGCCGGCGATGAACTATTCCACGGCGCCATCGGTTCTTTAGTTTTCCGATCTTTGACCAATTCAAGGATGCCGAACAACCCAATCGAGCGGACTTCGCCTATGGAGGGATGCGCCTCGCCCAAATCGGTCAACATGCGCTTCAACACCGGACCCATGCCTGCCACCCGTTGGACGATTTGATCGTCCTTCATCGCCTGGATGTTGGCAACCGCCGCCGCCAGCGAAACGGGATGCGAGGTGTAGGTCAATCCGCTTTCGAATGGGGTGTCGTTGAACGCCGCGGCAATCTCCGGCTTCATTGCCACCGCTCCCAGCGGCGCGTAGGCGGAGGTGAGTCCTTTTGCCATGGTGATGATGTCGGGCGTTACATCCCAATGTTCGATGGCAAACCATTTGCCCGTGCGACCGAATCCGCTCATCACTTCGTCGCAGATCATCACGATTCCATATTTGTCACACAAAGCGCGCGCGCCTTGCATATATCCATCAGGCGGGATGAGGATGCCGTTCGTGCCAGTGACAGATTCCATGAGGATGGCGGCAATGGTATCGGGTCCCTCATATTGGATGATCTCTTCGAGATGGTTCAGGTAATCCTGGGCAAACTCCTGCTCGGAGATGTCGTTGTTATGCCGGTGAAAATTTGAGCGGTAGCGATACGGGTCGAGAAAATGAACCACGCCGGGCATCAGGTTGGGTTCCCAGACGATGCGGCGGGGGTCGCCGGTTGCCGCCATGGCTCCTGCTGTTGCCCCATGGTAGGACCGGTAGCGCGTCAGGATTTTGTGCCGGTGGGTATATCCGCGCGCGAGTTTGATGGCGTTCTCGTTGGCGTCCGCGCCGCCGAGGGTAAACAGGACCTTCGTCAGCGCTTTCTGCGGGGTTATATCTGCGATTGTTTTGGCGGCAAGCGCGCGGATTTTGGTCGTCATGCCTGGCGCGGCGTATGGAAGTTCCGCCGTTTGTTCCTGCATGGCTTTGATGATGCGCTCGTCACCATGACCGATGTTAACGCACATGGTCATCGAGTTGAAGTCGAGGTAACGCTTGTCGTCCACATCCCAGAAATACACGCCTTTGGCGCGTTTCACCGCGATCGGGTTCACCTTCGCCTGTGCCGACCATGTAAAAAAAACATGGTCTTTTGTCAATTGTAGAATTTCATAATCTGGCAGATCAAACATTTGGCTCCTTCACTCCTCTGCGTGTCTACGTGTCTACCTGTCTACGTGTTTCCTTGTTTACCTGTCTACCTTCTTTTCCCAAATTATAACCCTCCACATTTTCACTTTCCTGTGATAAACTCCGCCCGCTTAACTATAGGTACCTAACACGTGCCTTTCCGCTCCCGGCAAACCTACGGTTTGAACAGGAGCAATCCCATGGAAAGGAGGAATACCCTCATGCGAAATTATGAATTGGTTTGCATTATCCAGCCTGATCTGGATGAAGTTGCGTTTAAAGGCGCGGTTGAAAGGATTCAGGGCTGGGTGACAGAAGCCGGCGGAACTGTTGAAAAAGTGGATATTTGGGGACGTCGCCGATTGGCATACATCATCCACAAACAACGCGAAGGTCAATATGTTCTCTTGAACCTGACCATCAACCCCAAATCCACTTCTGACCTGGAGCGCAATATCCGCTTCCTGGAACCCGTCATGCGCCATATGTTGACGGTGGTATAGTCGGTCTTTTTTCTGGTTTGGAACACAAGGAGTTGAAATGAGCCGCGGATTGAACAAAGTTCAGATCATTGGTCATCTCGGGCGCGACCCCGAAATGCGCTACACGCCTTCCGGGAAACCCGTCACCACCTTCACTGTGGCGGTCAGCCGCACGTGGAATACCAACGACGGCGAGCGTCACAACGAGACCGAATGGTTCAACATTGTAGCCTTCGGAAGCCTGGCGGAAACCTGCAAACAATATCTCAACAAAGGCAGGCAGGTGTACGTCGATGGGCGGTTGCAGACCCGTCGCTGGGACGATAAAGAAGGCGTCAAGCACACCAGTGTGGAGATCGTCGCCAATGAGATGATCATGCTCGGCGACCGCCGCGATCATACCCAGCACGGAAACACTCCTTCAGAATCCGAACCGCGCGATACAGACTTGCCTACCCAGGAAGACGAATTTCCATTCTAACGATACAGAAGCACGCATCTCACCGATGTTTGCTGAAAGAAATAACGGAGTACTATCATGGCTGAAGAAAGAGAACAACGCAGGTCGCACGACGGCGGAGAAGGCGGAGGCGGCGAGCGCCGCTTTTTTGCCAAACCCAAGTTTTGCCAGTTCTGCGCCGACAAATCCCTGACGATCGATTACAAAAAAATCGACTTGCTGAGAAAATACATTGGCGATGATGGGCGCATCCGCCCGCGCCGCCAAACCGGCGCGTGCGCGCGTCATCAGCGCGTGGTTGCCGCGGCGATCAAACAAGCGCGCCAGATTGCCTTGATTCCCTTCACAGGCTCGCAAGCAGACGCGAGCCGATAAGCGCGTATGAGCAATCAAAGCCACACACCACGAGTCGTTACCAAAAAGCACATTGCCCGCCTCGAGCGCGACCGCCAGCAAGCGCGCCTGGCTCGCTGGATTGCCCTGGGTGGAATTGTTCTGGTAGCGCTGATCATCGGATATGGATACCTAAACCTGAATTACTTGCAATTGAACGATCCGGTCATGACGATCAACGGGCAGGAAGTCTCCACAAAAGAATTTCAGGAGCGCGTGCAGGTACAACGGTTGATCCTCTTGAACGAATATCAAAACCTGCAATTCCAACAAAATTTCGGGCTGGATACCACCCAGCAAATGCAGTCGGTCGCTTTCACATTACAGAACCCGACCCTCCTGGGCCAGCAAACATTGGATAGCCTCAAGACCGAGATACTGGTGCGACAACAAGCCGGGAAGATGGGCATCGTTGTGACGCAGGACGAGGTGGATGCCGCGATTCAAGCGGCGTATGGATTTTTCCCAAATGGGACCAAGACTCCCACAGTCACACCGACCGCGGTCGAATTCCCGACCCTCTCCTCGCAACAATTGACGTTATACCCATCCACGTTTACGCCCTCGCCCGCGCCGACGTCCACGAACGCCCCAACGGGAACGCCGGACCCTGCCGTGTCTGCAACTGCCACCTCAACCCTGGCGCCAGCCACCCCCACCTTCGTTCCGTTGCCGGCTACAGCGACTGCCACGCCCTACACTCTCGACGGCTATAACCAGCAATACGCCACAGCGATGGCGAACTTCAAAGATAACAGCGGTTTCAGCGAAGCCACCTTGCGCTCCGTTTACGAGTATGGCTTGATCCGCGACAAGGTGTTTGAGAAGATAACCGCCGACGTTCCGCGCTCGCAGGAGCAGGTTTGGGCGCGTCATATTTTGGTGGATAACCTCGCCGGGGTAAGCAACGCGCAAGCCTATTTCGATCTCGGTTACGACTTTGCCGATGTTGCCCGCAAGGTATCGAAAGATACCGGCTCCGCAATCAACGGCGGCGACCTGGGCTGGTTTGGCAAGGGCATGATGGTGCCCGAATTCGAGAACGCCGCCTTTAGCCAGGAGGTTGGCGCGATTGGCGAGCCGGTCAAAAGCCAGTTCGGATATCACATCATTCAGGTGCTTGGTCGCGCCGAGCTTCCGTTGAACGCAAGCCAGTATCGCCAGGCGCAGGATACCGCCTTCACCGAATGGTTGGCAAAAGTCGAAGAAGAATCCAAGATCGAGATCTTCGATACCTGGCAGGAGCGGGTTCCGCCTGAGCCGGCTGGGTTCGGTCAATAACAGTTTTACTCAGAACCAAATCGCCCTGCTCGTGTTGAGCAGGGCGATATTTTTTAGGCTCTATCCGAAATAAAATAACGTCAGTAATGGATAAGCCAAACGCACGACCATGTCACCCTGAGGGAGCGTGTTTTTCGCGACCGAAGGGTCTCGGATGGGCCTTTCCGAGATGCTTCGGGGCAAAGATCGCCCCTCAGCATGACATGGAATTATTATCCATTATTCACGTTAAAATGGGACGCTGACTCACGCTGAAATGCGCAGATTTTTCTTTCTCATGCCTTGAAGCGCCCACTAGCCTCGTTTCAACATATCCTCAGTTACCTGGTCCAGTCGCAGGCTGATCATCTGGCTGGCCGAATCGCGCCCCATGGTGATGCCGTAGATCACATCCGCCGCCTGCACGGTATTGCGGTTATGCGTGATGACAATGAACTGCGTTTCCTTGCTCAACTCCTGCAACAGATCGCGGAAGCGCCCCACGTTTGCCTCGTCCAACATCGCGTCCACCTCATCCATCACGCAGACCGGGGTGGGCGACACTTTCAGCAACGCGAACACCAACGCGACAGCCGTCAAACTTCGCTCGCCGCCGGAGAGCAACGCCAGCCCCTGCTCGCGCCGACCGGGCAAACGCGCCTCGATCTCGATGCCTGTCTCAACGAGATTGTCAGGATCGGTCAACGCCAGCCGCGCCGACCCGCCGCCGAACAGGCGCGTGAACATGGCGCGGAATTGTTTATCCACCAAATCGAACGTCTTCGAGAACGACTGTTTCGTCAACTCATCGAGTTCAGCCATCACCTGTCGCAGGTCCGCTTCGGCTTTGCGCAAATCGTCCACTTGGGTCTTCATGAACGAATAGCGCTCAGACTCCGCGTCGAATTCCTGCTTTGCCTCGGGATTTACGGGACCCAGCCTGCGCACACGCGAACGGTTCTGCGTCAATTGCGCTTCCAGGTCAGGCGAGATCTCGGTCATCACCGGCAATTCCTCCACCATGCCCTCCAGCGGCAACGGCACAGGTCCCGAAACTTCCTCGGCATACTCGAACATGACCAGCCCAAAATCGTCCGAAATTTTCTGGCGCAAATTATCGAGCGCCTCCTGTTTTCTCAATTGCTCCAATTGCACTTGCCCCGCCAGGCGTTCGGCGGTTGCCAACGCCCTCTGCGCGTTCGCCTCGTCATCCTGCAAGCGCGCCTCGTCCTGTTCAGCGGTTTCCAATACCATCTCGGAAGGTTCGATCTGAACGCGCAGAGCCTCGATTTGCTTTTGCAATTCGCTTTCGTTCTCGCGGAACGAGGCTTTTGAACTTTCCAACCCACTCAACGAAGTTTCAACATCCAGCGCCCTTGCCGAGATTTCAGCGCGGCGCGTATCGAACCTCTCCGCCTCGATTGAGCGTTCCTCTTTCCGCGCGCGGGCATCATCCAACGCGCGTTCCACCACCGCCACGCGCGTCCCCCAATACGTCGCTTTCGATTGCGTCTCTGCCAGGTCGGTTTCAATCAATTGCGCGGCGAGCGCTTTCACTTCCTCTTGCGCGCCCGCAGAGCGCGCCTCAATTTCAGACAGCGTTGTCACGATGGTATCTTTTACGGATGTCGCCTCATCCGACTCCGCCTCAAGTTGACGCTGTTGCCCCTTCTGCCACTCCAGCTGACGACGAGCCGCTTCAGACTCCAGCCCAGCCTGATTCTCCCACGCCTGCGTTTCCTCCAGCCTGAGGCGTGATTCGCGCGCCTCGCCCTCGGCATGACTCAACGCCCGCGCCGCATCATCCATCCGCGTGGAAAGTGAATCGACTGCGCCGTTCAGCGAATCGATCTGCGCGCCCAACGAGGCTAGGGCTTCGGTCCACTCTCGCTTTTGGCGAGGCCGGCTGAGAGCGGAGGAAGAAGCGGTCTTCCCCGCGATGATCAGCCCATCGCCGCGGAAGACTTCCCCTTGTAACGTCACCACGCGCGCGCGCGTTGGCAGGTCGCGGATCATCCGCCTGGCAGAGGAGCGATCGCGCGCGATCAAAGTATGCCCAAGCATCACGCGCGCCGCTGGCTGTAACTCGTCGCTGACGTTGACAAGTTCCGAGGCGACACCGATACAATCGTTATCGCCTGGATTCGACAGTGTTTCGCGCGAAAGATGTTCGATGGGGAGGAGCACGGCGCGCCCGGCTTCGTCGGCTTCGAGGAGTTGCAGGGCGTCTTCGATCTCGTCGGCTTCGAGCAAAATAGCATCGAGCGTGTCGCCGAGCGCGGCAGAGATCGCCGTTTCGAGTTCCGCCGGCACATCGAGCAACGCGCTCAACGCGCCGCGCGTGCGTTTGAGTTTGAACTGTCGCGCCGCATCGAGTAAATAACGCGCGCCTTCGGCGTAGCCCGCCAGTGATTGCTCGGCTTGTTCCAACACCTCGATCTGCGTCTTGACGCGGATGTGCTCAGCCAGTTTGCCCGCGCGTTCTTCGTTTCTCGCGCGTCGCTCATCTTCCAATGAACCAACGTTCTTCCTGCCGCTTTCCACTTTCTCTTGCGCAACTTTGAATTGCTCCTCAGCCTCTTCGCGATTCTTCCGCGTTTCTGAAAATTTTTCGCTGATTGCCTTTGCGTCCGCTTCGGCAGAAGCCGCGCCCCTGTTTGTTTCTTCCAGCCGGGTCCGTAGCGCCTCGGAACGCATTGTCAATTCGTCGAACCTTGCCTGCGACTCAGCCCGCTGGGTGATCCATTTTTCGATTTGCGCGCGGGCTGATTGGATCTTTTCCTCGAGCGTGGCGCGGTCTCGTTGGCGGGTTTGCAGTTTTTGTTGCGCATCGCCGAGTTGTTGCTGTGCTTCGTTGTATTCGGTTTGCAGGCGCTCGAACTCTCGTTCGGTTTCCTCGATTCGCGCGCGCGCAAGATTTTCTTCATCCCCGGCGCGTTCTTTTTCGGTGAGCATGGAAGTCTGCGACGCGAGCAGTGACCGTCGGCGTTCTTCGAGCACGGCGAGTTCGCGGCTCACTTCCTCGCGCTGGCTGTGCAGTTCAGACGAAGCGCGATGCCAGGCGTTCAACTCTGCCCTCAAGCCGACGAACTTTTCGCGGAAAGCGTTGTACTCTGTCTGCGCCAGTTGATGCGCCTCGCGCGCTTCCACCACGCGCGCCTCCTGTCCCTTGACCGCTTCGCGCGCGGTTGCAAGTTCCTGCTGGGCGCGATGCCAGTGATAGCCGTACCAATCGCGCAAAATGATTTTCAAGTCTGCCTGGGCGCGTGAGAATTCGATGGCGCGTTTTGCCTGCCGTTCGAGGCTCCGCAGGCGCGGCTCCAATTCAGACATGATGTCGAGCACGCGTTCCAGGTTGCGTTCCGTATTGTCAAGCCGCTTCATGGCGTCTTCCCGACGGACGCGGTACAGTCCCACTCCTGCCGCTTCTTCGAACAAGCGGCGACGTTCATCCGCTTTCAACGCCAGCGAGGCGTCCACGAGTCCTTGCCCCAGAATCGTGTACGTTCGTTCCGATAGCCCGGACGCGGCGAGGATTTCATTTAAATCGCGCAGTCGCACCTGTTGGTCGTTCAACAGGTAATCGTTGTGACCGTCGCGGTAGGCGCGGCGAGTCATCCCCACTTCGGTGAAGTCGAGCGGCAACCAGTTTGCCGTGTTGTCGAACAAAATGTGGGCAGACGCCATGCCCGCGCGGGCGCGGTGTTCTGACCCGTTGAAGATCATGTCTTCGGTCTTTTTACCGCGCAACAACGCGTACGATTGCTCGCCCAGCACCCAACGGAGGGCGTCCGCGATGTTTGATTTGCCTGAACCGTTTGGTCCGACAATGGCGGTGATCCCGCTCGCGAATTCGAAGGTGGTCTTCGACGCGAATGTTTTATATCCTTGCAATTCGAGAGATTTTAGTCTGAGAGGCATGAGGTGATTTTCGGTTGGCGAGTTTGGATTTTCGATTGGCGAGTGGGTGACAAATTACCTGTCTACCTGTTTACCTGTTTACCTGTCTACCTGTTTGCGTGTTTACATATTCGTGTGCCTGCTTTTTTCTGCCCATCCTCACCCGATCTCAAGAGTTTCCAACGCGTCTTGCGCGGCGGCTTGTTCGGCGGTGTGTTTGCTGGTTCCGCTCCCGCGCCCGGCAACTTGCCCGCCAACCTCCACCTCCACTTCGAATTCTTTGGCGTGGTCGGGTCCTGTTGTAGAGATTGTCCGGTACCGGGGCGAGTGTAATTTCTGCGCCTGCGCCCACTCCTGCAATAAACTTTTCGAGTCGTGGATTTTTGAAAGGACAGACTCCCGCACATGTTCTAATAGCGGATTGACAAACGCCTCCACCGCCCCCAAACCTGAATCCAGATAAATGGCGCCGACCACCGCCTCGAACAATGAGCCGAGTAGCGCGTCACGCGAGTATCCGCCGGAGAGGAATTCGCCGCGCCCCAGCCGAAGAGCCGGTCCGAGGTTCAGCGTCCGCGCGAATTTTGCCAACTGGTCATTGCGCACAATGGCGGAACGGACTTTGGTTAATTCGCCCTCGGGCATTTCCGGGAAGCGGTGATACACCCACGCGCCGACGATAAAATCGAGCACGGCATCGCCAAGAAATTCCAGCCGCTCGTTGTCCTCCGAGGATTTTTGATTCTCGTTGACGTAGGAACGGTGGGTGAGGGCGCGCGTCAGCAGGGATAAATTTGAAAAGGGCAGACCCAGCCTGCGGCTGAGGTCCGAAGCGGATTCAAAGTCCCGCGATTCGGGTCGTGAGTTCACAGCGATCTCCCGGGAACTCAGGGGGAGCAAACCTCCTCTCCGATAGGGAGAGGAATGTGGCGAGGAATTTGCGCTCCATCAGTTCCAATATTGGATTTGAGGGCTGAATTTTATCCCGGATTGCCCGGGCTGGCTATGTGGCGGTCATATTTTAAGATACAATGCCGCAGTTCCTTTGGAGATGAAACCTTGACAAACGTCAGTGATGAAACAAGATTCTTGCATGCCGTTGAGATGGGGCTGGGCGCCATGCAATGGGGAGACCGCGCGGTTTGGCAATACGGACATGGCTACGGCATGGAGGATGTGCGGCAGGCATTCGACATTTCCATCGATGAGGGCATCCGTTTTGTGGATACCGCCGAGTTGTATGGCAACGGGCTTTCAGAGAGGTTGCTTGGGCGCTTTCTCAAGGAAACCGATCAACCTGTTTTAATTGCTTCGAAATTTTTCCCCTGGCCCTGGCGCTTTACAAAAGGCGCCCTACCTTATGCGCTCAAAGGCAGTCTTGCCCGTCTTGGCGTCGAAAGCGTGGACTTGTACCAGATCCACTGGCCCAGCCCTACCATGAGCGCCGACCTGTTGATGGATGGCTTGGCAGAATGCGTGAAAAGCGGGATGACGCGCGCGGTTGGCGTATCAAACTTTGGGCATGCCCGCATGGTGGCGGCTTATTCTGCCCTGGCGCGAAACGGCATTCAACTCGCTTCGAATCAAGTTCACTATAGCTTGTTGAATCGCACCATAGAAAAGCAAGGGGTGTTGGCGCGTTGTAAAGAGTTGGGTATCCGCCTCATTGCGTATTGCCCGCTCGAGCGGGGATTGCTGACAGGGAAGTACAACGCGCAGAATATGCCCAGCGGTTCGCGCGCCCGGAAGTACAAAGACCTCATCCCAAAAATCCAACCCTTATTTACATTGATGACGGAGATCGGGCAGGATCACGGCGGCAAATCCTCCGCGCAGGTGGCGTTGAATTGGGTGATCTGCAAAGGAGCCATGCCCATCCCCGGCGCAAAGAATTCCGCGCAAGCCCAGCAGAACGCCGGCGCCCTCGGATGGCGGCTAACCGAAGAACAAGTTGCCCGCCTCGACTTTGCCAGCCACGCCATCATGGAACCAACAATGACCGCGCATTAATGCGCGGTCATTGTTTTTTTTACTTTACGTTATGTTTTTGCGAACGATTTGCTATTTCATGCGGGGTTGCAGGAATAGCACGAACACATAGCCAAGCCCGAAAGCGAACTCGACCACGATCACGATCCAACCGAAGTTGCGGATGATGCCGTCGGCAGTAACGCCGATGATGGTGACGATCAGCGCAAGCACGGTGGCGCCGAGCATGGCAAAGCCAAGATTGCGTTGCACGCCCTCGTCCGAAGCATCCTTGGCGAACCATAATGCCGCGCCAAGCGCGATCAATGCGGCTCCGAGGAACCTTGCCATGTGCAATTCAGGCACACGGGTCTCCGTTCCGAACTGGGTCAGGGTTGCGGCGGGCACGAACACCAGACCCGCGCCCAACACAGCCACAACGATCGCGTTCACGATGAACAAAACTTTTCCCATATCTCTCTCCTTTAAAACGTAGAATATGAAACGAGCAAAATTAATATACAACACCTTGCATCCAAACGGAAGAAAAATCAAGGTGATTCACCTTACACAATCCTTACATATTATGACTTACGCAGCTGGCGGGCAGTTGCACTGCCGCCGTCATAGCGCAATTTCGACGAAACAGGCTCAACTGCGTAACTCCTACATATATTCGAGCACTGGATGCTCATCCACTCGACTGCTTCGCGTCATTCCCACTTGAGGCTTGGTCGCAGTCTTCGGACGCGTTGCCGCGCTTGTAGTACCAGCGGCAGGTCCGTTGCCCAGTGGGTAAAGTACAATTGGAATGTATCGCGCGGAAATAATCATCAAGAGGATATCATGGTTGAAATAATGGCAATCTTTTCATTCCTGCTCGGCATCGGCGGCGCGATCTGCGCGACAGTTCTACCCATCATAGTTCTTGCCGCCGTTGGATACTTCATCTACCGCCGAAGCAAAATGCGGGATACGGCGAAGCAAGCCGCGCAGGATTGGTCCAGCACGATGGGGGTGGTGATCACCTCCACAGTCCAGGTGAAGCGCGGTTACAAAAGCCGATCCGAGATTCCGGTTGTGGTCTATCAATATCAAGTGGATGGAAAGCCCTACACCGGGCAAGTGATCAAAGCGGGCGAGCAGTTCTTCAGCGTTCGCATCTACGGCGACGCGCAAAAGACGGTTGCCCGTTACCCCGTCGGCGCGCAGGTGATGGTTCACTACAACCCGACGAATCCACAGGAATCTGCTTTGGAACGATAACTCTGTGCTATAATGCCGCCATTATGAAATTCCTGCTTCGACCCAATAACAACAATAATAATGACAATGACGATCTGCTGTATCGTTGGGCGAAGCTTTGCTAGTTGACGGATTGAAAAAGTCGAACTAATCGCCCAACGCATCAGCGAAGGGCGATTTATTTTATCTACACTACGGATGTCGTTGCGAGGAGGAGCGGAGCGACGACGAAGCA
This sequence comes from Anaerolineales bacterium, assembly GCA_044222305.1. Lineage (GTDB taxonomy): Bacteria > Chloroflexota > Anaerolineae > Anaerolineales > Villigracilaceae > Defluviilinea. The sequence goes on from JBGANO010000037.1 coordinate 14,079, forward strand.
ATCCCCTCGAAAATCAGGAGATTGCTTCGGGCCACTTCGTGAGAACATCGCCCTCGCAACGACATAAGGAGAAACTATGTACAGAACTCATCTATGTGGAGAATTACGCGCCAGCCACGCGGGTCAAACCGTGACGCTGGCTGGCTGGGTGAATCGCCGCCGCGATCATGGCGGGGTGGCATTCTTTGACCTGCGCGACCGCGCGGGCATCATCCAAATTACCATTAATCCCGATCTGCCAAAAGAAATGTTGGATCAGGTTGCCAATATCCGCAATGAGTGGGTGTTGCAGATCGAGGGCGTGGTGCAAAAACGCCCTGAAGGGATGGCGAATCCCAAAATGGAAACGGGCGAGGTTGAAGTCATCGCCAAAAGTGTGACTGTGCTCAACCCGTCGAAGACACCTCCGTTCATGGTCAACACCGACAACGACCTGCCCGACGAGAATATGCGCCTCAAGCATCGTTACATTGATTTGCGCCGCGAGCGTTTGACTCGGAATCTTGTGTTACGCCACAAGGTCATCAAGTTCATGCGCGATTATCTCGATAAGGAAGGCTTTATCGAGATCGAAACTCCGATCATGTTCAAAGCGACTCCCGAGGGCGCGCGCGATTATCTTGTGCCGTCGCGTATTTATCCTGGACAGTTCTACGCTTTGCCGCAGTCGCCGCAACAGTTGAAACAGTTGCTGATGGTGGCGGGCATGGATAAATACTTCCAGATCGCGCGTTGTTTCCGCGATGAAGACCTGCGCGGCGACCGTCAGCCTGAGTTCACGCAACTTGATCTTGAAATGTCGTTTGTGCAACGCGATGATGTATTGAATCTCGTCGAAGGTTTGTTCACGGCAATGCTCCCTGAGGTTGCGCCGCACAAGAAGTTATTTTCTTCGCCGTGGCCCAAGTTTTCATATAAGGAAGTTCTCGAACGCTTTGGCACAGACAAACCCGACCTGCGCTTCGGCATGGAATTGATTGACGTGAGCGACATCTTTGCGAAGAGTGAGTTCAAAGTCTTTCAGTCTGCGTTGAGCGCGGGAGGCGTTGTCAAGTGTATCGTTGCACCCAAGTCAGCGGACATGTCGCGCAAGGAAGTGGACGCGCTGACCGAGTCGGCGAAGGGGCTGGGGGCGAAGGGACTCGCCACGTTGGCGATCCAAGCCGAAGGTCCGAAGGGAACCGCCGCGAAGTTTGTCACAGCCGAAGAGGTGGAGGCGGTCAAATCCAAAACAGGCGCGAAGGATGGCGACCTCATCCTGTTTGCGGCAGACGCGCGCGCGGTCGTCAATAAAGTGTTGGGCGGGTTGCGAGTCATCTTCCGCGATAAACTTGATCTTGCAGATACATCCATGATGGCGTTCGCGTGGGTGGTGGACTTCCCGTTCTTTGCTTGGAATGAAGAAGAAAAGAAATGGGAGTCGGAGCATCATCCGTTCACGATGCCGAAGTTGGAAGACTTGCCGAAGTTTGATACCAACCCTGGCGAAGTGTATTCGGACGCGTACGACATGGTGTGCAATGGCTACGAGACCGCGTCGGGTTCGATCCGTATTCATCGCCGCGATATTCAAATGAAAATGTTCCAGATGCTCGGACTGAGCGATGAAGAAATTCAGGCGAAGTTCGGTCACATGCTGGAGGCGTTCGAGTATGGCGCGCCGCCGCACGGTGGCATGGCTCCTGGCATTGACCGTTTGGTGATGTTGCTCGCGGACGAGCCGAACATCCGTGAGGTGATCGCGTTCCCGAAGAATCAAGCAGGGCGTGATGTGATGGCGGATGCGCCGTCAGAAGTTGAACCGAAGCAGTTGAAGGAATTGCATATTTTGATTAGGGAGTAGAGAACAGAGGATTAGAGAAGTAGAGGATTGGAGAATTGGCGATGAGTGAGAAGGCGCAGATTCGGGTTGATGAAAAACTGGTGCGAGAAATTGCATCTCTTGCGCGGTTGGATTTGACCGAGGACGAGACGAAGATGTTCGTTTCTCAATTCAAGGACATTTTAGATTACGTCAGTGTCTTGAATGAAGTGGACACGGAAGATGTCCCGCCTGCGTATTTGTCATCCGCGAATCAGAGTGTGATGCGGGAAGATGAAATCGAAGAGTCGGCGCGGACAGAGGAGTTTCTTGCTAACGCGCCGCAATCGAAGGATGAGTATGTAGTTATTCCGAGAGTGCATGTTGAACAATGATATGTCATTCTGAGCGAAGCGAAGAATCTCTACGACTATCGAGGAGACCCTTCGCTACCGCTCAGGGTGACAAACCGCTATGAAACTTCACGAACTAAGCATCCAAGAAACACACGAACTGCTCTCCAGCCGAAAGATTTCTTCGGTGGAGTTGACGCGCGCGTATCTCGAACGGATTCAGCGACTCGACCCACAGGTCAAATCATATGTGACTGTTTCTGAGGATGTGGCGTTGGAGCAAGCCAAAAAAGCGGACGAACGCATCAAGTCGGGCGAGGGGTTGACTCCGCTCACGGCCATTCCCTACTCGGCGAAGGATTCGCTTTCCACGCGCGGAGTCAGAACAACTTGCTCATCGAAAATCCTTGAAAACTACAAACCATTTTATGATGCAACCGCGATCAAGAAATTGAATTCAACAAATTCAGTCTTACTCGGCAAAAACAACATGGACGAGTTCGGGATGGGCTCGTCCACCGAAAACTCGGGCTTCTTCACCACGCGCAACCCGTGGAATTTCGATCACGTCCCTGGCGGTTCAAGCGGAGGCTCAGCGGCGGCGGTCGCGGCGGGACTGGCTCCCTTCGCGCTCGGCGAAGACACGGGCGGATCAGTTCGTATGCCCGCGTCATTTTGCGGAGTGACTGGACTCAAAACAACCTACGGACGAGTCTCGCGCTACGGTTTGATTCCGCTGGTTTCGTCGTTCGATACGATCGGTCCAATGGCGAGAAGCGCGTATGATGTCGCGCTTGTCCTTGAAGCAATTGCAGGACATGATCCGAAAGACAGCACGTCGCGTGTTGAGCCTGTTCAAAGTTATTCTGAAAGTTTGAGCAAAGCCGAATCCCTGCGTGGACTTCGCATCGGCATTCCAAAAGAATATTTTGTTGAGGGGCTGGATGAGGAAGTAAATTCATCCTTGCGAACCGCGATCAAGCAAATCGAATCGCTCGGCGCGGATGTTGTGGAAGTGTCGCTTCCACACACGCAGTACGCGATTCCCGTTTACTATCTGATTTTGTTTGCAGAAGCGAGTTCCAATCTTGCAAAATATGACGGCGTGCGGTTTGGACTGTCGGAGCGCAAATCTGGCGACTTGATGGATGTCTATTTGAAAACGCGTGAAGCAGGCTTCGGCGCAGAGACAAAGCGTAGAATCATGCTTGGAACGTTCGCGCTTTCTGCTGGATATTACGATGCCTACTATTTAAAAGCGCAGAAAGTCCGCACGTTGATTCGACAGGATTTTCAAAAAGCGTTCGAAACTTGCGACGCGCTCATCACTCCCGTCGCGCCGACAACTGCATTTCGTATCGGCGAGAAGATCAGCAATCCGCTCGATATGTATTTGTCGGATGTGTTCGTGGTCGCGGTCAATCTCGCGGGGATCCCTGCCTTGTCTGTTCCATGCGGCATTTCAAACGGACTGCCCGTCGGAATGCAGATCATGGGTCCGCATTTGTCGGAAGAGACTTTGCTTCGCATTGGTCATTTGTATCAAATGCAAACCGATTGGCACAAGCATTTTCCTCCACTTTAGAGTTATCGGCTTTATTATGGCAACTATCACTGTATATAAAGAAGACGAAGAAATAAACCACGAAAACATCAATCGGGAATACTATATTGTAGAAACTTCATCGGGTGAGTTATCCTGGTTTGAGCATGAGCAAGCTCCATCTTCGGGAGGAGCCCTCAGAATCTGGCTCCAAAATAGAATTCAACCAAGCGGAAAAGATTCCTTCTTGTTGTGTTACGTTTTACCTGATTGGCAACTTATACTTGACGGTGTATGGATGGAAAAGAAATTTTATGAAGACATCGATAACTTAAGTGGCAAGAATTTAGAATTGCTATACAAAGAATACCGCTTTGTTTTTCAATTTGATTGACCATAACCTATCTACTGATCACCGTTTACTGATTACTTGTCTACTTTCTACTTTCCACTCACCAACCACGCGTCCATCAGACTACCAAACTACGAAACTAACCAACTATGCAACTAACCTACGAACCCATCATCGGACTTGAAGTCCACGCGGAGTTGCTCACAAAATCGAAAATGTTTTGTGGGTGCGAGGTCGTTGACTCGATCACCGCGAAACCGAATCGATATATCTGTCCCGTTTGCACGGGACAGCCTGGCGCGTTGCCTGTGTTGAACAAGAAAGCGGTCGAGTTGGCGATCAAAGTTGGGTTGGCGCTTGAATGTCAGATCCATGCCGAGAGCATTTTCGCGCGCAAAAATTATTTTTATCCCGACCTGCCGAAAGGCTATCAAATCTCGCAATACGATCAGCCGCTTGCCACAGACGGGAAACTGCTCGTCGAAACTGAATCAGGCATAAGGTCGATTCGGATTCGCCGCGTCCACTTGGAAGAGGACACAGGCAAGTTATCCCATGCCGACGCGCACTCGTTCATTGATTACAACCGAAGCGGAGTCCCACTGCTCGAAATTGTCACCGAGCCCGATCTGCGCACGCCCGACGAAGCGAAGGCATACGCGACCGCGTTGCACGCGATCCTGCGTTATCTCGATGTGAATTCGGGCGACATGGAAAAAGGCGTGATCCGTTTTGAGGCGAATGTTTCGGTGCGCGAAGTTGGAAGCGATGGACTCAACACGCGCACTGAAATAAAAAATCTCAACTCGTTTCGTTCACTCATGCTGGGCATCGAATACGAGATCGCGCGGCAGACTGAAATTTATTCGCGCGGCGGAATCGTCGAACAGGAAACGTTGGGATTCAACGAAGCGACGGGCAAGACGTATTCACAACGCGGCAAAGAAAGCGCGCACGACTATCGTTACTTCCCCGAGCCTGATCTGCCGCCGCTTATTTTGGATTCGGATTGGATCCAAGCGATTCGCGCGACTCTCCCCGAATTGCCCGACGTAAAAACAAAACGCTTCATCTCGGACCTCAACCTGACTCCGTCCGACGCGCGTTTTCTCACCTCCGAACTTTCTCTCGCGAATTACTTCGAGCGCGTCGTTGCGAAATCGAAAAGTTCAGCCAAAGCCGTCCATTCATGGATCGCGGGCGAGTTCATGCGTTACGTCAACGAGTCGGGAACAAAAATAGACGACATCACTCTCTCGCCTGAATCCTTCGCCAAACTAATTGACATGACGACAGATAAAATCATCGGCGGCAACTCGGCAAAAGTTGTGTTGAGCGAAATGCTAACTGCGAAGCGCGGCGGCGACCCTGAACAGATCGTCAAAGAAAAGGGACTCGCCCAAGTCTCGGATGAAAGTTTCATCCAGGAAGCCGTGACGAAAGTGTTGAACGACAATCCCTCTGAAGTGGAAAAATATCTCGCGGGCAAAGAGACTCTCTTGCAGTGGTTTGTCGGTCAGGTTGCGCGCGCCACGAAGGGGAAGGTGGATCCCGTGATGACGATGGAGTTGCTGGTGAAAGGGTTGGAGGATCTGAGAAAATAGTTAAACCAAAAAGATGGCAGTCATCTAGAAGATGACTGCCATCTTTCCCCAAGGCTTGGACATAAGGTATCCTTTAAATTCATTGCAAAATAGCGTTTACATTTTCATCTTATTTTTTTGTACATACTACAAACATAAAGCGAGGAAATTTCCACATTTTCTTATGATTTTCTTCCAAAAGGTCCTTGTCTGGAATTGGCTCAACAATTCCTTCAATTGCAAATCCACTTTTGTTCAGAGCAGAAAAGTAAAGCTCAATTGGTCGATGAAAATGTGGTGTAATAAACTCATTGCCGTCAATGTTGATAGAATTTTGTTGGACTGAAGCATGATTGTATACGTAGTTGTTAGTTTTTTTAAAATTCCAAGTGCCAACATCACTTGATAATGCCCAGAAACACGGATGCGGAATTGAAAAAAGAAACCCACAGCCCTTCTTCAAGCAAGTTGATATATTTCGAAGAGTTCCATCTATATCTTCTATAACGTGTAATACAAGGTGAGATATAGCAAAATCAAAAACCTGCTTGTGGATATCGGAAAATCTATTGATGTCTTTGCATATGAAAGTAATATTTTCTTTATTGGTATTGTGTCTTTTCGCTATATCAATAGATGATTGTGAATTGTCTACACCAAGCACGTCGTTTGCATAATTTGAGATCAATCCAGTAAGGTAGCCTGTGCCGCAACCAGCATCTAGAACGCTAAAGTTGTTGAAGCCAGCCTGTTTTTGTATTATGTCGATTATCACTGGCAAGAAAATATTGTGGAAGGTAATATCTCTCCTGTCAGCAAGTCGAGAATAATGAATTTTCGCAAGTCTATCCCAAACGCTATTCATAAATTAATTTGGTTCCTTTCATTAGAAATTCCTCAACATATTCAAAGAAGTATTCAAGAAGAAAGGGCTCTGCCATTTTTATTGCCCTCGATAGATTGCGAAATTCTAACATATGAATAAATTTAGAAACCCTGGATTCGTTTTTTTGCAACTTTGTAGTTGTGATATGATTTCCAGTGTTGGAGTAACTTAGTTAATGCAGAATACATCTCCCCAAATTGAAGAGAAAGTATTGGTAATTCCCAAAAAGGAAATTGATAAACTTGGGTATTTTCATGGTATTCGATCAGATCGAAAGATTTTTCTCAATCGCTTTTTTGGCATAAATTCTGAAAAATTGGGGTTAGGATTTAACTTAGATTCTGAAAAAACACGATTTAAGTGGATGAATCGAAGTGATGCTGAAAAAGATTTTCACCATAAACAATTGGTCGTGTATGTAATAATAAGATATAAGAACGAGGTAATTCGGTTTAGCCGAAGCGAAGAAACGAGTCTCCGAGATAATCTGGGAAAATATTCGATTGGGGTAGGAGGTCATGTAGATATTAAGGATCAAGATATGTTTCATAAAGGCACTAACGCTTTCGCTCGCGCATGTTTACAATGCGTTAAGCGAGAAGTATTAGAAGAAACAGGAATAAATATTGATGAAAATCAGAAAGATTTGACAGCTATTGGATTCTTGAATGACGATTCTGTACAGCAAGGATTGCAACACGTTGCTTTAGTTTTGTCACTTGAATTATCATACCGTGAGGTTTACCAAACAGAAAAGCAAATTGTTGAACCGCATTTTGTTCCCATGGAGAAGCTAGCGGACGATTTTAACGATTATGAATACTGGTCACAATTATGTATCCAGGCTTTCTGGAGTAAACAATTAAAAATAGAAAATCAAGTTGTCCCGACGCAAAATTTCGAATTGAAACACCAATCCGAAATAATCTTGATTGTTGGCTTTATCGGTAGTGGAAAATCTGTAGCTTGTAAATTGTTGGAAGAGGAATTTGGTTATGTTAATGTTCGCTGTTCCAAAATTATGGCGAATGTTATTGGCTACGGATCAACAGAATCTATTGAAAGGCACAATCTCCAAGATGCAGGCTACAAGTTGGTTCATTCCGAAAACGGACATAACAGACTGGCACAAGGAATAATTGAGTTCATGGCAAACAATCCGAGTAGGCGTTATGTTTTGGATGGTTTGAGATATGTTGAAACTTTATCTGCTGTTGCTGCAAAGATTAATAAACCAATTACAATAATTTATATTGATAAACTAATCGAAAACTGTTGGAAACATTATGTCGATGGTATCTATATTAATGTGAAACCAGCATTCAGCGATTACTTGACCACGATCTACCACCCCGTTGAGAAACACATTCAAGATTTTCGCCCTCTTGCAGATGTTGTAATTCACAATAATGGTTCACTAAATTCTTATTTGTCGACTCTTAGAGAATTCTTCAAAAAAGAAATCGTTGGTCAAATATGAAGAATTACTGATTTCGTTGACTCCGCTCCTAAATCTCAGCTTCAGTTTTATGAATAAAGATTCGCTATGAGGAACCAAATGAAAATTATCTCAATAATTGTAAATTTCCTGAGAGGTGTCTTTGATGTAATTGAGGATTTAGTGACCATTGTGATTGCCGTCGGGATTCTGATTTTTGGGTGGTTTGTAGATAAAGAGATATTTCAAAATAGTCCTTTACTTTGGAGTGGTGTTGTATCGATATTAATAATTATGGCAATTGGGAATCTTAGAGATAGGCGTCGTCGGTTTCAGAAAATACATCAAACAGTGGACAGGATACTTCAAGAAATCCTTGGAAATAAAGTTGTTACGACAATGGGCGCCGATGAGTTTTTCAAGGTTGGAATGGAGAAAATTCAGGAAAGATTGTTACATGCGACTACGATAGATTTATTAGGCATTACTCACTCTACAACCGTTGGAGCAACTTTGAAAATTATCAAAGATCGATTAAAGGCAAACGGAAAAGTCCGAATTATTGTTTTGGACAGCAATTCAGATGCGGCCCTAGAGCAACTGGTTAGGCAAAGCTGGAGCAAGAGGGCCAGTAAGCAAAAGTACACAGCTATGATTGAGAACGTATCGGATTTATTAGAAGAGGTAGGTAATGAACCAGGGGTACGAGGTTCATTTGAGATCGGATATCTGCCTTTCATACCATTAGTTGGAATGACCCTTGTAGATGCTAAAAAAGATACTGGAGTTGGAATCGTCAAAGTCTATCAACAACTTAAAAAAGGAAGCAGGTTGTTTTTTTTCAATAAACATGATGCGTCAGAGACGTTCGATTTTTATTGCGAGCAATTCAACTTAATGTGGGCTGAATGTAAGGCTAACAAAGTAAAGAAAATCCTATAGTGTCAAAAACAATGTTTTGCTACGTTTAAAAATTACAAGCGTCTGCTATAATTTGCAAATCACTTACTAAAGGAATTTTCCCGTGCCCTCCCACATCAGCGTTTCGCAAATTTCAAAATACATTGGACAAGAAATAACCATCAAAGGCTGGGTCTACAACCGCACTGACAAGGGCAAGTTATGCTTTTTACTCGTCCGCGACGGTTCGGGCTTTGTGCAGTGCGTTGCCTTCAAAGGCGACCTTGAACCCGAAGTCTTTGATAAGGTCATGCGTTTGCCGCAAGAGTCGTCGGTGATCATCACGGGTGCGGTGCGGGAGGATAAGCGCGCGCCTGGCATCCCTGGCGGGTATGAACTCGGCGTCAAGCAAATCGAGATCGTGCAAGAGGCGGGACTCGATTATCCGATGTCGCTCAAAGATCACGGTCCTGACTTCGCGCTCGATCATCGTCACTTGTGGATTCGGATGCAAAGTCAGTGGGCGATTCTGAAGGTGCGCGCCGCGATCATGGCGGCGACTCGCGCATGGCTCGACTCCAATGGATTCTTTGAAATGAGCACGCCCATCCTCACTCCCGCCGCCGCCGAAGGGACAACGACTCTCTTTGAGACAGAATATTTTGACGAGGGCAAAGCCTATCTCGCGCAGACAGGTCAACTCTACAACGAAGCCAACATCTTCGCGTTCGGGAAAGTCTACTGCTTCGGTCCCACCTTTCGCGCCGAGAAATCGAAGACGCGTCGTCACCTCACCGAGTTCTGGATGCTCGAACCCGAGATCGCTTTCTGCGATTTGGATGGCTTGATGGATGTGGAAGAAGGTCTCATTACGCACATCGCTCAAACCGTACTGCGCGATTGCGCGGCGGAATTGAAATTCCTTGGGCGCGATGTATCCAAACTCGAAAACGTCACTGGCACATTCCCGCGCATGTCCTATGATGATGCGGCGAAATATCTCATTGACCTGTACGAGAAAGAAACCGACCCCGAACGCAAGGAACTCCTCAAATTCGAATGGGGCATGGACTTCGGCGCTCCGCATGAAGCCGAGCTGACGAAACTCCACGATAAGCCGTTGTTTGTGTATGGCTATCCGTCTGCGGTGAAGGCGTTTTATATGGAGCCGTGGCCTGGTCGCCCTGAGGTTTGTAAATCTGTTGACCTACTTGCCCCCGAAGGCTACGGCGAAATCTGCGGCGGCTCGGAGCGCATGTCGAGTCACGACGCGTTGCTGGCGAGAATTCACAAAGAGGGATTGCCCGAAGAAGCGTTCAAATGGTATCTCGAACTTCGCAAGTATGGATCAGTTCCTCACTCAGGATTCGGTATGGGGGTCGAACGAGTGGTCGCGTGGATCTGCGGCATCGAACACATCCGCGAAGCGATTCCGTTCCCGAGGACGATAAAGCGAGTCTATCCGTAGGATGTACACAAGTACACATGTAGACAGGTAGACAAGGCGAAAAACCATCTACTTGTTTCCGTGTTTACATGTATACGTGTCTACGTGTTTCCATGTTTACCTGTCTACGTGTTTCCTTGTCTACTCCTTTTGCCGATATAATCAACGCTAGCAATCGAACAAGCCAGTTCACAAACCCCATGCGGAGGACACCACCGTGACCAAACTGTTTTTTGCGACAGACATTCATGGTTCGGATATTTGCTGGAACAAGTTTTTGAACGCGGGGAAGTTTTACGAAGTGGATGTGCTTATCCTTGGGGGCGATATGACCGGTAAGGCGGTCGTGCCATTTATTCATCAGGGCGGGGAGAATTACAAAGTCACGTTGCTTGAACAAGAATTCCCGATCACAAACGCGGACGAACTCGCTGAAATGAAAAAGCGCGTGCGCAGTCGCGGCTATTATCCGTATATGACCAATCCCGATGAGATGGCGGAGTTGGAAAAAGACCCGAGTCGCGTGTCGGAGATCTTCAATGCCGAGGTGTTGAAAGTCGTTCAACAGTGGATGGACATCGCCGAGAAAAAATTGGGCGGCACGGACATGAAAGTCTACTGCTCGCCGGGTAATGACGACATGGACGAAGTGGATGATGTCATCCGCGCGTCGAAGCGGGTGTTGTTGGTCGAGGGGCAGGTCACGCAGTTGGACGACCATCACGAGATGATCGCCTCCGGATGGAGCAACCGAACGCCGTGGGATACGCACCGGGAAGAGGGTGAGGACCAACTCAAGGTCCGGTATGAAGCGATGATCTCCAGGTTGAAGAATCCGAAGAACGCCGTCTTCAACGTCCACGTGCCGCCGTATCGCTCTGGACTGGACGAGGCTCCCGAACTGGACAAGGATCTGCGTCCCGTGTTGGCGGGGCAGTCGCTCAAACCGGTTGGCTCCACGGCTCTGCGCGAAGCGATCGAAAGATATGAGCCGCTTCTCGGTTTGCACGGACACATCCACGAGGGGCGCGGGGCGATGAAGGTGGGCAAAACGTTGTGTATCAACCCCGGCTCGATGTACGAGCAAGGCGCGTTATTGGGGGCAATTGTGAAACTTGGGAAGAACAAGATCGAAAATTACGTGCTGACCTCAGGATAACTCTCACTCAGGTTCTGTGTTATGTAAGGTAGCCGACGGTATGATGAGTTTCTCCCGCCCGGCAAACGCAAAATGAATTTTGCGGCACAAGTCCATTCAACAGAGGAGATGTGATATGAGTAACTTGTTTGTCCGTAAGGCGACCGGCATGGTACGTTCGTGGTCGGTCTTCGACGCGTTCATCTACGCGTTCTTTTCGATCAATCTGGTGACGTTGGGGTTCTACAGTTTCAGCCAGATGTATTACTTCGGCGGAGGCATGATTCCCGCGTTGCTCATCAGCGCGGCGTTCATCATCTTTGAGGTGGTTGTGTACGCCTCATTGATCGCCGTGATGCCCCGCTCCGGCGGCGATTACGTCTGGCAGACGCGCATCTTCGGCGGCGGCATCGGCTTCATTCTTTCGATCACGGGTTGGTGGTTCACGCTCTGGCTGTGGACTCCAATCTATGGCGATATGCTCAGGCAGATCGTAATCACTCCGTTGCTCGGCGCGTTTGGTTTGCAGAGCGCCGCGGTGTGGTTTGCGGGGCAGGGAAACGCCCTATTTCTTTGTTCCTTGCTCACCCTCGGCTTTGTGGCATTGGTCATCTTCCTTGGGATGAAGAACTATGCGCGCGTGCAGAAGTATTCGTTTTATGCTGGCATGCTCGGATTGTTGATCGTCATCGTCTTGCTATTCACCGGTTCACCGGATGCGTTCAAAGCAGGACTCGCCTCCAACTCTGCCGCATATTTTGGGACGCAAGGCGAGTTGTATGATGCGACTGCCCAAGCCGGCGTGGATGCATTCGCTTCAACCCCGTTGACAGGCGGTTCGTTCGGACTCATCATGCTGACTCTCCCGTATCTGGTTTTCTTCAACTTGTGGCCCAACTGGGGCGCGACGTTGTACGGCGAAGTGCGCGGCGCGACCGATTACAAACGTAACTTTGCCGGCATGGCGTGGGCGCTTGTCATCACCACCGCGCTGGGCATCCTGTTCTTCCTCGGTGTTGCCAGAACCATTGGTTGGGATTTCTATGTGCAAGCGAATGCCGCCTGGTGGAACTACGCGTGGGGATACGTGACCGAAGCGCCTCCGCTCCCGGTGTGGCCCAACCCGGCCATGCTGGCGGTCTTCCTCACCGACAATCGCCTCGTGCAGATTGTCGTGCTGTTGTTGATGAGCACTTGGTGGTTCGGTTGGGCAGGGACGTTGTTCCTCTCCTCGACCCGCGTGATCTTCGCCGCCGCGTTCGACCGCTTGCTTCCCGAGAAAGCCGCAGAGTTGAACAAGAACGGAACGCCAGTCAATGCGATGTTGTATATGATCCTTCCAGCCATCGTGGTTGCCGCGCTGTATGCCTATAACGTTGGCGCGGGTCCTGACGGTACCGGCGGTTTTAGGTCTATTACACTTGCGGCTACGCAGGGTATTGCCATCATGTATTTTGGCACGGCCATTGCGGCGATCATCCTGCCGTATAAAAAGAAGGCGTTATATGAAGCCTCGCCCATTGCCCAGATGAAAGTCTTGGGCATCCCGTTGATCACCGTCGCGGGTGTGATCTTTGCCGGCTTCCTCGGCTTCCTGCTGGTGGAATGGATGTTCGACCCGTGGTTGAATTCAGGCGGCGAGGGCGCGGGCTTGTATGGAATCAGTTTCAAGAACACCAATTCCGTGATCTTCCTGCTGGCGTGCTATGGCACAGCCGCAGCGATCTACTACGGCTTCAAAGCCCGGCGCAAGGGCGAAGGGATTGACCTCGATAAAGTGCAGGCTGAGATTCCCGCTGAATAAGAATGAAGAGATAGTTGCAATGATAACCTTGCGAAGGCTTCAAACCTTCGCAAGGTTGTAACTGTCACCTTCCCGTATGCCAATCCAAACCGATCTTTCCAAAGAAATGAATCGCCTGATCGAAGCCGCGCGTGAAAGTGAGATTTTGTTGCGCGTGCTAGGCGGGCTGGCGATACAAGTTCACCACAAGACGATTCACCCAGTGTTTGCGCGAGAGTATCACGATCTGGATTTCGTGATCGCCAGCCGTCAACGCCGGGAATTCGAATCGTTCATGCCGACGGTAGGGTATTCCCCGCATAAACAATTCAATGTGCTCAACGGCGCGCAACGCCAGATCTATTATCACGATGGATCGGAAATGAAACTGGATATTTTCGTCGGCGTGTTCGAGATGTCTCATAAGATTCCGCTTGACGGCCGCTTGCACATTCACCCGGTCACGATTCCGCTTACGGAGTTGTTGTTGACGAAAGCCCAGATCGTCGAATTCAATCGCAAAGACGCGCTGGACATCGCGTCGCTTCTTCTCTATGTGGGAACTGGTTCAAGCGATGAAGATTACATCAACCTGACGCGCATCGCGGAACTGTGTGGAAATGATTGGGGATTGTATAAGACCACGTCCCTCAATTTGAAACGAGTCGAGGAAGTTGTAAGCGAGGAGTCGCTTGCGCTGGCTGACTCAGAACGAAGTCAGATTAAGAAGCGGATCGAGGAGATCCTGCATGTGTTTGACTCCATGCCGAAATCCATCCAATGGAAGATGCGCGACAAGGTTGGCACGCGCGTGCGCTGGTACGAAGAGGTGGAGGAAGTCGCCCGTTAAAGTGGTCTTTACAAATGATTAACCGTGTTTGAATTGTTCAGTATATAATCGAACGTGATGGAGAGCATGTGGCTCTCCACAGTCACTTAATCCAAAGGAGAGAGAATGAAGATCCGAAAGAGTTTGTTTACGCTGTTCTCGTTGTTGCTTCTCGCGAGCCTCGCGCTAGCCGCATGCGGACCCGCCGTGACCGAAGCGCCCGCCGCAACGGAACCGCCTGCCGCAACCGAAGCGCCAGCCACAGCGGCGCCGGCAACCGAGGCTCCCGCCGCCGACCCGATGGCGGATTTGATCGCCGCCGCGCAAGCGGAAGGCATGCTCACCACCATCGCGCTCCCGCACGACTGGTGCAACTACGGCGAAGCCATCGAAACCTTCAAGACAAAATACGGTCTCGAAGTCAATGAGTTGAACCCCGATGCCGGCTCCGGCGATGAGATCGAAGCCATCAAAGCGAACAAGGATAACCCCGGTCCGCAGGCTCCTGACGTCATTGACGTTGGTTTCGCGTTCGGTCCTTCCTCCAAGGCGGAAGGCTTGATCCAGCCGTACAAAGTTTCCACGTGGGATTCCATCCCCGCCGATGCCAAGGACGCCGAAGGCTACTGGTATGGCGATTACTATGGCGTGCTGTCTTTCCTCGTGAACACCGATGTTCAGCCCGAAGTCCCACAAGATTGGGCAGACTTGCTCGACCCGAAATATAACGGCCAGGTTGCCCTCTCCGGCGATCCCCGTTCTTCGAACCAGGCGATTCAATCCGTCTTCGCGGCGTCTCTCGCCAACGGCGGCTCGCTCGATGACGCCCAGCCCGGTCTCGATTATTTTGCCCAGTTGAACTCGGCTGGTAACCTTGTTCCGTTGATCGCCAATAACGGTTTGGTTGCCACCGGTGAGACTGCTGTCCGCATTACGTGGGACTACAATGCCCTCGCCGCCATCGATTCCTTCGAAGGCAACCCTGCCGCTCAAGTGGTGATTCCCGCTTCCGGTCGTTTCGCTGGCGTGTATGTTCAGGCGATCAGCGCCTACGCTCCGCACCCGAACGCCGCCAAGTTGTGGATGGAGTTCCTCTATTCGGATGAAGGTCAGACCATCTGGATGAAGGGCTACTGCCACCCGATCCGCGAACAGGACATGCGCGATCGTGGCGTGATCCCGGCGGATCTGCTCGCCAAACTGCCCGATGTGACTGGCGCAGTCTTCCCGACCGTTGCCCAGTTGGACGCCGCCAAGGCGCTCATCACAGCGAATTGGGATGCGGCTGTCGGCGCGAACATTCAAGCCGCTCCGTAAGTAAACTTTCTGCTCTAAAAACGCGAGACCCTGCCATACGGCAGGGTCTCGCCCAATTGCGCGAAGATTGTTTGAGGACTCCCGACATGGCTCAAACTTCATTGACCCTTCCAAAAGCAAAAGAACCGTCAAACCTGAAAAATTGGCTTGGCGTGTCTCCGTTTTTCTTGTTCGCCATTTTATTCATCCTTTTTCCCTCGTTGTATCTGGTGGAGGGAAGTTTTATCAACCAGGAAGGTCAGTTCACCCTTCAAAACTATGTTGACCTCCTTCAATCGCCGGCAATCGTCAACGCGTATAAACTGAGCCTTCAGATCAGCGCGGCAACCGCGATTGGCGGCGGGATATTTGGATTCTTGCTGGCGTACTCGATCACGGTGGGCGGACTGCCGCGACAGTTGCGCTCGGCGTTGATCACGTTCTCGGGAGTTGCCTCTAACTTTGCAGGCGTTCCCCTGGCGTTTGCTTTCATTGCCACGCTGGGCAGACGCGGATTTGTCACGCTCCTGTTGAAAGACAACTTAAATATCGACTTATATCAAGCAGGCTTTGACTTGTACACCTTCTGGGGGCTAACCGCCATCTACATGTTCTTTCAATTCCCGTTGATGGTGCTGGTGATGGTCCCCGCGCTGGATGGACTGAAGCGCGAATGGCGCGAAGCCGCCGAAAACCTGGGCGCGAGCTACTTCCAATATTGGACGCGGGTCGCCATGCCGATTCTGCTCCCTTCCATTCTCGGCTCGATGATCCTTCTATTTGGCAACGCCTTCGGCGCCTACGCCACCGCCTACGCGTTAACCGGCGGCAGGTTGGGAATCATCACCATACAGATCGGCGCGCAGATCCGCGGGGATGTGTTGCACAACCCCGGCTTGGGGTACGCCATGGCAATGGGGATGGTCATTATCATGGCGGTGTCGCTGATCGGATATTCATGGCTTCAAAAGGTCTCTGAAAGGTGGTTGCGATGAGCGATACATCCTTGGATGTTTCAGTGGGTCAGGGCGGACCCGGCAAAAAACGCTGGTCATTGTTGCGGATCGGCGGTCGTTTTTGGAGTTGGGTCTGGTTCATCCTCGGCGCGATCTATTTCCTCGTGCCATTGTTCGCCACCCTGAGGCATTCCCTCCGCATGGAACGGGATGTGCTTGGTTTCAAGGCGTATGAGCGCGCCTTTGAAGACCCCAGTTTTCTGGAAACCTTTCTATTATCCAACGCGCTCGCGGTTGCGACGATTGTGTGCAGCGCGCTTCTGATCGTGCCCACCGCCTATTGGATTCGCCTGCGTTTGCCACAAGCGCGGCGTATCGCGGAATTTATCACGCTTCTGCCGTTCGTCATCCCGGCGATCATCCTCGTATTCGGTCTCATCCGAACCTATAGCACGCATTTCACCATACCCTTTACCGATATAGAATTGTTCCAGCCATTAACCACAACCAAATTTGGAACTTACGCGTTGATCACCGCCGGCTACATGGTGCTTGCCATGCCATACATGTACCGCTCGGTGGATACCGGCATGCGCGTGGTGGACATCCGCACGCTGACCGAAGCCGCGCAAAGTTTGGGCGCGGGATGGTTCACCATCATTACACAGGTGATTCTGCCCAACGTCCGTTCCGCGTTGTTAAGTGGCGCATTGCTCACCTTTGCCATCGTGGTCGGCGAGGTGACGTTAGCCTCCTTCCTTGGCGTCGACGCGTTCGGTCCATACCTGTTTTTGATCGGCCAACATAAAGCGTATGAGCCTGCCGCGCTGTCGTTTGTCACCTTCCTGATGACCTGGTTTGCCATGGGCATGATCCAATTTGTCACCGGCGGGCAGGGACAAGCCACAGGCGCGCACTAAAGAAATTTGTAGCGGAGAATCCTCATGTCTTATTTGACCCTCGAAAAAGTGACCAAACAATTTGGCGATGTGGTAGTGGTAGACAACTTTAATCTTGGTATCGAGAAAGGCGAATTCGTTTCTTTTCTGGGTCCGTCGGGTTGCGGAAAGACAACCACGCTTCGAATGGTGGCGGGATTTGAACTCCCCACCTCCGGCAGAATCACATTGGATGGCGTGGATATTACCGACAAAGCGCCGAACCAACGCAATGTCGGTATGATCTTTCAGGCATACGCGTTGTTCCCGAACATGACTGTCGCGCAAAATATCGGCTTCGGGTTGCGTATTCGTAAGACGAATTCAGCCGATGTTCACGCCCGCGTAGACGAAATGCTTAACCTCGTCAATCTTGAGAAGCACGCGAATAAATACCCCTACCAGCTTTCAGGCGGACAACAACAACGCGTCTCGCTCGCCCGCGCGCTTGCCATCCGACCCGAAGTGCTTCTGCTTGACGAGCCGCTCTCCGCGTTGGATGCGAAGATCCGCGTTTCATTACGGGCAGAAATCCGCGCGATCCAAAAACGACTCGGGATCACCGCCATCTTTGTGACACACGATCAAGAAGAGGCGTTATCCATTTCAGATCGGATCGTCGTGATGAATGTCGGCGAGATGGAACAAGTTGGCACACCGTTCGAGATTTACAACTTTCCCAAAACTCAATTTGTGGCGAACTTTGTCGGCTCGCTCAACAATGCCGACGCCGAAGTGGTTGACCCCGCGAATGGCATTCTTGCAATGGACGGCGTTCACTTCAAAACCGCTGAAGAGGATTTTTCAAGCCGCAAGAAAGGCGACAAGGTCAAATTTTCCGTTCGACCTGAGCGTTTTAGTTTTGCCGTCGAGCCGAAGAAAGATAATGTTGTCGATTGTCTTATCGAAAGCATCACTTTCCTCGGCTCAGTGGTTCGCATTCAGATAAAAATTGGCAACACCAACTTCAACATGGACACCTTCAACAATCCCTTCCTTGAACTGCCCGCCATCGGCGCGAAGGAACAGGTGATGTGTTCAAAGGAAGCGGTGTTGGTGTTGTAAGAAGAGCGTAAACGCGTATACAAGTAGACAAGTAGACAAGTAAACAGGTAAACAGGTGGGCACTTGTGTACGTGTTTTCGTGTTTACCTGTTTATATTAAATGAGACAAGTATGGCAATCATTGATGAGGTTGTAACAAAAATCCCTGAATGGAACGGAAAGAATATTTCCATCACCCCGCTTTCAGGCGGATTGACCAACTCCAATTTCAAAGTGGATGTGGATGGCGCATCGTATTTTGTTCGCGTGCCTGGCGCAAGCACGGAACTCCTCGCGATTGATCGTAACAACGAATATCACAACTCAAAAGTCGCGTCTGAGGCGGGCGTTGCGCCGAAGATTTTGTATCACATCCCCGAATACAACGTGATGGTGATCGAATTCCTCAACGGCAAGACCATGTCGAAGGATTCATTGAATGGTATGGGACAGCCGACGCGCATGGCGCAAGCCATCAAGCGACTCCATGCGGGCGAACGCTTCTTGCTGGACTTCAACATGTTTCGCCTCACCGAATATTATCTCAACCTGTGCAAAGACCGCGCCATCAAAATCCCCGATGGGTACAGGGAACGTATGTTAGCAGTCAGCGCGATAGAAGAAGTAATGAACGTCAAGCCGCTGGCGACTGTTCCCTGCAATAACGACCTGCTCGCCGAAAACTACATTGACGACGGGAATCAACTCTGGCTGATTGACTACGAATACAGCGGCAACAATGATCCGACCTTCGAACTCGGTAACACCTGTCAGGAAATGCAATTCTCCAATGCTCAAATTGAAGAAGTCTGTGCCGCGTACTTTGGGAATGTTTCTCCAGCCATGATCGCGCGCATGAAACTAAACATGATCATGTCCGATGTTGGCTGGGGACTTTGGGCGGCGATTCAGGCGAATATCTCCACGATTGACTTTGACTTCTGGGGCTGGGCAATCGAACGCTGGGGCAGGGCGGAGGAGAAAATGGATTCGGCGGAATTTGAGGGGTGGATGAAGGATGTACAGGATTAATCCATACTCGGTGGTTGAGTAGCCCCGAATGCTCTTTGAGGGGCGTATCGAAACCACAGGTACGCATACAAACTTTTGTTACAAAATAACTTTACGGCGTGGTGGTCTCGATACGTCCCGCGACGGGCATCGCGGGACTACTCGACCACCGAGTTTACATGAAAGGTGAAAATGAAATCACAAGCAGAAATCGTCGTCATCGGCGGGGGCATCTACGGAACAAGCGTCGCATATCATTTACATAAACTCGGCAAGCGCGATATTGTCCTCCTCGAAAAAGGCGACATCGCCAGCGGAGAGTCGTCGCACGCGGCGGGGGTGGTGACGCAGTTCGCCACGTCGAAGACGATGATGTCGTTCCGCAAATACTCCATCGAGTTGTGGAGCGAGCTAGGGTTTTTTAACCACGTCGGGAGTTTGAGAGTGGCGTCCAGCGCGGACCAGCTCAAAGAGTTGGAAAGAAGCGTGAGTCGGGCGAAGGCGATCGGCATGGAGGTGGAAATCATCTCCCCAGCCGAATCCGTCAAAATCATGCCGCAGATCACCGACAAAAATTTGTACGGCGCGATCTATCTTCCGCGTGATGGTCATCTTTCGCCGTACGACACGACGACGGGTTTGGCGCGCATCATCAAAGAGATGGGCGTGGAGGTCAACACGAATACGCGCGTCACGGGGATCGAACTTTCGCCGCGCGGTGAAATCCAGGCGGTGATCACGGATAAAGGCACGATCAAAACGAATCTTGTGATCAACGCGGCAGGCATGTGGGCGCCGCGACTCGCCGCGATGGTGGGCGTGCCTCTTCCGACCACGCCTGTTGACCATCAACACATCACGCTCAAAGCGGTGACTGGACATGAGTTCCCGAAGAACACGCCGTGTTTGCGCGACCCCGATAATTTGGTGTACATGCGCGAAGAACAGGGTGGACTAGTGATTGGCGGTTACGAACCGAACCCGCCTGCAAGATGGATTGATGGAACACCGTGGGAACATGGCAACGCGACTCTGCCACACTCGTATCAACGTTTTGAAATGTTGCTCGAAGGCGCGATTCGCCGCATCCCATTTTTGAAAGACGCGGGCATCATTGACATTACGTGTCACCCTGGCGCGTACACGCCTGATTGTCAGCCGATGCTTGGACCCATCGCTGGCGTAAACGGCATGTGGATGCTGGCGGGCATGTCGCTGAATGGATATGGCGGCGCGGGCGGCATGGGTAAACTGCTCGCCGAATGGATCGTCGAAGGCGAAGCGCCGATGGATGTCAATGCGTTCCGCGCTACGCGCTTCGGAAATTATTTCACCGATCCGCAATACGCCGCCGAGCGAACGGTCGAGAGCGTGAAATATTATTACGCGATTCGTTTTCCCAACGATGAAAATGAAGCGGCGCGTCCGCATCGTATGAGTCCCGTCTATCACCGCACGCAGGAGTTGGGCGCGGTGTTCGGCGAAAAATTTGGTTGGGAGCGCGTGCTGTATTATTCGCCCGATAAAAAATGGCGGCGCGCGGGCGCGGATCAAAAAGCGTGGGGCTGGAACAAGCCTCCGTATTTTGAACGCGTCGGTGAAGAACACAAAGCCACACGCGAACGCGCAACGTTGTTCGATCTCACGTCGTTCGGCAAGATCGAAGTCACAGGTCGCGATGCGTTAAAACTGTTGCAACGTGTCACTGACTCGAATGTTGACAAGCCCGTCGGCAGTACAACCTACACTCAATTTCTCAACACACGCGGCGGCGTCGAAGCGGATGTCACGGTGGCGCGCGTCGAGCAAAATAAATTTTGGGTCGTCACGGGTTCGGGATTCATCGCCAACGATTTTGCATGGCTTCAAATGCACACTGAAGATGGTGATGACGTGACTCTGCGCGACATCACAACGGATTGGGCGACACTCGCGTTGATGGGACCGAAGTCCCGCTCGATTCTTTCCAAGGTGACGCCTGATTCAGTTACGAATGAAGCGTTTCCCTATCTGACAGCGCGCTTCATCACGATCAACGGAGTCAATATCTGGGCGCAGAGAGTCAGTTATGTGGGTGAACTCGGCTGGGAGTTATACATCCCAAACAACCGCGCCTCGATGGTCTGGGACTTGTTGATGCATGCGGGCAAAGGTTTCGGCATGGAAGTGGGCGGCTACAAAGTGATGGACTCACTTCGCCTCGAAAAAGCTTACCGCTACTACACAACCGACCTGACCCAACTCGAAACCCCCTTTGAAGCGGGCTTGGGATTCTGTGTCAACTTCGATAAAGGCGAATTCATCGGCAAGTCTGCGTTGCTCGAGAAGAAGCAAAAAGGATTCGCCACAAAATTATGCACTCTGGTTTTGGACGGCGAAGACTTCACCCAAATCTACGGCGGCGAAGCGATTTACCACGGTGGCAAAGTGCTGACGCGTGTCCGCAGTGGAGGATACGGATACACCGTGAAGAAAAATATCCTGCTCGCGTATCTGCCGCTTGAACTGGCAAAAGCAGGCACGCGCGTGGAGGTTGAACTGATCGAAGGTATGCGCGTCGCGGAAGTGTCCGCGTCTGTGCTGTATGACCCGAAGAGTGAGAAGTTGAAGGCGTGATTTGCCCTGTGCTATACTGTCGCCATGAAGAAAACAAATTCTTCCAAGCCTCGCAAGGTGCGAGAAACAAAAGCGGAGTATCGTGTCCGCGCTGGGAAGGAGTCTGGCATGACGTTGATCGAACAAATTCAAAAACATGTGTTGAAGTTATCGCCCGATAAACAAAGCGAGGTGCTGGATTTTGTTGCTTTCTTGCAATTGCGGTCGTCTAAACCGTCAGAGCCAGTGACGGATGTAAAACAAGGCGAGCGAATTAAAGATTTATTGAATCAATTGGCAAAGAAGAAGACCTTCTCTGAGTTTTTTCGCGCCTCTCCATTGGCGGGCATTGACCTGACGCGCGATAAGTCTATGGTTCACTTGACCATTCGGGCAGTTAAAGCAAAAGCCAAAAAGAAGAAGTCGGCATTGAAGGTTATCGAGTCGCTGAAAGTGGATGCACCCGCCGATTGGTCGGAAAATATCGAAACGAATTTGCACGTGAAGTGACCATGCCTTTGTTGTGTGACTCGAGGGTAGGAATTGATGTATAAATTTTTAGCCTTGACTTTTATGGATTTCCATCTGTCTTAGTTAGATAACGACCTAGAGTTTCTATATGTTTATGTAGTGTTTCAACTTCACGCGCCAATGCAATTAATATCAAACCACCTACAATCACAAGTAACCACAACATAATGTAACTCACGAGCCAAAATCCAGTCATTATTCCTCCGAGGACATCATCAATAATCGAATTAATTGCAGAAAAAGCACAATAAGGCATGACGCTCCCACGAGTACAAGAGCAATTGGTAGTAATTGTTCTGTCCCAGACACAATGTCCCAAAATGGATGATTGTCCAGCGCTATTAAACCACCACCCCAAACCAAGATACTCGCGGCAGCTATTGAAAGAGCAATATTACGGCCGACGAGTCCGAGACTAATTTTCTGGGTATGCTTTTCTCCCGAACAGCCACACGAAAGGTCGGTGCGCCCGCGAATCAAATTGATTCCCATAGCAATGCTAAAGATAAGCAACATAAAAATAGATACAAAAGCAGCAATTTGACTTTGCCAACCCATGAATAACAACATGGAAACTGAAAATTCTGTACCCATGATAGCGAGTGCTAATGATTTAGACCAATTCTCTGGTAATAGCCTGTAAGCAGTTATTGTTGTTGTAAATTGTTGAAACTGACGCACCTTATCAATTGCCGATACGAAGAAAACTATCGAAAGAAGCAGTCTGAAAAACAATAAAACAAGAGAGTGTGAATTCCAAGTCGCAAAATCCATAACTCAGTCCCTCAAGTGACATCTTGGTATCTTGTCATATAAATTATCAATAAAAACTAGAATTTCGGGTAATCATGTTACGGATTAGGCTTGAGTTCATTACTAACTAAGTCATATATCCATATCTTACCCATACCATCCCTCAAGCTAATTTGCTCAGGAATATCCCAACTAAGCCATCCAAATCCTGGTGGCTCGTGTTCGAATAATAAACTCTGCGACAAATCTGGCAAATCGAGGCGTGTAATGTATGCCTTTCCATAATCGGGAGCACAATCGAAAGTTGTTTGTAGATACACAATTGCTTGACCATCAGGCGACCATGAAATCTGACCATCCAAAATATT
>JBGANO010000038.1:0-37434 GCA_044222305.1 Anaerolineales bacterium
ACAAACAATTGCAGATCGAATCGCGCCAGAGTTTTCTGGGCGGTGAAAAGAGATTCCACCTTCAGGATTATTGGGCAAAGCGCGACGGTTTCGATAACATCGACGCGTGGATCGAACAACTGGACACCCCAGATAGAATCGAAGCATACCGCACGAGCCGCCACTTGGGGTTGGCGGAAATACAAACCAAACAGTTCGAAAATGTGATGGATACGTTTTACGTCGGAGATGAGATCCCGCAATATATGGGGCATTATTTTATTCGTGAAGACTTCAAATGCGACGGTTGCAGTTCGGTGGATGAAAGCGTGTATGTCAACGTCTGGTTCGAGATCGAAGAGCGCAGGTTGAAGGCTGTGCTGACGCGCAACCCCGAAACAGGCGAGCCTGAACGCGAAATCCATAAACACACGCCCGTCGAGCCGCGTCCGCCAGACCCACATCCGCCGTTACATTTCAGGCATCGCGCTATTCAAGCACAAGCCAGGTGGAACGCGGAGACCGAACAGTACGACATGGAAGTCCACCACATCCCTGAACATTACACGTTCTCACACGAGAGCGAAACGCTCCTTCGCATCATGTTCGAATCGTTTGCGGACGATTACTTGTACTTGATCGGCAAGGAACGCGACAATCAACCCTCCCTGCACGAACATCTACATTCCATCTGCCGCAACCTCCCCTCGGATTTTGAACCCTACGGCAAGCGCGAACGAGACGGTGAACCCGATTGCTCCGTTGGCTGCAAACACTTTCTTAAACTTCCAGGCAAGCTCGGCTATGACTGGGGCGTGTGCGCGAATCCAGCCAGTCTGCGCGCGGGGTTGTTGACCTTCGAACATCAGGGCTGTGAGCAGTTCGAGGGCGGAAACACAGCATGACATTCCTCGCCTCCTCCCTCCGCGCTCACTTCGGCTTCGACTCCTTCCGCGCGGGACAGGAAGAAGCGATCACGAGTCTGCTCGACAAAAATCACACGCTCGCCATCATGCCGACAGGCGCGGGCAAATCGCTCATCTATCAATTCGCCGCGTTGCAACTCGAAGGACTCACGCTCGTCATCTCGCCGCTCATCGCGTTGATGAAAGACCAGGTGGACGCGCTCAACCGCAAAGGGATTCCCGCCACGTTCATCAACAGCGCGATTTCATCCGCGGAACAAAACCAGAGATTGACTTTGCTCACACAGGGGAAATACAGACTCGTCTACGTCGCGCCCGAACGCCTGCGCAGTGTGACCTTCCTCCGCTCGCTTCAAAATCGGACCCCCAGCCTGCTCGCCATTGACGAAGCGCACTGCATCTCCGAGTGGGGTCACGACTTCCGCCCCGACTACCTCCACATCGCCGAAACGCGCCGCCAACTGGGGAATCCGCTCACCGTTGCTCTCACCGCCACCGCCACCCCCAAAGTTCAAAATGATATCGTCCGCCTGATTGGTCTATCCGAATCCACAACGCGCATCGTCACGGGCTTTAACCGTCCCAACCTGACGCTCGAAGTGAAATATGCGACAGACACCGAAGCCAAATTTCGCGCCTTGAACGACTTGCTTAATACCGCAAACTTCCAGTTTGCGAATGGCGCGACCATCATCTATACAGGCACGCGCCGCGATGCGGAAGAAGTCGCTGAATTCATTCGCGTTATTTGCAAACTACAAGCCGAACACTATCACGCAGGGATGCCGCCCGAAGACCGCGCGCGGATTCAAGAACGCTTCATCAGCGGCGTCACTCCCGTCATCGTGGCAACCAACGCTTTCGGCATGGGCATTGACCGCGCCGACGTGCGGCAGGTCATTCACTATTCCGCGCCAGGCTCGCTCGAAGCGTATTATCAGGAAGCAGGTCGCGCGGGGCGCGACGGTCATCCTGCCAGAGCCGTGCTTTTATACGATCCACAGGATCGCGCCTTGCAGGAATTTTTCATCCAAAACAGCGTGGTCACCTCCGACGAATTGCAACTCCTCTATCGCGCGCTGGGAAATATCAACGACGAAGTCTGGCTCACCACCGAAGACTTCCAGCGCCGCACCGAACTGCACCACGTCAAAATCAAGGTGGGACTCGCCGAACTGGAACGCATCGGCGCGCTCGAACATCTCGGCGATGACGGCGCGCGGATGTCTTTGCGCAAAGGGAAATGGGATCCACATGCCGTCCAACAAGCCGCGTCACGAAGCAGGGATCACATCCGTCACCGCGCCGAACAACTCGATCACATGATCCACTACGCCGAGACCAATTCCTGCCGCCGCAAAATTATTCTCAAATATTTTGGCGACCTTGGAAATCCAGATGCGGAAACCTGCTGTGATAATTGTGTATCGGGAAAAAGCATTCCATCGGTCGCGGGCAATGTGGAGCAAATGATTCGTGCGGAAGAATATGCCTTCGCACAAAAAACATCCACTTCTATTGAACGAGTGGTTAAACTTGGCAATTCAAAATCACCTTCGGCAGTATCGGAACTGATAAACTCACTCAAAAGCAAAAATGGCAATATCCGCAGACTCGCAGCCTCTGCGCTCGGGAAGATTCGGGATGCAGGAGCAGTAGAACCCCTACTGAATTTGCTCACAAAAGAAACAAAACCGCAAGTCAGGCAGTATATTGTCAAAGCGCTGGGAACGATTGGAGATAAACGCGCTGAAAAGATGTTGCAACAAGTTGCACAGAACGAAAATGAAATGTATTACACAAGCGACTCGGCAAGAGTTGCCCTTAAACGCCTTGATCAAACTGAAACAACTTCGCCTCAAATTAGTGCGCGGTTCATTTCCAAACCAGCAGAAATACCAGATGATATTGAAAAATTGATTATCGAATGTGTTCGCTCGTTGTCAGGCAGACTTCCTCGGAGTGGCATTGCAAAACTTTTGGTCGGCTCATTATCTAAAAGAGTGGAGGCATATCAATCCCATCCCCTTTACAATCGGCTTGGAAATAAATCACGGGCTCAGGTTATGATCTATGTAGACAAACTCCTTGAAAATGGGCAATTGCAAAAAGCAGAAAACGGTTATCTCATTTTGAATCAATCAGTTTCATCCATGCCGTCAATTACCAATTACGAATTACGCAATACGCAACAACCTGATACCATCTCCACCTTCCTCTCCTCCTCCCACCCCCGTCCGCTCACAGGCTCATGGCAGACGGGTTTCGCCCTCGACTTCCACAGCAGTTACAAGGGCGCAGAGTGGAACCGAAGCGGCATCGGCGATCTTGTCTATCGTCTCAAATACGAATCGGACGCGTCCGTTCTGCCCACGCTCGTCGAACACACGCGCGAACTCTTTGCCGCGCATCCCAACATGAATCAATTCGACATGATTGTTCCTGTTCCAGCTTCTACTCAACGCGAATTCAATCCCGTTCACGAATTTTGCAAAGCGTTATCAAAAACAATCAACAAGCCTGTGCAGACCTTCATCGTCAAAGCCCGCCAGACCAAACCGCAAAAAGAAATGCTCACCCTCCCGCAAAAACGCGACAACGTCGCGGGCGCGTTCGCGGTGAACGGTGATATAAATGCAAAACGCATCCTGCTGGTTGACGATCTCTTCGACTCAGGCGCGACCCTCGAAGAAATCACCCGCCTGCTTCGCAAACACGGCGCGGCAAACATCAACGTGTTGACTTTGACTCGCACAATTCATTCGGATTTGTAGGCGGGTAGACACGTAGACAGGTAGACAGGTAGACACGTAGACAGGTAGACACGTAGACAGGTAGACACGTAGACACGTAACTCGTATCTTGTAACTCGTATCTCGTATCTTTTAACTCGTATCTTGTAACTCGTAACTCACATCTCGTACCATGAAACCCGACTCCCTCGCACTCCTCCTCCTCTGCTCCCAACTCGGACTCGACGACTCCGTCAAGCCGCTGACTTTGCGCGAATGGAATCCCCTCGTGCGGAAGATGCAAGCCGCTTCCCTCCGCCCCTCCGATCTGATTCACCTCCCCGACTCTGATCTCCGCCTCAAACTTGACCTCGACCCCGAACTCGCAACCCGTATCTCGTCTCTCGTATCCCGCGACATCCAACACGAACTGAATCGACTCAAATCCATCGGCATCTTCCCTCTTACTCGCGCCGACCTAGACTACCCTGAAAAATACCGTCAGCGATTGAAAGACTCGGCTCCCGTAGTGTTGTTTTACGCGGGCGAGAAGGCTTTGCTCGGTCAACCTGGGATTGCCGTCGTCGGCTCGCGTCATTTGGATGAAGCGGGACAGGATTGCGCAAAGTTTGTCGGCAATGCCTGCGGACTGTCGGGGCAGGTGTTGTATTCAGGCGGCGCAAGAGGCGTGGACACGCTCAGCATGGAGTCGGCGCTTGAGGCGCGGGGAACAGCCGTCGGCGTGCTGGCGGATAGTTTGGAGAAACAGGTCAAAAGTCGGAAAGAAGCGTTGAGGCGCGGCGATCTATGCCTCGTGACGCCGTATAGTCCCAACGCGGGATTCTCCGTCGGCGCGGCGATGGGTCGCAATCGTCTCATCTATTGCCTTGCCGATTACGCCATCGTGGTCGCATCCGACGCGGAAACGGGCGGCACGTGGGCGGGCGCGACCGAGACGCTAAAAAATAATTGGGTTCCCGTTTTTGTGTTGGAGCACGATCACATGCCAGAGGGAAATAAACTGCTCCTGCAAAAAGGCGCGCTGGCGTTCCCGCATCCGTTCAAAGAACCGCCTGTAAAACTGCCCGAATGGTTGAAAGGTGAAACGGACAAACTATCATCGCCGCCAGCCCAACCGAGTTTGTTTTAAGTTGACTGTCGCAATCCGATCACTTGGCGGTGGCGCTGCAATGTGGGACAAAGTTAATGATGCCCCAATTCCATAAGCCGCACAAATGGCTATTGATACGGCTTATGGAAAATAGTGGAAACCTTGTTTAGGGTATCCAGTTCGACACCACGTTCACAATCATATCTGGATTATTGGGGTCGTTCGTTTTCAAATGCACGGCAAAGTTGTGCGGACCGTCCATGCCTGCGTGCATCATAAATACAGCGGATTGGATAATCGTGCTTTCGCCAGGTTTGAGTACCATCGAACCGATGGTCAGTTGAGGCGGTCAGCACCCCTCCACGATTTCGATATACGGGTCTTCCTTGAAACGCAATGCTCCATCACCAGTGTTGGTCACTTTGATGGCAAAGGTTTTTTCCACGCCGAATTTCACGTCGCCGTAATCGATCCTTTGTTGATCCACCGCAATGGAGGGTGTGCCGCCTCCGTCACTGCCCTGCCGCGCGAACAGAAATATAGCAAGGGCAACGAACGCCCCGCCCAGCGCGAGAAGTAGCCACGGAATATTTTGCTTTTGTTGCTGTCTTTTGTGTTTTTTGCTCATAGAATCTCCTTGATTGGAATTTGTAGTAACGACTTTAGTCGTCAGATCAAAAAACGACTAAAGTCGTCACTACGGTTGATATTCAAACTGGAACGAGTAGAGGTACGCGACCAGGTCCCAGATTTGTTCTTCGGTAAAGATCGAACCCCACATGGGCATGCCTGTTCCCATGCCGCCGCGCAGGATTTTCCCTTGTAATAACGCGGGACTTGCGCCAAGCATTCGTGTTGAGTCGGTGAAATTTACAGGCGTTTGCATCATCATATCCATTGCACCGTCCATCGTTTGCATGGAGGACTCGCCTGCTGTTGCAAGATCATCGGCAAAGACTCCGTCTCCTGCGCCGTTTTCGCCGTGACAGGCGGCGCAATTTTGGGCGTAGAGTTGTTTCCCATTAGCAAGGGATTCGGGCGTTGTGTTGGATTGCCAAATGAACGCGACCACATCCCAGCGTTGGGATTCGGTTAGGGAGGCGTTGGATACATCAGTGAATGCTTGATAGGGTGAATGTGAGCGGTAATATGCAGGAGTTAAGTAATTGGTAATTGGTAATTGGGTGATAAGTTGTTGACCACGAGCTACCGATGGTTTCTCATTGGGGATAATCGGCGCGTCGTGCGGAGCGTCGAGGTCGAGGCTGAGGGAAACGTACAACGGAGGCGAAGCAGGCTCAACGCGTTGTCCTGAGCCTGTCGAAGGATCGGAGGCTGAGCCGCTGACTTCGATCGTGCCGCGCATCCGCCAGTGATTGAGTCCGCACCAGCGCGAGCAGTAGAAGGTGTACATCCCAGGTTTGTCGAAGTTCAAGGTGATGTCGGTGACTTTGCCTGGGAGGACGTCCACGCTTGGCATGTCCATCTGACCGACGGCGAAACCATGCACGACATCATCGGAAGTGATTTTTAGGTGAAGCGGTTTGCCTGCCTCTGCTTGAATGACGTCGGGATTCCATCCGCCGTTCTCCGCCATGCGCGCGTGGATGATGGACGCGCGCGTCCAAAAGAATAACGGAACGCCAACTGCGAGGAGAACTCCTGCGGCGATCAGAAAACGGGAGATGAGTTCGGCGCGTTTCATAGCAGTAACCAAAGCATGAGAGATGTTGCGATAAAACAATAAACGATCACTGGGATGGACGAGACTTTGACTTCACTAGCGGCTTTTTGCGCGGTGCGCGCGGACCAGATCAAGCCGCCGACCAATGCAAGTGTTTGCGCGGGCGCGAGCATGGACGTGAGCATCGGTTGCCATGCTGCATCCGCTGTGCCGAAAAGATTCCATCCCAGACCGAGTGGGTCGGAGAGGGCGGCGAGGATGAACGAGGCGTTGGTGAGAACGAAGGATAGGCTGAATGCAACCCAGAACATGAGACCGAGAGGAATGAGAGAATTAGAGAATTGGGCGAACCGTTTTCTAAACGTTTCTCTTCGCGCGGCAACATGATTGCGAGGAGCGAACGCAGTGGGCAGATAAACAGCGAGAGTGAATAAACCTGGAAGAATAACAAAGATGATCGCGAGAAATATGATGGCGTACACAAACCACGCGCTCGAACCAACATTGTACGCGGCATCTTTGAACGCGCCCCACGGACCGAGCAAGACGCCCGCATAGATGATCGCCGAGCCGAGCATGATGAAGGCTTTGAAGGCTTCGTCTATGCGCGTGGAGGGTTTGGCAAGGTCGGCGGAGAAGGGACGCAGGTTGACGGCGATATTATCGCGCGGGCACGCGCGGATACATTCCATGCACAAGCCGCAATAGGTGTTTTTGGTCAAGCCGCCAGGGAAGACACCCCACGGACAGCCATAGCCAGCTGATGAACCGTTGTAGCAAGGCTTGCCTTCACACCTTACGCAAACTTGTTTATCTTTGATCCGCAGTTCGATAGGAGCGACTTGAGAGTAGAGTCCGATAAATCCGCCGACGGGACAGAGATGGCGGCAAAAGGCGCGGCGCTCGAAGATCATACTTAATCCGATGGCGGCGAAGAGCATGGCGGTGAGGACGATGCCTGTGATGTTCGGGGTGGTAAGCAAGACACTGCTAAAGAGAGCCAGCAGAAGAAATGAAATATTCTGCAACCAGATGTTGCGGAACGTCTTTGGCACGCGGAGATTAAGCCATTTCGGTCTTTTATCGGGAGGACTCAATACTGCGCCGCGCTGCAACCATTCGCCTGGAAGCGGGATCGGGCAGACGGCGCACCATCCACGCCCGAAGAATGGGACGGCGACGAGAATCAGGATTGCCCACCACGCGATCCAGACGAAGACGATGCTGAAGTTATGACTGCCGACTGGCGTGCCGATGAGTCCCGCAAGGATGGCGAAGATGTATCCGATCAGCATGACGATAAAGACTGCCAGTTGCGGGTAACGGCTTTTGAGGGCAGATTTGAGGAGAGGCAGGCGGGTGAGTTCCATGTTTCAGGTTTCAAGTTTCAGGTTTCAAGTTGTGATTCGTGTTGCGTATTCGGTTGTCTACGTGTGTACTTGTTTACTTGTGTACTTATTTACCTGCTCTGCGCGAGGAAAAAGAACGAGTCCGAATATGGCGAGAAGTGAGATGCCGATCGAGCGATAGAGCCAGTCGTTCGCGCCGACGGTCAACTTGCCGATCATGAAGGGGTGCATGGCTCCGCAGGTGACGTTACATCGGAAGCGGAAGGAGCCTGGTTTGTCGGCAACGAAGGTGAGAGTTGCAGATTGACCTGGGTCGGCTGAAACGGAAACATCGTAGTCATCCACGTAAAGCCCGTGGACGACATCTGTGCTGACGAGTTGGATGGTGACGGTGTCGCCCGCGTTGACTTTAAGCTCAGAGGGAGAGTAGGCAAATTGTCGCGCGTCCAGTTTGAACGTCCGTGTTTGAGGCGAAACGGATCGGGCAGGCAGGGGCGCGAAGGCGATCATCACCGCGAGAAGTCCCAAAACAATCCATGCCGTCCGTTTCATCATCAACGTGTGTACCTGTTTACCTGTTTACCTATTTACGTGTTTACCCGCGTACGCTTTACGGAATGTTGGAAGGTCCGTACTTGGAATAGGTCGCGTCTACGTATACCCTCGCATCTTGCGGACTTTTCCCATCTTTCAACATGCGCATCACATCATGAGTAATGTCCACGCAAATGGAACAGCCAAGGGCATGATTGTCGAAGGCGATTTTCCCACTGGTATCCACATCCGAGATGTAGCAATCGTAATTGGAGGTGTGACCGATGTCGCCGCATCCGCAATAGCAGGGAATATTCTGCATAACGTCGGGGTTGGCGGCGTTGAATTGATAGGCTTCCCGCACCGCCACAGGCGCGGACTGAACGTCCATCGGCATTTGGTCCATGGGCGACATGGCAAGATGGACTTCACTCGAACTGGATGGAGAACAGGCAGAAACTGCCGCGCTTGCCAGTGTAAGGACGATCAACAGAAGAATTAATTTGCTTGCTTTAGAAAACATAGTGAGCCTCCGCGCTCGGATGGCTCAATAGTAGCCTGACGATTAAGTTATCTCCAGCGCAGTACGGCGGGTGAAGGTATGCGCCAAATGGCTTATGATGAATGGCATCAAAAAACTTCGGAAGTCCTGGAGACTTCCGAAGTTGACAAATCATTTTCAGAGGGCGATTTTACTTCAAGACTTTGCCGCAGTAGGGGCAGTTCTGCCAATCGGTTTGAACGCCTTTTCCGCAATTGGGGCAGGGCGCGATGGATGCGGCAGGAGTGTTGATTCCAGTATTCCTTGCTAGCGTCGCAACACCGTAACCAATGAGCGCAACGACACCGATGGG
Organism: Anaerolineales bacterium; assembly: GCA_044222305.1. Lineage (GTDB taxonomy): Bacteria > Chloroflexota > Anaerolineae > Anaerolineales > Villigracilaceae > Defluviilinea. The sequence goes on from JBGANO010000038.1 coordinate 9,170, forward strand.
GATGAGCCACATGAAGATCATGCCGAGTCCCATCCCAAACCAACCAAAGGGAGAGAAACTCCTGTGCATCATGCCATAACCACCCATCATGTTACCCATCATGCCGTAGCCGCGGTTGCCCCACATCATCCCGCCTCCAACGAGGAACAGGGCTGTAAGGATTGCTACGACGCCAACGATCCACCAATTAACTTTTTTCATTTCAACTTCCTTTCTGTAATAGATATCTTCGCCACAGAGAACACAGAGAAAAAAGAGATTTTCCATCTGCCCCGAACGTGATTTGCTTGGCAACTCATGCGGGGTCAAAGGTCTCAGTGGACTCTGTGGCTAAGCAAAAGCGGCAGGGTCAATATCCATCACGCACAGTGATTGTTATACGTTAATCTCCTTATCTTGAATAATTATGCAATTAAATGAACGCCTCTACGAGAGCCAAATCACTACTGCCCTCATAGGCGATTCTGCCTATTCTATTTCTCGATCTCATACCCTGCCCGTTCCCATGCCACCATGCCGCCGTCGAGATTCCAGATCTTTGTGTACCCAAGCGACACAAGTTCCGTCGCCGCGATTTCGCTCATGCGCCCGCTGCGGCAGTACAACACGATTTTTGCATTCGCATCGGAGGGAAGTTGATTCATATATTCAGGGATGCTGATCTGATCGTAGGGAATGGACAGGTCGGTGTCTTGGATGTTTCCGTCAAAGGGAATATGCACGTTGACGAAGACAAAGTCCTTGTCCTGCAACATGGCGTTTAGTTCAGCGGGAGAAATATTCACATACGAACCGCCATCCACATTGATCGTTTCACCCGTCACAGATTTGGGTTGACAGCCAGCGAGTAAAACGCCGATCATAACCACGAAGATCAAAGTTTTCTTTTTCATCCCTCATGTCCTTTGTGCGGCACGTCCGCTCAGATAGCCAAGATAAGCAGGCACAAGCGGAAGGACGCATGGAGAAAGGAAGGATAACAAGCCTGCGAGGATGGCGGTGAAATACGTCGGCGCGGCGGCGAAGGTTGTGAACGATTCGATGAAGTAACCATTCTTGAATGCCCAGATCGCGATCAGGCTCATGGTGTTGGTCAATAGCAAGATGCCAATCGCGATGATGAAAACGCCACTCGCAATGCGAAAATATTTCTGATACGGTCTCATGCGCTTGATCCAGCCTGAGGCGCGTTCGAGTCCCAATGCCATTACGAGAAATGGAATTCCCAATCCGAGCGAGTATCCCGATGACAGCCACATCGCCTGCCCAACGGTTTGCTGGCTGAGTCCCATCGTCAGGATGGCGCCCAACGTCGCGCCGATGCACGGACTCCAGCCCGCCGCGAAGAAAATGCCCATCAGGGCAGACCCGCCATACGTCCCGCGTTGACCCGTGTATTGAGTCCGCGTGTCTGCATAAAACCAGGGGATGCGGATTACTTCCAATGTTGCCAGTCCAAACATGATCACGATCACGCCGCCAACTTGCGCGATGACCCGTTTATACGCGCCGAACAATTGTCCCAGCGCCGTCACCGAGCCGCCCCAGCCGATCACAAACACCAGCGAGAATCCCAGCACGAAAATTAGCGCGTGCAAAAATATTTTCAATCGTTCTGTTTGAGATGGAAGGGCGGGGCTGACAGCGTCTGCGCTCATGTATTTTCCTTCGATACGTTTGACGCCATGATACGCAAAATCCCGCCCCCGCATGAGCGCAGGATGACGGGATTCGGAATAGGCAAAATGGCTTATGACGTTTATCGCTTCACAATCGGACGGTGAGGCTGGTCCCCTTCCCCACAGCGGATACAATCTCCAGCCGCGCCCCGATCAGGTCGGCGCGTTCGTGAATGCCGAGCAAACCGAAATGTCCGTTGGGGGCGAATTCGGTGGGGCTGGCTGGCGCGACAAAGCCATTGCCGTTATCTGTGATTGCCAGTGTTATTTCTGAATCGGCATAACGGATGGACAAGTCGGCGCGGGTCGCTTTGGAATGTTTAACCACATTATTGAGCGCTTCCTGCGCGATGCGATAGAGCGATAATTCCACCTCGCGCGAGAGGCGGCGTTCGTCCCCTGTTTTTTGAAATTCCACAGACAATGAGTTACTCTGGCTGATTTCCCGCGCCAGCATCTCCAACGCGGTGACAAGCCCCAGGTCTTCGAGGTAAATGGGACGCAATGCCCGCGTCAGGCGGCGCAAGTTTTCTATCGTCTGTTCGGCGAGAGTCTCCAGTTCGCTGAGAGATTGTTTGCCGTTCTGTTCTTTGATGGATATTTGCGCGAGTTGCACGCGCTGTTTCAAGGCGATGACGGCTTGGATGGTATCGTCGTGCAGTTCGCGCGCGAGTCTGGTACGCTCCTCTTCCTGCGCGGAGGTGATCGCGCCGATGTAATCGTGCAGTCCCTCTTGCGCCGCCCGTACTTTGCGCGACATCTCGGTCAACTCCATTTGCAAATGCCGCACTTCGGAAATTCCGCCGACAGATTCATTGATCGCGTCGAAATCTCCCCACGACAGCGCCGCCGCTTTGGATTCAAGTTGTTGAAGCGGCTGGATGATCTGCTTTGCGGTAAACCACAACGCGGCAACCGAAAACAACAACGGCGGGATCAACACCAGCGGCGCGAGCAGGGTGAGTTCCAAGGCGGGGTCGGTGACGATCTTCCACGCTTCTTCGGGTAGGTGCAGGCGCATCTCCTCGCGATGAGCGATCACGCTTCCGATTGCGATGACCATCGAGAGCAAGGTCAGCGGCAGGATGATCGTTGCGATCATTCGCAAAGTCAGGCTGTGCCAAAAAAGAGAGTGGGGAGGTCCTTCGTTGTTTTTCATGGGTGATGATTCGCCTTATTCAGATAATAGACCTCTTCGACACAGAGAACACACCGTTCGTGCCGCGAGCACGACGGTGCGAGACGGCAGAGAAAAAAAGAGATTTTCTCAAGGTCTCTGTGGACTCTGTGGCTAGACAAAACTCACTTATGCAAGAGGTCCAATCTTGCAGGGCGAGATTTATCTCGCTTTCACACAAGAGCGACATGAATGTCGCGTTACGATGCGTAAAGCGAATTACTCCTCTGCCAACGTGCCAGAACTCTGCGAGATCAAACCCAGCGCCACGCCGCGCATGACCGCCTCGGTGCGGCTGTTGGCTTGCAGTTTGGCGAAGATGTGCGCGAGATGTCCCTGCACGGTGCGGTCGCTGATCGTCAGTTGCACGCCGATGGCTTTGTTGGTGAAGCCTTTCGCCGCGAGTCGCAACACATCCAGTTCGCGGTCGGTGAGTGGCTCGACGATTCTTTTTTCAGTTCCTTTGAAAATGGTGGACATCAATTTGCGCGCGATCGCAGGGTCGAGCGCCGACTTGCCTTCATGGACATCGCGCACTGCTTGAATCAGTTCGTCCGCCTGCCCCGTCTTGAGCACATATCCATTCGCGCCCGCCTGCAAAACCGCCATCACGTAAGGGTCGTCATCGTAAGCGGTCAGGATCAGCACGCCCACTTCGGGCAAATGCGCGCGCACCCAACGCGTCACCTCGATGCCGCTGGCTTTCGGCATTTGGATATCCAACACGGCGACATCGGGCTTGTGCTTTTGGATGAGAACCTGCGCCTCTTCCCCATCCCCAGCCTCGGCAATCACCTGGAGGTCGCTCGCGCACTCAAGCAGTTGCCTCACCCCCGCGCGGACGATGTGATGATCATCCGCGAGCAGGATTCGGATCTTGGTTTTTGATTTGCTCGATGGCTTTGGCATAAGTTACCTTGTACGACCGACTTATGAAATTTTATAGATAAATAACGTAACCGTGTGTAGTTGGCGTTCTCTAACGCCAACGGGCGCGTAAGAGAACGCGCCCTACACGGATATTACGGCGCTATTTTGTTAAAGACCATCAGTCGGTTGAGCGGATGGCGTGAGCCGACTCAAGTCGGCATTACTGTTCTCGATAACATACGGGAGGGCAAGCCAGACGATGGCGAGACCAGCCAGAAGTCCCGTAATGAAGCGCATGAGAGAGTTGAACGAGCCGAGCGCGTCGCCTGCGTAAAACGTCGCGGGGAAGATGTTATTCGTCAGCGCTCTCAACCATTCATTTGTATCACGAAATCCCTGACCAATTCCAGCGAAATCGCTGATCGCATGGGTGCCGCCATCGAGCGCAATTGGAATCAGGAGCAGAGCGAATCCCCACCATGAAATGGGTTTGAGTTTTCGTCGAAGCGGATACCAAATGACAGCAAATAACCACACGCTGGTGTAGAACGAGATCATGCGATCCGACCACGCCACCTTCCAGCCCAGCGCTTCATTGCCGATGAACTGCCGCAGGATCATCGGGTTAGCGGTGTTCTGCCATGCGGATTGAATCTCGGTCAGCGAATACATCGGTTTTGCGCCGAAGAAAAAGAAGGAACGTTCGGGAAGTTGGTGACAGAAAAACGAGTAGATGAAGTAAACCGCCTTGCCCGCGCCCGTCCAGCCGAGGTGCATAAACACGGGCGCAAGAAACGGCATGAATACCCATGCGCCGTAGACGATCAGGAATGCCGCAAACCAATGATTCCCAATCCATTGAAACAGGTTTTGCCTAGGGCGGGCGTTTGAAGTGACCGCAGACATATCTTTCCTCGTTTGCATCAAGTCGAAATCAGGCGTCTTGATTTCTTGACGCCTGATTCTTGTTTCGCAGTACCGATCCAGTGTTTTTACGAAAGCCAGATTGGAAGTTGTCAGCCTACTTTACTACAATCGGCAATTTCATGCCCGTTTCGTAATGACCCGGCGTATGGCAGGCAAATTCGAGCGTTCCATTGGGCGCCGCTTCGGTAAACGTGTAATCGAAGGTTGCAGTCGCGCCTGCGGGCAGGTCGCTCGCGGGGACCATCGCCAGCGCCTGTTCATCCAACTCATGCATGTCCATTTCCATTCCCATATGGTCTTCCATCAACGGCGGCATGACCATGAATTCATGCTCGACCACGCCTGCATTGGTCACGGTGAAGTGATACGCCACGCCCACTTTAAATTCAGTCACGTTAGATTCGATGCCAAAATCGGTTAACGTGATCTTGACCTCTGTGGTTTCAGCGGACTTCTGTCCGCCGCAGGCGGTCAACAACAGGCTTACAGCCGCCAGCGCAATAAAGGTTTTCCGAAATAACATTTCTTTGCTCCTTCGATCAAAATTGGTTTAGCCCGCAATTGTAGGGAAATCGCGGCAAAATACCGAGAGCAATTTGCCCTGTTGGAAGATAAGCCATTTAGCCTATTGCGGAATATGAACAGAGGACGCCAGCGCTTGTTTGATGCCAGCCAACAATTTTGAGTCTGCCTGTTGATGCGGATCATCCGCAATCGAAAGCCAGGTCTGCCCGTCGTTCTCGCGCAGGAACAAAGTGATGGGTGACGGTGCGCTCCCATACACAAGCAGGATCATCATCTGGCAGTCGCAAGCCTCCGCGCCGTGATTCGGGCAGGCGTAGTGATCGTTTCCCGCCGATTGGCGGAGGCTCTGCAATACCATCCCAAGTTGATGCACAGCACGATGTGATGGGTTGATGTAAAGTTATAGCGTTTCAGTCCGATGGCTCAACAAAGACTCAACGCGGGCTGGGCGAAGAGAATCATGTCACGCGGTTTGACTCTGCCCGCGTCGCGTCGGGACTTCCAGTATGGCTGGTGCAGGAACTCGAACGCTACCAACGCCTCATGCAAAGGAATTGGAGAGATGCGCGCATTGAGCAGAACATCCGCAGATTTTGGTCGGGCATAATACAAGGCGAATAAAGACGCGCCTTGTAATCCATAATCCCGCCCATGCCATCGCCCAATTTTCTTTGACCGGTATAAGTGAAATCAGCGCCTGCAATCGGTGAATTGGGAATCGTTCTTGGTTCACCGAAAGGCAAATACCTTTGTTGGCTTGTTAAAGTTCCGCTGGCATTGGTGACTGCAACCGTTGAACCTAAATGGTTAGTCAGCAGGTATTGTAATCCTCACGGCAACCATCATCCCTGCGATGGAGTAATCCCTATCACCCACTCTTCCTCACCCCAAACTCCCGAAACTCCCCAGTGGACTCCTCCCACTCCACCGTTGACTCATCCACCCGCGACATGCTGGGACCTTGTTTCATCATCTCGATGAAGCGTTCCACATTCTCGCGCTCCCCTTCTGCGATTGCCTCCACCGTGTCATAGCCAACGTTACGAACCCAACCCGTTAACCCTCCAATTTGGCGAGCGTGATATTCCACGTGGGCGCGGAAGCCCACACCCTGCACGCGTCCCTTTACATGGACGCGAACGCGGACGAGATCTGCCATGGGGTAGTTTCTCCTGTGCAAAATTGAAACATCAACGAAAATGGACGATGGACTACAGACCACTGGTCACTGATAACTATGTCAAGGTCTATGGTCTATCGTCAAAAACCCTATCACTTCCTCGTCTTCTGCCTCATCGCATTCAACCCCAGCGCCAGCGGAATTACCAACATCACACACAACAACACCAGATACGGGAACGTGGCTTGCAACGCGGTGTTGAGGACCTCCTGCCCGAGCGCGGATTGACGCCAGTCTGCTTCAAGTTGCGTCAATGTCAGCCCGTAGACCAACTCCACGCCGCTGTCACAGGTTAAGCCGTCGGCGTAGGCGGTGGCGAGGTCGACGAGTTTGGTAACGCCGAACGTGTCGCGCAGGAAGGCGACGAACGACCGGGCTTGGGCATACGCCACAAACGCCGAATCAGCTTGCACGGGGAAAGACGCGCATAAATCCACGAGCGGCATCAACGCCTCGCGCGCGGCGGCATCCGACAGCGCGTTATCGTACTCAGGCGAAGGGTTCGCCTCCACCAGCGTCGCGAACCCTTCGCGCAACCACGCGGGCACATTGTCGTATCCATCGCCAAGGTAGCGATACATCATCACGTGCATCAGTTCATGCGGAATGCGCCACCCCATCAACTCGGCTTGCTCATTGCCCGGCTCGATCACCGCCAACGCGACATTGCTCGACGGTTCCGCCACGCCCACCACCCACGAATCGTAACCGGGGAACTGCATATCGGCTTGCGAAGCATAAATAAAAATATCGACAGGCTGGACAAGGTCAACCGGGAAATATTGACCGATCGCATCCAAGCCCGCGCGCGCGGCATCCAGCGTGTGTTTCGCAAACGCCTCATCGCCCTGCGTCCAGCGCAGGCGCAACCCACCCTCCTCCAACTCCTGCCAATCGAAACGGTTGTCGTCGTAGCGAAACGAAAAAAAATCGCTTTGGAACGCGGCGCCATCGCCAAGCACAAGATCGTACCGCCAGTACACCAGCGTGAACGCGCGGATGTTGGTCTGCCGCGCATCCAGGATGAATTGCGACGCGCCATCCGCGTTAACCGTCAGCGGTTCCGAACGCAGGACGTTCAACCGCTGATCGAAAACGGTGATCGACGCGCTTTGCAACGGGCTGGGTGAGAGAATCGCGGCAAGGAAATCGACTTGCTCGCCAAACCGATACACCGCCTCGACTCGTTCAAACGTGACGCCCCCCTGCCCCGCCGGCGCGTTCAGAGCCGACGAGTGAACCTGCCTCGCCCACCCCAACGCATACGCCAGTGTGACGAAGATCAAAGCGCGCGCGAGGTTCACGCGCCGCCTCCCAATATCACGATCAGCGGCGTCAACGTCAGCGGGCTGAGAAGCGTGCCGAGGTACACAATGGCTGTCACCAAAGACGAATCGAGTTTGTATTCGGTGGCAAGGATGGTGGTGTTCACCGCCGCCGGCATCGAGGACTGGATCACCGCCGCCTGATGCGCCCCGCCGCTCAACCCGAACAGGAGGCTGAGCAACAATCCGACGGCGGGTCCTGCCAGCAAACGCAGGGACACGCTCAAACCCACATCGCGCAATTTCTCCGTCCATCGCACGCGCGAGAGTTCCACGCCGAGCAAAACGATCATCATCGGAATGCTCCCGCCCGCGGCAAGTTCGATCGTGCGCGAGAGCGCCATGGGCAGTTCAACATGCAACGCCCGGAACAGCATAGCGAACGCCAGGCTGTACACCACCGGCACTTTGAACATGCCCAGAAAGGCTTGCTTGAAGTTCATGTGTCCGAGCGAGGCGATTAACACGCCGCCTGTGTTGTGGAGGATCGCCGTGGTGACAAAAAACAAGCCTGCATATTTCAGGGCGTCGCCGCCAAATGCAAACGACACGAGCGGAAGCCCGTAGTTGCCCGTGTTGCCGAAGACCGTGGCGATCATCACCGCCGCCAGGGTTGGGCGGTCGAGTTGGAAAGCGAGACCAAACCCCAGCGTGATCCCCAGCATGATGAAAATATACACCGCTGTGAAAGACACCACCTTCACGGCTTCGGTAATATCGATCTCGTTTTGCACGAGCAGTTCAAAGACGAGCATCGGAGCGAAAATATAGAAGATCACCCGCCCAAGCGAGCGCGAGTCGATGGGGAATATTTTGCCGAGGGCAAACCCAGCCCCGCTCAGAAGCAGGATCGGCAGAAGGTTATTGGCAAACGTGGAGGCGAGGAGGGAGAGGGACATGGTTATACAATACAAAGGTCACGGGGATTATAACGTCTCCGTGACCGGGAAAAAAATCCGTCTATTGACGCGCGCAAAGGTGTTGTCAGTGGATCGCGAAAACAGTTCCTGGCGCAGTTGCGCTGCGCCAGGAACTGTTGAGTATGGATGTGTTTTACCGCAAGAGAAAAACTATAACCATCAAGACACTGTATCGCGAAATTTTTGAGATGCTTTTCCCTGTGAACTAAGTGTTTTCTGTGGCGGAGGCGCTTTTTTTTCACGAGATTTAAGAAGCATTTCCTCAGGAGTCTTCATCCTCATCCCCCGCTTCATCTTCGAACTCAAGGTCCGTTTCAATGTTGAAAAGATCGAACTTGTCCAACTCGTCGGTGAAGGCAAGGTTTTCGAGCGCTTCCTCGAGGAATTCGATCTGGTCTTCATTTTCGTCATCGGTCTGGTCGAGCAGGTTTTCGATGAAGGCGCGCGCGTCCTCGCCGCCGATCTGCGAAAGCGACCAGATAATCGCGCCGGTCACGTCGTCGTCTTCTTCATCCTCGATCAACTTCAACAGGATCGGGGTGGCTTCCTTGATGCTCAACTGCCCCGCCGCCTCGACCGCGCCTTCGCGCGCGTTACGGTTCACGTTGGCAAGCGAGGCGATCACGTGCTCGTTCCAGCGGTTGTCGGCGGAGCGCCCCATCGCAAACAACGCGGAGGTCTGCCAGGCGGAATCCTCGCGCTTGAACGATGACTCGATCAACGCGATCACTTCGGGGCGCGAGGAAAACCCAAGCGCCTCGAGCGCGCGCCGGCGGACTCGCGCATCGTCGTTGCCATGCGCGACAGCCAGCAATTCATCTTCCACCTGCTTTTTGATATCGGGCGGCGCTTCCTCGAGTTCACCGAGGTCAACAAACAAGCCAAGATTGGCGGCGGCTTCGGCGCGGGTCTGCGCATCCGCATCCGATTTGAGCATATCGATGTACGTTGGGACGAGGCGGGTATCGTCCGATTCGCGCAGGAGGCGCAGGGCGCGCCCGCGCACGGTGGAATCCGCGTCGGTGAGAATCGACTTCGCAAAATCATCGAACGAGACGAGGGTATTATCTTCGGCGAGCGTTTCAAGTTGTTCGAGCACGCTCAACTTGCGCCTGGCGCTGACGCGCGACCAAATATCGCCGAGCGTTTTGAGTTCCAGCGCTCCCATATCGGAGAAGTGGTGCAGAAACTTGGGGGAAAACTCCTTTTTCTCGTTGAGGAGCGCGTCGAGCACAAACTGGAAGGGATTCGGGTTTGGGTTCATAAGTTATGGAACAACAATGCCAATCGGGTTGACAAAGTCCATCACGTTGACGTAGATCATGAATAACAGGAGAACGGTCATGCCGAGTCCATGCACGAGGTTTTCCACGTTGGCAGGGACGCGGCGGCGGAAGATCAACTCGGGCAGGATGAAGATGATACGTCCGCCATCCAGCGCGGGGAAAGGGAACAGGTTGAAGATGCCGAGGCTGATCGAAAGCCCGGCGATCAACTCAAGCGTGCGCACCGGCTGGTCGGCGGGATCGGTCGGAACCGGTTCACCCTCGCTTGAATTGGCTGTCGCTTCCACATCGTGACTCACGGTCTGCCCGATGATATCGTAGATACCCTTCAAGCCAATGACGCGGCTTTGTTCCGGAGTGAGAGTGCCGCGAATCATTTGCGCGGGGAGCGAGATCAAATTATGGATGTTGAAGTAGGTGTACCGCGCGCCGAGGCTGAGCGTTTCAAGTGGCGAAGCAGACCGGACGAAAGGCACACCCAGCCCCACTCCGATCATGACGCGGTTTTGCGTCTTGTCGAATTGTGGCGTGACGATCAATTCAACTTCCTGCCCGTTGCGGCTCACGAGGAAGGTCACAGGTTGGTCTTTGCCGGCATCCACGATCACGCGCAGTTCATCGTAACTGCGGATGGGTTGCCCGTTCCCGCTGACGAAAATGTCGCCGGCTTGAAAGCCCGCCGAGTTCGCCGGGCTTCCTTCGACCACCGAGGAAACCAGCACGCGTGTGGTATCGGGCGCGCCGACGCGATAGAAAATGAAACTATAGATGAGGACTGCCGTAAGCAGGTTCATCAACGGACCGGCAACGAGGACAGCGAATCGCTTCCACGGAGGCGCCGCCGCCAACCCGCCCGGTACGGTCGGATCATTCTCGCCTTTGGGTCTGACGAACCCTCCGAGCGGAAGCCAGTTCAGCGTGAAGCGCGTTCCCTTCCAGGTGAAGAGGGTGATCGCGCCCGGCGTGGGCAAGCCAAGCCCGAATTCTTCCACTTCAATATCGCACCAGCGCGCCACAATGTAGTGCCCGAATTCGTGGATGATGACCATGCCGCCAAAGGCAAGGAGAAAAACAAGGGTTGTGAGAATCGTTTCGTTCATGGGTATTCCTTCGTGCGGGGATTATATCGCCAATTGACAAGACGCCCTGTGACGCAAAGAAGTTTCTAATGCTTTTCATAGGCTGGGGTAGAATTAAGATCGAAGGATGAATTCGGAAGGATGAAGGATGAATTCAGAGCAAAACCATTAACCGCTAAGAACGCAAAGACCGCTAAGATTTAAAGAAAAAACCACGCTAAGAGAATTCCACACCGGGAAAAATTATGACAACGCTCTGATTACCTTACACTTTCAAAATCGGGACGCTGATTCACGCTGAAAACGCAGATTTTTTTCCTTTCGAATCAGCGAAATCAGCGTTCATCTGCGTCCCGAATCCATTATGTAAGGTAATCAGGACAACGCTCTAAGTTAAGGAAAATTCAACATGACCGACAACAACTGCATCTTCTGCAAGATCGTTTCAGGCGATATCCCCGGCACAATCGTGTATCGCGACGAACAGGCGACTGCCTTCCGCGATATCAACCCAGTCGCGCCGACGCATATCCTGATTGTGCCGAACCGCCACATCGAGTCGGTAGCCACGCTCGAAGAAGCAGATGAGTCGTTGATGGGACATCTCTTCACCGTGGCGCGCGGTCTCGCAGAAAAAGAGAAGATCGATACAACAGGCTACCGCTTGATTTCGAATCACGGCGCGGATGGCGGGCAGACGGTGTTCCACTTGCACCTCCATTTGATCGGCGGGCAGAGGATGAAGCACCCGATGGGATGATAAACAAGGTTGAAGGTTGAAGGTTGAAGGTTGAAGGTTGAAGGTTGAAAAAAACCGCCGAAAATCTCGGCGGTTTTTTGTTCTATCTTTTATCCAGCGGGCTACCCTTCAATTTGCTTTGCGGCTGGCTGGCGCGCCACGAATAATACCCAAGCCCGGCGCCGGCGAGTAACAGGATAATCCCGAAGACACCCAGGATCGACGATCTGCCGCCACCTTCAGTTTCGGTCGGTTCACTCGCTGTCACTGTTTTAGGTTGCGCCCCAAAATCAACGGAAGCCCGGTCGCCTGCCCTGACGGTGAAGTTATAGCTCATCACCATGGTCGGGTTGTACTCATCGGGCACCGCCATGCTGACGTTGTACTCTCCCTGCGGAACATCCTCGAAGCACGAACGGTCTGGGTCCAGCGTGTCTGGGTCAAAGGTAGAAACAGTATCCTTGGTTTCGGCAAACGAACCGTTGATGTTCGTCAGGCTGACCGCGCCGCGATCGATGCCGAATTCTGTTTCCTGCCGCAACGCGTCGCCGTTGGCATCGTTGAAGAGTAGGACGCACACGATCGTCGTCCCATCGATGGGCGTGGAGGTGGGCGTTGGCGACGGAAGCGTAGGCGCGGGACCAGCGGTCGGCTCGATCGAGATCACGGCGACAACCAGTTGCTGACCAACCGTGAGCGTGCAATCCTGATCGAGGCGCGTGTTCAATTGGCGCAGTTGCGGGATAGTGATCCCATGCAAGAGCGCCACCTGCCCACAGTTATCTCCATCCACAACTGTATACAGGATGCGGCCATCCGCCCCCGGTGTGGCAGTGACGAATCCCTGCCTGTGCGGCGCGGCGGAGGCGCGCGTTAAAGGGATGGTGATGCCAACAACAAGAACAAAGAGAATTAAGAAGCCGAAAATGAGTATGGCTCTGCGGTTCATCGGCGGGATTATATCAGGGTTGGTGATTGCCTCGGATTCTGCGAATTGAACATTGAACCGCCAAGCACGCCAGGATGAATTTTTTCTTCGCGTTCCTGGCGGCAACAATCATTTGCCTTAAGCGTTATATCGCTTCCTGATCTCAGGCAAAAAGTAATTGTCGAAGAATCGATCCGCGTCATATTCCGGTTGCCAGCCCCATTCGGCGCGCGCCAGCGAATCGTCCACATCTTCGGGCCACGAGTCCACAATTCCCTGCCGGCGCGGGTTCGGCTCAAAAGTTATCTTCGCGCCGGGGAAGGCTTTCAACGCGCGGTCGCGGAACTCGCCGGCAGTCAGCGCAAAGGCGGCAATGTTATACACCTGATGATTCAAATTCGCGCGCGGCGCGTCCATCAACATCAATAGCGAGCGGATCGCGTCGGGCATCGCCATGAATGAAATTTTCGAATCCTCGCGCGTGAAACACGCATAGTCTTTCCCCTGCGCCGCCGCATGGAGCATCTCCGGCCCGTAGTCGCTGGTGCCGCCGCTGGGCAGGGTGAAGGCTGAGATCAAGCCGGGGAACCGAATCGACCGAAAGTCCAGAAACTGAGGCGGCTTGTCATCCAAATGTTTTTGCCCGAAAAACCTGCCATAGTAAATCCCCAGTTTCTCGCAATACAATTTGTTGCATCCATACATCGTCTGCGGCGAGTTGTATTCATTTTCCTTCACGCGCCCCGCCGACCTTTTCACCGCAAGATTCCCCATCCCGTACGCGGCGATCGAACTTGGGAATAAAAATTTTACCGACTTGTGATGTTTCTCCGAACGATACGCGGCGAGCATGAGTAATTGCATCGTGCCCTCCACATTGATGCGATGCGCCTCCTCGCTTGCCACTTCGGCTTTGGAAGACAGCGACGCGGCGAGATGAAAGATCACATCGAAATCGTAATCGTAAAACGTTTTGATCTTATAGACCAAATCCCCCTGCACATGTTCCGCCGAAATTTTCCTGATGCTGTCGGGCAACGGCGCCAGGTCCGACGTTGTGATTTGATATCCGCCGCGCATCGCCAATGCCTGCACAAGAGCCTGACCAATTTCACCACACGCGCCTGTCACGAGCGCCTTCGTATCAGTCATACAATCTCCTTGTATGCTAGAATGTCGAACGACGATATTGTACTTCATGCGAACTCTATTCAAAATTATCTTGATGGGATTCCTCCTCACAGCCTGCTCGCCAGCGGATGCGATTCCCGCCGCCTCGACTCTCTCTCCCTCGGAGACTCCGCTTCCAACCCCGAGTGTGGTCTGGTTCCCCCCGTCAGCCACGCCAACCCTGCAAGAGGTTGTTACCGCCACCTCCACACCGGAGATGAAACCCGGCATCGGCGCGTTGATCCTCGATGACGATTTCTCAGACTTCGCCTCATGGGACACTGCCGTATCCGATCAGGGAAGCGCCGCCATCAGCCGCAACCGTTTGACCATCGTTGTGCAACCCGGCATTTACCTCGCCAGCATGAGGCATGAACTCGCCGTCGGCAACTTCTACGCCGAGATCACCGCGCGGACGAGCACCTGCCGCGGCGACGACAATTACGGGCTCATCCTCCGCGCCGCGGGAAATTCGTTCTACCGCTTTGCCCTCGCCTGCAATGGCTCCGTCTTCGTGGAGCGAATCAAAACAGGCACGCGGCTCACCATCTTCGAGCCGGTCGCCAGCGGAGACGCTCCGCCGGGCGCCCCGGGCGAGGTCCGCATTGGGGTGTGGGCGGTCAACGCCGAGATGCGGGTTTTTCTCAACGACCGTTTTCAATTCAGCATCGTAGATAAAAGTTTTCCCAACGGCGGTTTCGGCGTGTACGCGCGTTCGGCTGGCGATACACCGGTTACGGTTACGTTTTCAGATTTAATTGTGTATGATGTGGGGTATGTTTTTCCGACGAGAACGCCCAACCCGTGATTTTCTTTGTGTAGCGGACGTTCTCTAACGTCCGCATTAGAGAATGCGGACTACACACAATGAAAAATAAACTCAACAACCTCACCAACAAGGACTGGTTGAAATTCCAGAAGTCGTGGTTCATCCATAACCCTCCGCCGCGCAAGAAGGGCGTGCTGGTGCATCCCGCCAAATTCCCTGAGACGATGGCGCAGGAGTTCATCGAGTTCTTCACGAAGGAGGGCGAGACCGTTCTCGACCCCATGGCAGGGACAGGCTCGACTCTCGTCGCCGCGTTACGCGCAGGGAGAAATAGTTACGGCATCGAGTTGAATCCCAAATACGCGAAAATCGCGGGACAGATCATTGAGGAGGAAAGAAACGTGTTGGGTGAAAAGGTCGAAAGTCTAATGTCGAAGGTCATTAATGGCGATGCCGCAAATGCACTTGACCTTGGACTTGTGACCTTCGACTATGTATTAACTTCGCCCCCCTACTGGGATATGTTGAAAGCAAAAGGCGCAGAGACTCAAAAGAAACGCCGCGACTCGGATGAGTTGGACGTCCACTATTCGGATGACCCGAACGACTTGGGAAATATCGAGGATTATGAAAAGTTTTTGGAGGGGTTGGTTGATATTTACAAACGACTGAAGTCGTTACTACGCGAGAAAGCGTATCTCACGATCATCGTCAAGAACGTGAAGAAGGGCGGGAAGATCTATCCGCTGGCGTGGGATATTGCGAGAGAACTGGGGAAGACATACACGCTGAAAGACGAAAAAATCTGGTTGCAAGATAACCAATCCCTCGCGCCGTTCGGGATGGGCTCCGCGTGGGTGAGCAATACGTTCCATCACTATTGCTTGCAGTTTAGGAATGAGAAATAAATATGCCCAAAGGCCATGTTCCATATCGAGGCGATGGCGACCTCAGAATAAAAAAACCTCGCCGAAAGTTTATCAATGTCATAAAAGACCGGCGGGAATTCAGAATCCTATTAATCATTGTTGCTGTTTTTTTGGGTTTCTTAGTTTACACGTTTACGAAAAATCCTCGGGGCAAGTATATCGATGGCGATGCAATTTTCGGATTTACGCTCGTCACTGCAATAGTTGTCATGATCCTTTCAGCAATTTACTCTTTCACAAAATTCCGAAAGGGATACGATATTGATATTTCAGATGGTGAAGATAAAGAAAATGATGAGGATAAAATTTCTGAGTAGTCGATAATCGAGTTGACCCTTGCTCACTACCTCCAACCTCCTCCACCTCCCCTACACCCGCGACCTGACCGAGGCGGGGATTGCCTACGCGCTGAGGTCATTGCCGCACACGTACAATCGCATGGGCGGCTCGCCGTACAATCGTTTGCGAAGAATCGTCGCGGGCGTGGCGGTGGAGTTGGCATTTCGGCGGTATCTTTCACAGCAGGACATTCCCTTCGAAGTGAAGAGCGCGGCTCCGTTCACGAACCCCGATCGTTATGATGTTTCATTGGGCGGGCGGAGATGCGATATCAAGTCATTTCTCATTTCGCATCGCGAACAAATTTCCGAGATGAAGCGCAATCCGCAAGTGGTGTTGAACGCGCCCGCGCTTGTCCCCTCCGATCAGAATGCGGCGGAGGGACATTCAGAGCGCGACATTTATCTCTTCGCGTTTTTGCCGGGGTTGGTCGCCGCGTCGCAGGAGGAGATGAGGAAAGTCGTTGCCGCGAACCAGCCTCATTATTTGGTTCACGTTCTGCCCGATTCATGGATGAGACCCTCGCAGTGGAATCCGCTCGGCGCGCTGGTCGTCAAGTCGGAGGCGGAGGACGCGGTCACGCTTGAGTTGGGCGGGCAGGATGAAGGGCGAGAGACGCGTCTGCTTGAGGTGGAGATCCCGCCGCGCCGGCGAGTCGAAATCCCCAATGAATTCTTTTCGCTGACACACATCCATATCAAATCGCCGGCTTCACAGCGCCTCGGACTCCGAAAAATGAGCGCAAACGAAGCGCATGTGATCGGCGCGTTCGATTGGGGTAATATCTGGGTCTACGGCATGGAGATCGTGCTGGCTGGTTTTCTTTCGCGCGAAGAGTTCAACCGCCGCGCAACGCCCGTCCAGGAAGGCGCGCGAGTCTTTCAATATGAAAAGACGCGCGTAAAAAATCTCGCTGTGTCAGTGGTCGATCTGAAACCTGTCGCTGAATTATTCGAACGCATAAAGGAACATATCATATGAAATTAAAACGCATCGGTTTGGGGTTGCTGGTTTTATCCATGCTCTCGTGCAATTTCGTCACGCGGATGCTCGTCCCCGCGACCGCCACATCGGCGCCAATCGCAACGCCGATTGCCACCCTCACCCCTTCCCCGTCCCCGCTCGTTCCGTCGTACATCCCACCGGAGTGTCAGGCATCCGCGCCGTTCGCCACGGTCCCGCCCGACCTTGCGCTGGCGCAACCCACTATCACGTTCGAGCCGAACCCTGAAATTTCCAAAGATTTGCAGTTGGATGTGTTCGACGAACTCACCAAAAAAGTGGATGCTGTGTACGTCTACCCCGATTTCAACGGCAAAGATTGGAAGGAGATCAAAGCGCGGTATCGCGCCAAGATCGAAGCGGGGCTGGATACCGAAACGTTCTACCTCGAAATGCAGACGATGATCAACGAACTGGGCGATGAGCATTCGTTCTATCTTTCGCCCCTCGAGGTGAAAGCCTCCGAAGCGGAATTGCGCGGCGAGAACGACTATGTTGGCGTGGGTATTTTCTCACTGCCCGACCCCGAGCGACAGATCATCTCGATCATTTCCACCTTCCCCAACTCGCCTGCCGAACACGCGGGGATCAAACCGCACGACAAGATCATCGGCGTGGATGGCGTTCCCCTCCAATTCGATGCCGATGCCACGCGTCAAATTCGCGGACCGAAATGTTCGGCGGTGACGCTCACCGTGCAAACGCCGGGCGAGGCGCCGCGCGACATTATGTTGATCCGCACGTCGATCCAGGGCAACCTGAACATCGTTTCACAACTTGTGCCCACCACCGACGGCTCGAAGATCGGCTATATTTTCATCCCCACCTTTTTCGATGAAACGATTCCCCCGCAGATCGATGACGCGCTGGAGGCGTTCGGTCCGCTGGATGGGTTGATCCTCGACGTGCGCTTGAACGGCGGCGGGAGCAGTTCTGTGGTGGACCCGATCTTCAAACTATTCGTAGACGGCACGTTGGGAAAATTCGTCAGCCGAAACGACTCGCGGACGCTCCAAGTGAAGGCAGACCCGATCCACAATTCGCAGACTGTGCCCATTATCGTCATCGTGAGCGAGGATACGGTCAGTTATGGCGAGATCTTCGCCGGGGTGTTGAAAGACCTCGGTCGCGCCAAAGTCGTCGGGCAGACCAGCCTCGGCAACGTGGAAGTGTTGCACGGGTATGACTTCGACGACAACTCACAGGTGTGGATCGCTTCTGAAACGTTTTACTCCGCCACCTCCGAAACCAATTTCGAATTATCGGGAATCATCCCCGATGTGTCAGCCTTCGCCGAATGGGATTCGATCACCTTCGAGACCGACCCCTCCATCAAAGCGGCGCTGGAGTTGTTGGGGCATCAATAATCGCATGTCGTTGCGAGACTGCTTCGCAGTCTCTCTGGTACACTCACCCGCATGACGAAAAAAAATATCGCATTGGGTAGCGCGGGGATCATTCTGCTCGCCCTCCTGCTTTATCAAATCCCCGCCATCAACAGCCGCTTGTCATGGCGGTTTGAAGTGGCGCGGACGTATGTGAAAAATGCGATCAACCCCGTTGGGGATGTGCCCACCGCGATCCCGCAACCGACCAAGCCCGTCACGCCGACCTTCGCTATTCAATCAACTCCAACGAATGAATTCGTCACTACCGAAATTCCTCCAACGCCAACACTCGCTCCGCCTCCCGCGCAGGCTCTGCTCAACTCGCCTCCCTACGAAAAACAAACCGCCAACAATTGCGGTCCCGCCGCGCTTTCGATGATGCTACACATGTTCGGTTGGAGCGGCTCGCAAAAAGATATTTCCGATGTCATCAAGCCCGTCAACGGCGACCGCAACGTCAACCCCGAAGAGATGGCGTTCTGGACGCGCAATTACGCGGGCTGGCTCCGCATCGAATATCGCGTGGGCGGCGACCTCGACACCCTCAAACGACTCATCGCCTCGGCGTATCCCGTCATTGTCGAATCCACCACCGCGCTCAACCCTCAAGACTCGGGCTGGGCAGACGATGATCTCTGGGCGGCGCATTATCTTTTGCTCACCGGCTACGACGATGCCACCCAGACCTTCACCGCGCAGGATACCTATCGCGGAGCCGACAGGAAAATTCCCTACGCCCAACTCGAATCGGAATGGAAGCCGTTCAACTATTTGTACATGATCGTTTACCTGCCGGAACAGGAAGAAGAGATCAAGACGATCCTCGGCTCCAACTGGGACGCCGACCTGAATCGCCAGCGGGTGCTGGAACTCGCCCAAGCCGCCACAACCGCGGATCCCTCCGATGCGTTCGCGTGGTTCAATGTGGGGAGTAATCTCGTCTACTTCGAGCGTTACGAAGAAGCCAACGCCGCGTACGACAAATCGCGCGAACTCGGCTTGCCCCAGCGGATGTTCCGCTATCAGTTTGGTCCGTTCCTCGCCAACTTCCACGCGAACCGCAACGATGACCTGCTCGCGCTGACGGAGTACGCCCTCCAACGCACCGAAATGTCTGAAGAGACCTGGCTTTGGCGCGGCTGGGCGCTGTATCGCGACGGCGACCTCAACGCCGCGATCAAAGCATGGCGCAAGGCGTTAGCTGTAAGACCCGGTTACGAAGACGCGCTGTACGCGTTGAATTTTGTAGGCTCAACGCCATAGTACCGCTTATGCTATATAAAAAGTAGAGCGCGTTAGAGAAACCCAACTACACACGTACCGCAAACTTCAGTTTGCGCTTATGCTGTACAAAAATCGCACAACCACACCCCTCGCAAGCATGTGGGCGCAAGATAAATTTTGCGTTACGAGAGTGCCTCATGAAAAAAATTCTCCCAATTCTCTTTGCCCTCCTCACAGCCTGCTCAACGGCAACGCCTCTTCCCACCGTTGCGCCGACATTGCCACCCTCCCCTACAAGCGCGCCAACCTCCACCTCCATCCCTGCGGAAACTGCCGAGGTGGCGGCGCCCAGCCCCACGTCCACGCTTGAAGCGCAGGCCTTCCGCTTCTCATCCGCTGATGGGATGCCGCAAGTCCACATCCCCGCCGGCGTCCTCCACATGGGCGGATACGATGCGCGCGCCGCGCCGGATGAATTCCCCGCGCACGAGGTCACGCTTGATGCGTATTGGATGGATCAACTCGAAGTGACAACCGCGATGTATGCGTTATGTGTGAGCGCGGGCGCATGTGACCTTCCACAGAATCCCGGCACGGCGAGGATAGCCAACTATTTCGGCAACCCTGCGTTCAAAGACTATCCTGTGATCTACGTCACGTGGGGGCAGGCAACAACGTATTGCGCATGGGCAAACCGCAGACTCCCCACCGAAGCGGAATGGGAACGCGCCGCGCGCGGAGACGATATGCGCGCCTTCCCCTGGGGCGAAGATAAACCCGACTGGCGCTTCGCCAACTTCAACATGCTCGTAACGGACACTTCGCGTGTGGGAAGTTATGCCATGGGAGCCAGCCCGTTCGGCGTGTTGGATATGGCAGGCAATGTGGCAGAATGGACGAACGATTTTTATGATTTCGATTTTTATCTGACATCACCGTTGGCGAATCCGCTTGGACCCGAATCGAGTTCCAGTTTGAATCGCGTGGTGCGCGGCGGAAGTTTGGGCGATGCGGAGATCAATATCCGCGTGTCGAAGCGTTCGTCGGTGAGAGGATCGAGTATGAATGCCGCCCCAGGCTCCGAATCCTATCTCGGTGATTTTTCCCCGCGCATTGGGTTTCGGTGCGCGGAGGAGGAATAACTGGTCATGGGTTGAAATATATGATGGGTTTTTGTAGTAGCGACTTCAGTCGCTTCTGTGTCGAGAAAAGACGACTAAAGTCGTCACTACGATATTCGTATCAGTTAATCAGCGCCGCTACCGAATGACTGATGCTACGCGGTGTATCGCACTGCAAAATTTATTTTGCCTGCGGCGGCAATTTATTCCCCTCCCCCAACTTTGTCACCTCCACCCATAACGAACCTGCCAACTCATACCCGATCAAATGATTATGCGGCTTGACCTGCAAATTGAGCGGACCTTTGAACGGCGCGCAACTGAACAGGTGAAACCTCACCCCGGGCACCAGACCCAAATCGGCAAAGTAGCGGAGTTTATCGCCATCGTGTGTGCGCACGCGTGAGATGATGCAATCGGACCCAGACAGAACTTCCAATAAATTGACATCCTTCACCAGCGGCATCACGCCGTCTTTGGACGGAATCGGTTCGCCATGCGGGCAACGCGTGGGACGCCCTGTAATTTCATCGATGCGATCCTCGATCTGATTGTTGACTCCCAACGCGAACGAATCCGATAACTCGTGCGCTTCATCCCAGCCGTATTTCATCGCCTTCACAAGGAACACTTCCACCAGCCGGTGACGACGCAAGGCGGGCATGGCGATCTTCTCCCCTTTTGACGTCAGCCGCACACCACGATAGAGTTCATGCTCGAGGTAGCCCGATCCCTTCATCCGCCCGACCATGCGCGAAGTGGCTTGCGCAGACGCGTGGGCATGTTCCGAAAGTTCAGTCAGCGCGACAAATTGTGAATCCTGCTGTAATCTATAGATCTCAGCCGCATACCGTTGCATAGCGGGTGTAAACATCAAAACATCTCCAAACGAAACAGGCTCAACCTTCATTCACAAATTTAGCCAATTGCGCAGATTTGAAAATTCAAAAGAAAAATCTGCGGAAATCGACGCGCGTTGTGGATCAATTTCAAAGAAAAAAGTTTCACCCTGGGTGAAACTGGACATCAAAGCATTATCTGGATATTTCCAGAAGCACAGATTATAACATCGGCATTCGGACTACTTAAATCGCATTTAGGAGATTCAAATCAAATGCTTCCTACCTACCTACTGTCCCTGCGCGAAGGACTCGAAGCCGCCCTCATCATCGGCATCGTGCTGGGTGCGCTGACGAAAATCCGCCGCAGTGACCTCTCTCCCGCTGTGTGGATGGGAACCGCGAGCGCGGTGATCGTCTGCATCCTCGCCGCGATCCTGCTCACCTCCTTTGGCATGTCTCTCGAAGAACGCGCGGAGCAAATCTTCGAGGGCGTCACCATGCTCATCGCGGCAGGCATCCTCACATGGATGATCTTCTGGATGCGTAAACAAGCGCATTTCCTCAAAAGCGAACTGGAGGATGGCGTCAACAAAGCCGTTGCATCAGCTGGAAAAAGCGCGGTGTTCTGGCTGGCGTTCGTCGCGGTCGTGCGCGAGGGGATCGAACTGTCGCTCTTCATCACCGCCGCGTTCTTTGTTGGCGATACGAGTCAAGTGACCAACAACGTCGCGCAAACGCTGGCTGGCACCATCCTCGGTCTCGGCACAGCCATCCTGCTCGGCTACACCCTCTTCGCAACCACGGTCCGCCTCGACCTGCGCCGCTTCTTTCAAGTGACGGGGCTTCTGCTCATCCTCTTCGCGGCGGGTCTCGTCGCGCACGGCGTGCATGAATTCAACGAGGTCGGCTGGATTCCGCCCGTGGTCGAACACATCTGGGATGTGAACGCGCTCCTCGATGAAAATTCCGTTGCGGGACAATTGATGAAAACGTTGTTCGGCTACAACGGAAATCCCTCGCTCACCGAGATCATCGCGTACATTGGATACCTCGTCGTCATCCTTTCGCTGTGGAGACGTGAAGCCACGGTTCCCTCC
The DNA here is from genome assembly GCA_044222305.1 of Anaerolineales bacterium. Taxonomy (GTDB): domain Bacteria; phylum Chloroflexota; class Anaerolineae; order Anaerolineales; family Villigracilaceae; genus Defluviilinea. Next base: position 31,686 of record JBGANO010000038.1, read on the forward strand.
AAGGTGACGGCTGATTCGCCAGCGTAGACTTTTATCCCATCTTGAAACAGGCTCCCCGTCGAAGTGACGCGGAGCCTGTTTTTTGTCATAAGGCATGTCATTCTGAGTCGCGCTATGTTTTTTTGCGGCGAAGAATCTCCAATATGACATACAAGACCCTTCGCTATCGCTCAGGGTGACATGAATTATCGGAGTGACATAACTAACTAAAAATTCCCATCTCGCCCGTCGGTGTGTACCCAGGAAACACAGACGCAACATCCGCATTACCCAAGCGGCGCGTGAGCATCTCGCTCAACACCTGACGATAATCGGTGGTGATGGCGAGGTCGGCGTGATCATAGAGTTGATCGTTGTGCAAGCCAGGCCATGCGCCATAGACCTGCCCACCATTGACTCCGCCGCCGAGCGCGAACATCACGTTGCCGTGACCATGATCCGTGCCATAGGATTCGTTTTGCACGAGGCGACGACCAAACTCACTGATAACAACAACGGACAATTTGTCGGTGTATCCCGAATCGAGATCGAGATAAAAATTAGACAGTCCGCTGGCGAGATTGCCGAGCAAGTCGGCGATGTAACCGCCGTTGCCATCGTTCTCGTATTCGTGTGTGTCCCAGCCGCCGTAATCAACCGTTGCAACACGCAGACCTGTGCCAAGTTTGATCATACGCGCGACGGTTTTGAGTTGCTGGCTGAGTTCATCATCGTTATACTTCGCGCCGTTCGATGGTTGATACTCGCCCTCCACAATGGGACTGACAATATCGAGCGAATCGAGCGTGCGGATACCCGCGCGATGCAGGAGAGTCTCGCCGCTGTACATCTGCCGTAAAGCAATTTGTTGCGACGCGGCGAGTCCGTTATCCCATTGCGAGAACTCGGAGGGATCATTGAGATTCACCGTTGGGACAAAATTCAACAGCGACGACGGCGCGCCCGACGTGGACAGCGCGGGCAATATGGACGACACGCCTTGTGTTTGCAAATGACGCGTGATCCAGCCCGATGTTGTGCTTTTCTGACCAGGTGTGCCGAGTTCGATGTATTCCATCGCATCGAAGTGACTGCGCGTGTCGTAGTTGAGTCCCACCGCGTGGACGACCGCCATCTTGCCTTGTTGGTACAGTCCATGCAACGGCGCAAGCGCAGGATGTAAACCGAACTGATCGTTCAACGGCAGAAGATTGCTGATCTTGATATTCGGACGCGCCAGTTCGTAGTAGCCGCGATCATCGCCAGCCATCGGCGGGACCACGTTGAGCGCGTCCCAGCCGCCGCGCAAAAAGACGACCACGAGCGTGTCAGATGAAGAGTCATCCTGCCTGAACGCAACGTTGGTCAGCCGCGCGCCAGCCAGTTCGGCAATCGCGGCGGAGCATCCCTGCAAAAAGTTTCGGCGTGAGTATTTTTGTATGGGCATGAGAATTATCCTTGTCAATTCGCTAGCCACAGAGAACACAGAGTTCTCTGAGAAAAATCTCAAAATCTCTGTGCGCTCTGTGGCTGAGTCTTTTTATTTCCATTGAAAATCGGGGCTCATTAGAATCACTTCTACCATGGCGGGCAGGACATAATCAATATGATCCTGCGGAAGTTCATCCTGTGTGCCGTAATCCTGCGCCATGACTGCGATCACTGCTTGGCGATCCGCGTCGGACATGGGGCGATTCAAGATGCGCGGAATCCAAAAATCCGCGAGCGATTCGGCAGTGCGGAGTCCTGCCGGGGTCTGCGCGACAATCTCTGTGCGGGCAAAACGTTGCTGTTCCTCTTCGTCCATCCAGTTTTCAGTGATGCCGACGGCAAAATTCCAACGATACAACAAAGACATCGTGTTCGCCCATGCTTCTTTGACGTCGGGGTAGCCATCGGGCGGACGCCGCTCGAACATGGCTTGTCCCATCATCCCGCACATCCAAGCAACTCCGCTGGGGAGTTTGGTAAAGTCCGTGTTGACGGCGCGCATCATCGAGATGGCGGCTTCGATGGGACGTTTGATCTTCGCGCCCCACGTCTGTTTGAATTCGGGTGAAAGCAAAATCGTTTCGACCACGCGTTTGAGTTGATCGGGCGAGTTGCGATGCTCCATAAAAACGGACGCGGCGGCTTCCACGATTGAATCAGGCGGATTATCCGAAATGAAGCGGCGAGCGAGTTTACGCGAAATGAATCGCGCAGTGCCGGGATGATACGCGAGCAAGTCCAGCACATCGCGCCCATCTTTCATATCTTCCTGATCAGCGGGAATATATTTTCCGAGAATCAATTTGTTGAAGCGGTCATGCCATTGCTTGTAATACAAAAAGCGACCCGTCTTCTCGACGCCGTCTTCGTATTCGTAAATGTCATCGTCCACACGCCAACCCGTGAGGGCGCGCGCAGACTCGTAGACATCGTTATCCACATAACCGATGGCGATGCCGTTCGCATCTTTCGCAATAGAGTTTGGATCCTGCACCCCGAAATAATTCTCCGCCCCCAGTGTGTGCAGTTCGAAGAGTTCGCGCGCAAAATTTTCATTCGGTCCCGCATCGGACGAATTGTTTTGGTTCAAGTAATACAACATCGAGGGATGCGTGGCAACGGCTTCAAGCATTTGCCTGAAGTTGCCGAGCATGTGCGCGCGCAACACATCGCGGTTGTACGATGCGAGCAATGGCACGCCATCGTCCTGCCAGAAATAGACGTTGAAGTGATTGTGCCAAAAATCGGCGAGCACTTCAACCAACTGTTTTTTGCTGTAGACCGCGCGCAAAAATGTCGCGTCTACTAATTCGTTCGCGGGTTTGGAATACCATTGCCAATACGCGTCGTCATTCGAGTCGTATGGGTTGCTGGCGATGTGATCGAAATACAATTCATCCTGCGTTTTGTGCAGAGTCTCGAATCCTGCCGCGGCGTAACGCGCTTCGAATTCGCTGTCGTCAATCGAATCGGGATTCAATTGTTGCGACACATAATTTCGCAAACGCTCATCATCCGTCCCACCCAGCGCGTTGAATGCGTCGAAGTCGCCGGGACGCGCTCCGTACGCCATGCGACTCAATGCGATGATTCCCAACGCAACTGGAGGAAGAGCAGGTTCAGGCGGCACACCGGTCGGATTCACCGGAGGAACAACCCGCGTCGGGTCCGGACCCGGAACCTGCTCCGGCGCGCACGCCGCCAGCGCGGCAGACGCACTCGCTACGCTCGCGAAAGCGCCCATCAACTTCAAAAAATCGCGGCGGTTCATTTTTGATCTTTGTTGAAGCATATTTACATCTCCTCGTCAAAACGATGCGGAAGTGTATCAAAACAATTTCCGCCCTTGAAATCACCCATCAGTTTATTGTCATTCTGAGGGAGCGGTTGTTGCGACCGAAGAATCTCCCGCGCCGTGTCAGAGATTCTTCGTCGCCGCTAAAGCGGCTCCTCAGAATGACATGGCAAAGGTTTCTTGAAACGCCTTCACCACTTCTTCTTTCACGCGCCCCATCGAGGGCGGTTCGGGGAATAAATCTGCAAGCGAGACAATCGGCTCATCCTGCAATCCGCAGGCGATGATGCCATCCCAATATTCCATGTCGGGATTCACATTCAACGCAAAGCCGTGACGCGACACGCCGCGCGCATCCACCTTGACGCCGATTGCCGCAATCTTCGCGGGCTTCTTCCGATCTTCCGGCGAACAGCGCGGACAGCGCGAATGTACATCGGCTTGAATCCACACGCCGGTCAAGCCTTGTCGTTGTCCCGCTGCGAGACCGAGCCGCGCCAATGCGGTGATGAGTGTCTGCTCTAGTTTGCGAACGTAGCCAACGTAATCAGCTTGGGGGATGCGCGAATCTCCCTCACCCCTGCCCCTCTCCTGCTGGGAGAGGGGAATCAATGGAATCAACGGATACCCAACCAACTGACCCGGTCCGTGATACGTCACATCGCCGCCGCGATCCACCCAGTGGATGGCAATCCCTTTTTCTTTTAACTGTGATTCCCCCCACAGCAGATTCTCCTGCTTTCCGCGCCGTCCGAACGTGTACACGTGTGGGTGCTCAAGCAAGAGCAACGTCGGCGCGCGTTTGCCTTCCGCAATTTCTGCGGCATATTGATCCTGCAATTTCCACGCGGCTTCGTATTCGATCAAGCCGAGATCAACAACTTCAATTTGCATCCATCCACCTATTTCTTCGATGCCTGCCACTTTTCCAGATTTCCCAACCCATCGTACGCGGCATATTTGTACGCGTCTGCCAATGTGGGGAAGTTATACACTGCGTCAATGAACGCGTCTATCGAGCCGTTCGCCATCATCACGTGCGAGGCGATGTGAATCAACTCCGAAGCCTGCTCGCCAATGATGTGCGCACCAAGCAATTTCTTATCGCTTGGAGAGAAAACGAGTTTGATCATGCCGCTCATGTCGCCGATGATCTGTCCGCGCGCGTTGTTTTCGTAGTAGGCGCGACCGAGCAAGCATGGAATGTTCTTCGCAATACAATCATCTTCCGTCAAACCGACGGATGACATCTCGGGAATCGTATACACCGCCAAAGGTAAAACAGGCGACATTCGTTCTTTATATTCCAGATCGAAAGCATCCACCATCGCCACACGCGCCTGCTCCATCGAAGTGGAAGCCAGCGCGGGGAAGCCGATCACATCACCCGCCGCGTAGATATTCGGCACACTCGTCTGGTATTTTTCGTTGACGATCACGAGACCGCGATTTCCCATTCCCACGCCAACTTGTTCCAGTCCAAGTCCTTCTACATTACTTGTCCTGCCCGAGGCGATCAGTGCAATATCGAATTCCATTTCTCCCGCTTTTTCGAGGGTCAAATGAACGTGATGTTCGTGGCGCGAAATTTCCGTCATTTTGTCGCCGAGCGCAAAATGCAATCCGATCAGGGATAGTTGATATCGTAATCGCTCGATGATCTCCGAATCAATGAAAGGCAAAATACGTTCTTTGGGTTCGATCAATGTAACGTCCACGCCGAGCGCGGTAAAGATGGAAGCATACTCCGTTCCGATCACGCCGCCGCCGACCACCGCCATCGTTTTCGGGATGCGGTTCATGCGCAAGATCGTGTCTGAGTCGTAGATCAGATCGCCGTCGAAGGGAATCTCCGGCGGATGATATGGCGAAGAGCCGGTAGCAATGAGGATGAATTCAGCCGTGAGAAGTGTTTTATCCTGTGAAGAATCAACCTTCACCGTATGAGCATCTACCAACGAAGCAGTTCCGTGGATCAAGTCAATGCTGTGGCGTTGGATGTTGCGCTCGATAATGTGCCGTTCCTTCTCCACAACCACATGCTCGCGATGCATGAAATCTCTTACAGAGAGATTCTCTTTCAGCGAGTAATCTATGCCGTACAACCCGCGTTGTCGTAACCCTGAAAAATATAATGCGGTTTCGCGCAATGTCTTCGAAGGGACGGTCCCCGTGTTAATCCCTGCCCCGCCGACATGTTCGGCGCGTTCGACGATTGCCACGCGCTTGCCAAAATACGCGGCTTGCGCGGCGCCCTTTTCTCCCGCTGGACCAGACCCGATCACGATCAAATCATATTGTCGGCTCATTTGCCAAAGACTCTTCGATACAAATCGGATTCCAACATCTCATGCGGGTCACATCGCTTCTTGAGTTTCATAAATTTCGCAACCGCTTCATCCCCTAGAAACTTTCGTGTTGACCCTGCGGATGTTTCGCTGTTCTTGGCAAAGTAGAATCGCCCGCCTGCGTCGAGAACAATGC
>JBGANO010000039.1:0-37082 GCA_044222305.1 Anaerolineales bacterium
CACCATGTATGGTCCTCATCCTCTCGAGAACCAATTACTCAGCCGACGGCAACATCTCGCATACTTTTTTGTCACGGTATCACTTGCGTTCACATGCGGGCTTTATCTGGTCTGGCAAACCAACTTCGACGCGATCACCTGGGCTCTGCTTGGGGCCGGCGCATTCTTCCTGTTGTTCTACACCTGGCCCCTGAAATATATCGCCCTCGGCGAGATCGCTGTTTTTCTGGTGTGGGGTCCGCTCATGGTGGGCGGCGGATATTTCGTCATCACGCATATCTGGGATTGGAATATCGTGATCGCCAGCGCGGTCTACGCGCTTGGCGTAACCACGGTCATCTTCGGCAAGCACATCGACAAAATGCAACCCGACCGGGAAAAGCACATCCACACCCTGCCTTCGCTTCTGGGAGAGAAAGCCTCCCGGTACGCCGTGTTGGGCATGATGATCCTCCCCTATCTGATCGTCGCCTACCTCGTTGTAACGCGCAGTTTTTCACCGGTTTTGCTCATCGTGTTGTTTGCCCTTCCCCGGTTAAAACAGGTTGCCCCGGCGTTCCTCGCGCCCAAGCCTGAAGAACGACCGGAGGGATTCCCGCAAGGTCAAGGCGGCTGGCCCCTTTACTTCGCCCCGCTCGCATTTTTATACAACCGCTCGTTTGGTTCGCTTTTTATTCTCGGCGTCTTGGCGGATGTTGTTCTCCATAAATTAATCCTCTAAACATCCGCGCATAAAGGCACGTTCGGCATGGTCAAAAATATTGTCAACGGCGTGTCAGGACTAATCCACTACAAAGGGGGCGTAGGGCACTATACATTTCTTATGCACCGCATCTCCGGGCTGGGAGTTTTAGCCTTCCTAAGCCTGCATATCTTGCTCGAATCAACGGCTCACTACGCGCCGCGCCTATACGACCAACTCAACGCCGGTTTACGGACGCCGCTTGGGCTGATCGTCGAAATCGGCATGGCGCTCCTTGTCATCTTTCATGGCGTGAACGGATTTCGCATCACCTACTTCGATCTCTTTCACCCCGACTTGTGGACGCCTCACTCTGCCCTTCATTCTGTTCGCGCCACCTGGATCGTTTCCATCCTCCTCTGGCTTCCAGCCGCCGCCATCATGATATTGCACAGTTTACACTTACTCTGACATACCATGGCTACCAACCGCCGTCTTCGAATCAAGCCTACACTCGATGTAACCGCATGGAAATATATGCGCTTGAGCGCCATCCTATTGATACCGATGGTTTGGTTCCATACGATCTTTACCACCCTCATCATCGGCGCGGAGAATGTCAACCTAAATTTGGTAGCGGCGCGTTGGGCAACTACCGGCTGGCGCGTCTACGACGCCCTTTTGCTGGCATTTGCCTTCTCTCACGGCGTAACCGGGCTCAGGCAGGTAATTTTTGACTTCGCAACCGGCACAACAGCGCGAAAAGCATTGAATATCATCCTGCTCTTATTTTGGCTCACACTCTCCGTCGTCGGCATCCTTGGAATCGTTGGCGGCGTTGCAAAATAACAAACTTCTTAAAGGAGAAGCAACAACATGAACACCACAATCAGCGGGAACATCAAGAACGGAAGAACATTGACCCAGATCGTAGACTCATGGGCAAAGGACAAGGACCAACCATACCCTGCGATTGTTCCGATACCAGCCTATCTCGAAAACACCTACTGGTGGGCTTACGTTCGCCCCTACGCAGTCTCCTTTTTTGACCATCCATGGATCGTCAACCTGATTTTGCTCGGAAACATGGACAAATTACGCGACGGGGCTTTAGACGCGCTGGGCAAACAAATCCATGGGCGCACCTTGCAAATTGCCGCGGTATACGGCGAGTTTTCCACCCGGCTGGCAGACCGCATCGCCGAAGACGGCTCGCTCGATATTGTGGACGTTGTCCCCGCTCAATTAGAAAACATAAAACGGAAAATGCCCCGCAACGCGCCTGTTCAATACATCCAAAACAATGCCACCAAGTTGAATATGGAAGACGCAACGTACGATCAAGCAGTGATGTTCTTCCTGCTTCATGAAATGCCCGACGAAGTTCGAAAACAAACGCTGAGCGAAGCGCTGCGGGTACTCAAACCCGGCGGGAAACTTGTTATTGTTGATTTTCATAAACCTTTGGCGTGGAATCCCCTCCGCTATCTCTATCCAATCATGTTCAAAGCCCTCGAACCCTTTGCCCTGGATATCTGGAGGAACAAGATCGGGTCATGGTTTCCGAAAGATTTTGTTCCTGTGGACGTGTTCCAGGAAATCATGTTTGGCGGCATGTACCAGATACTTGTAATTCACACTTAATTCCATGGCATCCACGTTTTGGCATGGGTTTTGGAGACTCGCCGACCCGAAAATTTCACTCGCCTCGTTCGCTTCGATGTTTCTGGGAGCCTGCGCGGCGGCGGCAACAACCCCGCTTCATTTCGGATGGCTGGCTGTTACCGTCCTGGGAATTTTTTCCATCGAAGTGGCAAAGAACGCCTCCGGTGAAATCTTCGACTGGAACAGCGGCAACGACCAAGCAGTACAGGAGAAAGATCGCTCTCCATTCTCCGGCGGCAAGCGTGTGCTGATGGACAACCTGCTGACAAAAAGCCAAACTGCCGGTATCGCGCTTGCATGTTATCTGCTTGGGAGTCTCGCAGGTCTATCCATCGTAATGTGGCGCGAACCGAGAGTCCTTTGGCTTGGAGTGACAGGGGTCGCGCTGGCGTTCTTCTACCACGCGCCACCGTTCAAGCTCTCCTATCGCGGGCTGGGCGAGTTGGCGGTTGCCGCTACCTACGGACCCATCATTTGCGCGGGGACATATCTCGTTCAGCGCGGCACGATTTCAACAGAGGTCATTTTCGTCTCAAGCCTGCTCGGAATTTTGATCGGCGCGTTTCTGCTCATCAACGAATTTCCCGATTATCACGCAGATCAAAGCGCGGACAAAAGGACAATCGTTGTGCGGCTGGGAAGAAAAACTGCAAGCCGGGTGTTTGCAGGCATCGTCGCAATCCCGTTTGTTGCTTTACTTATTCTGCCATTTCTAAATTTCCCGCTCACCCTCTGGCTGGGATTGATCGCGGCAGCGCCGGCGTTTTCAGCCGTCAAACGCCTGCTTGCAAACCCGGAGGACACCAGTCAAATCATCCCCGCGCAGGCGAGTGTGTTGCTGACGTTCCTACTTTTTGCGCTCGGAACCGGCGTTGGATTCTTATTCGCCCACAATTAAGCGAGCAAACGGTATGGCAAGATTCTTGTCCTGAACTTGTCGAAGGATATCTTGCCAGTTGCGCGTTTTTCTTGATACGCAAACGCAAAGTGAACTTTGCGGTACGAATTTCTATCGAAAGGATTTGAAATGAAAAAACTGCTCGTAATACTCGCCGTAATTTCCATCTTGTTGAGCGCGTGCGCAAGCCAAAACTCAGGCGGGATTGCAATCACCGTCTATCGCTCCCCCACCTGAGGCTGTTGTGGCGACTGGGTTCAGTACATCGAAGATAACGGCTTTGATGCGACCGTAAAAAATGCGCAAGATATGGGTCCCGTCAAAATCCAATATCATGTGCCTGCTGAACTCGAATCATGCCACACCGCCATCGTGGATGGCTACGTTATTGAGGGGCATGTCCCCGTCTCCGAAATCAACCGCCTGCTCGCAGAGAAGCCGGATGCCGTTGGCTTGGCAGTCGCAGGGATGCCCATCGGCTCGCCCGGCATGGAAACGGCGGGCGTTGCGACTGAACCGTACGATGTGATCTTGTTTGCCGCCAATGGCAGGCAGGAGATTTATGCCAGTTATCCCTAAACAAATTCGGACACAACTTTTATGACATTTGTCATCGCAACGAGGAAAAAATTAACTGTCTCTTAATCTGGCGCTCACATAGAATTCAGGACATAACTTCTCTGCTTGCTGGTATTTGATCTGTTTGAATAGATGTGGCAACAGCCATGCTACGCACTGAAAACTGAAAGGAGATGCCACTATGAAATTGAAGAATGTACTGATTTCCATCGGAGCGATCCTCATCTTCGGGGTCATTATCACCGCCTGCGGAACCACCCCGACAGCCGCTCCAACAGAACCACCGGTTCCTACCGAAGCCCCTGCCATCGTTCCCGTAACGCCCTATCTGGTCGAATGGCAAGAGTCGGGTCATGCGGATGTAGCCAGCGAACCCTTCCGCCATTGGGACGGGGAAGACCCAGCCGAGGTGCCCACCTCCTGCGCGAAGTGCCATACGACCACAGGCTACCAGGATTTCCTCGGTGTGGATGGGAGTGAACTCGCCAAGGTGGACGCCGCCGTCCCTGCGAGTGAAGCGCAAGGCGTCCAGTGTGTGGCTTGCCACAATGCCGTGACAATATCCAAAACGACGGTTACCTTCCCCTCTGGCGTGACAGTCACCGCCGGGGATGACGCCCGCTGCATGGAATGTCATCAAGGGCAGGAATCGAAAGTCAGCGTAGACGCGCAGATCGAAAAATTTGCGGCCACTGATCCCGATGCCGTTGTCGCCCCGATCAAAGACGACCAGGGTAAGGATATTAAATTTGGTTTCCGGAACATTCACTACTACGCCGCCGCCGCAACTCTGTATGGCGGCAAGACCATGGGCGGGTATCAATACGATGGACTCACGTATGACTCGAAGAACCAACACGTGGATGGTTTTAATACGTGCGCCGGTTGTCACGATCCGCACACGCTGGATGTGAAAGTGGAAAGTTGCGCGGAATGCCATGAGGATGTCAAGACTGTCGAAGACCTGACGGATGTCCGCATGGTTAGTAGCGCCAACGATTACGACGGCGATGGCGATGTGGAAGAGGGCATTTACTACGAGGTCGAAGGCTTGCGGGAAAACCTGTATGCCGAGATTCAAAAGTATGCCGCAAGTACCGCCGGGTCCGCGCTTGTGTACGACTCGCACTCCTATCCGTATTTCTTCAACGACACCAACGCCAACAGCACGGTGGATGAAGGTGAAGCCGTCTTCCCGAACGCATATTCGAGTTGGACTCCGCGCTTGCTAAAAGCCGCGTACAACTATCAAGTGTCGCTGAAAGACCCCGGCGCATACGCGCACGGCGGCAAATACATCATCCAACTGATGTACGACTCGATTGCCGATTTGGGCGGCGATGTAAGCGCGCTCACCCGCTCTGATGCCGGCCACTTCGCCGGGAATACAGAGCCGTTCCGTCACTGGGACAGCGAAGAAGAAGGCAATGGCGTGGTGCCGTTTGGTTGCGTGAAGTGCCATACCGCGACCGGCTTGCCCGATTTCCTGGCGGCTGGCGGATCGACCATGGTCAGCGCGACCGGCTCAACCACCATAGTCGGGCTAAGCCCGGCCCCTGCCAGCAATGGCTTTGCCTGCACAACCTGCCATGACGGAGCAAACTTCCCGGATCGATATACCGTCAATTCGGTTGTCTTCCCCAGCGGCAAAACCGTCAGTTACGGCGGCAAGGATGCCGATGGCAACTTCCTGCCTGACGACTCGAACCTGTGCATCTCCTGCCATCAGGGACGCGAATCAACGACAAGCATGAACGCCGGTCTCCGAGGCAAAGACCTCGATACGGTGGATGCGAAGATCCGCTTCAAGAATATCCATTACTTCGCCGCCGGCGCAACCTTGTTTGGCTCTGACGCGCAAGGCGCGTACATGTACGAAGGCAAGGAATATGTCGGCTTGAACCTGCACGCCTCTGAAGAAGGGAAAGCCAACAAGTGCCAGGATTGTCATGACGTTCACGAGCTCGAACCCAAGGTGGAATCCTGCGAAACATGCCACGACACCACCGATCCGACAACCATCCGCGAAACAGATGTGGATTACGATGGTGACGGTGACGTGACCGAAGGAATCAGTGGTGAAGTTGCCACCTTGACAGAAGCGCTCTACGCCCAGATGCAGGTGTACTCGGAAGCGCATGGCGGAGCCATCACCTACGACTCACACGCCTACCCGTACTTCTTTGGCGCTGACGGAAAAGGATACGCCACCTGGACGCCGCGACTCGTCAAAGCCGCCTTCAACTACCAGTACGTTCAGAAAGACCCGGGCGCCTACGTTCACAACCCGAAGTTTGTGATCCAGTTCCTGATCGACTCGATCGAAGACCTCGGCGGCGACGTTAGCAAGTACACACGCCCATAAGAGAAACAAAACATTCACAAACAAGGCGGCGGTGAAATAAAACCGCCGCCTTGTTATTCAGCAAAGTAGATTGTAATGACGTTTATTGTCCAAATTTATGACAGTCTACACTAACTCATAAGCTAATTAACCTGTACCATCCATCTCAGACCAATCCACCCTTATTACGGGAGAAGCCATACGATGAAACCAACTAAATCTGTATTTTTCTTAGCCGGCGCTCTTGCACTGTTCGTAACGCTCGCCGCGTTGGTTTTTGTTCCTTCCCAGAAGGTTTCCGCGGTTGATCAACCAGCCGCCCAAAACCCAAACGAATGCTCGGAATGCCACGACCTGGCGTACAACTTGTGGGAACACAGCCCGCACCGTGAGGCAAATGTCAGTTGTACGGTCTGCCACAAACTTGCAGATACATCCGGGAAACACCCCGATACGGCAAAATTCACGATCGAGGATGAAAACACCACGTGCATCGTCTGTCACTCTAATGTGACCGATAAGGATGTTGCCGGGCAGATGGCGATCAGCCAGCACGGACAAATGGGTTTGAATTGCGTCAGTTGCCATGAACAACATTCTCAGGGCATGAAACTCGCCGAGGGATCGAATACGGTTTGCGAGAACTGCCACAAGGATGAAATGGATGTCACGCTCAAATCGACCCATTTCGCCGCTGGCTTGTCCTGTGAAAACTGCCACATGGGACGGGAGAACGACCACACCATGATCGTCTCGGTCGCCTCTTGCGAGGGGTGCCACAACAACCTCCATGAGGCAAAGGTCATACGTGACGCGGGACTCGAGATCAAGGCGATGGGCAACCTCGACGCCCCGGCCGAAAATACTCTTGTGCCTGTCGAAATCGTGAAAGAACCATCTGAACCCGTCAAAGGCGGCGTGGCGCTACCCAATTGGGTATACGTGCTGGGCGGGTTCGTCTTTGGCGGCGTGATCGCCTGGGCGCTCATCGGCAAAGAGCCGGGCAAGCCTACACCCCCATCCGAATAACACCAGCGTCACCCTCGAACTTCATGGAGATTGACAATGACCGAGCATGACAACCAGACTACTTCCCAAGAGGAAGACAACAAAACTTCACGCCGTGATTTCCTCAAACTGGCGGGGGCATTGGTGGGAGCCGCCGCGCTGACGCAACTTCCCATGGCGAGAAAGATGTCCGCCGCCCGCGCCTCTGGAGGCGGGGATGGAACCGGTCATCAATGGGGCATGTTGATCGACATCAACCTGTGCATCGGTTGCCAATACTGCACCTTTGCTTGTAATGCGATCAACAATCTCGACGACGATATGCGTTACTGTGTCGTCACCACAGAGACCACGCGATCGGGCGAGGAGTTCTTCCTCTCCCGCCCATGTATGCACTGCGATGAAGCCCCATGCGTGCAAGCCTGTCCCGTCGCGGCGACGCGCAAACGCCCGGATGGCATTGTGGAAATGGATTACGACCGATGCATCGGATGCCGATACTGCATGGTTGCCTGTCCGTACGATGCGCGCGTGTTCAATTGGAAGGAACCAATCGCGCTCAGCCCGCAATCGCCCACGTTCGGCTATCAGGAAGTTCCGAACCGCCCCCGCGGCGTGGTGGAAAAATGCACGTTTTGCTCGCATCGCATCGACGCGGGATTGGAGCGGGGTCTCGTCCCCGGCGTTGACCATCAAGCGACTCCCGCCTGCGTGGTTGCCTGCCCCACCAACGCGCGCATTTTCGGCGACATGAACGAAGCCACCAGCCCGATCTCCATCGCCCTCGCGGAAGCGACCGTTACCCTGCGCCTGCGGGAGGAACTCAGCACACAACCCCGCGTCTATTACATCCCGCCCGAATCGCATACGGATAATCCCTTCCAAGGAAATTAGCCATGCAAACAGATATTCACCTTCCAAAGTTTCGGTTCGGCAAAAAGGACGTGGACGTCTTCCCATACTGGGTTGGGTTCCTCGCATTGGGAATTTTGTTCGGAATGTACGGCGCGTTTGTTGTGTTGCGTGACGGGTTGGATGTCACGGGCTTGACGAACAAGGTCCCGTGGGGCTTATGGGTGGTGATCGATTTAGCCTCGATCTCCCTCGGCGGTTCCGCCTTTGTATTCGGCGTGATCGTCTATCTCATGAAACTCACGCGGTTTGAAACTGTCGCCAAACTGGCGGTCTTGCTCGGCTTCCTGGGGTACACCACGGCTGGAATGGTCATCTGGTTCGACCTGGGTCAGCCGTTCCGCTTCTGGCACCCAATGGTATTCTGGCAACCTCACTCCCTGCTTTGGGAGATCACCATGTGCGTGATCTTGTACCTCGGCGTTCTTTCAGCAGAGATGTTGCCGGTCGTTGTGGAACATTCTTTTTTCTACGAGCATCCCCTGCACAAGCGGTTCCCGATCATCAAGAAACTTGTGGAGTTGGCGAAGAAAGTTGCGCGCTTGCTTCACAAGTTGGTGCCCGTCCTTGCCGTGATCGGGTTGACGCTCTCCCTGCTCCATCAAGCCTCGCTGGGCGCGTATTATTCCGTTCTCAACGGACGCGGCGTGTGGTTCAATCAAAGCGCCCCGGTTCAATTCGTATTTTCAGCCATGAGCGGCGGAATCGCATTCCTGTTTTTCACAGGCGTCATCATCTTTCGGATGATGCGTCCGGGGTTGGTCAAGGACGAGATCCTGTACGATGTTGCGCGTCTCTCCGGCGGCATCACTTTATTGCTCACGTACCTGCGTCTTTGGGATTGGGCAGTAACCTATTACTATTCATTCGATGTCAACATCACCTTGCAAACCGAAGCATTGAACGCCGTCGCCCCATATTCTTCAACGTTTTGGATTGGGCAAATCCTGCTCCCGATCATTGCCGGCGCGGCGCTGTTCTCGGCGAAGTCCATTAAAAACTTCCGCTACCTGATGGTATTTTCGCTCTTTCCCATGGCGGCGGCTGTCCTGACACGCTGGAATTACAATTTTGCGGGGTTGATCGCCATGCCAACCTACGATCCGTACACGCCGATCATCCGCATCAGTTCCTATACACCGACTTGGCCCGAGTTCGCTGTTGCCACTTTGGTTATCAGTTATTGGCTGTTAGCGTTTAGTTTTGCCGCCCGCTATCTGCCTTTCAAAAGCCCTGAAGTAGCGCACTGATATCTTACAAGCCCAAGTCATAACATCCAAAAAAACGCATCCATTCGTGGATGCGTTTTTTTTGATTTCATTGCCTATGGAAAAAGATTCGCGTACATCGACTGCGCGAACTCAACCATTACTTGTTCCTCCTCGGGGGTTGGCTGATCGCCTCCAACGCCGGAGAATTCCAACGTGACGACCATGCGATCCGCCGCCATGACTGGGTCTGAAATATCCAAACTCACCTGTCCGTACTCCTTTACCCATGCGAAGAACTGCTTTTGCTCCCTTGCGGTCAACAACTCTGCAAATGACTTCACTGTCGCATCGGGCTGTGTAGACCGACAGTTGCTCCCATACGCTTCACCGGAGAGATAAACAGTCAACTTGTCGCAAAACCCGGCGATGCCGCCGTCCCGCGTCCATGTGAGCGCGAGCGTGGCAGGTTGCGCGTGACTACCGTCTTCATTGACGTGGTACTCGAATTCCAGCCCATTCGCTTTCAACATAATGATCTTGCCGGGGGTGATCACTTCGGCGCACAGAACGTCCTGCATCACCACACCGAGACATGAATCGGGGAACTCGACATCTTTGCTACTCACAACGACAACCTCGGCCACATCCAAGCCAAGGTTGAATGCCAGTCGCGCCGCGACAGATTCTTCCGCCAAACCGAGAGGAGCCTCGCCGACCTGCGCTATTTGACTGCCAGTTGTATTCGTGTGCAATTCATATTGCTCATCGCCCGCCTGTAAAATAATCCTGTAGCCGGGCACAACTGCCTGCGCGCACATCATCCCCAGCCGTTGAACGCCGAGACAGCCGTCGGGCCATTCCACCGCCTCCGTTGAGATAACGCTCACCGCTTCGGGTGGCAGGCTGAGTGTCGCGGCGAGATGCGAGATCGCCGCTTGTTCGGCAGGCGTCAATTCCGCTTGCGGTGTCGGCGTGACGCCTACATCGTCAACGGGAAAAAGCGATTGTTCTGTCGGCTTCCCCGCCAGGGCGCAGGCAGACAGAATCAAGATGAATATCATAGGTAACATTATGCGTTTCATTCAAACTCCTTGACCCATGGACGCGACCGCCATACAGATTGTTCCGTATGACTGTATAATCGTGTCCATGCAAAATAAATTTATTGTGGCGCTTGCATTCATTGTAACCGCCTGCGCCCCGAAGCCCGACCCAAACATTCAGGTTCAGATCGCGGTTGCGTCAACGCTGGCGGCTATCCCTACGAACACATCAGAACCGTTAGCGCCAATTCCCACGCCATACCCATCCGCGACACCGTTCAACCTCGCGGGTTTGTTCTGTGAATATCAATTTTGCATCGGGCACCCGCTCGATATGGCTTTCTATGATGTGAGCGCGCAACAAAACCCTGCCTCGCCAAGCAGTTATTCGCAAGGCTTGCTCGCCGCGTTCAACGGCAACTTGTTCATCCAGATGATCTGGCAGATCGCGCCCGGTGCGGCGGACCCTCAATTTCTGCTGGACGTGATCCTCGAAGACGGACTCGACACCCGCTTCGGCACTCTGGACGTGAAGCTGATTCGCGATATGAACGTGGTCTACATTCCGATCACCTCCACCGCCTCTCCCCTGCTCCCCAACGGAGCCGCCGCGGCTTGGACGTGCGGCGACCGCGTCTTCGCATGGAAAGTATACAGCCCACAAGCTGATAACACGCAAGCCTTATTCGATATGGCAATGGAGCGATTTCAATGCAACCGATAGAAACACCAAAAGGAAACGTTACTTTTCGACCCGCCAGTTTTGCAGACGCGCCAAAATTCCGTGAGTTGCGATTGTTCGCCTTGAAAGACACACCCACCGCGTTCAGCGCAGACTATTACGCAAGCCAGAATGCGCCACTAAGCTACTGGGAAGGTCGCCTGAAACCCAACGAAGGTTCGATCATGTTCTTTGCGGAACACGAAAGCAACCTAGTCGGCATGATCGGCGTCCAGCGAGGGGATCGCCCGAAAACGCGACACAGCGCGGGCGTCTGGGGCGTGTATGTGCTACCAGAATGGCGCGGGTTTCGCATCGCCGCGTCGCTGATCGAATCGTGTGTGATCTGGGCTAAGTCGCGCAAGGTGGAGATTCTCAAACTCGCGGTGGTGACTGCGAATCAGCCAGCCATCCGTTGTTATGAGCGGTGTGGGTTCAAAACCTACGGCACCGATCCGCGCGTCATATCCTACGAAGGTATCTATTACGATGAATATCTGATGGCGAAGGAAATCGCCAAATCATAACCAGGATATGCATGTATCAAGGAAACGGGGAGTGGCGAAATCCATGACGGAATTCCAACCTGCATCCCTCCGTATGCTATACTTTGCTGAAATTATGCACGATGAGGAGAAACCACCATGCCACCCACCGTCCGCGAGTTGATGACCGAGACCATCAAGAACGCTTTCCAGCCCGATAAAGCCAAAGGGATAGACACAATCGTGCAATTCATTTTTACAGGGGCGCAGGCATCCAATTGGTTCGTGATCGTCAAAGACCAGAAGTGCGAATCCACCGAGGGTTTGCATCCCGCCCCAAAAATGACGATGACCGTCGACTCGGAAGATTACATCAAGATCGCCAACGGAGAACTGGACGCCACCATGGCATTCATGAAAGGCAAGGTCAAGGTGAGCGGCGATATGGGCATCGCGCTCGGCATGGGCAAGTATTTCGCCTTCGGAAAATAAACGACAACAAACAGGGCAGTGTGTATCACTGCCCTGTTGATTTACCCCACAAACACAACTTCAAATAGGATTGTAATGAATGACTTCGGCTTCCTCCTCTCACGGTGAACGTCGGCAAGTCACAGTTGTATTTTCGGATGTGGTCGGCTCCTCCGAACTGTCGGCGCAACTCGACCCGGAAGACTGGCACAGCATCCTTACCCGCTATCACCAGACCGCCGCCAGCGTAGTGAAGCGGTTCGAGGGGCATGTGCAACAATATTTGGGGGATGGTATTTTGATCCTCTTCGGCTATCCAAAAGCGCGCGAAAACGACGCAGAACGCGCGGTTCGCGCAGGATTAACCCTGATCGAAGAAATCCATAAACTAAACGAATCACTCCAACGGGAATTTTCAAAGCAAATCGCGGTGAGAGTCGGCATCCACACGGGCGAGGTGATGATCCAGCAAGAGGGCGGCGACGCAGGCAACATCTTTGGAGAAACGCCGAACCTGGCGGCAAGAGTCCAGACGGCGGCTGAACCGGATTCCGTCTGCATCTCCGCCGCCACACAGCGACTCGTCGCGGGATTCTTCGTCGTTGACGATCTGGGTCCGCACATTTTGAAAGGTTTCCCCGACCCAATCCAACTGTTCCAGGTCGAGAGGCCTTCCGGTGTGCGGAGTCGTCTCCACGCCACAGCAGTGAACTCGTTGACGCCTTTCATGGGGCGCGAAGACGAGCGGAATTTGTTGATGAACCGCTGGGCGCAGGTGCAAAAAGGGCACGGGCAGCTCGTGATGATCACCGGCGAGGCGGGGATCGGCAAGTCGCGCCTTCTGCGACAATTCAAGCAGGATGTCGGCGCGATTCCGCACACATGGATCGAGGGCGAGTCATCCCCGTATGAGCAGGACACGCCATTCGCGCCCACGATTGACTTGATCGAGAACGCTTTCGTGTGGACCGCAGAAGCGACAGCAGACAAGAAGATCGCAGACCTTGAGAATTCATTTTCGCTGGTGGGGATGGACACAACGAAATCTGTGCCGCTCGTCGCAACTCTGCTCGGCATCGCCGTACCACCGGGAAAATATCCGCCTATCCTACTCTCTCCGGAACAGCAACGTGTGCATCTGTTGCAATCCCTTGTGGATTGGGTCATCGGCTCCTCTCGCGCCCAGCCTACGATTCTTGTTGTTGAAGATCTGCATTTTTCCGACCCCTCCACGCTTGAGGAGTTCGTGATGTTGGGCGAGCAGGTGGAACATTCTTCTGTGATGTTGTTGTTTACAGCCCGTCCGCGTTTCGTCCCGCCGTGGCCCACGCGCCCGTTCCATTCGTTGATCACACTATCGCGCCTCGATCAGGAAAACGTCCGCGAGATGATCGGCAATTTGTTGGGAACGCTGGTGCCGCCGGAGATCTTGCAATCTCTTGCCGACCGCACAGATGGGAATCCGCTTTTCGCGGAGGAACTTTCGCAAAGCATGGCGGGCGCGCGTTCGATCGCGGACAAAGCCTCACAAATCCCCTCAACTCTGCAAGACCTGTTGATGGCGCGCCTCGATTTTCTTGGTCCGCACAAAGAGATCGCGCAGATCGGCTCAGTGCTGGGGCGAGCCTTCCCCTACTCGCTACTGTCTGCCATTGCCGGGCAATCCGAGGAGACACTTCAAAACGAACTAGAGACGCTGATCGCTTCGGGGTTGGTCTTTAGAGACGAAAGCAGTGGCGACGTAATTTACACTTTCAAACACGCGCTCGTGCAAGAAGCCGCCTACGGGTCATTGTTGAAAAGCCGCAGACGCGAACTGCATCGCGCGGTCAGTATTGCGCTAAACGAAAAATTCCCTGATGTTGCCAAACAACGCCCCGAACTTGTGGCGCATCATCTCACCGAAGCTGGCGATACCGAAAAAGCCATCGAGGCATGGCAAACCGCCGGGGACTTTGCGCACGCGCGCGCGGCAATTGCAGAAGCGCATCATCACTTCAACAAAGCAATTACCCTGCTCCAGACCCTGCCCGATACGCCTGAACGCGCTCAACTGGAATTGCCGTTGGTGTTATCCATGGGTAACATTTATGCCATGATCAAAGGTCTTGGCTCTACAGAAGTCGTCCAGTCATACCAACGCGCGCGAGAGATCGCCACTCAATTGGGCGACTCGCCTCAATTCTTTTTTATCCTGATCGGGTTATGGTCAACCGTAAACACCCACTCCGATATGAAAGCCTCGCAGGAACTGGTGGACGAATTGCTACGCATTGCGGAACGCGACAGTATTCCGATGTATCTGACATGGGCGTATTTCGCAAAAGCCCTCACCGATTACGAACTTGGGCATTTTTCTGAGGTCGGCGAGTCAATCGAAAAAATGCTGAAAAACTACAAAGCGGAAGAACACACCTGGGCGCCGTTCGACCCGAAGGTGACCTCGTTAAATCATGCCGCGCTCGCGCTCTGGCACACCGGTCGCATTGATCAAGCGCGAAAAACGTTGGATGAGAATTTCGAAGCCGCCCGCGCGTTGAATTCGCCGCCCAACATGGCAATGGCGCATCTCGCGGGGTGCAGTCTGTTCATCTACTTGCGCGACCCGCAGGCTCTCCTTGAACATGCCGAAGCCATGCTCGCCGCCGCAACAGAGAATCAATTGCCGTCCTTCCTCGCCTGGGGAACGATGTATCGCGGCATTGCTCACGCCTCCCTCCAAAATGTTGAGGAGGGGATCACCGAGATCAACAAGGGTCTAGCAGATTATCTTGCCTCCGGCACACACAGTTCGCTTGGTCAATATCTCTCGCAATTAGCCGAGGCGCACGCGCGCGCAGGCAATCTCGAAATGGCGCATCAAACCATCGAAGACGCGTTCGGAGCCGCGCCCGAGGAGGAGATGCACTTCCCCGAACTGCATCGCGTCCGCGCGGATATTCGACTCCTGCAAGCGAATCCAGATTTAGGGATGGCAGAAAAGGGTTACCGTGACGCCATCGCCGCATCGCAGAAATATCAATCGCTCACACAGGAATTACGCGCGGTCACGCGCCTCGGACGCCTGCTTCAGTCATGCGGACGCGCTCCCGAAGCCCGGACCTTGCTCGCTCCGCTCTATGCAAAATTCACCGAAGGCTTGGACACTCTCGACCTCATCGAAGCAAAAAAACTGTTGGATGAATTGAGTGGTTAACCCGTAGTGACGACTTATGAAATTTATAATCCGTGTAGGGCGCGTTCTCTAACGCGCCCTAACGCACCCGTTGGCGTTAGAGAACGCCAACTACGCACAAGAGGAGAATCATCATGGCAAAGAAAAATGTTTGCATCGTCGGTGGAGGCGCGACGGGCGTGGCGTTGTTGTGGGCGCTTTCGCAGGACCCGGTTGCCCGTCAGGAATGGAACGTTACCCTCATCCACGACCAGCCAGCCCCGAGCGCGAACGGAATCGGCGGCGGCGTCGGCGGACACTCGCTCACGTATTACGTCCCTGTGCCGGGCAAGAACAAGACCCTGCCAATTGACATCGGCGTGCAGTTCATCTCACCGATGATGTACCCCAGCGTCCACGTGATGTTGCAGAGACCGGAGTTCCAGTCGCGCGTGCCGATGAACGATTACGATTCGTTGAAGGTCGCCGCCGCGTTCCCGCGCTTGAACGGTCAGCCAATGAATTGGGGCAACTTCCCCGACTACCAACAGGGACCGAACTTCGCGCTCTACAGCAACGAGATGAAACTCGATGCGAATCTGTTTCAAGATTTTATCGAAACCGAATTGTTCGATCACTGGTCAATGAAAACGCTGTACGAGTTTTTCTATCCCAACCCGCCCATCCCGTTTATCAACAAGACCGATTTCATCAACTACATCCTTTCGCCGTACATGAGCATCATCAACGGATACGGAAACGCCCTGCTCAACGACACCCTCTTCGTTGACTTGCTCCCGATCTTCGCCACCTTACCTCTGCCGAAATCGTGGGGCTTCCCCACCCCGCTCGGAAGTTTTACGAAACCCGGCACAGGCTGGCAGAGATTTGCGAACGGCGCGCAGTCGTGGGTCAAAGCAATGCTCGCCGTCGCACAGACATATACCACTTCGCAGGTGATCTACGATTCGAAGGTCAGCGCGGTGTGGACGGACTCATCCACCGGTCAAGTCACCGTGCAGTGGAGCAAAAACGGAAGCAAGCCAATCATCTCGCGGACTTTCGATAAAGTCGTGCTAACCACCGACATGTGGACGAACTCGAAAGTCCTCAACAACGCCAACAACAAATACTTCTGGAATAACGTCTACTACAATTCGCAATTCAATTTTCCCATCGGGGACTATCGGAACACGAACATGCAGCCATCGGGTCCGCACGTGACTTGGGATCTGCTGTGGGGCAAATGCTACATCCACACCGATTCGACGATGCTCTCGCCCGACCTGATGCAACAGGAAGAAACGCTCCAATTCAACGCCTACTACGCGCCCGGCAACCAAAACGGGAACTACAACCTGATCAATACCTTCACCACATATATTCAGAAAAATGTATTGAACGATTCCGACGCGGATGGATACTACCTGACCATGTACGGTTACATCCCCGATCCCTCAAAGGGACAAAAAGTACCCGACCCGCAGAAAGTGCTGTTCAGCGAACCATGGACGCACGGACGCTGGACTCCCTCCGCCATGGACGGTCCCAAAACTAAACTCTACATGGCGCAAGGTTTGGGCAACATCTCGTATCCCGGGCAGATGAACACCAACGTGTACTTTGCTGGCAACAACACGACGGTAGATTCAGAGGATGGCGCGCTCATGTCCGCGCTGGCAATCGCCAACTACGCCTTCGGTGTGAACTATCCGCTCTACGACAATTCACTCCCCGAAACTCTGTTCGCCTTCACCATGTACAACATGTACCACAACATCATGTTCCCCAAACTGAACGGGAGTCGGGCGCTCACGTCCCTGTTCAAAACAATGCCTGAATTGACCCGCACCGCAACACCATCACTGATTGGCACTCGGGCAAGGGCAAAAGGCGCTGGGACTGCAAAAAAGAAATCGCCTGCGCGAAAGACAAAGACTACCAAGAAACCTAAAACGATAAAGAGAAAATCCGCAAAGCGGACGGTGAAAAAGTCCACGCGCAAGAGTACAACGAAGAAAAAGACAACCGTGAAGAAGAAAAAGAAATGACACATGCTCCCCCCTTGATGTTTGCAACTCCCGTCGTGCCGCAAGTTGGATGGATAATCTGTACATAGGATGCAATACAAAGAATTTACCGCAAAACCGCTGCTATTACATCTTTTACAACGAGACTTACCAGCCCGCCTTACAACTCTATGAAGTGCTATTTGATGATCTAGATATAAAATATCTGACACGTTCTGTGGATTCCCTGTATGCGAGCATAACATAATGTAGAAAAAATCAGGCAAACCTAGGATGCTGGCAAGGAGAGTTTGCACACTCTCAAAATAAACTATGAAAAGGATGATGAAGCATGGCACTAATAAAATGTTCGGAATGTGGAAAAGAAATATCCTCTGAAGCAGAAGCGTGTCCATCGTGTGGTAAGCCAACAGGTATTATTCATTGCCCTGTATGTAAATCGACTAATATTTCAAAGAAAAGTGAAGGCCAAACACTCATAAGTGCTCTTGCTGGGTTGTTTGTTGCAGGTCCACTTGCTAAGAAAGTGGAACCCTTTACCTGTAACAACTGTCATCACACTTGGTGACACAAATAGAACAATTCTGAATACTTCCGCAAAAATGCCTGACCTGAATTGAATTTGGATCAGGCGTTTTTCGGTTAACGTAACAAATAGCATTCTAAATATTGGCTAACACAAACCGTTAATCACTCCCCCTCTTCGCCTCCTGCCACAGGGACTCCATCTCCTCCAAACTCAACTTTAGGTTGACTTGTCTCATACGCCAGTCTCTGATAATATAATCCAGCATGTACTTCGAAATCATCGGTGAGATTGCAGATATTGAGATCATCGCCAAAGGGCGAGGTATTCAAGACCTTGCCCGTATTCGTAAGAAGTACGGTCCCGGTAACTGGCGCAAACTCAAAGGTCACGCAACCGTCCGCATGGAAGATGGCAGTGTCCATTACGCCGAAATCCACTGGTATGAAGCGCACGGCATCGGACGAAGAAAATTCAAAATCAAACAGGTTCTAGATTAATATCATGAAAAACCCAATTCCCATTCAATTTGCCATTTGCCTAAAGAATAAGGGCAGTGACGATCTTGTCGTTCGGAAGGTCTATCAGATCATCCCTGATGAGATTGCCAAGAAAAAAGGGTTGCTCCGGGTAGTGGACGAGTCCGGTGAGGATTATTTGTATCCCGCCAACTTCTTCTTCCTGATTGCCCTGCCGCAGAAGATCGAACGAACATTGCAACAACGAGCAGTTCCTGTATAAAGTTAGTTGACGAGCAATCACTCCCTCCCCTTCGCCTCCTGCCACAGCGACTCCATCTCCTCCAAACTCAACTCGGATAAATTCCGTCCCTGCTGTTTCGCGCCCTGCTCCACGTAAGCGAAACGCTTCTTGAATTTCGCATTCGTCCCCCGCAACACGGACTCGGCGTCCACATTCTTCCAGCGCGCGAAGTTGACCAGCACAAAGAACAGGTCGCCGATCTCGGACGCCAGTTCAAAATCGGTTTCGGCGTGTTTGATCTCTTCGATCTCTTCTTTTATCTTATCCAACACGCCGTCAATCTCGTTCCAGTCGAAGCCCACGCGCGCGGCGCGATCTTGATATTCCTGCGCCTGACTCAACGCGGGCAGGATGGCTGGAACCCCGTCGAGAATTCCCTTCTCCTCCTTTTTGCCTCCCCTTTCCTGCTCTTTCAATTTCTCCCAATTCGCCAGCACATCGTCTACGCCATCGAGTTTCAAATCCCCAAACACGTGGGGATGCCGCCTCACGATCTTCGAGTGGATTCCCTGAATCACTTGTGAAATATTGAATCGCCCTTCTTCATCCGCGATCTGCGCGTGCAAAACGATCTGCAACAACAAATCGCCGAACTCTTCGCGCATGTGAGCGAAGTCGCCCGAGTCAATGGCAGAGATGGCTTCGTAGGATTCCTCGAGCAAATGCTTCCTCAGCGACTCGTGCGTCTGCTCGCGGTCCCACGGACATCCATTTGGCGCGCGCAGGTGAGCAACGATCTCGGCAAACGACTCGAACGATGTCCCTTCGCCTAACTCTGGAACAAACCAACAAGTTGATTCGGAGAAATCCCAATTCTCCAATCCTCCCAATTCTCTTTCTTCTTTCATCTTTCCATCCACCACAACCACACCATGCTCTTTCGGGTACACCGTGAGCAACACGTCCTTCACATGCGAAGACAACCCTTTTGAATTTACACCCACAATCAACGCAGGCATATTGGACGGGAACGGCGGCACGTGCGCTGAGGCGAGAGTCGCCGCGTCGAGCAGAGTCAACCTCGCGGGCGGAGGGATGCGGAGGGCGTCGAAGGTGGAAGAGACGAGGGTGAAGTCCATGAGAATCTCCAATCAAAATCGGTGGTTGAGTAGGGCTGAGCGTTCGTTGCGAAGCCCGTATCGAAACCACCAAGTACGCATACAAATTTTTACAACACGAATTACTTTACGGACTGGTGGTTTCGATACGCCCTCGGCTATCGCCTCGGGCTACTCAACCACCGGATATATCTTTAAAAGATAATCCGTAACTCGCATATTGTATCTCACACGAATTACGGATCACTGATTACTGATAACTGGTTACTGACTTAACGTTTCGTATACGTCGGCGCCTTGCGAGCTTTCTTGAGACCCGGCTTCTTGCGTTCCTTGATGCGAGCGTCGCGGGTGAGCAAACCGTGCTTGCGGAGCGCGGATGTCCAATCACCGTTGATCGAAAGGAGCGCGCGGGCAACACCCAGCCGCACCGCTTCGGTCTGACCGGTCGTGCCGCCGCCGTTGACCTTCACTGTGATATCGAACTTCTGCGCGTCCTGCCCCACCGCCGAGAACGCGCGCAGAATATCCTGCAAATCGCCGAGGCGCGGGAAGTACACAGCCGCTTGCTTTTCATTGACCATAAAATTCCCCGAGCCGTCCATCAAACGGACGCGCGCGGTGCTTTCCTTGCGGCGGCCCACTGCTTCATGATATTGAACAGACATTGCTTCTTCCTCTTTCTCTTTTATACCAGCGGCACAGGATGATTCGTGCCGTGCGGATGATTCGGTCCGGCGTAAATTTTCAAACGCTTGAGCAGGGCGCGTCCCATGCGGTTCTTCGGCAACATGCCCCACACCGCTTCGCGCAACACGCGGTCGGGATGCTGTTGCAACTGGTCGCGCAGGCTGATCGCCTTGTAGCCGCCGGGATAATTCGAGTGACGGTGATAGACCTTGGTGGTCATCTTCGATTTCGTCTTCGTGCCGGTGACAGCGACGCGCTCGGCGTTGATCACCACCACGAAATCACCCATCTCCACGCCGGGCGTAAAGGTCGGTTTATTTTTGCCAAGCAGCGCGGAGGCGATGCGCGCGGCAACACGCCCAAGGATCTGCCCATCGGCGTCCACGAGCGCCCACTTGCGCTCGATCTCACTTGCTTTCGGATAGTACGATTTGTACACGTTCGGTATCTCCGTTTCTATATTCTTTCATTTGGCGTTAGAAAACGCCAACTACACTGCAATAATTTCTAATTCATTGACTCTTGCTATTTCACGAAAAGGTTTTGTAGTAGCGACTTCAGTCGCTTCATTGCTCGAACGACTTAAGTCGTTACTACGATTTTTTTTACTGATATTTCACTCGGATGAGTGTCAGCCCATGCGCGGGAGCGAGACCAGATGGAAGCACGCTTCGCTTCCGGTTCCCAACCTGCCTCGCCAAACTTTCGGCGACCGCGTCCACGGGGAGTTTTCCCTGCCCCGCCGCAACCTGCACGAAGACCAGCCGCCGCACCATGCGATACAAAAAGGCATCCGCTTCCACCTCGAAGCGCCATTGGTCCTTTTCAACGCGGATCCATTCGGCTTTCTTCACCGTCCGCACCGTCGTTCCCTTTGGGGTTGTCGCAGAGCCGAAGGATGAAAAATCATGCGTGCCGAGTATCGCTTGCGAGGCTTTCTTCAACAGCTCGTCGTCGAGAGCATGATTAACTCTCCACGCAAAC
Source organism: Anaerolineales bacterium (assembly GCA_044222305.1). Taxonomy (GTDB): domain Bacteria; phylum Chloroflexota; class Anaerolineae; order Anaerolineales; family Villigracilaceae; genus Defluviilinea. The sequence continues at coordinate 21,224 of JBGANO010000039.1, forward strand.
CGTTCACGGATTGGGTTTCTCAGCGCATCGCAAAACAACTGGTAACTATACGTCCGCGAGGTTGCGTCGAAGCGCGGATGAAAATCATCGCTGGCGATCTTCGCATCCCACACCGAAATGTCGCCGGGCAGTTTCGCGTTCAACGCGCGGACGAGTTCGTCGTCGGTGTGAGTCCAGTCGAGTTCGCACGCCGCAACCTGTCCCGTCGCATGAACGCCGGTGTCGGTCCTCCCCGAGAGGAGCGCCGAACGATCCGTCCATCCGAGTCCGCGCAAAGCCTTTTCCAGTTCGCCTTGCACCGTCCGCTTTTTCGCCTGCCGCTGGCTTCCGAAGAAGTCCGTGCCGTCGTAGGCAAGAGTCAATTGGTAACGTGCCATCTTACAATCTACGTTCGTTCAGCAGTTGAACTGCTGAACGAACGGGAATAACGACTGAAGTCGTTACTACGACTATTCTTCCACCAATTCCAAAATCACCATCTCAGCCGAATCGCCCATGCGCGGACCGAGTTTCAACACGCGGGTATACCCGCCAGGGCGGGTGGCATAGCGTGGCGCGATCTCGTCGAACAGGCGCTTGATGACCTGATTGTCGCCAAGTTTCGAGATGGCGAGGCGGCGCGCGTGGACTTTCTGTTCGGGGGTCGCATCCGCGCTGTTGCGGGCGAGAGTGATCAGGCGCTCAGCGTCGCCGCGGATGGCGGCGGCTTTCGCTTTGGTGGTCTGGATGCGCTCGTGCGTAAAAAATTGTTTGATCAGGTTGCGGCGCAACGCGATACGCGCGCCCGTCGAACGACCTAATCGATAACCAGAAATTTGATGTCGCATTACAAATTACTCCGCAGAATTCTTCTCGTCTTTGAGGTAGCCTTTTTCCTGCATCTTGATTCGCAGTTCGTCGAGGCTCTTTTCGCCAAAGTTCCGGATGGACATGACCGCGTTCTCGCCTTTTTCGAGCAGGTCGATCACATCGCCAACGGTGGTGATGCCGGTGCGCTTGAGCGAGTTGAAGACGCGCACCGACAGGTCGAGCGATTCGACCGGGGTATCGGCAATTTCACTGCTCATGCGGCTCCCACTCACTTCTTTTTCCACAGCGACAGTAAGCGTTTCTTCGCTGACACCCGCGATATAGCGCAGGTGATCGATCACGAGTTTCGCCGCCGTGCTGAGAGCGCGTTCGGGTGAGACGGTCCCGTCCGTCCAGATTTCAAGGTTCAGTTTATCGTAGTTCGTGCTCTGCCCCACGCGGGCTGAGGTCACTTCCCAGTTCACGCGTTTGACCGGGCTGTAGATGGCGTCGATCGGCAGTTCGCCGATGGGCATGTGCCCGCTTCGTTCGTTGGCGGGCGAATAGCCGCGTCCGCGTTCGACCGTGAACTCCAGGTCGAGTTTGGTCTTGGGGTTGTCTACCGTGAACAGGAACAATTCCGGGTTCACGATCTCCACCTCCGCGGGGGTAATGATATCCGCCGCGGTGACGGTTCCTTCGCCGCGCACTTCAAGGTGCATGCGGGTGCTGTCCACGCCGTCCAACTTGATGCGCAGTTGTTTGACCTGCAACATCACCTGGATGACATCTTCGCGCACGCCGGGGATCTCGCTGAATTCGTGCAACACGTCCGCGATTCGGATCGCGGTGACGGCGGCTCCTTCCAGCGAGGAAAGCAACACGCGTCGGAGGGCGTTTCCCAATGTGACGCCATATCCGCGCTCCAGTGGGCTGATGACAAACTTGCCGTAGTTTCGAGCCTCAGCCTCACGCTCGATCTTAGGCATAACCATATTCGTAATACCCGTCACGGTTCACCTCTGTAAATTCCAGTTTTTTTGCCGCCATGAGAAATGACAAGCGGCGCCAATACAAACTACTACCGTGAGTAGTATTCAACGATTAATTGTTCGTTCAACGTCCCGTCGATCTCGGGGCGGTCCGGCAGGCGTTGAATCGAGCCGGTCAACGATTTTGTATCGCGGTTCAGCCAGCTGGGCGATGTGCGGGCATCGGCTAGATCGCCAACCCCTTTGAAGTAAGTCAGTTCGCGCGAACCGGCACGGACTGCCACCACATCGCCTTCCTTGAGGAGCATGGAAGGCACATCCGTGCGACGCTCGTTCACAATAAAGTGACCATGAGTGACGAGTAACCGCGCTTGCGAGCGGCTGGAGGCGAACCCGAGGCGAAAGACAATATTGTCCAACCGGGACTCGAGTATCTGAAGCAGGTTCAAGCCTGTCAGACCGCGGCGACTGGAAGCCGCTTCATAGTAGCGGCGGAACTGTCGTTCCAATACACCGTACACGCGGCGGGCGCGTTGCTTGGCGCGCAACTGGCGAAGGTAATCGGACTCGCGCCCAGTGCGGCTGGGACCGCCGCGGCCGCCGGTCTTGCCGTGCTGACCGGGGGCAAAACTGCGACGCTCGAACGCGCATTTCGGGGTGAAGCAACGCTCCCCTTTCAAATACAACTTTTCGCCTTCGCGCCGGCAAAGTTTGCATACCGGAGAAAGATTTTTCGACATAAATAACTATCCTCTTTGACTAATTACACGCGTCGCTTCTTAGGCGGGCGACAACCGTTATGCGGGATCGGAGTGATATCCGAAATCAAGCGGACTTTGAGACCCATTGCCTGCACCGCGCGGATGGCATTCTCGCGGCCAGGTCCGGGACCCTTCACATACAACTCAACTTCCTGAACTCCGAGTTGCTGAGCGGCTTTGATCGCCTGCTCGGCGGCAAGGCGAGCCGCGAACGGCGTGCTTTTGCGCGAGCCTTTGAAACCCGCTGAACCGGCGCTCCCCCACGCGATGGTATTACCTTCCATATCGGTGACGGTGACGATGGTGTTGTTGAACGATGCAAAAATATGCACCTGTCCTGCCGAAAGGGCGCGCTTGGCTTTCTTGGCGCCAGATGAGCGGCGCGTAGAACGTACGCTTTGAGCCATAATTCTCCTGCCTCTTTACTTCTTCGCGCCGCGGCGACGACCGCGACCGGCGACGGTTTTTTTGGTGCCCTTGCGGGTGCGCGCATTCGTCTTCGAGCGCTGACCGCGAACGGGCAGGTTGCGGCGATGGCGCAAGCCGCGATACGATCCAATTTCGATGAGCCGCTTGATGCTCATCTGGACGTCGCGGCGCAGATCGCCTTCGACCTTATAGTTTTTACTGATGAACTCGCGAATCGCTTGCACATCCGCTTCAGAGAGGTCTTTCACCCGGGTATCGGGGTTCACCTTGGTCTGAGCAAGGATCTTCTGCGCGCGCGTTGGTCCGATCCCAAATACATAGGTCAGACCTACTTCCACCCGCTTGTTGCGGGGCAAATCAACGCCTTCAATTCTAGCCATGGTTAACTCTATCCCTGTCGTTGTTTATGTTTAGGGTTTTCGCAGATAATAAATACTCTGCCTTTGCGCCGAATGACTCTGCATTTGGCACAGCGCTTCCGTATGGACGGTGAAACTTTCATTCGTTTGACTCCTTACCACTTTCTTAAAACAGCCGAAGTTTTGATTATACACGCACGTAATTTGTTCGTCTAGCCGAAACAGGCAGGATCACGGGACAGTCAGGATTAAGGGGTCTCCTTCGGTGACAGCGACTGAATGTTCAAAGTGCGCCGTCAATGATCCGTCTGCCGAAACCACCGTCCAATTGTCGGGCAGGACGCGTGTCTGCTCCGTTCCGACCAGGACCATGGGTTCAATGGCTATCGTCATACCTGGTTTGAGCGGTAGGCCCGTCCCGGCTTTGCCGTAGTTCGGCAATTGGGGACCTTCGTGCATCTGCCTGCCCACACCGTGGCCGGTGTATTCGCGCGTGACGAAATAGCCGTGACTTTCCACATATTTTTGTATCGCCGCAGACACGTCGCCTGTGCGGTTTCCCATGCGCATCTTTTCGATGCCGGCCGCCAGCGCATCTTCCGTGACTTTCAGCAGGTTGCGGGCTTCGGGAGAAATTTCTCCCACCCCGGCGGTGAATGCCGAGTCTGCCACCAACCCATTGAGCACCGTTCCACAATCGATCGAAACGATGTCGCCTTCTTTCAGGACCCGTTTCTTGCTCGGGATCCCATGGACCAGTTCGCGGTTGATGCTCGCGGTGATCGAGGTCGGGAACGGCGGATGCCCGTACCCCTTGAACGGCGATACGCACTTGTGTTTCCTCAGCACATCCTCAGCAGCCGCGTTGAGATCGGCAGTGGAAACACCCGGTTTTAAAAGCACTCGTACAGTCGCCAATACTTCTGCGTTGATTCGCCCGGCATCCCGCATGGTCTGCAGTTCAGCCTGGCTCTTGAGGTGAATTTGGCGAGCCCAACTCATGATCTAGTTTTCAAGGCGTCCATCAAATCTTGTGTCACTTGATCGATGGCCTGTAATCCATTAATTTCTACCAGCTTGCCGTGATCGCGATAGTACTTGATCAACGGCGTGGTTTGTTCCATATATACTTCGATGCGACGTGTTACCGTGTCCGATTTGTCGTCGTCGCGTTGATAAAGTTCCGAGCCGTCGATATCGCACACGCCTGCCGTTTTCGGCGGGTTGGTCTTCTCGTTGAAGATATGACCGCAATCGCGGCAGGTCCAGCGCCCGCTCAGGCGGCTGATCAACGCATCCCGCGGGGCAATGATTTGCGGGACAACGTTCACGCGCCCGTGGAAGATTTGGAGCATATCTTCCAACGCGTTCGCCTGCGCCGGGGTGCGGGGAAAACCGTCCAGGATGGCGCCAGTTTCACAGTCGGGACGAGCGAGGCGGTCTTTGATCATGGCGATGGTCACATCATCCGGCACCAGTTCGCCTCTGCTCATGTAGGTTTGGGCAAGTTTTCCAAGATCGGTCTGGTTCTTAATGTTCTCACGGAAGAGATCGCCCGAGGAGATGTGGGCAAGCCCAGTCCGCTCGGATATGCGATTTGCCTGCGTGCCTTTGCCAACTCCCGGTGGACCGATGAGGACAATGTATGTCGGCATGACAGGACCCCTTCTCAACTGGTTAGTAGTTTTATGTCTTCGTAGCGGTTCTTCAGTTCAGATTCGATATTGGCAACCGTATCACGAACCACACCGACTACGATCAACAGGCCCGACGATGAAACAAGAAACAGCCCGGCGTTATTGCTCGCCGGCGGATACGCTACTTGAATGATGAACGGCATGATCGCCACGACACCCAACAAGAGCGCGCCCGGCAGTGTAATGCGGCTTTGAATGCGGCTCAGGTATTTTTGGGTCGGCGCGCCTTCCGGCACACCGGGGATCTGAATGCGCTGGCGTTTCAAGTTATCGCCATAGTTCTGCTGGTCGAAAATGACGGTCGTATAGAAATACGTGAAGGAAACGACCATGAGGAAGTACAACGACCAGTAGCCCCAGGAGTTTGCGCCGCTGGCGTTGAAAAAATTCACGACGCTTGTCGAAAAATTTGCCACCCATTGGGTTTCGGAGGTGACGAAATTACTCGCAACGATGGCTGGAAATTGCAGGATGGCGCTCGCAAAGATCAACGGGATCATACCGGAGAGGTTCACCAACAGCGGCAGAAAAGGCTGGGGGGTCTTGATCGTCCGCCCGCGTTGAATGGCTTGGAATACTTGCGCCTTTTGGGCGAACATGATCGGCACATTGCGACGTCCCTGCTGAACGTACACGACCGCGACCACCGTGGCAATGATTACGAAGATCATGATTCCGAGCAAGATCCAACGGTTGGTTTGATCCAATAAAATAACCTGGATGTTCTGCGGGATCTGCGACACAATGCCGGCAAAGATGATGAGCGAAAGCCCTTGCCCGCGAATGCCATACTCCGAGATCAATTCGCCCAACCAGATGGCGAACATGGTGCCGGCGGTCATCACCAGCAAGGTTGTGAGCGACGATAACCACAAATCGGGCGTGAAACCGAACGGAATGATGGTCTGCGAAGCGATGGAATTGAAGATATTAATCTGCCCGATCGCGGACAACATCGCCATCGGCACGGCAAGATAATACGTCCACTTTTCCATCCACTGCCGTCCCTCGCGCGGGTTGTCTTCCATGCGTTTCTGCAACGCGGGGATGATCGGCACCAGCAATTGCAGGATGATCTGCGCCGTGATATACGGGTACACGCCCATTGAAAGAAGCGAAAAATTCGAGATCGTGCCGCCGGAAAGCAGGTTCAGGAAATCGAGAAAGTTCCCGGACCGACTCTGCTGAAGAAACGCCTCCAACGCGGCGCGATCCACGCCCGGGGCGGGAATATTTGCGGCGACGCGGAAGATCAACAGAATTCCCAGCGTGATCAGTAATTTTCTGCGGATATCTTCCGACGTCCACAAAAATCGCCAGGCAGATGGTTTGTTCTTTTCAGCCATGAAGTTCCTCGGATACCTACTCGGATGCGGCGATCAGTTCCACACTGCCGCCTGCTTTCTCGATCTTGGCTTTGGCGCCTGCGCTGACGCGATGCGCGCGGACTTTGAGTCCTACAGTCATTTCACCACGCCCCAGAATGACCACCGGATTGCGGGGATCGCGCAATAAATGGGCTTCGGTCAACGATTCCGGCGTAACTTCGGTGTTGGCTTTGAATGCCGAAGAAAGTTGGTCCAGATTCACTTCGTTGTAGTCGATGCGATTGAGAGGGGTAAATCCCTGACCACGCATGAACGGCAACCGACGATAGAACGGCAGGTTGCCGCCCTGTCGATACATCTTGCCGCCCTGACCGGAGCGCGAACCCTCTCCTTTGGTGCCGCGACCAGCGGTCTTGCCTTGCCCGGCAGAGATACCGCGACCAACGCGTTTGCGATTCTTTTTCGAGCCTGGGTTGGGCGCTAATTCATGTAGTTTCATCGTCTATCCTACTTCTTCCACGTGGACCAAGTGGACGATCTTGTTGATCATCCCGCGAATGGCTTCCGTGTTCTTGTGTTCAATGGTTTGGTGCAAGCGGCGCAAGCCCAAAGCTCGCGCGGTTGCGCGCTGATCCTTGGTATAGCCGATCGGGCTTCGCACCAGCGTTACGAAAATGGTTTTGCCTTGAGAGTCTTTCTTAGGCATGTTGTTTCCTCCGTTCCCAGAACGGCAACAGGTCGTTCACGTTCTTGCCGCGGCGAGCGGCTTCCTCTGCCGGGGATCTCAACTGACCGAGCGCGTCGAATGTGGCTTGCACCACGTTCAACACATTCGCGCTTCCCTGCGATTTGGTGAGGATATCGCGCACACCGGCAACTTCGAGCACGGCGCGCACGCCGCCAGCCGCGATTACACCGGTTCCAGGAGAAGCGGGCTTGAGCATCACCTTCGCGCCAGCCACGCGACCCAGCACCTCGTGCGGGATGGTGGTACCGGAAAGGTTGACAACGCTCATTTTCTTGCGGGCGCGCGTCGATGCCTTGCGCATCGCGTCCGGCACGGCGTTTGCCTTACCCACGCCCATCGAGATCGTTCCCTTCTTATCACCCACCACAACAGTTACGCGGAACTGAAATCGGCGGCCGCCTTTCACCACCTTCGCCACGCGCGCGATTTCGATCACGCGCTCTTCGAATTGGTCTTGGGCTTCAAAATCCTGTTGATTTTTATTGTAGTCTGCCATTTGTTCTCCACGAACCTAAAACTGCAAGCCGCCTTCGCGCGCGCCGTCTGCCAGCGCTTTCACGCGACCCACATAACGAAACCCGCCGCGGTCGAACACAACGGTCTGGACGCCCTTGCCTTTGGCGCGTTCGGCGATCGCCTGCCCGATCATCTTTGCCTGCTCGGACTTCTTCATGCCTTTTACTTTCGCCCGCAGGTCCTTGTCCACAGTGGATGCGGAAGCGAGCGTGCGGCCCGCGCTGTCGTCGATAACCTGCGCATAGATCGCAGACAGGCTCTTGAACACGTTCAAACGCGGACGCTGAGCGGTGCCCGCCATATGTTTGCGGACACGCGCGTGCCGACGAGTTCGAGCCACCAATCGTGATTTATTCGCCATGGCTTACTTGGCTCCTTTCGCGGCTTTCCCAGCCTTGCGGCGGACTCGCTCACCCGCATAGCGGATACCCTTGCCGTGATACGGCTCCGGCGGGCGCACGCCGCGAATTTCGGCGGCAGTTTGCCCAACCACTTCACGGTCGAATCCCATCACCTTAATCTGGCGAGTCTTCAGTTCCACTTCGAACGAAATGCCGGCGGGCGGCTCCACCTTGACGGGGTGCGAATAGCCCACAAATAATGACAGGTTCTTTCCGTCCATTTCGGCGCGGTATCCCACGCCTTCCACTTCAAGCACCGTCTCAAAGCCGGCGCTGACGCCGCGCACCATGTTGGCAATCACTGCGCGGGTGGTGCCGTGCAGAGCGCGTTCAGCGGGATGATTCGAATTGCGCTTCACCACAACCTGCCCGTCTTCCATCGCAATGGCGATGTGCGGCGAGAATGTGCGTTTGAGTTCGCCCTTCGGTCCCTTTACGTGTACATTCGAGCCTTGCACAGTCACCTGCACGCCGCCCGGGATCTCCACGGGTAATCGTCCAATACGAGACACTTAAACCTCCTGCCTTACCACACTTTACACAGGATCTCGCCGCCCACGCCGAGTTGTCGGGCGCGCGCACCGGTCATCACGCCTTTGGGTGTCGAGAGGATGGCAACGCCAATCCCGGAGAGCACCCAAGGGATATCCTGCTTTTTAGTGTAAATTCGTCGTCCGGGCGTGCTCACGCGTTCCAGTCCGGAAATGACCGGTCGTTTCTCGCGGCGCTCGCCCACATATTTGATCTTGAGTCGCAGGGTCTTGTGAACGGCGGGTTCGCCATCCACCACCTCGAAAGTTTCGAGGTACCCTTCGTCTTTGAGGATCTTCGCGATCTCCAACTTAAGTTTGGAGCTCGGCATTGCCACCAACGCGTGCCCTGCCATCACAGCATTGCGAACGCGGGTGAGCATATCAGCAATTGGGTCGTTTATAGACATGCCATCACCTCGCCTACCATGAAGACTTCACAACGCCGGGGATTTTGCCCTGCAACGCGAGTTCGCGAAAACAGATACGGCACAAGCCAAAGCGGCGGATATACCCGCGCGGTCTGCCGCAACGCACACAGCGGTTGCGCACCTGGCTTGGATGCGCCCTTCGGGCTTCTCGATATTGCATACATTTCTTCGCCATAAATTATGCTTCCTTCTTGCTGAACGGCATTCCAAGCAATTGCAACATGGCACGCGCCTGGTTGTCATTATTCGCGGTGGTCACAATGGTAACCTCCATCCCGCGCAATTTGTCGATTTTGTCGTACTCGATCTCCGGGAAGATCAATTGGTCGCGCAAACCCAAGGTGTAATTGCCGCGCCCATCGAAGGCGTTGGGCGATACGCCGCGGAAATCGCGGACACGAGGCAGGGCGGTCGTCATCAAACGGTCGAGGAACGCCCACATCTTGTCGCCGCGCAGGGTGACCTTGGTGCCGATCAGGCGGCCCTCGCGCAGTTTGAAGTTTGCAATGCTCTTGCGCGCCTTGGTCATGACCGGTTTCTGCCCGGTAATAATGGTCAGGTCGTTGACGGCGGCTTCGAGGGCTTTGGGATTATCCATCGCCTCGCCCATGCCGATGTTCACCACGACCTTATCGAGGCGCGGCACTTGCATGATATTCTTATATTCAAACGACTTGCGCAAGGCTGGAACAACGTCGCTGTTATATTTTTCCTGTAATCTGTTCATTCTTCAATTACTCCGCGGCTAGGCGATGATCGCCATGCAATCTTTGTTCTTGCAGACACGGTGCGCGCCATCGTCGTCTCGTTTGATGCCAACCCGTGTGGGTTCCTTGCAGGTTGGGCAAACCAGCATCACGTTCGAAATATGAATCGGTCCTTCGAAGTGAATCCGACCCGGGTTGATGTTGCGGTTCGATTGCGTTTGCACCTGCCGCTGGTGTTTGGTGCGGATGTTGATACCCTGCACGACCACGCGGCGGGTATCGAGGATCACGTTGATGACCTCGCCGCGCTTGCCTTTATCTTCGAGGCGCCCGCTGACGATCTGCACGGTATCGCCTTTGCGAATCTTAACTTTCATTCTTAATTCTCCTCCAACCTACAGCACTTCCGGAGCGAGTGAAACGATCTTCATGAAGCCTTTTTCACGCAACTCGCGCGCAACGGGACCAAAAATGCGCGTGCCTTTGGGGTTTACGCCATCTGCATCCAACAATACGGCGGCGTTATCATCGAACTTGATGTACGAGCCGTCTTCGCGCCGCCATTCCTTCGAGCAACGGACAATGACCGCGCGCACTTTCTCGCTCTTCTTCACGCCGCCTTGCGGTGAAGCCGATTTCACCGAGGCAACGACCACATCGCCGATACTGCCGTACCTGCGGGTGGAGCCGCCCAATACGTGAATCACAAGCAGTTCGCGCGCGCCGGAGTTATCAGCCACTTTGAGACGGGATTCGTGCTGGATCATGGCTTATTCCTCCGCCTTCAACTCTGCGACGCCGGTATCCGCCGTGCGCACTTCACGCTTGACAATGGATTCAACCACCCAGCGTTTCGTTCGAGACAATGGTTTGGATTCGACCAACTCGACCTGATCGCCAACCTGGCAACCGATCTCGTCGTGCGCTTTGAAACGCTTGCTCGAATGGACGACCTTGCGATACAAGGGATGGCGGAACACCCGCTTTACCTCAACCACAACCGTCCTGGTCATCTTGTTGCTGGTGACCACACCAGTTACGCGACGACGATTGTTCATGCTTCACCTTCCTTGGCTTCCGCGGCTTGTTGCTCGCGTAAAATGGTCAACATGCGGGCAATATCGCGGCGCAGGATTCGCACGCGGCTGGTATCGGTCAATTGGCCCGTTACCTGCTGGAATCGCAATTTCATCAATTCTTCGCGGGCATCCGTCAGTTTACCTTCGATCTGGCCAGGCTTGTCGTTGCGCAAGTCTTTTACCTTCACAGCCTTCATCCCTGCTCTCCTTCGTGGCGCGCAACAACCTTGGTCTTGATCGAGAATTTATATTGCGCGTTTTTGAGCGCCTGAACAGCCGTGGCAGAGTCCAGACCGCCCACCTCGAACATAATGCGGCCAGGCTTGACAACCGCCACATAATATTCGACATTCCCTTTACCGGAACCCATGCGGGTTTCAGGTGGTTTGTGCGTGAACGGCTTCGCCGGGAAGATGCGAATCCAAACTTTCCCACGACGCTTCATCTCGCGGACGATGGTGCGGCGCGCGGCTTCGATCTGTCGCGCGGTTACCCAGCCGGGCTCCAGCGCCTGCAAACCAAACTCGCCGAAACTAACCTCGGCGCCGCGCAGGGCTTTCCCTCGCATTCGACCGCGCATTTGCTTGCGCCACTTAACACGTTTTGGCATCAACATAATCACTACCTCAAAAGACGACTCTGAATTTTCTACTGGCTGACGTACACGCCTTCAGTCGCCTCAACCTTTTCTTCTACATCGGGCTTTGCTTCGCCTTTATAGACCCAGACTTTTACACCGATCTGACCGTATGTGGTGGTCGCCTCGGAGATGGCGAAATCCACATTCGAGCGCAGGGTTTGCAACGGGACGCGCCCTTCGCGCAACCAGACATCGCGTGACATTTCCGCGCCGCCCAGGCGTCCGCCCACCATGATCTTGATGCCCTGGGCGCCCTGCTTCATGGCTTGCTGAATCGCGCGCTTCATCGCGCGGCGATAAGCAATGCGGCGTTCGAGTTGGTCGGCAATGTTGTGCGCGACCAGCATCGCGTCGGTATCGGGCGAGCCGATCTCTTTGATATCGAGGTCGACTTTTTTGCCAACCAGCGCTTCCAGCCCCGCGCGGATCTTCTTCACGCCCTCGCCTTTGCGCCCGATCAAAATACCGGGTTTGGCGGTGTGGATCGATACCTTGATCTTGCCGGGGTAGCGTTCCACTTCCACTCGCGAGATGCCTGCCTTGCGGTTCTTTACTGTATCGGGCAGGTCCTTGCGCAATTTACGGACGTCTGCGCTTTTGGCGGCGCCGCCCTTCGACGGGATTCCGAGCAAAAGATTGCGAATGGCGAAATCCTGATGCAGGTGTTGTCGGTATTCGGCGCCTTCAGCGAACCAGCGTCCCTGCCAACCCTGATTGATTCCAAGCCGCATTCCAATCGGATGAACTTTACGACCCATATCTTCTCCTTATAACTCCGGTGATGCCCCGCGCTCGCGCAGGACCACAGTGACATGCGAATTGCGGCGAAGAATCGGCTTGAATCGTCCGCGAGCGCCGAAACGCCTCCATTTGCGGGTCGGAGCCTCGTTTGCAAAGATCTGCGCAACAAACAGGTCGTCGCGGCTGACACCGAGATTTTCCTCAGCATTGGCAACAGCCGAGGCGAGTAATTTACGCACCGGTAACGCCGCGGCTTTGTTTACGAAGCGGAGCATTTCGAGCGCGTCGTTTGCGTCCTTGCCGCGCACAAGGTCGACTACGAGCCGCACCTTTTGCGCCGACATCGGAAGAAACTTCAAGTGTGCTTGAATATCATGCATGACTCAAATTCCTATGACCCAGCGGCGGGCGCGGCTTTCTCGCCAATGGTGTGGCCGCGGAAGGTGCGCGTGGGAGCGAATTCGCCCAGACGGTGACCGACCATGTTTTCGGTAATATAGATCGGCACATGTCGGCGTCCATCATGAACGGCGATCGTATGACCAACCATCTGCGGGAAGATCACGCTGGCGCGACTCCACGTGCGGAGCACTTTCTTCTCGCTCTTCTGATTCATCGCTTCGATTCGTTTTAACAGTTTGGGCTCCACGAAGGGACCCTTTTTCAATGATCGTGACATTCTAACCTCAACTCAATTAACGGCTCGTCTTTGAACGACGGCGCACAATATATTGATTCGTCTTCTTGTTGCGACGGGTCTTGTAACCCAGGGTGGGCTTGCCCCACGGGCTTTTCGGCCCGGGCAAACCAATAGACTGGCGTCCTTCACCGCCACCATGCGGATGGTCACGCGGGGTCATGGCTGAACCGCGCACTGTCGGGCGGATGCCTTTATGGCGCTTGCGCCCCGCTTTACCAAGTTTGATATTGCTGTGATCGAGATTACCAACCTGGCCGATCGTCGCATAACAAGTCTGGCGGATCAAGCGTACCTCACCAGAGGGCATACGAACCTGCGCAAAATCGCCTTCCTTGGCAAGTAATTGCGCCGCGCCGCCCGCAGAACGCACCAATTGACCGCCGCGTCCCTCTTGAACTTCGATGTTGTGGATGAGCGTGCCAACCGGGATGCTCGATATCGGAAGCGAATTGCCGGAGCGAATTTCGACTCCCGCGCCAGCCAAGATCGTATCGCCGACTTTCAGGTCGACTGGGGCAATGATGTATCGCTTTTCGCCGTCCGCATAAAACAAAAGCGCGAGGCGGGCTGTGCGGTTGGGGTCGTACTCGATCGCCGCCACTTTGGCGGGAATGTCGCGCTTATCGCGTTTAAAATCCACCAGGCGGATGAAGCGGCGATGTCCACCGCCGCGATGGCGGACGGTGACGCGTCCGTATGAGTTTCTTCCACCGCTTTTGCGAAGCGGAACCAACAACGACCGCTCCGGTGTGGACTTGGTGATTTCGTCGAATGTATAACCGGTCATCCCGCGGGTGCCCGGCGTTACGGGTTTGTACTTTTTGACTGGCATTATTGCACCCCTTCAAAGATTTGCAGGGTTTGTCCCTCAGCCAGCGTGACGATCGCTTTCTTGACGCTGGCTTTGCGAACCAGCACGCGGCGGCTTCGCAAACGGCGTCCGCGCTTGGCGGAGGTGTTGATGATGTTGACGCGTTCGACTTTCACATCGTACAAGGTTTCGACAGCATCCTTCACGGACTTGCGAGTGGCAAAATCTGCAACAACAAATGAATACTGATTCAATTTGCCGGAGAGATAGTTCGATTTCTCTGTTATGAGGGGGCGGCGTAAAATATCATATACGGTAGTCATATCGGTTTCCTATCCCAGATTCGCCGCCAGGGCATCGAGCGCCGTCACAGGCAATACGAGTTTGTCGTAGGTGAACAGGTCGCGAATATTGAGGTAGCCCGCCAGCAAAACTTTTGCATCTTCAAGATTGCCAATGGTACGCATGGCAACTTCGTAGGATTGATCTTTTTGGGGAAGAACAACCAGGGCAGACTTGTCACCGACCAGTTTGTTCAATGCCAGTGACATTAATTTGGTCTTCGGTTCAGAAATTGTCAATTCATCCACAACGACCACGCCCGCTTCCTTCGCTTTTACGGAAAGAGCGGAGCGCAACGCGGCTTGTCTCATTTTCTTGGGCATGCGCTGTTCGTAACTGCGCGGATGCGGTGTATGAATACGACCGCCTCCCACCCACTGCGCGGCGCGGCGCGAGCCTTGGCGGGCGCGACCGGTTCCTTTTTGCTTCCAGGGTTTGGCGCCACCACCGGCAACTTCGCCTCGCACTTTGGTATCATGCGTGCCGAGGCGGGCATTTGCCATCTGGCGCTGGTACGCCTGGTGCATCAAGTCAACATTAATAGGAGCTTCGAAAATCGCGGAAGGAAGTTCCACTTCACGCAATTTTTTGCCCTCGAGGTTGAAAACGTCTACTTTCATTTCATCAAATCCTTTGCGCCTACTGCTTGCGCGCCTCTTTGATCATCACAACGCCGCCTTTGCCTCCGGGCACAGCGCCGTGAATGCCAAGCAGGTTGCGTTCCGCATCCACCATAACCACTTTCATGGCTGAGACGGTAACGCGGTCGCTCCCCATATGACCCGCGCCGCGCGCATTCTTGAAGACGCGACCGGGAGTGGTGCCCGACGAGCGCGAACCGGGAGCGCGATGGCGGTCGGATTGACCGTGCGTTTTCTTGCCGCCGCCGAAGTGATGGCGTTTGACTGCACCGGCAAATCCCTTGCCTTTGCTTGTGCCAATCACGTCTACTTTTTCGCCGACGTTGAAAACCTCTACTGTCAGTTTGTCGCCTACCGTGGCGGCTTCCTTCGAGCGAAATTCACGCAAGAAGCGAAGTGGGGGCAGATCGTTCGATTTCAAATGCCCGAGCGCGCCTGATGACAATTTTTTAGGGTGTAGTTCTTCAAACCCGACCTGAACCGCCGCATACCCATCCCGATCTTGTGTGCGGACCTGCGTAATATAACATGGCCCAGCTTCGATGACCGTCACAGGGTACGCGACGCCTTTCTCATCGAAGATCTGGGTCATGCCGATCTTCCTTCCAATAAGCCCTTTTAACATGCTCAATTTTCTCCTTCAAAAGATTTTGCGAGACTGTCAGCCCGGGCTTGGGCTGCATCATCTCCGGACAGCGCAGTAAACGGATTGTTGGGACGTTCAGGTTTTTGTTGTCCCGGGCAACGTCGTTCTTGCGCTAGCGAAATGAGAGAGTAGAGTGTCCATTCGAGCCGGTCTCTACTCTCCATAATAACGACCAACTAAATTTTTATTTCGATATCCACACCCGCAGGCAGTGACAAACGCATGAGCATATCGATTGTCTTCGAGTCCGGGTCAAGCACATCAATCAAACGATTGTGCGTGCGGATCTCATAATGCTCGTGCGAGTCTTTATCGATGAATGTCGAGCGCCGTATTGTAAACCGTTCAGTCTTGGTTGGCAAGGGCACGGGACCAACAACATGCGCGCCACTACGCTCGGCGGTTTCGACGATGCGCTTGGCGGTCGAGTCGAGCACGCGATGGTCGTACGCTTTCAAACGGATGCGGATCTTCTGTTTCGTCATGACATCGCCTATTCAATGATTTTGGTAACGACACCGGCGCCGACGGTGAGACCGCCTTCACGGATGGCGAACTTGGAGCCTTGCTC
>JBGANO010000003.1:0-117815 GCA_044222305.1 Anaerolineales bacterium
CAGGTCAATTCACGTTTGCGTCACTGGGAGAAGTCCTCACGTACATTTTCAACTTGCCGCTCGATGATCAAAAACGAGTCGGCGCCGCGCTCACGGGTGTATTAATAGGAATCACTCTCTTGATCCTCTATTGGATCGTTCAACGATTTACCCTCCTCAAAAATTGGACGGGACAAAACGCTTCTCTCGCGACCCTCAACCTGTTTCTGCTCGTCGGCGTGATCCTCCCTCCTGCGGCGAACGCGGGGATGTACGCCACGCCATGCTCCACAAACTTCCTCACGTATTACGAACAGGCAGGGCATGCCCTCGCAGATGCGATTCCCTCAGATAGTTTGGTCTACTGGAAGGGAAGCGGCAGGCACATTGCGATGTTACTGTACATGGATGATGTTCGCTTCTTCCCCCCGCAGATCACGGCGGGAGCGGGCTACGTCCGCGCAGGCGACCCTGAGCGGTTGCTCCGCTTCGGCTTGTTTAGCGACGAGATGGATTCGCAGTGGCGCGAATCAGCCGATTACTTTATTATTTGGAAGGGCTATCCAAATACTAATCTGGATGATTTTCAAGATGACCCGCGCTATGAGCCTGTCCCGTTCGATATGGAAAACCTAGCCCAATGCGAAGATGTGCTGTACTTGTTTAGGAAACGATGATGAATCTCTCCCTTGTGATCCCCGTCTACAATGAAGGAGCAAGCCTCCCCTTGTTGTACGAAGCGATTGAAAAAGCGTTGAAGCCTCTCAAGCAAACATGGGAGGTCATCTTCGTGGACGACGGTAGCCGCGACAACAGCCTCGACGTGTTGAGGTCGCTCGCCGGGAAGAATCCGAATCACGTGCGCGTGCTGGTCTTCCGTCGCAACTTCGGACAGACCGCCGCCATCTCCGCAGGCATTGACCATGCCCAAGGCGAAACCATCGTGTTGATGGATGCCGACCTGCAAAACGATCCCGCAGACATTCCGCGTTTGTTGGCGAAATTAGATGAAGGCTACGATCTCGTCAGCGGCTGGCGCAAGGATCGCAAAGATAACCGCCTCACGCGCACCATCCCATCGAACATCGCCAATGGGCTGATCTCTACCGTGACGGGTGTGCATCTGCACGATTACGGATGCACGCTCAAAGCCTATCGCCGCGAGGTGCTGGGCGGATTCCGTTTGTACGGCGAAATGCACCGTTTTATTCCCGTGTTTGCGCATTCCGTCGGCGCGCGCATCACCGAGATTCCCGTCAGCCACCACCCGCGCCAATTCGGCAAAGCAAATTACGGCTTGGACCGAACCGCCAAGGTCATCCTCGATCTGTTCACGGTGAAATTCCTGCTCGAATATTCACACAAGCCCATCCGCTTGTTCGGCGGCGCGGGTGTGGGACTCATGCTGTTGGGCATGGTTGATCTTGCCTACGTGTTCATCCGCCGCACTTTTTATGGTGTGCCTGCATCCACTTCTCCGCTGTTGTTGATCGGTGTGATGTTAGTCATTCTTGGTTTTCAATCCATCCTCATGGGCTTGATCGCCGAATTGCTCGCGCGCACGTATCACGAGTCGCAACAAAAACCGACGTACACCCTGAGGGAGATCATTCAAGGGAAAAAGAAGAAAAAATGATCGGCTGGTTTTCCAAAAATAAAAACCTTATCCTGCGCGTGTTTGGCACCGCGCTGGCGATCCTCTTGATCGTTCTACTCATTGAGCGTGAAGGGTGGAACGAGATCACAAGTTCGTTGAAAGAAATTTCACTTCCCATTTTTGCATTGGCATTGCTTTCCTTGTTGGTCTCGCGCCTGTTCGTTATTTTGCGTTGGCATGTTCTGCTTCGTTCGGGCGGCGTGGATATTCCTTTTTCAAGGACCGCTCAATTAACTCTCACAGGTTTGTTCGCTTCCAATTATCTGCCCACCACCATCGGCGGCGACGTGGTGCGTTTGGGCGGAGCCATGCGCCTCGGCTATGACCGCGCGGTTTGCCTCGCCTCCATCGCGGCAGACCGTGTCATCGGCATGGCGGGCATGTTCTGCGCCGTGCCGTTTGGACTCATCCCCGCATGGGGCGCGTTAAGCGTAACAACCATGCAACTCAGCGCGATGCCCCCGCTCGTTGCAAAGATCACCGACTTCATCCGCCGCACGCTTCATTCATTTTCCATCTGGCTCAAACAACCCACTGCGTTGGTCTCCTCTCTTTTATGTACATGGGGCAACATGGTTTTTATTTTTGCTTCGTTGTACATCCTCATCGAAGGCTTGGGCGAACACGTTCCATATTCATTAATTGCAGGCTTATGGAGCCTTACCTATTTTGTTACCATCATGCCTGTTTCAATCAATGGTTACGGCGTACAAGAACTTACTCTCGCCTTTTTGTTATCACGGGTTGCCGGTGTTAGTCCTGCTGCGAGTTTGGCTGTTGCCGTGCTGATCCGCATCGTTTTTCTTTTAGCAAGTTTGCCCGGCGCGGCGTTTCTTCCCTCCGTGCTATCTGCCATGTCTGACCCCAACGCCAACTCATCCAAAGGGTCATCGTAAACATGCGCATCCTCGTTTTGAATCACGAATTCCCCCCAGTGGGTGGCGGCGGCGGACGCGCGGCGGAAAGCATTTGCCAAGCCCTTGCCAAACGCGGGCATGAGATCAAAGTTTTAACTTCGCATTTCAAAGATCTGCCGCGCGAAGAACAACGGGATGGATACAACATCATTCGGATTCCCGCACTGCGGACTCAAGCCTTCCGCGCGAGTTTTCTCTCGATGGTCGTCTACGTTCTCTCCGGACTGTGGGCTGGGCTCCGCCTCGTCCGCCTTTTTCGCCCAGACGTGATCCACGTCCACTTCGCTGTCCCTGCCGGCGCGCTCGCGTGGATGCTTTGTAAATTGACGCGCGTTCCCTACGTGTTGACCGCCCACCTCGGCGATGTGCCGGGCGGCGTCCCCGAAAAAACAAATGACTGGTTCCGCTGGATATTCCCCACCACGCGCTGGATCTGGCGCGACGCAAGCGCGAGAGTCGCAGTCAGCGAATACACGCGGAGCCTTGCGCTCAAGCACTACAACGAAGAAGTTCTCGTCATCCCCAACGGGATAGATGTGGATGGAGATAACTCGACTTCGATTCGAGTCAACAACCCTCCCGTGATCGTCTTCGCCGGTCGCTTCATGGAACAAAAATCCCCGTTGCAAGTGATTCGAACCCTGAATGAAATCAAAGATATTCCGTGGAAATGCGTGATGATCGGCGATGGTCCATTGATGCCCGATGTGAAAAAATCTATTTCAGAACTCGGACTCGGGGACCGCTTCATATTAACCGGCTGGATCACACCGGATGAAGTGATGAAACAATTCGAGCGGAGCGATATTCTGTTCATGCCATCACTTTCAGAGGGATTGCCCGTCGTGGGCGTGCAGGCATTGTCAAAGGGACTCGCCATCGTCGCCAGCCGTGTGGGTGGTTTTGTTGACCTTGTAGATGAAAATCAAAACGGATACTTGATCGAAACAGGAAACACGGAAGGTTTTAAAACAAGGTTACAAGAAATGCTCGAAAATCCCAGCCGCCTGTTATCATTGCGCCAAGCCAGCCTGAAAAAGGCGAACTCATTCGAGATCACCCAGATTGCCGAACAATACGAAAAGATATTTATGGAGATTGTGAGTTGAAAGCGCGTACCGCAAAGTTCACTTTGCGCTTGCGGATGACAACGAAAAGGCGAATCGCAAGATAAATCTTGCGGTACGGATTGCTCAAGTAATTTGGAAAGGACAACAATGACCGGGAAACAAACCATACTTCTCACAGGCGGCAACGGATTCATCGGCACGAACCTTGTGCGCCTGCTCGTGAACAGTCGAAGATACCGCGTTGTCAACCTCGACGCGCTGACCTACGCCGCCAATCCGCTCTCGCTGGCTGATTTGGATAGCAATCCCGATTACGTGTTTGTGAAGGGAAGCATCACCGACCGCGAACTTGTTGCGTCGCTTTTCAAACAATATCAGCCGGTGGGTGTTTTGCACCTCGCCGCGGAATCGCACGTGGACCGTTCCATCGTCAACGCGGAAGATTTCATTCAGGCGAACGTGGTCGGCACCTATACCATGCTTGAAGCCGCGCGCGTCTATTGGAATGGTTTGACCGGCGAAGCAAAGCAATCGTTCCGCTTTTTGCATGTTTCAACGGATGAAGTCTTCGGCTCACTCGGCGCGGATGGATATTTTACTGAAGAGACAGCCTACGCTCCGAACTCGCCCTACTCTGCCTCCAAAGCCTCCAGCGACCATTTCGTGCGCGCCTTCCATCATACCTACGGTTTGCCGACAGTCATCACCAATTGCTCGAACAATTATGGACCGTATCAATTCCCTGAGAAGATGATTCCGTTGATGATCCTGAACGCGATTTCGGGCAAGCCGCTACCGGTCTATGGCGATGGCTCGAATGTGCGCGATTGGTTGTATGTGGAAGATCATTGCAAAGCGATTCAACTCGCGTTTGAAAAAGGCGTGCCGGGCGAAGTGTACGTTGTGGGCGGGAGCAACGAGCAGAAGAACCTTAACCTCGTGAATCAAATTTGCAGTATTCTCGATGATATCGCGCCGCCGGAGGAAGTGCAACAGTTGCGCGAGCAGGGATTGAAGAGTTATAAAGAGTTGATCCGCTTTGTGACCGACCGCCCGGGACACGACCGCCGCTACGCGATCGATTCGGGGAAGATTCAGCGTCAGTTGGGGTGGCAGGCTGAGGTCCGCTTTGAAGCGGGTCTTCGTCAAACGATCGAGTGGTATTTGCAAAATCCAGAGTGGGTGGATCAAGTGAGCGGCGGCGCGTACGGCGAGTGGATCAAGAAAAATTATGCGTGGCGCGCCGAGAAGGAGTCGAAATGAAAGGAATCATTTTGGCGGGCGGCAAAGGTACGCGGCTTTATCCGTTGACGATTGCCATGAGCAAACAGTTACTGCCGGTGTACGACAAGCCGATGGTGTATTATCCGCTTTCGATGTTGATGCTGGCGGGGATACGCGAGGTATTGATCATCAGCACGCCCGATGCGTTGCCCGCGTTTCGTGAATTATTGAAGGACGGCTCGCACTGGGGAATGAAATTCGAATACAAGGAACAAGCCGAACCGCGCGGACTTGCTGATGCGTTTCTGGTTGGGCGTGAATTCATTGGCGACAGCCCGGTGTGTTTGATCTTAGGCGACAATATTTTCTACGGCGAGGGCATGATCTCGCTGTTGCAAAAGTGCGCGTCGCTGACTGAAGGCGCGTTCATCTTTGGTTATCGCGTGACTGACCCTCAACGCTACGGTATCGTGGAGTTCGACGCCGACGAGAATGTCGTGAGCATCGAAGAGAAACCCGAATCGCCGAAATCCAATTTTGCTGTGCCAGGCATTTATTTTTACGATAATCAAGTGGTGCAATTGGCTGAAAGAGTGAAGCCCTCAGCGCGCGGCGAAATTGAGATTACAGACTTGAATAAACTTTATCTTGAGCAGGGGAAGTTGAAAGTAAGAGTGTTCGGACGCGGTGTGGCATGGCTGGATGCCGGCACGCATGATTCGTTGTTGCAGGCGGCGATGTTCATCGAAGCGATTCAGAATCGCCAGGGGTTGATGATCTCCTGCCCCGAAGAGATCGCCTATCGCACAGGTTTCATCAATCGGGAACAGTTGCGAAAACTTGGCGAGGAATTACGCGGCAATAGTTACGGCGACTATTTGCTCGAGATCGTCGAAAAAGAGAAGTGATGCGAGAATTCAATTTCAAAGAAGGCGACGGCTTTTCGTTCGAGCGCTTCATTTCAGCGGACGATGTGAGAAATTTCGCCGAGGTGGTCGGCGATTCGAATCCGATCCATCTCGATGAAAGTTTTGCCGAGAATTCATTTTTCAAAAAGAGAATCGTCCATGGCGCGTTCCTCGGCGGGTTGATCTCGAAAGCGCTCGGCATGGATTTCCCCGGCGAGGGCACGGTGTATATTTCGCAGAGCTCCTCGTTCAAACGTCCCGTGTTCGTTGACTCAATCGTGAAAGTGGAAGTGAAAGTGACGCGAGTCAACGCGGAGAAGCGGCGGCTCGTGCTGGATACATCGATTCTCAACTCAGATGGGAGAGTTTGCCTCGCCGGTTCAGCGGAAGTTTGGCTGCCAGAGTAGTGGATGAAAACAATCGTATCCATCGTTGGCGCAAGACCTCAATTCATCAAAGCCGCGCCAGTGTCGCGCGCTCTGACCTCACACTTTAATGAAGTGATGATCCATACGGGTCAACATTATGATTACGAGATGTCCGATCTCTTTTTCAAAGAGATGGACATGCGCCAACCCGATTTCAATCTCGGCATCGGCGGCGGGACTCACGGCGCGCAGACCGGCACGATGCTGATTGAACTTGAAAAAGTAATTTCGGCTGTCAAACCGGATTGCATTCTAGTATATGGAGATATCAACTCCACGCTGGCGGGGGCGTTGACGGCGGCAAAGGCGGGGATTCCGCTCGCGCACGTGGAGGCAGGCTTGAGGTCTTATAACCGAACGATGCCTGAGGAAGTGAATCGCGTGCTGACCGATCACATATCCAGTTGGTTGTTTTGTCCCACAGACGCGGCAGTTCAAAATTTGGAAAAGGAAGGTATAACGAAAGGCGTCTATCAAATTGGCGATGTGATGTGCGACGCGCTGTTGCATAATCTTGAGATCGCGCGTAAGAAGTCGCAAATTTTGAAGCGGATGGATTTGAAAAAAGGGGAGTACGCGCTGGCAACCGTGCATCGCGCGGGGAACACAGATAATCGAAACAACATGCAATCCATTTTAGATACGCTTGGTTCACTGCCAACGCGCGTGATCTTCCCGGTGCATCCGCGCGCGCGAAAACGAATCGAGGAGTGGAAATTTATCGTCCATTCGAATGTTTCGCTGATCGAGCCGCTGGGCCCCTTGGATATTTTGCAATTGCAAGAGAACGCGAATTGCATTCTCACCGATTCGGGTGGGATGCAAAAGGAAGCGTATTTGCTCGGCGTGCGTTGCATCACGTTGCGCGAAGAGACCGAATGGGTGGAAACGGTCTCCGCTGGTTGGAACAGCCTCGCGGGCGTGGACGCGAAGCGCATCCGAACTTTGTATGAAACGTGGAAGCCGCAAGGGGAGCGCCCGCTGTTGTATGGCGATGGTCACGCGGCGGAGAAGATTTCACAAATTTTGCAAAACGAATTGAATTAACACATCGAGTCATGCCATTCTGAGCGGAGCGAAGAATCTCCGACGCTATCATAGAGACCCTTCGGGAGCGATACGTCCCTCAGGGTGACAAGCGTAGAAACCTGCGAGACGGTTTCATTTGTCATTCACTTGACAGGGGCGATTTTCTGTGTGAGAATTCAGAAACTGAATTCTCACATGCCCGAAATCAAGGAACACGAATACTCCCTTCTCAATGAAATCGCCCAGGATTCGATGGTTACACAGTCGAATCTTTCCGATCGCCTCGGCATCGCCGTGGGAAGCGTAAACTGGTATATCAAACGTCTCATCCATCGCGGCTGGATCAAAGTTTCGCATCTTGATCGCACGCGATTAAAATACGATCTAACCCCCGACGGGATGGCTGTGTTCTCCCAACGCGCCTTTAACTACGCCCGCGACTCGCTCAAAGTCTATGGCGATTTTCGCAACAAGGCAAAGTCTTTTGTCGGCGACCTCCAACAAAAGGGAATTACCCAAGCTTATGTGCAAGGCGAAGATGAACTCGTGGATATTTTGCGGCTGACCTGCATCGAAGCGGGAATCCGTCTGCTTGATTCACCGAACGGCGTTTTGTTGAAAGTGGTAGGGCAAGATTATCGTTTGATCGAAAAAACAAAGAAGGGAAATCAATAATGGGAATCCGAATCCATCCAACCGCGGAAGTTTCAGACAAGGCAGAGATCGGCGAAGGTTCGAGCATTTGGCATCAGGCGCAGGTACGTGAAGGCGTGAAGATCGGGACCAATTCGATCATCGGCAAGGGCGTGTATGTGGATGCCGGCGTGCCGATCGGAAACAACGTGAAGATCCAAAATTATGTGTCGGTCTATCACGGGGTTGCCATCGAAGACGGTGTCTTTGTCGGACCCCACGTCTGCTTCACCAACGACATGCGCCCACGCGCGGTCAACCCGGACGGTTCGCTCAAAGCCGCGGACGATTGGGTGTTGAGTGAGACGCGCGTCAAAAAAGGCGCGGCGCTCGGAGCGAATTCCACGATCCGATGCGGGATCACCATCGGCGAGTGGGCAATGGTCGGGTCGGGAAGCGTGGTGACGAAAGACATCCCCGCGCACGGATTGGTCTTCGGCAACCCAGCCCGCCTGCGCGGATTCGTCTGCGCGTGCGGCGAGATGTTTGAAAAAGATTCGCAGTCCAATGAAACTGTACAATTGAAGTGCCCGAAATGCGGGCGCGCGCACGAAATATCCAAAACGGAATGGGAGACGATCAAATGATTCACATGGCAAAACCTCAAATGGGGGCGGAAGAAAAACAAGCGGTAATGGAAGTGTTGGATTCGGGCATCATCGCGCAGGGACCGCGCGTCAAAGCCTTCGAGGAAGGTTTCGCCGAGTTGTGCGGAGTGAAGCACGCCATTGCCTCTTCCTCCGGCACGACCGCGCTACACCTCGCCATGCTCGCGCATGGGATCGGCGAAGGCGACGAGGTTGTCACCTCCGCGTTCACGTTCATTGCCTCGGCGAACAGCGTGTTGTTCACCGGCGCGCGACCGGTGTTCGTGGATATTGACCCGCGCACGTTCAACATGGATCCGGCAAAAATCGAAGCCGCGATCACGGAAAAGACCAAGGCGATTCTGCCCGTGCATTTGTACGGCTTGTCCTGCGACATGGACCCGATCATGAAGATCGCCGAAAAGCACGGGTTGGCTGTCATCGAAGACGCCTGCCAGAGTCACGGCGCGGAATACAAAGGCAAAAAGGTTGGTTCGTTTGGAACGGGAACGTTCTCGCTGTACCCAACCAAGAATATGACCTCCGCCGAGGGAGGCATGATTACCACCAACGATGCGACCATTGACGAGCTATGCCGCGTCCTTCGCCAACATGGGATGCGCGTGCGTTACTATCACGACATGCTCGGTTACAACTTCCGCATGACGGACATCCACGCCGCGATCGGGTTGGCGCAACTCAAGAAACTTGAGAAGTTCAATGCCCAACGGCACGCGAATGCCGGGTTCTTGAGCGCCAACTTGAAGGGCGTTCGAACGCCGTTTGTCCCCGA
The DNA here is from genome assembly GCA_044222305.1 of Anaerolineales bacterium. GTDB lineage: Bacteria > Chloroflexota > Anaerolineae > Anaerolineales > Villigracilaceae > Defluviilinea. The sequence continues at coordinate 9,286 of JBGANO010000003.1, forward strand.
AGGGCAGACTCACGTTTTCCATCAATATACGATCCGCGTTCCAGATGGCAAGCGCGACGCGCTCCGCGCCTATCTGAATGAAAACGGCGTCGGCTCCGAGGTGTATTATCCCGTGCCGATCCACCAGCAAACTTTTTATGTGAAGGATTTAGGCTACAACCAAAGCCTGCCCGAGACCGAATTTGCAACCACCGAAGTGTTATCCCTGCCTGTGCATCCCGCGTTGAGCCCCTCCGATTTGGAGACCATCGTCAGCGCGGTTAACGATTTCATGGAGAAAAACTGATGAAGGTCGCAGTCATCGGCGTTGGCACGATGGGCAGGCATCATGCCCGCGTATATAGCGAACTACCCGAAGCAGATTTGGTTTCCATCTCGGATTCCGATTCGGTCCGCGCCCATTCGACCGCGGAGAAATTTGGAATCCGCGCCTACACCGACCATCGCGAAATGCTTGAAAAAGAAAAGCCCGACGCAGTCTCGGTGGTTGTGCCAACCGCGTTGCATGAAAAAGTGGGCATGGACGCGCTCGATGCGGGCGTGAATGTGTTGATCGAAAAACCGATCGCCGCGACGGTCGAAGAGGGCACGCGCCTCATCGAAAAAGCGCGCGCGATGAACAAACAATTGATGGTGGGTCATGTGGTGCGTTTTGACCCGGCCTTGCAGGCGCTCAAACAAAAACTGGACGCCGGCGAACTTGGGCGCATCTATCAAATTTTTTGCCGCCGCGCGGGTCCGTTCCCCACGCGCATTCAGGATGTGGGCGTGGTCATTGACCTCGCGCCGCACGATGTGGACATCATGCGCTTTCTGGCAGGCTCCAACCCCACGCGCGTCTATTCCGAGACCGAGCGACGGATTCACACGAATCACGAAGACCTGCTGTGGGCAACGCTTCGTTTCCCTGACGGGGTGATTGGCGGTCTCGAAATCAACTGGCTCACGCCGACGAAGATCCGCGAGGTGTTGGTGCTGGGCGAGCGCGGCATGTTCCGCGCCGACGCCCTCACGCAGGATTTGTATTTCTACGAAAACTCGCTCGTCAACGATGTGCAGTGGGCAACGCTCCAAACCATCAAAGGCGTGAGCGAGGGCAGTATGACTCGTTACGCCATCCCGCGCTTCGAGCCGCTGAAAGCGGAACTGCAATCGTTCCTCAAAGCCATTCAGGATGGAAACCCCGTTCCCATCACCGGGGAGGATGGACTCGCCGCCCTGAAAATTTCACTCGCCCTTGTCGAATCGGGGCACACGCACCAGGTGGTTGATATCCAATGAATCTGAACGAACTTCGCGCTCGCATCGAAACCAAAACTGCGAAACTGGCTGTCATTGGGCAGGGATATGTGGGCTTGCCGGTTGCCGCGCTGTTTGCCGGGAAGGGTCTTGACGTTCTCGGCGTGGACATTAAACCCGGGCTGGCTGAAAAGATCAACGCGGGCGTCAACCCCATTGAAGGGTTTGAGCCGGGCTTGGCAGAGCTGTTGAAGGAAGGTATTTCCTCCGGTCGTTTGCGCGCCACTGCCGACTACAAAGAACTGGCTGATCGCGACGTGTTTATCCTCGCGGTTGAAACCCCGGTAGACGATAACCACATCCCGCGTTACAACGCCTTGCGAGGCGCGTTGGCCAGCCTCGCGTCGGTGATGAAGCATGGCGCGTTGGTGATTATCGAATCCACGATCGCGCCGCGCACAATGAACGACCTTGTTTTGCCGTTGCTTGAACAACAGAGCGGAAAGAAGGTGAGCGAAGGTTTTTATCTCGGTAATTGTCCGGAGCGCGTAATGCCGGGCAAACTGTTGAACAATTTGCGCAAGATGAGCCGGGTGGTGGGCGGCATGACGCCGGAAACATCCGAAACGATGATCGCGCTGTACAAAAATTTCGTCGAAGCCGATCTCGACCCGGCGGATTGCATCACGGCTGAACTTGTGAAAACCGTGGAAAATGCCTATCGCGATGTGCAGATCGCTTTTGCGAATGAGGTTGCACTTGTGGCAGAAGCCGCAGGCGGCGATGTGTGGGCAGTACGCGAGTTGGTGAATAAAAGCCCCCAGCGGCAGATGCACCTGCCCGGCGCGGGAGTCGGCGGTCATTGCATCCCGAAAGACCCGTGGCTTCTCGTCCATGGCGCGGAGGAACGCGGAGTCCATTTGCGTTTGATCCCCGCCGCGCGTTCCGTCAATGATTCCATGCCCATCCACATGGTCAAATTGCTGGAAGACGCGCTTGCGAAAATTGGCAAGTCTATTCTTGACTCGAGGATTGCCGTGCTGGGATATTCGTATCTCGAAGACAGCGACGATACGCGCAACAGCCCAACACGTTCACTGGTCGCCCGCTTGTATGAGTTGGGTGCGGAGCCGGTCATCCATGATCCATGGATCGCTGAGTACAACGGCGATGTATTTGAAAAGGTCAAAGGCTGTGACGCGGCAGTGGTGATGGTGGCGCATAGCGAGTATAAAACGATGGATTTGGAGAAGTTGAAATCTGTGTTGCGTTCGCCGCTGTTGGTGGATGGAAGGCGGGTTTATAACGTAGATGTCGCGCAATCTGCCGGGCTTGTCTATCATAAACTGGGCGCTGGGTGAAAGACCCATCCGGGTGGAATGAAGTAACTGGAAAGAAGTATCGGTATGTATCGTTTTTCGACTTGCAGGAAAGCGGATCTCTGACGAGTTCTTATGCGGCATGGGCAGTGGTTCAGGAATAAAATAAAAAAGACTTCCCGATCCTCTTGCGTAAAAAGGGATTAACTTTCGAGACTTTCGCTTTTACTGCTCTAAGGGTTCGTAAATTATTAACTTCCCGCGATGCCGTTACGAGTGGCGCAAGGCGCCGAACAAGAGCGCCTCGCAAAGACATGATAGGCGGCGCGTGAGGGAATTTATATTTTTACGAACCCTAAGACGGTCTGTGACCGTCGCTTCGCTGGCAAACACGGCGGTCATAGACCGCCTGCGAGCAAGCCCTATCTTTAAGAAATGTGGTGCTTTATATGAAAAGGAACTTCACAATTCAATCGGTGTTTACGGTGTTATTCTTTCTGTCGGGGTTTGCGGCAATTTCGTTTCAGGTAATTTGGCAGAAAGTCCTCGCTCAAGTAGTGGGGGTTGATTCGATCTCTGTTGCCATTATCGTGGTTATTTTTATGAGCGGTCTGGGTTTTGGGTCTCTTTATGCCGGATACTTTGTCTATCGGTATAAAGATAACCTGCTTCGTTATTATAGTTTTATCAATTGTTTTATCGGCATCTATGGCTTCTTCTCGCTTTGGATTTTGCGCACTGTAAATAGGTGGTTGATCCCGGTCATTCCCAGTTCGATCCTCACTGACCTGTTGATCAATTTGACATTGATGTTCCTCCCTGTTTTTTTCATGGGGATGACGACGCCTATTGTCATTGAATTAATGAAAAAAGACCTGGGGACTCTGGGAAAAACAGAAGGATTCTTCTACGGGATCAATACATTGGGATCGGCAATCGGCGCGCTCATTACTAATTTCTTGTTGATCGAAAGCGTGGGTTTTACGGGCGTAGTTCAATTGTCTTCGGCTTTATATTTGATCGTTTCATTCGTTGTTTATATCGTTTACAAAAAAGAGGAGCGCCTCCCGGACTCCCGGAAACCCGAAGAGTTATTAAGGCAAAACCCTCTGAAGTTTCCGGTAGAGTTGGTTGTGCCATCTTTTTTGCTCGGGTTTTCCAGCCTGGCTCTGGAAATGATACTGTTTCGAGTGCTAAGCAATTACCTGACCATGTCGTCGTTGGTCTATCCGGTGATGTTATCCGGTTTTCTCGTGTTGATGGCTGTCGGGAACTATATTGGCGGGCTGTGGATTGACCGCAGTTTCTCTAATCGGTCAAATTTGATTCTTCAGTTAGGAGTGGGCGCAATTCTCTTGTTGACAATTCCATTTCTGCTTCCCCCGAGTTTATTTGCGCGATTGGGCGCTCTTGTGTTCACATCCTTCAACGGGCAGTTGGTGAGCGAGGTTAGCTATGCTCGAGTTGGAGATCCCAATCCTGTTATGTCGTTTGTTTTTTCTCTGGTTTTCATGATTGGCATTGTCCCACTGGCGGGGTTTTTCCCGCTCATTGCGCGCATTGCAACGACCACAATTGATATGGCTGGAAGCCGTTTTGCTTTATTGCTCTTCTGGTACACCGTGGGAAACATCCTAGGCTCGTTTTTTGCCGGATTGTTTTTCTTTGAATGGTTTGGCGCTGTTGGTTCTTTGATTATCACGCTGGCGTTGATCCTCGTAGGCGTATCTATTCTTTTGGTGTCGCAGGAGCAGAAATCATTTCGGATCAATGGTAGACGAATGCTATTGTTGGTTATGATTTTTGCGGTCTGCGCGACTTTAATTCCGCGTGATTATTTTATGCGGTTTAGCTTGGGTCGCTATAAGCCGGTCGAAATTTATGAAGGGCGAAATGGCGTAGTGACGGTCGTCCCAACCGATCGCTTTTATACCATTGTCGACATGTATAGAACGGCGTCCGCTTCTGCCATCGTGAGAGACCCGGAACCTTACGAGCAGTACGAAGCATGGCGATGGAACATGTCTTTAATGATGGCGCTGGACCCTAATTTTCGACCCAAACGAGTTTTGATCATAGGCTTGGGCCACGGCTATTTGGTTAACGCGTTGCTTGACTATGATTTTGTCGAAGAGATCGTGATCGTCGACATTTCGGACGAAATTATTGACGCCGTCAAAGAACATACATCCGCTCCTTATCAAAGAATGTTTCAGGACCCGCGTGTAAAAATTGTCATTGATGATGGAAGACGCTATGCCCAGCGGGCGCTGGCGGCAGGCGAGACATTCGATTTAATTCAGAACAAGGTGAACGAGCCCTGGCATAGCGGGTCGGCGAGTTTATTCACTGTGGAATTCTTTGGCGTTTTGCATGACCTGCTGTCGCCCAATGGCTATGTCGCTGTTCGTCCGAAAGTTGGACATGCGGTGGATGCGTTAACAATGTTTCAAACCGCGATCTGGCCGTCGGGCGATTATCACATGTACTTTGGGCGGAACGCCACTGTCGATTTTCACGAGGCGTTGATCACTGACGATATCTATTCCGAATATTTTGCCACGACACCCGGCAATATTGAGGTCAACCAGGACGACCCTCGCTATAGCGAAATCTCCCTGGTGACCCTTCAGGCGGGCGACTTGAAAGGGTATCGCAACAACACGGATGACCATCCCGTTTTTGAGTATTATTGGATCAATGATATTACGCTTGAATTTTTAGACCCGCGAGTTGATATCTCTGAACTTCCGCTTGAAGATGGCGATTATCTCAAGGTCCCCGTCAGGTATACTGAGTAACGCCGCGTATGATGCTTGCGCGAAAGGTCAGGCGCAAGAGCAATCGAGAATTTGCGTTCTTCCGTTGCTCCTAAACTCGGTTGTATAACCGTTTAACCCCGGCTCATTAAAGTCTCTTGTTGAAATGATGTGATGGAGTCCAGAATGATCAAAAAGAAAAAAATCGCTGTCGTTGTCCCTGCCTATCAGGAAGAACTGCTCATTGGCCGTGTCATTGAAACCATGCCCGCTTTTGTTGACAAGATCGTTGTGATTGATGATTGCAGTATGGATAAGACTGCAGAGGTGGTGGCGCAGTACGTGAAACGACAACCCAAAAAGGTTGTGTTGCTTCGCCACGAAGCCAACCAGGGCGTTGGGGGAGCCATTGCAAGTGGGTATAAGTGGTGCCGGGATCATGATATGGACATTGCGGTAGTCATGGCGGGCGACGCGCAAATGGATCCTGGTGATTTGCCAGCTGTCATAGAACCGATTCTTGCAGAGCGCGCCGATTACTCGAAAGGCAACCGTTTGGTCACCGGGGACGCATGGAACACGATCCCCAAGGTTCGTTATCTGGGCAACTCGGCGCTATCGCTGTTGACGAAGATCGCCTCCGGGTATTGGCATATCGCTGATTCACAGACAGGCTATACCGCCATCAACAAGAAGGCGTTGCATTTGATCGATTGGGACAAAATGTATAAACGCTATGGACAGCCCAACGATCTTCTGGTGCGGTTGAATATTTACAGTTTGCGCGTGAGCGATGTGACGGTGAAACCGGTCTACAATATCGGAGAAAAAAGCGGCATTCGCCCCTTTCGCATCATGCCCAAACTGGCGTTGTTGATGTTTAGACTATTCATATTCCGCATGGTCCAAAAGTATATTATTCGCGATTTTCATCCCCTGGTGCTTTTTTACCTGACAGGCTTATTCTTTTTTGCGCTCGATGTGTTATTCCTGTTTCGCTTTTTTAGACTATGGATGTTGCAAGGCGCGGTTCCTGAAATTACCATGCTGTTAATCGTGTTCTGCTCGTTCTCCAGCCTGTTGTTCGTTCTGTTCGCCATGCTGTTCGACATGGAATATAACCTTTCCTTGAAAGGGTAACTAGATAGGAATGATGGTTTTTCCCGGTTCGGGTTTACGGTTTTCCTTGTTTCTGGCGTCTATCTGCGGATCGATTGAATGAACCAGAAACGACACTACTTCTTTGTCGCGGGTGGCGTTACCTTGGCGTTGCTGATCGCGGCGCTCATATTTTTCTATGGGAAGGATAATTCGGAAGCAGGAGGGCAAACATCCCTGCGGAACGAGTACGATCGTTTGTTCGCAAAGTTTTCGGTCGAGCATCCGGGTCGCGGGATTTTGGATTACCCGGAGAATATATCGGCAGACTATGCCAAATCGTACGCCATGTTCCTCAGCGCCGACTTGATCAGGGCGCGGAGCGAGTCGCCGTTTGCATTATCATCCGCCGCGAACAATGCGGGGTACTGGTTATTAGATCATGCCGATGAAGACCAGGATGGCGTAATTGGGTGGGGACTCCCTGTAGCCTGGGATGCCTATGGGGATGGGACGGTAAATCCGCCAGATACCATTTACACGATTACCACCGCGATTGCCATTAACGGTCTTTTGGATTGGCTGGAGGCTGACCCGAATGCGCCGGCAGACCGCATTATATCTACAGTCAGCGCCGCCTTTCAACCGTTTTTAGAACCGGAAGCGCAAAGCCCGGGCGGCATCCTGTTGTATTCGTTATCCGCGAATGACAAGCCATATATCACCTATAATCCGGCGGCATACATGGCGGGACAGATGCAGCGTTTCAGCGCGTTGACATCTAACCTGGAAGAACAGAAACGCCTGCGCTCGGTGGCAGACCAAACCATGACCGTCTTGCTGGACGCGCGGTTGGTGGACCCTCACGGTGGCTGGTATTGGTTATACGGCGTTGGCGAATCCAGCCCGAACGATGCCGCCCACGCCATTTATATCGTTGACGGCATTTATCAATACATCGCGCATCAAGGCGCGCTTGCCAATGAATTTGCCTGGAGTGATATCGTCAAGCATATTGACCTCTTTTATTCGCGCTCGAGCGGGCGTTGGATGCGTTTCCCTCAACTCTCGCCTGACTCGCCGCAAGAACCGCCGCGCTTGTACGAGATTGGAATGTTGTTGCGCTTCATGGCAATGGCGGGCAAACACGAAGAGGGGCTTTCGCTCTATCAATATTCGCTGGAATATCGAACGCCAGACGGCTTGTATGCGAAATTCCCCGTTTCTGCCGCGAATAGCGATCAGCCGCTGGTGATCAACGAATACATGTCCTACCTGCTGTATGGGTGGAGCTCACTGCTCTTTCAGCCCCCGGTGACTGTTTTATCGGAGCCTTCGAATGTTGATAACCCTGCCCTCGATGAAACCCTGCCCGCCACAGATCTGAATCAGCCCATCCTCGTTCCTTTTACTTTCCTGGATGTTGAAGACTATGCCATTCAACTTGAATTTGACGTGAAGCGCATGGCGGGGAATCTTCTCGTAAATGAGAAGCAATTCCCACTGCCGGAAAGAACGTTGCCCCTAAAAGTAATCGAGTGGAACCCGCAGACTCTGGTCGTGTTTACCCGGCAGTTATGGTCGAATCAAACTCAAATCTGGACTCTCGACTTGACGACCGGAGAAAACCGCGAGATTCCCCTTCCGGCGGACACAAGCCTGCTCATGTTTCGGCAAGCGGTCTTATATCAACATCATATTGTGTTTATTTTGTTCGACCCTGTTAAGAAAACAAATTTCCTCTATCGTTTGTTGCCGGGAGAGGAGGCAGGACAGGCGCTTCAATTTGACCGGTCGTTTCAGGAAGAATATTACATCGACCAACGGTATGGTTACCGCCAACAACCGCACATACTCGTCGCGGAGTTCCAAGACCGTCTCTATTTTGCTTCCGATTCGGTTGTGTATGAATATCGTTATTCGCCCGGTACCGGTCAAGCGGCAAGCCTGACAAACTTCAGCCTCTCGAACCAGTTTGGCGCGCTCGAAATTGCCGCCGATCAGACCGGTATTTTTGCCTTATATCGGAATGTTGACTACTCAGCCTCCCAGCCGCAGACAGAGCAAAACTTTCCCTTTATGCTGTACGATCTTGCAACCCAAACGGTGACGCGGACGGACTTTAACGGTTTTCTCCCCTATGGGTTGACAGTGAAAGATGGAAAGCCGCAGATAAAGTTGGTCGAAACCCCGGAAGATTTGAAAGCGGTCTTCCTGATCGACATGCGCAACATGCCTGCCTCGGGCTTGATGAGCGCGGGGGTGAACAACTACGAAGGCGAAGTGATTTGGACCCAGTCGTACTACTTGAACGCGTTTGTCGATTTTCTTGAAGAAAACTCAGACCCGCGAACGCTATTTCCGCTGAACGATCTCAAACCCCAGATCAAACAACGCCTCGATTTTGAAATGGCTTTGATCGATAACCTAATGATCGAAGGCTCCGGCTTGTTGTGCAGAGCCTTTACGGTGGACCGCACTCCTGTTCTTCACGCGGTTCAAACCGGCAAGATGCTCCTGTTGATGAAACGCTATCAAAGCCTGCCGAATTCATTACTGTTGGAAAGCTACTCCAAATTCCGTAAGCAAGTCATGGGGCTGGAAGGGCACATTGAAGTCCTGGCGCAGGCGGACCCGAATGACCGCTGGCTGGATGAAGGCAGATACTTCTTGATGTGGCCCAAAGGCTCGCCCTTTTGGGCGGATGGCGCGGGGATTCCTTACAACCATCAAAACATGTGGGCGGCGGGCTTGTTGTATAACGACCAGCAGTCTAAATTTCCCCCTAAAACCCGGCAAGCGGTCATGGATATTCCTCGACAGGTTCTCGATCTGGAAGGATTTTCCAAGTTCCCTCCAAAACATGGCAATTGGAACTCAGACTCCCCCGAATATTTTGAATGGTATTACTGGTGGGGCTGGGGAAAGGAGGGATGGAAGAAAAGCGACGCGATTTCCGTAAACACGCCTACCTGGGTAGGCGATGGAGACAATGTCGCCATCCCTGTCTATCGAACCTTCGATGCAATGGCAGTGTTGATCGCGGGCGAACACTCAAATACTATGTTGCCCGACGGCATTGTGGAATACTACCGGCGCGGAGTCGAGATGGATGAGTTGGAGTTGTTCCTTAGCCCATATCTGGCGCGTTACGGCAAACCGCCTGAAGTGTCGGCGGAATTAGCCGGGAAATATTTGCGCTTTGCCGGTCAGCCAGATTTGCGAGACTCCCTTTGGGCGTATCGCTATTCGTTCGATCAGATGAATACCCCAACCTCCATGACCCAAGCGGAGTCTCCGCGCGCGGCTCAGGTGGGCTTGTATTTGTTGGATGTTCTACTTGTTTTGTGTGGGGCAATCGTTTTGACCGCGATATGGAAGGTGGACAAGCCCATTCCCTGGTTGATGGGTATCTTCTTGATCGGGTACGCCGTGATCGTTGTGACCGTGGAAGTGGGCGGGCTGATCTCTCTCTTGAACAGCACAACGTATTTTATTGTCTTCCACCTATTGATCCTGGTCGCTCTCATTGCCATCTGGTCGCGAGGCGATGCATACCCCCGATTAATTCTATTTCAGATGAGCCTGCCGGACCGGTCGGCGCTCGTACGATCGTTCAAGTTGCATTGGGAGGTTTGGATTTTTGCCATCATCTGCCTGGCTGGTTTTGTGTTTCTTGGCTACTCGAATCTCATCCTCCCTCAAAAAATTGACGATGTGATCACCGCCCACCTCGCGCGGGTTGGGTATTGGTTACAACATGGAAACCTCCGTCCTTGGCCCGCCGATACCTACCAACTTGCCCAGGTGATCTATCCGCTCAATGCTCAGAGTCCAATACTATGGAGTTTGCTTTTCCTGCGGACCGATCAACTGGCGGGCATTTCCCAATGGATTGCCCTTCCCATCGTTTCATTGAGCGTGTATGGATTTGCGCGATTATTGCAATTGGATCGGCAGTGGTCCGTGATCGCCGCGCTGGTCTGTTTCTCGATCCCGAATGTCTACCTGCAAGGCTTGACAGCAATGACGGATCTGATCAGCGCCGCCCTCTTTCTGTGCGCGATCTATTTATTTTTCTTGATGGTGAAGGAGGAAAGACTCTCGATCTTGTCCGGACTGGCGCTTGGTCTTGCCGTGGGGACGAAGCAGACCATCCTGTTCGCGCTTCCGGGCTTGTTTCTCGTCCTGATCTACCTGGCAATCACAAGGAAATCTCTTTGGCAACTCTTGTTGAAATGGATGGGAGTGACCTTTGCCGCCTTCCTGCTTGCGGGCGCGTATATTTACGTTTCCAATTTCCTCTATTGGGGAAGCCCGTTGGGACCCGATGTGACCTATCAGGGCTTTACCCAGAGGGCGGGGGGGCTGTCGCTCGTGGAATACCTGGACCGCTTCTTCGTTAACGCGGCGACATTGCTGAACGTGCTTTTCAAGGTTGATTTGATGGGTTGGAATTTTGACGGGACGGTTTGGCCCGGACCCGCTTTGTTTATTTTGATCCTTTGTTCATTCTTGTATATCGGCATTCGCATCCGGTCGCGTGAAATGGACCTGACCGCCTACGCCCTGATCACGCTGGCGGTATCCAATGCTTTGATCCTCCTGTTCGTCCGCGATTTTACCGGCTCGCTTTCCAGGTATTTGATTATCTCGATCATCTTGTTTGTGCCTTTGGGTATCGCGGGGCTGGCTCGTATTGTGGAAGATATGATGCCTCAGCGGCGACCCGACTCGCCCGCCTAACCTGATACACCACCGAGTTTTTATGCAGAAGTTTCTTTGGTTTCGTCAAAATTTCAAAGCATTCCTTGTTGGAGGAATCGTAGGACTGCCGCTTGCCCTCAGTTTGTCCGGGCATTTCCTGCAGTTCTGGTTGCGCCGACCCGAGGTGAAAACCCTAATTCTTGGGTTGCTGATCCCCCTGCTGGCTGTACTGCTGGGGTCCATACTACTCCTGATAAAGAAACCGACCAAATTTCTTGCCGGCGTGTATGTGTTGTTGTTTCTTATCGTAGTATACGAAGTGTGGTTGGTCTCTGGGCGGTTCGAGCGCTTCGGTCTCCCGCCAGGTATTGCCTCCGAGGTCACATTGACTCTCGTCGCCGAAGAAAAAAAGAATCCAGCCGCCTTGGACGATTCTGTAAAGTTAACGCGTATTATGCTGGCTGAAAAAGATAGCGAGGATGCTGTATTTATTGGTTCTCAAGCCTGCAACGTTGAGTTGACCGAGCCAAATGAAATGAGTAGTTTTACAGAGATCCACCCCGGCGCCGAATTTCGATGTGATTTTGTTGCCCAACCCGGTAGTGAAGTGAGGCTTGTATTTATACAAGCGCCGGAGAACGGGTTTGTACAGGTCTCGCTCCATCCAAAAAATGAGGCAGGCGATAGCGTCAGTTTTGATTTATATTCTCCTCAACGCAATCAAGGAATGTATAGAATTTTGGTCCCATTGAGCAAATTTCTGTTGTTGCTTAAGGGACTCGATATCGTTTCACTTGTGATTACATTAACCCTCCTGGGTATTCTATTTGCGGGTCGTCTGCCTGCCACCAAGAATGGGTTTGTGCTTTTGGTTTTGTTGTTGCAATCCATGAATTTAGCATACTTTATGCTCTTTCCAGTTGTGAGTGGGTACGCCATCGCCAAAGATCGGTACGATTATCAATTTAGCGAGTGGAGAGGATTTGAACAAATGGTGCGCGATGTCAACCGTTTCGTTCCTCCCGATGCGGGGCTTGTAATTATTTATCCGGGCAAATATCCGGTATCCCCGTTATTCGGTCCCACATATTCCCGCCGCCTGCTTCCACAATATCCAGCCCCAGCCGAAATATCGGCTTCTTCTCTGCGTGAGTTGGGCGCCGAGTATCTGCTGATGGACGCGCAATTGTTCGAAAAAAACCTGCTCGGGTTTGACGGCAACCTTCATTTTACGATCTATGGCGGCGGGGAAGTGTTGTACCCGTATTATTCACTTGACGATTTGTTGCACTCCGGGGTAGAAATCATCGCTTCCTGCGCGCGCGAATCGGCTTGTGGATATCGATATTATCTCTTTCGCGCGCGCAAATAGTGAGTTTTTAACCAACCACGAGTAAATTTCAGGAGACCCAAAATGTGCGGAATCTTTGGCGTGATTGCCGACAGCAAGTTGAACCTCTCTGGCGCGCAAGCCAGGCAGACTATGGATCGATTATTTCTCCTCTCCGAGTCCCGGGGCAAGGAGGCGGCTGGCATTGCCTACATGCGGCCCGGCGCTATCCGTGTTGCGAAATATCCGGAGCCGGCGTCGAACGTGATAAAACGAAATGCCTATCGGGAGATGTTCGATCAACACGATGTTGATAAAGGGCATCCAATTTGTATTATGGGACATTCGCGCCTGGTCACCAATGGCGGCCGTCAGTTCCACGCCAACAATCAGCCGGTCATTGCCGGCGGCATGGTGGCAATTCATAACGGCATCGTCTGCAATGTGGATGAATTGTGGTCAAACCATCCGGATCTGATTCGTTCCACTCAATTGGATACCGAGGCATTTCTCAAATTGTTTCGTAAAAATTACACGCAAAGCGGCGACTTGATCCAGGCGCTGCGCTCGACCTTTGCCGTGATCGAGGGCGTTGCCTCCATGGCGATCTTCTTCGAAGATCTCAACATCGTTTTGTTGACCACCAATAACGGCTCGCTATACTTCGGAACGAATCAAACTGAAACGGCGATTGTCTTTGCGTCTGAAAAACATATCCTGAAAACCTTCCAGCGTTCGAGCCGTATTCCTTCCGCCCTGCAGGAACTCTCCATTCAACACATTGAAGCAGGAACGGCGCTTTTGGTTGACTTGGATTCCATGAAGATATGCAAGTTTGGTTTTGACGCCGACCAGGGAGATGACCTTAACCTGCCCGCAATGGCTTCCTCGCGCGTCATTATGGATGTCTCTGCTCCCGAGCAGGCAATGCCCGCGAATACGCGCGCGCCAGGGGAAGGACCCTATGTGCTTCCCGCTCATTTTGTTGATGAATTTCCTCGTAATCAGGAGATCGTCAACTCGTTGCGTCGCTGTGCGCGATGCATCCTCCCGGAAACAATGCCTTTTATCCAGTTTGATGAAAACGGCGTTTGTAACTATTGTCGAAGTTACCAGCCAATCTCCGTGTTGGGGATGGATGCGCTCCAGGCGATCTTGGAACCTCATCGAAAGACGAACGGAGAGCCCGATTGTCTGGTTGCCTTTAGCGGCGGGCGCGACTCCAGTTACGGCGTTCACCTCCTCAAGAAGGTTTTGGGCATGAACCCTGTAACCTACACCTACGACTGGGGCATGATCACCGATCTTGGCCGCCGGAATCAAATGCGGATCTGCGGCAAACTCGGCGTTGAAAATATTTTGGTATCGGCGGATATCGTTCGAAAACGAAGCAATATTCGCAAAAATGTGCTGGCTTGGCTGGAGACCCCCGATTTGGGAACCGTCCCGTTGTTCATGGCTGGCGACAAACAATATTTTTATTACGCCAATAAGGTCAGGCAACAAACGGAAAATAAGATTGTTATTCTTTGCGAGAATTTGTATGAAACCACACAGTTTAAGTCGGGTTTCTGTGGCATAGCGCCTCGGTTTGAAAGCGAGCACACCTATACATTGTCGTTATCCAACAAATTCAAACTGGCGGCATATTATGCGCGACAGTTCCTTGGAAATACGGGATACCTGAATTCGTCGCTTCTGGACACCTTCGGCGCATACCTTTCGTATTATTTCATCCCGCATAACTACGTGAATATTTTTCAATATGTCGAGTGGAACGAACAGGAAGTCGATCGGACCATTCTCGATGAGTACAATTGGGAAAGAGCCACAGACACAAAAGCCACCTGGCGTATCGGTGACGGTACGGCTTCTTTTTACAACTATATCTACTATACAATGGCTGGTCTCACAGAAAATGACACCTTTCGAAGCAATCAGATCCGTGAGGGGATGCTTTCTCGAGAAGAAGCGCTGGCGCGTGTGCGGGAAGAGAACCAACCTCGATACGATAGTATTCAATGGTACTGCGATATTCTCGGGATCGACTTTGACCTCGCCATGCGAAAGATAAACACTGCTCAAAAGCTTTATCAAAAACGCGGCGGCTAAGCCCTGCTCCCCACGCAGGGAACTCGTCTTCGGGGAGGGCAACCCACCCCGGAAGTTCGCCTTCAGTTTTGATTGGCATCCTAATAGTACAGCGCAAAGTTCGTAAACGAATGCGTAAGTTGAGTAAACCGTCCACGAATTTTCACGAATACACGAATATTCGTCCCGCAATTCGCTTATTCGTGGCTTTTCATTCGTGGATGGTTTTCATCGTCGGGCAACCTTGCGCTGTAATACTAATGACTGTCACGAATAGTCGAGAAGGGGACGAGTTGTTGTGTGAAAACAGTCTCAGCGCTATAAAACTTATCCGCACTGATGGATTCGCTATATTGTGAACAAATTGCCATTTGCATTTCCTTCTGGTATTGTCAAATCTCCTCAACAGCTAAACGGCATCTTATGGAATATGGCGAGTTTTGGGATCATCGCCGGTGTCGGATTAGGATTGAATTTCGTGGTAGCGTTTTATTATGACGTTGCCGTTTTGGGGATTTTTAATCAGGTGTATGCGATCTACATTTTGTTCTCGCAAGTGGCGGTCGGGGGAGTTCATCTTTCCGTGCTTAAGTCTGTTTCGCAATCGCACACCGAACTGGACCGGGTGAAGCAAATTTTCTCGTCGGGCTTTCTCCTTACTCTTTTGACCTCCATGTTTTTTGCAATTACCGCCTATGCTATGAGCGATTATTTTGGTGTTGCTCTGGGAAGCCCGGAGGTGGGGATCGGCGTCGTTTGCATTGCTCCTGGGCTGTTGTTTTTTTCTCTGAACAAGACCATACTTGCCTTGCTCAATGGATTAAGCAAAATGAAAGCCTACGCGATTTTTCAGGCGCTACGGTTCATTTTCATGTTGTTATTTCTACTGCTCCTCGTTTGGTCGGGCGCGCCGGGTTATTATGCGCCCATAATTTTCTCTTGCGCGGAGAGTTTGTTGTTTTTCATCATGCTGGTTTCGGCGCGCAAGTATTTGGATTTTCGTCAATTATTGTCATATAAAGACCTTTACTATTCGCATGCAGTGTTTGGCTTAAAGGCCGCAGGCGGAAACATACTCTTGGATGTGAACACGCGTATCGATGTGATTATATTGGGTTTGTTTGCGTCTGATCGCGTGGTGGGAATATACAGCTTTGCCGCCCTGGTTGTGGAGGGATTTTCACAGTTCCCGACGGTCATTCGAACGGTGGTGAATCCGCTCATCACACAAAATTATTATTCGCAGAGCAGGGATGCTTTTCAAAGGACCCTTTGGAAGATCAGGAATTTGTCTTATCTTGCCCTTGTTCCATTGGGCATTCTTATCTGTTTGGGATATCCGTTGATATATAAGGTTGTTCCAAACCCGGATATTGCCGCTTCGCAAGCGCCTCTTTTTGCCCTTATGGCAGGCGCCATCCTCGGCGGGGGGTATTTGCCGCTCTTGATGATATTTAACCAGACGGGCCATCCTGCCAGTCAAACGTTGTTGATATTTATCATTTTTCTTACAAACCTGATCCTGAACATCATGCTGGTTCCCCCGTTTGGAATGATTGGATCGGCAATCGGCACAGGCTTGACGTTTGCCTTGCAAATTGTTTATATGCGGTGGTTGTCATATCGAGTCATCGGTATACGAGTTTAGCGATGCGCTGATGGAGAACAGCGCGCGCCACTTCCCGCGCCGTTCCCTGGATCGAATTTCATCGAATTAATCAGGTTTTGAGGGCATATCCAATGTTTTCCAAGAATGTGGTCAAATTGATGGCGGGCGCTGGTATTAGCCAGGCATTTCTTATCCTGGCAACCCCGCTAATCACTCGAATGTTTACAGTCGATGAATTTGGTTTTTGGTCTGTCTTTATTGCCATTCAGACCGTGTTAGGGAGCATTGCCAGTTTTCGGTATGAATTTTCCATCATTAATGCTGATGATGAAGAGCAGGCGCTGTCTCAATTAGGCATCAGCATCCTTTTTTCGCTCATCTCGTCTATCGTTGTGCTTTTTGCGGTATATCTTTGGGGCGGTGTTTTTGCAAAATGGACCAACCTTCCTGAGTTTGAAAGGTTTCTGTATTTGGTACCTCTGGTTGTTTTATTTTCGGGGGTGGGAAATGGATTGTATTTTTGGACCTCGCGCGCCGGCGACTTTGGGAAAATAGCAATTGCGAGAATACTTTCTTCCGGGGTGCTGGTGGGATGCATATTAATTCTAGGATGGTTGACAGAGGCTGGAGGAATTGTCTTGATTGCCTCGACGGTGGCGGGAAGCTTTCTTTTCGCTCTGTTATTAGCTTTGGGATTTGGTAAGTTAAGGCATCTAACGCTTTCCCTGCAATGGGAAAGAATGTGGTTCGGAATGCGCCATTTTAAGAAATATCCGCTTTTCGACATTCCATCGGGATTGCTAAATACCTTATCCTGGCAACTTCCTTCATTCGTGCTTGCCCGCTATTTTTCTGTTGAAGCGGTCGGATATTTTGGGCTGGCGATGAGGGTAATCTTTGCGCCGTTCTCATTGATTGGCACATCCGTCGCGCAAGTGTTTTTTCAAGAGGCAGAGCAGAAAAAAAAGGATGGGCTTCTCACTTTGATGGTTGAAAACGTTACCTATGCTTTGGCGCTGGTTGCTCTATGTCCGGTTGTGGTATTGATGGTTTCCGGGCAGGAAATATTTACGGTGATTTTTGGTTCCAGCTGGGCTGAGGCCGGTCGCTACGCACAAATTCTCGGGTTATGGACTCTATTTGTTTTTGTCAGTTCGCCTTTGCATGGTATTCTTAATACACTGGGTAGGCAGGAAGTTGGGCTGGGTTTTAATATTGTGCTTTTGGGGACTCGTATCATTTCCATTATTATAGGCGTGATGGCAAAGGATGCCCGAATCGCCATCGCTTTATTTTCTCTCACAGGTGTAATTTGCTACGCCGCAATTGCCTTTTGGATACTAAGGGCTTGTGACGTCTCCGCGAAGAAAATTTCCAGTTGGCTTTTTGAGATGATATATTTGAGCGTGATTATTCTTGTGGGGCTACTGCCGGCTAAAATGCTTTGGTCCGAGTCGCCCGTGCTGGTTGTTCTGGCAAGTTTGATTGTGTGTGTTCTCTATTACGCTGGTTTATTCCTTGCAAGACCTATTCTTCGAAAATGGTTCTTTTCAATGACTGCCGGGTTTGGCAAATGAACATTGTTCTTGCAAGGATTTTTCCCAGGCGTTCGATTTGTACGTATCACAAAAGGAAATAATGATCGTCATTGTAGATTACGGAGTCGGCAACCTTGGCTCCATTAAGAATATGTTCAAGAAGGCAGGCTTCAAAGCGGAGCCGTCCTCTGACCCTGCGGTGATTCGGGATGCAGAAAAATTGATCTTGCCTGGCGTCGGCGCGTTCGATGCGGCGATGCGAAAATTCCGCGAAACAGGATTAGTTCCCGTCGTCGGTGAACTTGTGCTGGAGAAGAAAGTTCCCGTGCTAGGTTTGTGTGTGGGGCTTCAACTGATGACGAGAGGGTCCGAAGAGGGAACTGAAGCAGGCTTGGGGTGGTTCGATGCGGAGACCATCCGATTCAAATTCGACGCGGAGCACGCGAATCTAAAGATCCCGCACATGGGGTGGAATGAGATTCATGTGCGGCGTCAGCATCCGCTCGTGGACGGTCTGCTTGCCGATTCGCGTTTTTATTTCGTTCACTCGTATCATGTGGTGGCGAAAGATACGGACGCGGTGCTTGCCGAGACCGAGTATGGCGTGACCATCCATTCGATTCTTGGCAAGGGCAACATCGTCGGCGCGCAGTTTCACCCCGAGAAGAGTCACAAGTTTGGGTTGCAGTTGTTGAAAAATTTCGCGGAGCGTGTGTCATGATTCGCCCCCGCGTAATTCCGTGCATGTTGTTGAAGGGTGAGGGGCTGGTGAAGACGGTCAAGTTCAAAGACCCGAAATATCTCGGCGACCCGATCAACATCGTGCGCATCTTCAACGATAAAGAAGTGGACGAGTTAATCTTTTTAGATATCCTCGCCACAACCGAAAACCGCCGCCCGAATTTCGAATTGTTGAAAAAGATAACGAGCGAGTGTTTTATGCCGTTGGGTTACGGCGGCGGCATTCGCGACATGGACGATGTGAAGCAATTGCTTTCGATCGGCGTGGAAAAATTTGTATTGAACACGTCGGCGGTGGAGAACTCGTCACTGGTTCGCGCCGCGGCAGATCATGCGGGCAGTCAGGCGGTGGTCATTTCGATTGACGTGAAGAAAACGTTGTTCGGCAAATACGAAGTCTATACACGCGCGGGCAAGAAAAGCACGGGTCTTGACCCCGTGAAATTTTCCATTGACATGGAGAAGCAAGGCGCGGGCGAGATATTTATCAACTCGATTGACCGCGATGGCACGATGCAAGGCTACGACCTCGACCTCATCACGCGCGTATCTGAAGCGGTGACTGTGCCAGTTGTCGCTTGCGGAGGAGCGGGAAATATCCAGCATCTGGCAGAGGCGGTGAAGGCGGGCGCGTCCGCCGCGGCGGCTGGGAGCATGTTCGTCTTCCAAGGTCCGTTGCGAGGCGTGTTGATCAGTTATCCCACGCAGGAAGAATTGAAGAAAGCAATACCGTAGAAACGATCATGTCATTGCGAGGAGCGCTCTTGTTCTTCGCGACGAAGCAATCTGTTTTTGTTCGCGAGCAGTTGCACTGCGAGCGGGATGCACGATTTGCCAAGTAAATCGAACTGCATCCCCAACAGGGAAATTATATTGCGAGGAGATTGCTTCGTCGCTCGCTATCGCTCGCTCCTCGCAACGACATAGATGGAATTTGATTGGAGAGTAAATGGTTTCTAGTTATAAAATTTGCACGCGCTGTTTGATGGACACGACCGACCCCAACATCGTTTTCGACGAGGACGGTGTCTGTAATCATTGCCACGACCATGACCGTTTGATGAAACAAAAAGTTGTCACGGGCAAAGCGGGTGAGGAATATCTGCAAAAACTTGTCGAGCAGATGAAGCGTGACGGGCGCGGCAAACCGTATGATTGTCTCATCGGCGTCAGCGGCGGCGTGGATAGCACCTACGTGGCGTACCTCGTCAAGAAGATGGGACTGCGTCCGCTGGCTGTGCACATGGATAACGGCTGGGATTCCGAACTCGCCGTGAAAAATATCGAGGAGACGTTGAAACGCCTCGGCATTGACCTCCATACCGAAGTGCTGGATTGGGAAGAGTTCAAAGGCTTGCAAGTGGCGTTCCTCAAATCATCCACGCCTGATTCGGAAATCCCAAGCGATCATGCGATTTGGGCGGTGTTGGGCGACCTCGCGGATAAACTCAAAGTGAAATACATCGTGTCGGGATTCAACGTGCGCACCGAAACACATTTGCCGCGCGCCTGGTCGCAGGGGCATTTTGATTGGAAGTACATCCGCAGTGTGAATCAACTCTTTGGGCACGGCAGACTCAAAACTTTTCCGCATATCGGCTTCTTCACCTACTATCGCCGTCTGCTCACGCATCGCCGCGTGGATATTTTGAACTACATTGATTTCAACAAAACCGAAGCGATGAAAATTCTTGAACAAGAATTGGGCTGGCGATATTACGGCGGCAAACATTACGAGTCAATTTACACGCGTTTTTATCAAGGTTATATTTTGCCGACCAAATTCGGCTACGACAAACGCCGCTCGCATCTTTCGAGTTTGATCTGCTCAGGTGAAACGACACGCGATGCCGCATTGAAAGAATTGGATAAGCCAACATATCAACCCACGATGCAAGAAGAAGATCGTGAGTATGTCGTCAAGAAATTGGGTCTCACCGATGACGAGTTCGAGTCAATCCTCAACGCGCCGAAGAAAACATTTTGGGATTATCCGTCGTATGGGCGCGTGATCGAGGGTCCGCTATTGAAGGGGTTGTATAAGCTCGGGCGCGATTGGTATCGCGCGCGCCAAAAACGCGCGCATCAGGCTGAGGTGTAATGCGCATCGCGTACGTTAGCCTGCATTGGGCGCGCACAAAAAATTCGGGTGTGGGGAAGAAGATTCAAAGTCAACTTGAAACGTGGCGCGGCATGGGGCATGAGGCTCGGTTGTTCATGCACGCGCCCGCTGGCGAACCAGCCGAAAGGTTGATCGAAGCGCACGTCATCCCGTATGAATCGCGCGGAAAAATTTTCACTGAATTCAATCGCATCCGCGCGGCGCGTCGACTCATCAAGGCGGTGGAAGCGTTCAAGCCCGACATCATTTATTTGCGTTACGGAATTTATGTCTACCCCGCACATCGCCTGATGCGGATCGCGCCCGTGATCGAAGAGATCAACACGAACGATTTGACTCAGCACGAAGATTTGGGCGGGATGTATAGTTTGTACAACCGATTCACGCGCGGGATTTTTCTGCGCCTCGTGCGCGGACTTGTGACTGTCTCGCGCGAATTGGAGTTTTCTCCCGCCTTTGCTTTTTATCGCAAGCCGACGCGTGTCATTGCTAACGGCATAGACGTTGATTCATTCACGCCATTGCCCGCTCCATCGAATGAAACGCCGCGTTTGGTTTTCATCGGAAGCCCTGGTTATGTTTGGCATGGAGTGGATAAACTCGTAGACTTCGCGCGTCGCTTCTCGGATGTGCAACTCGATATTATTGGATACGACTCTTTGCCTCAATATGAGCCACTGCCTTCCAATTTGAATTTGCACGGTTATCTTTCTTCTGATGAATATCTGAAAGTGCTTGCCCGCGCCGACGTTGCGATCAGTTCGCTGGCGTTGCATCGCATTCAATTGGATGAAGCGTCCACATTGAAAAGCCGCGAATGTCTCGCGTTGGGGCTTCCGCTCGTGGTAGCATACACCGACACCGACCTCGACGAGGCGGGTTTTGATTTCCTGTTGAAGATTCCCAACAAAGAGGATAACATTCAGACCCACGGAGAAGCCATCCGCGAGTTTGCGTACCGAATGCGCGGCGTCCGCGCGGACCGTGGGGCGCTGAAGGATCGAATCGATTCGACGCGCAAGGAAGAACTCCGCCTGAAATTTTTTGAAGAGATTACGCGTGTAGTTGGCGCTCTCTAGCGCCAACGGGGACGTTAGAGAACGTCCCCTACACATATGTAGAGAAACGAATGCCAAACACCCGTGAACTGTATTTGCGATTGCTCGTCATCGCGCTTGCCACATTTTTATTAACCGCCGCCAGCCTCGAATTCTATAACATCACCTGGGGGACAGGCGAATGGCTGGGCTTGTTCTCGCTTAAATGGTTTGTCGCATTTATTCTGTTCGAGTTATTCTGCGTCCTCTGCCTTGAGGGAACGATCCTCGCCGCATGGCGCAATGAAAAGTTTTTTTCTGCGCTTGCCCGCGTGGCGAAACTTCGAAATAAACTCGGCGTTGGGCGTTGGGTCTTGGGCGCGGTGGTTCTCATCCTTCCTATTTGGATTCTTCAATACACCGCCTGGGGACTCGTCCTGCACGGACAATACCTGCGCTGGTTGCTGTGGGCGGTCTCGGCGATTTTGCTTGGCTTCCTGTTGACACGTTCCGATGAAAAAGCGGTTGAATGGCTGGGAGTGTTATCCGCGTTGACTCTGATCTCAGGCGCGGCGGTCTTCATCTTGTCGCTCGGCAACGTGACGAGTTATCCGTTCTCGCTGGGCTGGTCGGAGGGGAATCGCTGGTGGGATTATTCAATCCTGTTCGGGCGTGACATTTACATCTACCCCGAAGACAAACCCATTCCCGTTTTGCTCGATGTCGGCAGGCAATTCATCGGCGGGATTCCCTTCCTGCTCCCGAATGTCACCATCTGGCAAGCGCGCTTGTGGACGGGATTGGTGAATGTCGTTCCGTATTTCATTCTCGGTCTCGTCGCGTTTAAGTCGTCTCAGTTCAAACGTTGGCAATGGATTCTCGTTTCAGTGTGGACGATGATCTTCGTGCTTCAAGGTCCCATCCACCCGCCATTGTTGTGGTGCGCGATCTTCGTCGCGTTCGCGTGGGGCAAACCGTTGTGGCTTGCAGTTCCACTAATTTTTGTTACAAGTTATTTTGCCGAAGTGAGTCGTTACACGTGGATGTTCGCGCCTGGCATGTGGGCGGCGATGTTGGAGTTCAGTAGCGCGAATCCATCTTTTTCAGAATTTACCGCTAAGAGCGCGAAGCACGCAAAGAAAGAATTAAAACTTGGCGACCTTAGCGGGCTTCGCGGTTCAAAAAATCAAGCGGAGACTCAACTGAATCGCACTGTCTGGGCGCGCGCAATTTCAGTCGGCGTGGCAGGCATACTCGGCGGATATGCCGCGCCGTTCTTCCTCCCCGCATGGATCGCTCAAGCGACGCTGTTAATTGCAGGCGGGACAGAATCGGCAGACGTCTCCAGCCTTGGTTCTGGCGTGACGGTGTCAGGTGTTGCTTCGGAAGCAGGCTCGCAGGCGTTGTTGTGGTATCGGCTATTCCCGAACGCCACATACCCAGAAGGGATTTTGCTTGGCTTATTGCTTGCCGTTGGCGCGTTGATTAGCGTGTTGATTTATCTTTCGTCCACGCGTCGCTGGGCGTTGAACTCATTGCAGAAACTCGCGGTCATTCTGCCGTTGCTGGCGTTTCTCGTCGTCGGCTTGGTCGTCAGCGTGAAGATCGGCGGCGGCGGCGACTTGCACAACATGGATATGTTCATCATCGGTTTGCTGTTCGCGGGCGCGATGGCGTGGCATCATTCGGGCGCGAAGTGGATTCTCGAAAGCGGTGCATCACCTTTGTGGATTCGAATCGTGTTGCTTTTCATGGTTGTATACCCCGCATACTACCCGATGAAATTTATCTCGCCGAATCGAGTGGCGGAGGAGGACATGACCTGGGTGATGACCCTCGCCGATATTCCGCCACAAGGTCCGTTCCCCGAATTGCTTCCGTATGAAAATGATTCGGATAAGGCGTTGAAAGATATTCGCAACGCGATTGACGAAGCCGCGCCAAAGGGCGAGATCCTTTTTATTGACCAGAGGCAACTGCTCACGTTCAAAGACATCACGGGCGTTCCGCTTGTGCCAGAGTATGATAAAAAGGTACTCATCAACGAAGCGATGAGCGCGAGCGAATCGTATTTCCAAAGTTTTTATCGCGACCTCGCCGCGCATCGTTTCTCGCTTATCATCACCAACCCGCTCCACGAACGGATTCAAACCGAGGAAGATAACTTTGGCGAAGAGAACAACGCGTGGGTCGAGTGGGTTTCCGCGCCTGTGTTGTGTTTTTATGAACCGTTGGACACGCTGAAAAAAGTTAGAATTCAACTGCTTGTGCCGAAAGAAGATATTTCAGCGTGTGCGAAGTATTTGGAAGAATAGCCCTCTTCTGAAAATCGTTTCGCCACAGAGAGCACAGAGAAAAAAAGAGGTTTTTCTCAAAGGTCTCTGTGGACTCTGTGGCTGAGTAGAGATCAAATAGTTCAAGGAGAAAAGTTAATGCCCATTCCATTCAACAGACCTACGAACGTCGGTAACGAACTCGAATACATTCAGCAAGCCATCCAGTCGTCGCATCTTTCGGGCGATGGAAGTTTCACCAAGAAATCGCACGCCATCCTCGAACAGGCGATGAACGTGCCGAAGGCGTTGCTCACCACCTCCTGCACGCATGCGCTGGAAATGTCCGCGCTGTTGTTGGAATTAAAAGAGGGGGATGAGGTCATCGTTCCATCGTTCACATTTGTTTCATCTGTCAACGCCTTTGCCCTGCGCGGCGCGAAAGCGGTCTTTGCCGACGTGCGGCCTGACACGCTCAACCTCGACGAATCTAAACTTGAGTCTTTGATCACGCCGCAGACGCGCGCCATCGTCGTCGTCCACTATGCAGGCGTCGGCTGTGAAATGGACGCGATCATGGAGATCGCGAATCGTCACAAGATTCCCGTCATCGAAGATAACGCGCACGGACTGTTCGGCAAATACAAAGGCAAGGACCTCGGCACGTTCGGCGTGATGGCGACGCAATCTTTCCACGAGACGAAGAATCTCACGTCGGGCGAGGGAGGCGCGTTGCTGATCAACGATGAGAAATATTTCGAGGATGCCGAAGTCCTGCGTGAAAAAGGGACGAACCGCAGTCGCTTCTTCCGCGGGCAGGTGGATAAATACACGTGGGTCAATCTTGGTTCGAGTTACCTCCCGTCCGAAATTCTCGCGGCGCATTTGTTCGCGCAACTAGAAAAGCGCGAGGAGATTCAATCTGCGCGCAAGCGGATTTGGGAAACGTATTACAAGGAACTCGCCGATTGGGCGGAGGAGAACCACGTGCAGATGCCGTTCGTCCCCGCGCATTGCGAACAGACTTATCACATGTTTTACATGCTCTTCCCCAACCTCGAAGCGCGGACAAAAGCCATCGCTCACCTGAAAGAACGCGGAATCCAAGCAGTGTTTCATTATCTGCCGTTGCATCTCTCGCCGATGGGTGAGAAGTATGGCGGCAAGGTTGGCGATTGCCCCGTGACCGAACAGATCAGCGACCAATTGATCCGCCTGCCGTTTTATACGAATATGACTGAGGATGAGCAAAAGACTGTCATCGCCGTGTTGAAAGAATTTTCTGTGTGAGAATCTTTACCGCTAAGCACGCGAAGTGCGCTAAGAAAACCTTTAAAAGTCTTCGCGTTCTTTGCGATCTTCGCGGTTAATTTTTTGGGTTTATTCCTTGAACCTCCCCTACCTCCTCCCTCGCCTCATCCGTCACTTCATGCCCGAAAAACTTGTGCGGGCATTGTTGTTGCGGAACATCATCATCCGCCCTGGATTGGAAACGAGCAACCCATTCGCCGCCGTCCAACGCTACGTGGATATTCTGAACGAGCGTAATTTGTCGTTCAAAGGCAAGCGCGTGTTGGTCTTCGGCTATGGCGGACGTTTCGACATGGGTTTCGGCTTGCTGAAAGAAGGCGCGGAGCATGTGATTCTGTGCGACAAATACGCGCCTCCCGATGAGCCTCACAACCGTCGCTTGTACGGAGCGGAAGACAAATATTTCTTTGCAGACAAAAGCGGATGGCGTCCGCGCCCCGAGTGGATGACCCTGCTCGAAGACGACATCCGTGACCTGCAAACGCGCGGCGATATTGCGCCAGTAGATTTTGTGCTAAGCAGTTCGGTCTATGAACACGTTGACGATGTGGAAGGCATTACCCGCGCCCTCGCCGCGCTCACCAAGCCCGACGGTCTGCACATCCATTTTGTGGATTTGCGCGACCACTTCTTCAAATATCCGTTCGAGATGTTGCGCTTCTCCGAGAGTACGTGGAGGAATTGGCTGAACCCGTCCAGCAATCACAACCGTTATCGCTTATGGA
The DNA here is from genome assembly GCA_044222305.1 of Anaerolineales bacterium. Classification (GTDB taxonomy): domain Bacteria; phylum Chloroflexota; class Anaerolineae; order Anaerolineales; family Villigracilaceae; genus Defluviilinea. Next base: position 35,185 of record JBGANO010000003.1, read on the forward strand.
ATTATCGCAAAGCGTTTGAAGATTGTTTTGCAAACGTCGAGATCGAAATTCTCACCAGCGAAAAAGAGGCATTCCTCAAACTCCAGCAACACATCAAGCCCGAGTTCGTCAGCGGAAATATGGATGAAGATACCGCCGCGACGATTCGGGTGATTGCAACAAGGTAATGTCATTCTGAGCCGCGCTCTTGCTCTTTGCGGCGAAGAATCTCTACCACGTCATGAGAGACCCTTCGGTCGCTATCGCTCCCTCAGGGTGATATGTACAAGAATTTTATGAACTTCATCACCCCTCCCTCCCGATCAACATTCTGGCGCGTGATACTCATCGTCACCGCCGCGCTTCCACTGCTTTCGATTTGGAATTTAATTAATCTCGCCGCGAAGTTGGATGTAAATCTTTCAACACAAACTTCATGGCAGGCGGGGATCGCCGCGCTTGCGATGCTCGCGTCGCTGGCGCTGTTGGGGCTGGGAATCAGTTTCACGAAAACGGGCGACTCGCTATGGGGTCGAGTCGAAGCGTTGGGTTTCATCCCAAAAAAGATTGGCATCATCGTCATCATCGTTGCATTGGCGGGCTTCCCATTTGTAATTTCAAATTCTTTTTTTCAAGAAATTCTCGGCGGCGAAGCGTGGGTGCGAATGCTCATCTTTTGGATGTTCGCGCTCGCGGGCATGTGGGGCGTAAAAATTTTTCGCAAAGAATTATCGTTGCCCATCGCGTTGATCGTGTTCATGTTGTGTCAATCGGTGTTGCAACTTTTGCTCATCAACATTCCATCGGTCACAGCGTATCCGTTTTCGATGGGCTGGTCGGAGACGAGCCGCTATTATTATCCATCGTTGTTTCTCTCGCGCGAAATTTTCGGCGAACAATTTCCGCTACCCATCCTTCACCCAACACTGCACGCGTTGCTCGCGCCGCCGTATTGGTTCGACGCGCCGTTGTGGGCGCATCGTTTCTGGCAAACGTTTTTGCGGATCGCGCTCGCGGGCTTGATTGTGCCTGCGTTGATGTCGCGCCTTGCGATTCGAAATCGTGGCGTGAAAATTTTCGCGGGCATGTGGATGATTCTCTTTTTGTTGATGGGACCCATCTATCTGCATTTGACGATCCCCGTGCTGATTCTCCTCTGGGGATTCTCGCCTCATCACCCCGCTCGAAGTTGGTTCGCCGTTCTTTTGGCTTCCCTCTGGGCTGGGACGAGTCGCGTCAACTGGTACGTGATGCCAGGCATGATCGCCGCCGTGTTGTATTTGTTGGAAGTTCCATTAGCGTGTAACGGACGTTCTCTAACGTCCGCTTATGGATTGCGTGTGATTTTCAGTTACCTGCTCAAACCCGCGTTGTGGTTCGTGGTTGGGACAGTCACTGCGTTTGCTTCAATGCAAATCTATATTGCTTTATCGGGTATTCCCAACCCAGAAGATTTTTTCACCAGTTTATCTTCGCCGTTGTTATGGTATCGCTTACTGCCGAACGAATCCTACGCGTTCGGTATTTTGCCCGCCGCGCTCTTTGTCTCCCTCCCGATGTGGATCGTGCTGTACGCGCAATTCCGCTCCCGCCGCGCGGACTGGCATCCCGTGCGAATATCTTTCATCCTTGCCGCGTTGCTTGCACTGTTTGTCGGCGGACTGATCGTCAGCCTCAAAATCGGCGGCGGCGCAGACCTGCACAACCTCGATGCATATTTCACCATGCTGTTGATCGTGTTTTCGTATCTGGTTTTTGCCCGCTACACACCCGAATCCAATCGTACAGCGGAATTCATTCCGCTTCCTTGGGGCAACGTGATGTCAATCATCGTCATCCCCATTTTGTTTTTGACTCAATCAAATATTGCCTTCAAAACCTACAACCCCTCCCGAACCGACGCGGTCTTGCAACGTTTGCAGGAACACGTGGATGAGGTCAATGCCAACGGCGGAGAGATTCTCTTCATCACGCAACGTCATCTCATTTCAATGGGAATGCTTCACAATGTGACCCTCGTTCCCGAATACGAGCGCGAAGAACTGATGGAAATGGCAATGTCGAACAACGAGGAGTTCCTCGCTCACTTCAAGCAAGAGATGGAATCCCAACGCTTCGACCTGATCGTCGTTGACCCGCTGACGTTCAAGATCCTTGCGCGGCGGCGAGCCTTCTCAGAGGAGAACAATGCCTGGGTGCGCGGAATCATGCGCCCGATTTTGTGCAATTACCGCCTTGAAGAGTCTTTCCCCGAAGATGAGATTGCTTTGTATGTCCCGCAGGAGGGGGAGAGGGTGTGTCCGTAGTTCACTTCTCCAGCACCACCAGCAACCGCGTCCCAAACAGGGATGGGAACATATCAAGAATTTTCTCTACTGATTTTACAGCCGAATACATCCCCGTCGGGTAGAGTTGCGGACCCGAATACCCACCTGAGGCGGCATAAGCCAGCGCCGAGAGGCGGATGGTTTTGACGCTCTTCCATGCCGTGAGTTGTGAACGATAACGACTACCAACGAAGATGCGCGTGGCGTTCCCCTGCGCGGCGTAATAATCCAAATGTTCGGGCGACCAATCTTTCGGCGCGAGCCATTCGATTTTTTCCGTGATGGCAATCGGCTCAACGTGGAACGCGCCGTACACGAGCAATCCCAGCAGGCTCATGCACGGTTCAAGCAGGATGACCCGTCCGCCCTTGCGGAGGACGCGGTGAAGTTCGTTCAACGCGGTGCCAGGATATTTTAGGTGATGAAACACGTCGGTTGAGATTAGATCAGAAATCGATTCATCCTCAAACGATAGTTTGTACGCGTTCTCGATTCGGTCAATCCATGGGAAGGGGAATAACTCGGTGGTGATGCAGTTTGGAATCACGTCGCGGATGTGTCCCATGCCCGAGCCGAGTTCGACGATATTTGAATCGGGCAGTCCGCTCAACTGCGTCGCCGCGATTCGATACAAATCCTGATACGCAGTCCGCAGGATCGGCTTGCGATTCCATAACTCGTGATTTTTGTTGATGAGGTCTTGATGTAAATTAATTCCCATGATAGGTTTCTTTGTAAATGGTTTGTAATTGCTCGTGACCCCGAAGGGGTCAAATGATTATAGATTGAATGAAACGTGAATCATAACTCCGAAGGAGTGACATAGATTTTTCAACGAATAATGTCATCCCTTCGGGATTTGGGAATCGGATTCTTGATCCTATAACCCTAACATCCCTTCGGGATTGTTTCGCTAAACAAATTTTATCCGCCGCGCGGCGAAGGCGATCATGCGGAACAACAACAACCCATGTTTCCAACGCGAGATGTTGGTTGAGCCATACGTCCGTTCGCGGTAGCGGATGGGGAGGTCCACAATTTTTAGATTCAATTTTGCCGCGCCGAAGATCAGATCATAATCGCCGAACGGGTCGAAATCGCCGAAGTACGAACGGTTCGCGGCGATGCGTTCATAATCATCTTTCCACAACACTTTTGTTCCGCACAACGTATCTTTGATGGGTTGTCCTAACAGCCACGAAAACGCGAGACTAAAAAATTTATTGCCGAAAAAGTTCAGCGTTTGCATCGCTTCTTTTTCCATCGGGTACACCAGCCGCACGCCGTTGATGAATTCGCCCCTGCCCGAAACGAGCGCGTCATAAAAACGCGGCAGGTCTTCGGGCGGCACGGTCAAGTCCGCATCAAGGATCATCAGCACATCGCCAGTGGCTTTGGCGTAGCCGAGTCGCACCGCGTCCGCTTTGCCGATGCCCGACTGTTGGAGAATCAGGCTGGGAGTGGAGAGATGCGCTTTCACTTCCCGCTGGATCGCCGCGTACGTGTCATCCTTCGAATGTCCCTCCACGAAGACGAGTTCGGTCCCGCGTCCCATTTTTGGAGTCCGCTCGAAGATGGATTTGATGTTGCCCGATTCATTCCGCGCGGGGACGATGATCGAAACGCTCGGCTCTTTCGCCCGCTGGGGGCTGGGTCGCGCCACGACGAAGTTCGACAGCGCGAGATGATGCAGGGGCCACAAGCGGACGAGAAATTTATTCGCCAGCCCGCCCAACGGAAGCGGAAAAAGAATCTCCTGCGTGATTTTTATTGATTCAAAGCCTGCAAGTTGTAACAGGTTGACCATGTCTTCGCGCGTCAGCCAGTTTTGATAGAGGTTGCGCGCGGCAAGGTTGAGTCTCTGCGCGATGCCAAGCGGCAATTGCCAAAGCCTGCTGTAAAAGTTAATGAGGATGCGCGTGCGCGGAGTGCAGAGTTTTTTAATTTCTTGAAAAACGCGTTGCACATCCCACAAGTCGTTGACAAGGTCTGAGAGAATGATGATATCGAACGTCTCGTTGATCGCCGAAAGATCATGCGCGTCGGCTTCGATAAATTCAACGTTCGGATATTTTGTTTTTGCTCGGCGAATCATCTCTGGTGAAAAATCCACACCCACACCACGCGCGGGGTTCAACGCGCCGAGCAGTTTCCCGTCCGCGCAACCGATCTCAATCACGCTCAGATTTGGCGCAACATGAAAGCGATAAATTTCTGCAAGCCGCTGGTGATACCACTTGCCCATGCCGCGCCACGAATCGGTTTTGCGCGCGATGGCATCCCAATGGGAAATGCGAGATTGTTGGTAGGCGATGCCCGATGCGTCGAATGAAGAGGATGTTTTCATGTCAATTTTTTAGTGTGGTAACATTTTATCATTCAAGGAATCATAATGGATTCAAAGAGATTCTCACAACGAAAAATAATTATTCTGCGACTTAACCTGTCCCTTGTTTTCATCGAAGGGATGTTCGTGTTCTGGAAGTATCTGACCGCGCCCAGCGAAGCGGAGTCGGTGGTCTTCCTGCAATATTCCGCGCTTCGGTTGATCCTGTTGGTGACTGTGCTTTTTCTGTCTCTCGCGGCTTTGCTTGTGTTGATCGCAACTTTCAAGAGTAACTGGCTTGATCTGAAACTTGGAAAGATCGTAGACAATCTTTGGGGCAAGACTGAAACATTCTGGACTCTGCTCGCATTAGGCGGTTTGACTTATTACCTGTTATTGTCCTCGAATCAGAATTTGGGATCGCTTGCCTCGTATCGTGATCGTTTGTATCCAATCCTTGTGTGGTTCGCTCTGATCGCACTTCAATTCATAATAAGTTTTGTTTTCATCAAAGGAAGCGGATCGAATCTTTTTCAAACGTATCGTTCATCCCTTGTTCCAAGTGGAATTGTTCTTCTTCTACTCGCACTCCTCATTGCCTTCATCGCGTTGACTAAAATCGGACTTACTCCCGACGCAATCTACTGGCAGGGACCTGGAGTTCCGTTGTTGATCTCGCAAGTGATCCTTGCATGGGGGATTGGGTTGTCCTTCAATGCCTTCGTTGTTCGATTTGGCGAAACAGATCGAGTCAACGTATTCGCTTGTATTGTGTTATGGGCAGTGGCAGTCTTTCTCTGGTGGAATCAACCCGCGCGGATATCCTACAATGTGCTTGAGCCGAATCCGCCGAACTTTCAGAGTTATCCATTTGGCGACTCGATTCTATACGACACTGTCGCGCATAAATTTTTAGCAGGCACAGCATTGCCCAACGATTTTTGGGTCAAGCCGTTGTATTCGTTCTTTTTGGCTCTCCTGCATTTGTTTGCTGGAGAAAATTATGGCTTGCTGATCTTTCTTCAAATCGCAATTCTCGCCGTCATTCCCGTTTTGGTTTACCTGCTTGTCAGCCGTATCGGAAATCGAACAGCGGGCGTCGTTGCCAGCCTGCTCGTGATCCTGCGCGAACAAAACTCGATCGCGCTCTCGAACGTTATACAAGTTGCTCATCTAAAATTACTGTTGAGCGACGTGTTTTCGATGGGACTTATCGTCCTTCTGCTCTGGCTCATGTTCCGCTGGTTTGAGAAGCCAAACGAATGTCGCAATTCTCTTTTGACATTGGGCGGCACGCTCGGCTTGCTGACCCTGACGCGCGGACATCCCATCCTTCTGCTCCCAGTTATTGTTCTCATCGTCTTCCTATTCAACGCGGAAAATTTCCGTCAGCGATTAATACATGCTGGCTTATTCGCGGCTGGTGTTGCGCTTGTTTTACTTCCATGGTTCTTGCGGATTTACCAAACCACAGGACGCATCGCGCTTCAAAGCCCCGTATCGCCGTACAGCGCGAACATGGCTGGGTTGTATAGCCTCACGCCCCAACTTGCGGACCCCGAAGCGTTTACCACAGACGTTTCCAGTCAAACGCTGGAAGAGTCCGATGCGCAGAACAAGCAAGTCACGGATTTTATCCTCCAGCATCCCGATGAAGTTCTGCGATTCGTCTTGGCGCATTATTTTCACAACGCGATTTACAGTTACATTTATTTGCCTCAATCGTTTCGTGTTGAAAGTTTGAGGGCATATGTGACCACTGAATCGTTCTGGGGCGCATGGCAAGGCGAACTTTCATTTCAAAGTTGGCTGTTGCTATTCATTAACATCGGATTGATCGCACTAGGATTCGGAACTGCGTGGAAGAAAAACAAATACCTTGCCATCGCGCCTTTGCTGATCGGCATGGGATACAACGCCAGCGTTTCCGTCGGACGCATCTCAGGCTGGCGCTTCATCCTCCCCGCAGATTGGATCACCCTCGTCTACTTTTCCATCGGGCTGGTTCAGTTTTCCTACATCGTTTGGTTCGTTGTTACCCGATCCATGCGGGATGTTTCAACAAGCAGCGAATCCCAAGCGGTTGAAAAAACTTCCACAAGTTGGATGAATGCAACGACGATTGCAGTTTCCCTTCTTCTAATTGGATCGGCTGTCACCTATGGGAATCGGTTGTTTTCAAATCGTTATCCACCACAACCTGCTCAACAATTGATGGATGAGTATTCGGTTGCCGCCGAGTCGCTTGGACAATCGTTTACCGAAGATGAACTCAATCGATTCCTTCAAAGCGAGAATGCCACCATCGTGTATGGGCAGGCAATCTACCCATACTATTTGAAATCAGATTCAGGTCCCGTCAACCACGCCTGGCCCGCATATAAACCGCGACCATATAACCGCGTTGTGTTCTATCTCGTTGGCGCAGAATCATCCAATGTGATTCTTCCGTTGCCATCCCATGATTTTGACTTTCCAGATGGTGCTGATGTGATTGTGCTAGGTTGCCTCAACGACAATGAGGATGTGGAAGCGTTGTCTGTTTTGCTCACGGGCGAATCGCCGTCGTTGTTCGCGCGCGAGCCGATGCCTGAACTTGTCTGTCCGTTGCCTGAGGCTAAATAAATTTGGTTGGTCTCGGTGACGGCGGCTTGTTGCCGATTATAATTCGCCACCGAGTTTTGAATTAATTGAACAATTGAGGAAAGATGCGAATCGGAGATTATTTTATTCAACTGTGGAGGATGCGGGTGGCCGCGCGCTGGATTCCGGAAGGGAGCCGGGTGTTGGATATTGGCTGTCATCAAGGTGAATTTCTGGGATTCCTGGGCGAAAAGATCGCTCCCAGCACCGGGCTGGATCCGCTGTATCAGAAAATAGAGAATGGAACGCGCCATCGCTTTTTGGCTACAGAGTTTCAAGAAAGTTTGCCATTTGAAGATGGTTCGTTCGATGTCCTTGCCCTGCTGGCGACGATTGAACACATGCGGGAAAAGTCTACAATAGCCAAAGAAGCCCGAAGACTGCTTCGAAAGGGAGGCTATATCGTGATTACAGTCCCTTCCTTGCTGGTGGATAAAATTTTGTCTATTTTGTTGTTTTTTCGGATTGTGGATGGCATGTCGTTGGAGGAACACCATGGTTTTTCTCCTGCTGAACTGCCTGATATATTTTTACCGGAAGGTTTCAAGTTGAAACGACAACAGAAGTTCCAATTGGGGCTCAACAACCTATACGTGTTTGAGCGCTTATGAATTCCAATATGAACAAAAAAACCATGGTTTCCATCGTCATGCCTTGCTTGAATGAGGCAGAAACGCTGGCTACCTGCATTCGCAAGGCGCAAAATTTTCTACGTGACAACCGCCTCAGCGGGGGAGATCATTATCGCCGATCATGGAAGTTCAGACGGCTCGCAAGCGATGGCTGAAACCCTTGGCGCGCGCGTCGTCCCTGTCTCTAAAAGAGGCTACGGCAGCGCTTTTCAAGGAGGGTTTGATACCGCTCAAACCCAATAGGGGTTATCGGAAATAAAATTCAGTCATCGTTTCAAAGGTTTCTTTCTGTGATCGACGCTGAGATTATGAAATCCGCAAGCAACCACCATAACCAAACCAGATATACCATCCTTCGTATTTCTGAAAATATCCTTCACAGTTCGAGAACGCTTGATACCAGAACTAGCATATGCGACTTTGGCGCGCACCTTGGGCAACTTACGGTTATTTTCCTTCTCTTTGTCGGTCAACTCCTGCTGGCGAGGCTTTTTTTCGGCTGACAGGTTTTTCGCGCGTTAGGCTCATATCCTTAGCTTGCGATTGTTCTATTCCAAACAATTCGCCCATGATTGCCCTGAGAGAATGTTTCTTAACTCTTTCTTTGCCACTCAGCGCGCGGAGAACTTTGAGAAAACCCTTTTAAAATTTCTATGAACTCGGTGTTCTCTGTAGCGGATGCTCTTTTTTCATGCCGTTCACGAACTTAAGAAACACTCTCTGAAAAACTCAGTTCAATGTTTGACAGCCCCTCATTCTCGGTTATAATTCAGTCACTGAATTTTGAACCAATGAATCCTATGGAAACCACAAACGAAGAACTGCGCGAACTCACCCTGCTCGAAAACATCGAGAACGATCCAGATGTGAATCAGTCCACGCTGGCGACCCAGCTTGGCGTCGCGGTGGGAACCGTGAATTGGCATCTCAAGCGGCTCGTCGCAAAAGGCGCCGTCAAGGTCAAGCGCGCCGAGCGAAAAAAGTTGCGTTACATCATCACGCCTGAAGGCATTGCCCTGCGCGCCCGTCTCGCGGTGGATTACGTCGAGCGCTCGTTTTCGATCTATCGCAAAACGCGACAGCGCGTGAAGGAGCATCTCACCAAAATTCGCGCGGCGGGATTTGATCGCGTGCGCGTCGTTGGCAAGGGCGATGTGGTGGACGTGTGCAAACTCACGTGCATCGAACAGGGCGTGACGATCGTGAGCGATAAAAATGTGCCAACGATTCAAGTGGATGGATTCAAAGTGACTCTCAACATGGATGGGAACTCATGAAACATATTTTGATCACGGGCGGCGCGGGCTATATCGGTTCGCTTCTGACCTCCGAACTGCTTCGGCTTGGACACCGCGTCACCGCCCTCGACTCGTTGCTCTTCGGCGGTGAAGCCATCGTCCCGTTTTTGCATCATCCCAATTTTCACTTTGTGAAGACAGATGTGACCGAACCGCGCGCCGTGAAAGACTCCCTCAAAGATGGTTGGGGTAAACCCGATGCGGTGATTCATTTAGCCGCAATTGTTGGATTCCCTGCGTGTCAGGCGGTGGGGAAACAAGTCGCGTGGAAGTACAACGTTGATTCAACGAAGATGGTTTATGAACAAGCGACAGACTTGGGCGTGGAGCGATTCGTGTTCGCGTCCACGTACAGCAATTACGGGTTATCGCAAGACGGCAAGCCCGTCACCGAAGAGTCGCCGTTGAATCCGCAATCGTTGTATGCCGAGACAAAGATCGCGTCGGAAGAATTTTTACTTTCACAAAAAGATTCGCCGACCGCGCCGTTGTTGTTTCGGTTTGCTACATTATATGGTTTGTCCCCGCGCACGCGCTTTGACTTGATCGTGAATCAATTCGTGCTGGAAGCATTTACCAAACGCGTCTTGATCATCTATCAGCGCGGATACTCGCGCTCGTTCGTCCACATCCGCGACGTGGCGCGCGGCGTCATCATGGGACTCGAAGCGGAGCAGTCGAAAATCCGCGGGCAGATATTCAATCTCGGCACCGACAATGGAAATTACTCGAAAGACGACATCGTCGCGTTGGTCCGCAAGCGCATGCCCGAAGTGGAAGTGGAATACAAAGACCTGACCTTCGGCGGCGACATGCGTGACATCACCGTATCGTTTGCGAAGATCAAACGCGTTCTCGGCTTCGATACCACCCTCGACGTTGACGACGGCATCCGCGAATTGTTGTTCGCGTTGAAGACGGGTTTGATCCAGAACCCGACGGATACGCGTTATCGTAATGCGCAGTTTATTGTGCAGTGAGTTTAAGGTCAAAGGTTTAAAGTTGAAGGTTGAAAGAGATGACGACAGCAAAGCGGTTTGAAGAATTGGAAGTTTGGCAGAGATCTAAAGAACTGACTAACTTAATTTACAAGTGTTCCTCCGATGGTGCGTTTGCCCGTGATTTTGGTTTGCGTGACCAAATGCGGCGAGCGGCAGTCTCGATCATGTCAAATATTGCTGAAGGCTTTGAGAGTCAAACACAATCCATGTTCATCCAATATTTGGGGCGGGCAAAAGGATCGGCTGGCGAAGTGCGCGCCCAACTTTATATCGCAAAGGATCAGGGATATATCTCTGGCGACGATTTTAATAGCCTTTTTTCAATAGCGGAGATATGTAGTAAACAGCTCGCTAGGTTTATTCAATATTTGGAATCCCAACCTAATGCGCGACGTGTGAAAGAAGACGGAGTAGCTTACGATGTCTGACATTAAACCTTTAAACCTTCAACCTTCAACCTTTTGGCAAAACAAAAAAGTCATCGTCACTGGCGGATCGGGCTTCCTCGGCTCGTTCGTCGTCGAGAAACTTCAAGCACGTGGCGCGGCTGATATTTTTGTTCCACGCAGTTCGCAATACGATCTACGAAAATCGGAAGACATCTCACGCGTCCTCACTGATTACAAAGCAGACATCGTCATCCATCTCGCCGCCCTCGCAGGTGGGATCGGCGCAAACATGGGGCGACCCGCCGAATTCTTTTACGACAATTTGATGATGGGCGTGCCATTGCTTCATCAAGCATGGGAGAAGGGAATTGAAAAATTTATCGCTGTCGGTTCGGTTTGTTCCTATCCCAAGATTACGCCCATCCCATTCAAGGAAGAAGATTTATGGAACGGCTACCCCGAAGAGACGAATGCACCCTACGGCTTGGCGAAGAAGATGTTGCTCGTGCAATCGCAGGCGTATCGTCAGCAGTACGGATACAACTCAATCTATCTCATGCCCGTGAATCTGTTTGGTCCGCGTGATAACTTTGACTTGGCAACATCGCACGTCATCCCTGCGTTGATTCGCAAAACCGTCGAAGCGACCGAACGCGGCGACAAGGAAATCCCTGCGTGGGGCGATGGTTCGCCGACGCGCGAATTCCTCTACGTGGAAGACGCCGCCGATGGAATCGTCGCCGCCGCGGAAAAATACAACGGCTCTGAGCCTGTCAATCTCGGTTCTGGCTATGAAATCTCAATCAAAGACCTCGTGGAAATGACCGCGAAGATGACGGGCTTCACAGGCAAGATCGTCTGGCAGACAGATAAGCCCAACGGTCAGCCGCGCCGCGCGCTCGACGTCAGCCGCGCAAAAGATTATTTCGGCTGGAGCGCGCAAGTCCCCTTTGAGGAGGGGATGCGAAAAACAATCCAGTGGTTCAAAGAAAACAGGTCAAAGGTCTAAAGTCAAAGGTCGCATGTTATTAACTCACCTTGCGCATTTTGCCACAGAATCACAGAGACGCTGAGAAGTCTCTTTATTCTTTTCTCTGTGACTCTGCGTCTCTGTGGCTAGACTGCGCGACAACGATTATCAACTTTCGACTTTCAACCTTTGACCTTCGACGAAAGAAATTATGTCCGAACTCACCAAACACCAACCCACCACCATTTACATCAAACCCACGAAGGGACTTGCCGCGCTGAACTTGCGCGATCTGTGGGTGTACCGTGAACTCGTCTTCTTCATGGTCTGGCGCGATGTGAAAGTGAAATACAAACAGACTCTGCTCGGCATGGCGTGGGCAGTGATCCAACCCGTGATGACGATGCTCGTGTTCACTTTCCTCTTCGACAAAGTGGCGAAACTTCCCACCGAAGGGATTCCTTATCCCGTGTTTTCGTTCACCGCGTTATTGCCGTGGGGCTTGTTCGTCGTCGCGCTCAATCAAGGCAGTCGCTCGCTCGTGGCGCACAACAACATGGTGACGAAAATTTATTTCCCGCGCCTCATCCTGCCGATGTCGTCTGTGTTTGCAGGTCTCGTTGACTTCGCCATCGCCTTCGTCATTCTCATCGCGCTGATGTTTTACTATCAAGTGACTCCCGCGTGGAACTTGATTTGGACTCTTCCGCTCTTCCTCCTGCTTGCGATCATCACCGCGCTGGGAGTCGCGCTGTGGCTTTCGGCGGTCAACGTGAAATATCGTGACGTGAACCAAGCCCTCCCGTTTCTGACTCAGTTTTGGCTGTTCGCCACACCTGTGGCTTACTCTGCCTCTGTGGTTTCTGCGAAGTGGCAGATCCTCTACTCGCTCAACCCGATGGCTGGCGTCGTGAACGGATTCCGCTGGGCGCTCCTCGGCGCAGGCAACGGACCCGACATCACACTCTGGGTCTCCGCCACAATCTCTATTCTGATATTTATCTCTGGATTGTTTTATTTCCGCAGTATGGAAAAGACGTTTGCAGATACGATCTAGAGAAATAGAGAGCAGAGAATAGAGAGTAGTCAACCATCCAGTCTCCAACCTCCAATCTCCAATCTCTAGTCTCTAATAATCTATTCTCTAATCCTCTAATTCTCAATCTCCAATTACCATTTACCAATTACTCACTTCCCCATGACCACAGCCATCAGTGTCCACAACCTCAGCAAGCAATACAAGATCGGCGCGGCGGAAACGAAATTCCGTTATAACATGCTGCGTGATGTGATCGTGGATACGGTCTCTGCGCCGATTCGTCTGGCAAAAGCGCTCGTCGGAAAATCTGACCGACGCTTGAATCAAAATTTCATCTGGGCGTTGCACGATGTTTCATTCGATCTCGATGAGGGCAAAGTCCTCGGCATCGTGGGGCGCAACGGCGCGGGGAAAAGCACACTGCTGAAGATTCTCTCCCGCGTCACCGAGCCGACGACGGGAACTGTTTCGGTGCGCGGACGCGTCGGCTCGCTCCTCGAAGTGGGGACGGGTTTTCATCCCGAATTGACGGGGCGTGAAAACATCTATATGAACGGCGCGATCCTCGGCATGAAGCGCGCGCAAATTGAACGCAACTTCGACGCCATCGTGGACTTCTCCGAAGTGGGGCAGTTCATTGACACGCCCGTCAAACGATATTCATCGGGTATGTATTTGCGGCTGGCGTTCGCCGTCGCCGCGCATTTGGAGCCAGATATTCTCGTGGTGGATGAAGTGCTCGCGGTTGGCGATGCTGAGTTTCAACGTAAGTGCATCGGCAAGATGAACGACGTGGCGCAACAGGGTCGCACGGTGTTGTTTGTCAGTCATAACATGTCCGCAATTTTGCGATTGACTCAAGAAGCCATCGTCTTGAAAAAAGGACAACTCATCAAGCGCGCGCCAACCCCTGAAGCCGTTGATTTTTACCTCTCGTCGGGGCAGGCGGAGTCGGGTGAGCGCGTTTGGGAGGCGGACGATGTTCCAGCGGCGAGCGCTCCCTTTAGACCTGTATCAATCAAAATCAAAGAAAGAAGCGGCGCGGTCGTGGACACCGTCCGATCCACTGAACCAGTCGCCATCGAGTTCGAATATCAACTTGATGCGCCCGTCACGGGTCTGCGCGTGGGCATGTACCTCAACACGATGCGCGGCGAATATGTGTTCACCGCGTTCGACACCGACGATGCGAAACAGTTCGAGCAGTTCGGCGCGCGCGCGGCGGGACGCTATGTGAGCCGTTGCGAAATCCCCGCCGATTTTTTCAACGAGGGTCGTTATTATCTCGGCGTCAACGCGAGTTCGTTCGGCGTCAAACGATATTTCATGGACGAAAACGCGATCTCGTTCAACGTGGATATTTCTGGCGCGCCTGGCACGCAATGGCCCGAACTGCGGCAAGGCCCGATTCGTCCGCGCTTGAATTGGAAGATCGAGAAACTCGATTAACTCAAAAGCCTTTGCCACAGAGACCACAGAGTTCTCTGAGTTTTTAAAAAGAGTCTCTGTGCTTCTCTGTGAACTCTGTGGCTAAAATTATGTTGAGCAAAACATCCCTCCGCAACTTCCTTGGCGAACTGCCTCTCGCCGCCGAACTGGATTATTTACTTCGGCAAAAGAACCGTGCCCGAAAAGACCACTTCAATCTTTCGCGCCTAAAAAAATCCCTTCCTCAAGCCGTTGAATCAATTAAACTGATCCTGCAAAACCCAATACGCAGTACGCAGTACGAAGTAAAAAACGTTCTCCTCTTCGCCACCCTCCACTACTGGATCGAACAAGCCGCGTACATCTCCCTCTCCCTCGCGGGGCTTGGACATAAAGTCACGCTGTTGACTCTGCCATATTCCGAATGGCACAAAGAGATGGATAAGTTGACTCAACGCCAACGCGGACTCCACACACGCGATGCCCTCTCTTCGCTTTCTACCTTTGTTGATCACGCATCTATGCTTGACCTTCGACCTTCAACCTTCGACCTTCCCCCTGCGCTCCACGCCGACATCGCCGAAATCTCCCTCTGGGACGCGCAATACACCCTCATGCGCGAAGAAGTGGACATGTCGAACGCGAAAGACAAAGCGTTGTACGATCTGCGGATTAAACGTAACACCTTCGCCGCCCTCGCCGCCCTCGAATGGATGCAAGTCAACAAGCCCGATGTTGTTCTCATTCCCAACGGATTGATCCTCGAAATGGGAATCGTCTTCCGCGTGGCGCGTTATTTGAACATCCCTGCTGTCACGTTTGAATTCAACGACCAACGCGAACAGATTTGGTTGGCGCAGAACACGTCCATTATGCGGCAGGATACGGATTATCTCGTCGAAGCGCGTTGCAAACTGCCAATGACAGATGAAATGTACGAACGTCTCGCTGACTTGGAGAATGCCCGTCGCGGCGCGCGCGTGTGGGGCAAATCAAAGCGGCTGTGGCAATATGTCTCGTCACAAGGCGCGGAAGAGACGCGCAAAGCCCTGGGCTTGGACAACAGACCCGTTGTCCTGCTTGCCGCGAACGTACTGGGTGACAGTCTTACACTTGGACGAAACATCTTCGCCGAATCGATGAGCGAGTGGATCACAAAGACTGTCCAATACTTTGCCAAGCGGACGGATGTGCAACTCGTTGTGCGAATCCATCCTGGGGAGAAAATTGTCCCGCAGGTGAAATCAATGGGAACGGTCGTGCGCGAAGCGTTGCCTGAATTGCCGAGTCACATCCATGTCATCGGCGCGTTGGATAATGTCAACACATACGATCTGATCGAGATCGCCAATCTGGGGCTGGCGTACACAACGACGGTCGGCGTCGAGACCGCGATGAACGGCATCCCCGTCATCTCGTGCGGTGAGACGCATTATCGCGGACGCGGCTTCACGATTGACCCGAACTCGTGGGATGAATATTTCGCCACGCTCGAAAACGTTTTATCCGATTTGCCCGCGCATCGTTTGACCGACGAGCAAACCGCGAAGGCATGGAATTATGCGTATCGCTTCTTCTTTGAATACCCGCGTCCGTTCCCATGGCGGCTGATGAATTTTTGGGACGATCTTGAAGTGTGGTCCCTTGATAAAGTGTTGAGCGATGAAGGCATGAATCAATTTGGAGATACGTTCAAATTTTTAGTCGGTGAGCCGTTTACGTGGAAAACCTAAGGCATGTCGTTGCGAGGAGCGCTCTTGCTCTTTGCGACGAAGCAATCTCCTCGCTATTAGAAACAGATATTTGGATTGGATAGGAGATTGCTTCGTCGTCGCTCCGCTTCTCCTCGCAATGACATATTGGAACATATGACAAACGAAACAAAACAAAAAGTCCGCGAGTTTTATGACGAGATCGGCTGGCAACAGGAAGAGGGCGGGAATTATCAAAACGCCCGTTACGAAGACCTGCGCCCCGTCTCGCGCGAATACATCCACAAGACGCGCCTGCGTGTGATGAACGGATTGATTCCCACAGGCAATCTCCTGCTCGATGCGGGTTCGGGTCCCGTGCAATATGACGAATACAAAGTCTACTCGCAGGGATATCAAAAGCGCGTGTGCTTGGATATTTCCATTCAAGCCTTACGCGAAGCGCGGACTCGTATCGGCGATCACGGATTATTTGTCGTTGGTGACCTCGCCAATTTACCGTTCAAAGCAGACGCGTTCGACGGCGCGGTATCCATGCACGCGATTCACCATCTCGCGTTGACGGAACATCCACGCGCGTACTCCGAGATCCATCGCGTGCTCACAAGCGGACGAACGGCGGCAATCGTCAACGGCTGGCATGATCCGTTATTGAGTCGCATGGCTGAACCGTTGATCGGTCTCATGCGCAAACTTTCGGGTCGCACCGCAAAAAAGAAAAAAGAATGGCTCAACGAAGTAGACCCCGCAGGCACGTTCGTGCAAAAGATGACCCCCGCATGGCTCAAGCGCGAGATCGGCTCGAAGATGACCATCGAGATCAAACCCTGGCGGAGCATGAGCACGCGCATCTTGCGCTGGTTCGTCCGCCCGTTCGGCGGGCGCGCATTTTTGCGATTCGTGTTTTGGCTCGAAGGCGTGTTCCCGAAATTCTTTGCCGAGAACGGGCAGTATCCGTTGATCGTGATAAAGAAATAGAATGTCCAAATTCACCGATCAGAATTATCTCAAGACCGATCAATACAAAGACTCATCGAACCTCGATGCGCGCGTGGCGATCCATCAGCGCTTCAGCACGAATCCGTATGGCTGGATGAATTGGGTCTTCGACCATCTCCTTACTTTGCCAGCGGATGCAAAGATTCTAGAATTGGGGTGTGGTCCTGCACATCTTTGGAGGGAATGCGCAAAACAAATCCCTGTTAACTGGGATATCATCCTCAGCGACCTGTCGGCAGGTATGATAGATGCCGCGTGGAGAAACCTGGTTGTTACTGGACGTAACTTCGAGTTCAGAGAAATAGATGCGCAATCCATTCCATTTAAAGATGAAACATTCGACGCAGTCATCGCCAACTTCATGTTGTATCATGTGCCTGATCTTCCAAAGGCTTTGAATGAGATTAAGCGCGTGCTAAAACCAGGTGGGCGTTTGGTAGCCGCTACAGTAGGAGATAACCACATGCGTGAGGCAAGTCACTGGTCGCGGCAGGTTAGCAGAGAGTTTCGATTACCTTTTTCTGTTTCCTTCATTTTGGAAAACGGCTTTGACCAACTGACTTCCATATTTTCCAATGTGAACCTGACCCGCTACCCTGATAGTTTGAAGGTGACAGAAATAAAACCATTGATCGCGTATATTCTTTCGAATGTGTCTGCGGGTGATTTGATTGAATCTGAATTGATTAACGTGGAGAAAGAATTAGATGAAGAATTGAAAGAAAAAGGCGAAATCTTCATCACAAAAGATTCTGGTTTGTTTGAAGCGATAAAGTAATTCATGTCGTTGCGAGGAGGAGCGGAGCGACGACGAAGCAATCTCATCGAACCAAATTGATTGCAGAAGCGAGGAGATTGCTTCGTCGCAACCCTGAATAACATCGGGGCAGGCGAGCAAGAGCGCTCCTCGCAACGACATAATAGGAGAAATCATGGACTGGAAAAATCAAGTCATACTCATCACAGGCGGGACGGGTTCGTTCGGCAAGAAGTTCACACAGACCCTGCTTGCCGAAAAACAGCCGAAGAAGATCATCATCTTCAGCCGCGACGAGTTGAAACAACACGAAATGCAGGTGGGCGGATTCAACCATCCGTCACTGCGCTATTTCATTGGCGACATCCGCGACCGTGAGCGACTCGTCCGCGCGATGCACGGCGTGGACATCGTTGTCCATGCGGCGGCGTTGAAGCAGGTACCAGCCTGCGAGTACAACCCAATGGAAGCCATCAAAACCAACATCATGGGCACGGCGAATGTGGTCGAAGCCGCGTTGGATGCGGGCGTGAAGAAGGTGATGACCATCAGCACGGACAAAGCCGTCAGCCCCGCGAATTTATACGGCGCGACGAAACTCGCCGCCGAGAAATTGACCGTTCAAAGCAACGCGTACGCCGCAGGGTCAGCGACCCGCTATTCGTGCGTTCGATACGGGAATGTCGTTGGCTCGCGCGGTTCGGTTGTTCCGTTGTTCCTCAAACAACGTGAGAACGGAACTGTCACCATCACGGATGATCGCATGACGCGCTTCTGGCTGTCGCTGGATCAGGGAGTCCAATTTGTGATCGAGTGCATCGAGCAGATGGAAGGCGGCGAAGTGTTCGTGCCGAAGATTCCCAGCACCAAAGTCGTTGACCTTGCCAAAGCCATCGTGCCGAACGCGAAGATCAACATCATCGGCATCCGCCCTGGCGAGAAACTACATGAAGATCTGATCTCGGACGATGAGGCGCGTCACACAATTGAACTTGACAAGATGTACGTCATCCAACCCGCCGAAGCGACGTGGTTCGGGTACTCGTGGAAGGATAAAGGCAAGCCGCTCCCTGAAGGATTCACCTACACCAGCGACAACAACTCCGAATGGCTCGATATTGAGGGAATCAAGAAATTCGTCGCGCCGTTTGAGGAGTTGTTCAAGCAAGGAAGGCTCGAAGGGTAGAGAGTTTCACGTTCCACGTTTCAAGTTTCATGTTCTTTGTTGAATTTGTGACTCACGTTTATTCCAAAGGAGTGCAACATGACCGCAATAACAAAGTTTGAAGATTTGATTGCATGGCAGGAAGCGCGTAAATTGGTGAGGATGATTTACAAGATAACTTCTGACGGGTTGTTTTCGAGAGATTTTGGTTTGAAAGGTCAAATTCAAACTGCGGCGGTTTCGTCCATGTCCAACACAGCGGAGGGGTTTGATAACGAATCATCTGTGGAATTTGCCCGCTTTCTAGGGATGGCGCGTCGTTCAGCGGTTGAAGTTCAGTCCCTGCTCTATGTTGCCTTGGATGCAAGCTACATTAAGGAAGAATCTTTCAAAGCCCATTATGACCAAGCCAAAAAGACGCAAGCCATCATCGGTGGCTTGAAGAAAAGCGTTCTCAAAAATCCCCATCGTCCTGCCAAGCCATCAACGACCTCATAATCGTAGGGCGCGCAACTTGAAACGTGGAACCCGATACTTGAAACATGGAACTTGAAACATGAAACTCCTAATAACTGGCGCCAGCGGACTCCTCGGAATCAACCTCGCACTTGAAGCCAAGCGTGAGCATGATGTCATTGGTGTGGACAGGGGCAAGTTGAAGTCCGCTCCGTTTCGGGTGCTTCATGCGAATCTGCTCAGGTCGGGCAGTGTCAACTCCATCCTCGATTCGACGAGACCCGAATCGCTCATCAACTGTGCGGCGTTGGCGAATTTGGAAGAGTGTGAGAAGCATCCCGAAGAGGCGAGGGTTTTGAACGCAGAGATTCCAGCCGAAATGGCAACCGCCTGTGCGAAGCGAAATATAAAATTCGTTCATCTCTCCACCGACGCTGTGTTCGACGGCACGAAAGAAGGTGCATATACCGAAGACGACGAGCCGAATCCGCAGATCATCTATTCGCAGACAAAACTCGATGGTGAACGCGCCGTGCAACAAGTTAATCCGCAGGCGATCATCGCCAGAGTCAATTTTTTTGGCTGGTCATTAGGCGCAAAAAGAAGCCTCCCTGAATTTTTTATCAACAACTTGAGCGAGGGTAGGAACGTCAATGGCTTTACGGATGTCATCTTCTGCCCAATGTGGGTCAATCATCTGGCGCAAACGCTCATCGCTATGCTCGAAAAAGATTTGCACGGTTTGTACCATGTCGTCGGCGCGCAGGCGATGAACAAGTATCAGTTCGGGGTGGAGGTGGCGCGAAAGTTCGGGCTGAGAGAAAGCCTCATCGAGCCGCAATCAGTTGAAAGGTCGGGTTTGACCGCCAAACGATCCCACAATTTATGGTTGTCTGTCCACAAATTATCCACAGATTTGGGGCGCGAAATCCCCTCGTTCTCCACTGGCTTGGATGGTTTTTATACACAGTTCCAACAGGGTTATCCACAGAAAATCAGGGGTTATCAACAGGCAACACCATGAAAAATCTTCTCAAACTTGAAGAACTCTTTTTGTTCGGACTCGCCCTTTTTCTTTTTTCTGGATTGGACTACGGGTGGGGATGGTACGCCCTGTGGTTTTTCGCGCCCGACTTAAGCATGATCGGCTATTTGGCAACCCCCCGCTTCGGTGCGTGGACGTATAACTTGGTCCACCACAAGGGGCTTTCGGTTGCCCTTTATACTTTGGGCGCCCTAACCTCCACGCCGTGGCTGATGTTCGCAGGGACGGTCCTTCTCGGTCACTCCAGTTTTGACCGCGTACTCGGCTACGGCTTGAAGCACGAAGACGCGTTCCAGAACACGCATTTGGGGAGGATTGGGAGGTGAGTTATGGAAAAAATAAATATATTCCTTCTCATTCTTGCCCCGATCAGCATGTTTATCAGTGGATTTATTGGGTCAAGGCAACTTCGCTCCTTAGAAAATGTGCCAGTATTTTATTTGATGTATGTTAAGTATAGATTCCTTTTCAGCGTAGTAATGGGAATTATTGTTAGTCTATTTTTTACAACAATTTCCACGCTGATAACAAAACTTTCTATACAACAACTATTTATCTTTATTGCCATGTTTCTGCTGGCTACCTTCAGTTACTATTTTGGAGTAACTATCGGCTGGGGACATTCTTTACCAGTAGGTGAAAATAATAAAACCCCAAATCGTCATGACTCTATTGCGTTTCCAGAAAACGTCACTGTAGAAAACATTTTAGGTTCAATAAAAATTACGATCAGTACTCAAAAAAGGTGGGTTTGGTTTGTAATGTCACTGTCTCAGTGGCTGATTATGGGACTTTGCGCGTTGCCCATTGTTGGTCTAATGTTATTTTCGGTATTGCAAAACTATCTACCCGATAATATGAAAATTTTGGTTGGAGTTTTGATAGGTGGGCTTTTGTTATATCTCCTTTTTACAAAATTTCATGAAGTTCTTGAATACATTTTTGACAAAGAAGTTATAGAGATTAACAGCCTGTCTGTGCGAGTCGAAAAATATGGCTTGGGTCTCAAAAACATTAAAGAGTATCCAGCAGATAATATAAAAATGATTACAACTATGTTTTCATTTGCTGGAACTAATGTTGGGATCAGACGCTCCCCTTTTGTCAATCAAAATATGCCCGCGTTTATCATGTGGCATAGTCATGGAGTAAAGCGATTTCGCTATTTTGGTAGAGCTTTAAATTTGTCAGACGCTCAAGGCATTTTAGAGATGGTGCACAGTAAGTATCCACAATACAAAGGTTAGACGCTCTTCTCTTTCCAATTTTCATTGGAGGACAACATGGACTTCAAAATTTAAGACCAATGGATCGAACAGACCACCCTATCTGATTCATCGCTGACATTGCGGCGAATCACGATGGCGATTTGGAACGGGCGAAACTGCTCCATCTGCAGAAGTTGGACTGTTAGGTCTGAGCCAACAACCCCGAATATTCCAAAGCCTGGTTGGACCACTTCTTTGCCTGTACCGATAAGAGCGTGCGTAACCGTTCGTCTGTTTGGGCGTGTTCCCACCCATCACGCCATAGTTTGAGCATGAATCTGATGTCTTTTAATTCTTTGCTGGCGGCTTCGGTTTGTTGGGAGAGAGTCCATTCGATGAATTGCATACATTCGTCCAGCATAGGGATGATCGCTTTGGCGCGGGCGGTTTTCTCTGCGGAGGAGGCGACCCGTCCCAGCGTGGCGGCAAGCGCTCCCAGTTGCCGAGCGGGCGATTCCTTCGTAAAGGATTCGGCATACACAGTCATGGTTTTACTCCTTCAAAGTATTTCCGTGTGATACGTTCGACTTGATCGCAAATCGTTTTATCTTGAATAATAATGCTTCTGTTTTGGTGTGGGCGAATATTGATCAACGATTCGAATTCGATTTCTTGTTCGTCTGGAAACCAGTTTGCACCCCAAAGGTCTTTCTGTTCACTACCTTCGCTCAGCAAAAATTGCTCACATTCGTAGTGCATCCCGCTTCCGCCCGCAAGGATTTCCCGCTCGATGTCAACGACAATCTTGATCATGCGCATCTCGGAAAATGACTCCAGCATCTCCTGCATTTGCGATGGTATCGCTTTGCTAGTGAAAACATGAATGGGCATGCGCAGATTATAAGCCGAAAAATGTAATACGATAAAATACAATTCAACTCTTTTCGGAGGAACACATGGAAATCAAATTCGGAAATCGCACAATTGGATTGAACCGCCCAACCTATTTCATCGCTGACATTGCGGCGAACCACGATGGTGATTTGGAGCGGGCGAAAGTACTGATTCGTTTGGCGAAAGAGGCGGGCGCGGAGGCTTCGAGAAAAAACTGACAGTCATCTTATGATGACTGTCAGTTCGGAAACTTTAGATTGAATGGCGAGTTGCGCAAAATATTACCCCGCTTGCAGGCGTTCCGCCAGCCACATCTTGATGATGGACTGGCGTGAAACACCGAGCCGCTTGGCTTCACGGTCGAGCGCGGCAAGCATCCAGACAGGAACTTCCATGTTGATGCGCTTCTGTTCTTCGGCGGGACGGCGCGCTTTGGAAAGGTCAAGTTGAGCGATGACGTCTTCGCCATCGTCGAATTTTTTATCGAAATCAGATGCTTTCGTTTTCATACAGATCTATCTCCTCATCTCTCGAACGCCGCACAGATATAATGCGGGTGTTCTCACCTCGATAGGTAATCACAGCGGACCAATGTTTTCCTTTGATTTTTCCAATGATAAGAAAACGCGGTTCATCCAGATTCTTCGTTGGGATTTCGAGGAAAGCCTCGTCGTCCCACAATGCTTGTGCCTCTTCGAAGTCAATTCCATGCTTTTGACGGTTTGATTCACTTTTGTGTGGGTCGAATTCAAAAGGCATGGCATGATTATACCAACTATCAAACCAGCCAAAACTCTCATTTTGGAGGAACTCATGGAAATCAAATTTGGAAATCGAACGATCGGATTGAACCATCCAACCTATTTCATCGCGGACATTGCGGCGAACCACGATGGCGATTTGGAACGGGCGAAACTGCTGATTCGTTTGGCGAAAGAGGCGGGAGCGGATGCCGCCAAATTCCAGAACTTCGACGCGCCGAAGATCGTCTCGGACTATGGCTTTTCGCACATGAACTCGCAGGTCAGCCATCAGGCATCGTGGAAGAAATCGGTGACCGAGGTCTACCGCGCCGCGTCCATTCCCTTCGAGTGGACGATGACCTTGATGGAGGAATGCGATGAAGTGGGCATTGACTACTTCTCCTCGCCGTATGATTTTGCCGCGATTGATTTTCTCGACCAATATGTCCCCGTCTACAAGGCTGGCTCGGGCGAGATTGACTGGATCGAAGCGCTGGAACGCATGGCAAGCAAGGGCAAGCCGTTCTTTATCGCGACGGGCGCGTCCACGATTGGCGAAGTGCAGAAGGCGGTCCATGCGATATTGAAGATCAACAAACAACTTGTGCTGATGCAGTGCAACACGAATTACACTGCCAGCCCGAATAACTACGACCATTTACATATCAACGTCTTGAAGACCTACGCGACAATGTTCCCCGATGTGATTCTGGGACTCTCCGACCATACGCACGCGGTCGCTCCCGTTCTTGGCGCAGTGACGCTTGGCGCGCGCGTCATCGAGCGTCACTTCACTGACAGCAACGACCGCGAAGGTCCCGACCACAAGTTTGCGATGGACCCTGCCAAATGGGCGCGCATGGTCGAAGAGACGCGTCTGCTTGAGCGTTCGCTTGGCTCTGCCGATAAGTTCATCGCGGAGAATGAGATTGATACCGCCGTTGTGCAACGTCGCTGTCTGCGCGCGGCGCGGGACATCAAGGCTGGCGAAGTCTTTACGCGTGAGATGATTGATGTGTTGCGCCCCGCGACTATTGGCGCGATCAAGCCTGACCAGATTCAGAATGTCATTGGGACGAAGGCATTGCATGATTTCAAATATGGGCAGGAATTGCGCTGGACGGATTTGGGCGCGTAATACCATCCCGTCATTGCGAGACGCCGTAGGCGGCGAAGCAATCCCCAACACGGTGAGGGAGATTGCTTCGTCGTCGCTCCGCTCCTCCTCGCAATGACGGAAATTTTGTTTATGAAAATTATTTATTTCTCCAAAAGTTACACCCCGCACGATTATCGATTTCTGTCTTCACTTTCCAAGACGAAACACGAAATCTTCTTTTTGCAATTGGAAGCGACGACTCGCCAAACGGAGGATCGTCCTGTCCCTGCGAATGTTCAGCAAATTTTGTGGGCAGGCGGGCAGAGCAAATTCCGCTGGCGGGATGTGCCGCGCTTGACCTTCGACCTTCGACGTTTGATCAAAGAGATTCAACCTGATCTGATTCACGCGGGTCCGATTCAGAGTTGCGCGTTTCTCGTGGCGTTGAGCGGATTCCGTCACTTGCTGGCGATGTCGTGGGGCTATGATTTGGTGATGGATGCGGATAAAAGCGGTTGGTTACGCTGGGTTACGAGTTACACGTTACGGAGGAGTGCGTTTTTCACGAGCGATGCGAAGGTTTCGAGAGATAAGGCTATTTCTTTTGGAATGAACGCGGAGAAGACTGTTATTTTTCCGTGGGGAACGGATATTGAGCATTTTGTTCCGCGTGAGGTGGAAAGTGGAAAGTGGAAGGGAACGAGCGGTAAAAAGAAGTTATCAGTCAGCAGTAAACAGTCGAAAGGGATTACTCTATTTTGTAGCAGAACTTGGGAATCAATTTATGGCGTGGATGTGTTGGCGAAAGCGTTTGTCAAAGTGGCGGGTGCGAACCCGAATGTGAATCTAATTCTGTTGGGTGGTGGCTCACAAGGCGCAAAGATCCGTCAAATCCTGATGAACGGCGGCGTGATGGAACGAGTCCATTTTGGAGGGCAAGTGGGCCAACGCGAGTTGCCGCGCTGGTATCACATGGTGGATGTGTATATCTCACCGTCGCACGTGGATGGTTCGTCCGTGACGCTGATGGAGGCGATGGCGAGCGGGCTTCCATGTTTGGTTTCGGATATTGCGGGGAATAAGGAATGGATTCAGGATGGAGTCAACGGGTGGCTGTTTCGTGATGGGGATGTGGAT
Source organism: Anaerolineales bacterium (assembly GCA_044222305.1). Classification (GTDB taxonomy): domain Bacteria; phylum Chloroflexota; class Anaerolineae; order Anaerolineales; family Villigracilaceae; genus Defluviilinea. Next base: position 60,432 of record JBGANO010000003.1, read on the forward strand.
GATCTGGCGGAGAAGATTTTGTCCGCGATAAAGAAGAAGAGAGAATTTAAGAAGATTGGAGAATTGGCGAGGAGGACGGCGGAGGAGAGGGCGGATTGGATGAGGAATTTTGGTAAACTACTTGAAGTCTATAATGTCATTGCGAGGGAGCGATAACGACCGAAGCAATCTCTTACACGACGAGGAGATTGCTTCGTCGGGCTGAAGCCCTCCTCGCAACGACATGGAGCAAAAAATGTTGACGTTTGAAAAATTGGTCGAAGGGTTTCGCGGGTTGGGCGTGGAGGAGGGGGATACGTTGCTTGTGCATAGTTCGTATAAGTCGTTCGGCGAAGTGGACGGCGGACCGCAGACGGTGATCCGCGCGTTGGAGGAGGCGCTTGGTGTGGATGGGACGCTGATCATGCCGACGTTCAATTTTGATTTTAACAAAGGCGCGGCGTGGGATGTGCGGACGACGCCGTCGAAGATGGGAGCGCTGACGGAACTGGTGCGGCTCGACCCGCGCGCGAAGCGGGTGTTTCATCCGTTTTATTCGTTTGCGATTTTGGGGAAGCACGCCGAGATGCTGGGAAGTTTGCGATACAAGAGCGCGTATGAACGGAACTCGGTGTTTGGGAAGTTGCGCGATCTGGATGCGAAGATCATGGTGATCGGGCTGTCGTACACGAACAGCATGACGTTCTTCCATCACATCGAGCAAATGGAAGGCGTGGATTATCGCTTCTTGAAACAGTTCACGGGCGAAGTGACGGACGAGAACGGGGTCACGTATACGGATACGTTCGAGATGCTCGTGCGTGACATTGATAAAGGCGTCGTCACCGAGGTTGACCCGATGGGCGCGTTGATGGAGCACGCTGGCGTGATTCAGTCTGGGAGAATCGGCGATGCGGATGTGAAGTTGATGAAGGCGAATGAGGTGTATGCGTTCACGGCGCGCGAGATGAGGCGCGATCCGTTTTTGTTGTATTATGTGAAGAAAGATGAGTAGAGAATAGAGAGTGGAGAGTAGGAGGCAGGCATGGGTTTGACTTTTACGTTTGCGGGCGACGAGGCGGGGGATGTCAGTTTTAATTTTGGCAAAGGCGCATCGCGTTATTTTGTGATGGCTGTTATCGGAACAACGGAGCCAGTGCGTTTGCGTCAGACATTGGCAGATGTACGACTTGAATCTGAGTTGCCCGCCGCTTACGAATTCAACTTCAACGATTTGTCTTCTGTGCAATTACGCCGACGTGTATTTCAATCTCTTCGACGCGCAGACTTTGAAGCATGGGCGTTGGTGGTAGATAAAACGCTCTTGCCCGAACCGTTGCGTTTGATCCGTCGCCTTGATTTTTATCTGTTCTGCGTCACGGAATTGCTTCAGTCCATTCCCGCTGAACAACGCGAAAAAGCCACCTTGATCTTGGATGAATTTGGCGGCGAACCAGAACTGCCTTTGCAATTTCGCCGTTATATGAAAATACGTAACATCCCGCGCCACTTCAACCGTGTGTTGACCAAACGCTCCAAAAGCGAGCCGCTGATTCAGGTCGCTGACCTCATGGCGGGCGCAGTTTTGCGTCGCGATACCCAGAACGACTCGGAAGCCTTTGACATGATCGCCGCCAAATTTAATTCGGTGGTGGAATATCACATTTAAACGCAACCCACCCCGCTAGCCTTGTCGTCATCACTTCCAGACGGGGCGGGGCCGCCACAGTAGGCGACCTTTCGCGGGGTGGGAGAAGCCTTTCGGCTTTTATGATTACATTATACTCATTTACACCTATGGTTTCAAGCCGTTTTTTCAACACGAGTACAAAGTGATTACTATGTTCGGCAAGGGATAATCAAAAATCGTAAATCTGAAATCGTAAATCGCATGACACCCTCCCCCTCCCTCAAATCCATCCTCGCGGAAATTCGCGGGGCTAAAGCCGCCTGCTCAGTACATGGAAGCCCTTCGGGCTGGCGCAATGAGTCGGATTTATCCGACTTTCACGAACTGAGGCAGGGCTTTAGCCCGCCGAATCAAAGATTATGAAACCCTACACCTCCCTCAAATCCATTCTCGCGGAATTCTTCCCTCTGCATCGCACCCTCGCCTCCGACGATCACGACAAGACATTGGAGATCGTCGGCTCATACATGCCCGACTCGTCCAACTACACCATTGAGACCTACGCGCCGCTAACTCCCGTCTGGACGTGGAAAGTGCCTGAGCGATACGTTGTCCATGAGGCGTATCTCGAAACCGAAGATGGCGAACGCATTGTGGACTTCAAGGACAATTCGCTTCACATTGTTTCGTATTCGTTGCCTGTTGACAAAATGCTTTCGTTTGAAGAACTCCAGCCGCATTTGTATTTCAACGAGAAACGTCCGCATACCGTGCCGTGGATATTCAAATACTACGAACGCGATTGGGGATTTTGTCTGTCGAAGAACGCCTTCGATAAACTCCCGAAGGGGCGCGATAAAAAATATCACGCGGTCATCAAGTCCGAATTCATCACCGACCCCAAACAGGGATTCAAAGTCGCAACGGCAGTCGTCCATCCGCAAGGTGGAGCGAATCCCGAAGCGGGCGAGTTTCTTGTGCAGGCGCACACTTGTCATCCCATGCAAGCCAACGACGACGGCGCGGGCGTGGTCAGCGCGATAGAGTTGGCGCGGTGCCTTACGGCAAATCCGCTTCCCGCTGGGTCAATGAGCGTCCGCTTTTGGTTTGGACCCGAGACCATCGGAACGATCGCATGGCTTGCGCACAACGAGTCGCTCATCCCGAATCTGCGCGGCGGAATATTTCTGGAAATGACTGGCAATAAAAACCAAATTGCTTATCATCATACCCGTCAACACAACCATCTTCTTGATCGCATTACGCAATACGTACTACGCAATACGCAGTACGAAGCGCGCGACTTCGCCTCCGCCCCCGCCAACGATGAGCGCGTCATCAACGGACCTGGCGTCAACGTGCCGTGCATCTCGCTCAACCGTTTCCCTTACGACGAGTATCACACCACCGACGATAATCTCGATATCATTCACGAAGACATGCTCATCGGCGCGGCGCAAACTGCCGAAGAGATCATCCGCATCTTTGCCAGCAATTACATTCCGAAGCGCACATTCCGCGGTCCCGTTTTTCTCAGTGGTCACGGTCTCTGGGTGGATTGGCGCGATAACTGGGCGCTCAACCGCGCCATCGAAAAGATCATGATGCGCTTCGAAGGTCAGCACACGATCTTCGATATCGCCGAGCAGGTCGGTCTCGATTATCAAACTGTCCGCGATTATGTCGAAAAATTCCGCGCGAAGGGATTTGTGATTCCGCTTCCCATCCCATCGGAGGCTCAGGACTCTTAGCCACAGAGACACAGAGTCACGGAGATTTAATTTTCTCTCTGCGTCTCTGTGACTCCGCGGCAGATAAATTATGAAACCAAACATAGTAGCCATCATTCAGGGGCGCATGTCCTCCTCGCGTTTGCCTGGCAAGATTCTCGCCGACATCGCGGGTCAGCCGATGTTGCAACGCGTCTTCGTTCGGACCTCGCGGTCTGCTTCAGTTTCCCAAACCTTGTTCGCCACGACAACGGATGCGTCTGACGACCCCGTAGCGGAATACTGCGACTTCAGCGGAATCCCGTTCATGCGCGGCAGTCTCTACGACGTGCTCGACCGTTACTATCAAGCCGCCAAATCAGCGAAGGCAAATGTGGTTGTTCGTATCACGGCGGATTGTCCAGTGATTGATCCTGAACTGATAGATAATGTAGTGAATACGTTATTGGAGACTGGAGATTTGAGATTCGATTTCGTCTGCAATCGCCTCCCGCTGCCGTATCATCGTACCTACCCGATTGGCTTGGACATTGAGGCTTGTACATTCAAAGCGCTGGAACAAGCCTGGAAAAAAGCCAAAGAACCGCAACATCGCGAACACGTCATGCCGTATCTCTACGAGGGAGTGGATTTCGAGTCGAAAGTCAAAAGTCGAAGGTCCGACCTGCGACCTGTGACCTTTGACATTGAACAAGGCACCTCCCCCCGCGGATATAATATCGCCCTCCTCCATCACACCACCGACTTCGGCGACTACCGCTGGACGGTGGACACGCCCGAAGACTTGGAGTTCATGCGCCAAGTTTATTCCCACTTCAACGGACGCGATGATTTTTCTTGGCAAGAAGTTTTAGATCTCGTTCACGACAATCCCGAATTGATGAAGATCAATGCGGGAGTAGAACATAAAACGTTAAAAGATGTTGATAAAAGAGCTCTGAAAAAATAATGTCGTTGCGAGCCGAAGGCGAAGCAATCTCCTGTTAAGCGGTATGCTTGCCGAACAAAGAGGAGATTGCTTCGTCGCAAAAGCAAGAGCGCTCCTCGCAACGACATATATACTGATAACTGATTACTCATGCCTCTGATTACTCTCTTCTCCGCCCCCAAACCTTTCACGGACCCGCACATCGCGCTGATTCAACACAACGCGATCCACTCATGGACTCTGCTCCCCGACGTCGAAATTATTCTGCTTGGTGAAGAGACAGGTCTCGCCGAAGCCGCGCGTGAATTCGGCGTCAAGCATATCCCCAGCGTGGCGCGGAATGAATCGGGCGTGCCGTTGATCTCGTCCATGTTTCAACTCGCCCGCGAACACTCAACCAGCGACCTGCTCTGCATCATCAACGCGGATATGATCCTCATGCCCGATTTCATCGAAGCGGCGAAGCGAGTCAAAGGTCAAAGGTCAGAATTCGTCCTTCTCAGCCAACGCTGGGACTTGGATGTAACCCAACCAATCGAATTTACAGAAGGCTGGCAAAATCGTCTATCGTCCATCGTCCAGCATCAAGGCTCCCTCCACCGTCCCGCAGGCTCCGATTTCTTTTTATTCCCCAATTCCTGTTATACCAATCTACCAGCCTTTATCATTGGTCGCGCTGGCTGGGACAATTGGATGATCTACAAAGCCCGCAAGGAAGGCTGGGCGGTGATTGACTGCACGCCGTCTGTCATGATCGTCCATCAGAATCACGATTACTCTCATCTACCCGATGGCAAGCCGCATTACGAACACCCCGAAACGAATGAAAACATCCGTCTCGCGGGCGGACAGGCGAATGTGCGTTACACGATTTTAGATTCAACGCATCAACTCACGGATGGTAAACTTACCCGCCCGAAGATGACGTCGTTGCGTTTTACTCGCAAGTTAGAATTATTTCTTCGCGCCATCTTCTTCTTCCTGCCAGAAACTATGATTGAAAACATCGTCCGCCCAAAACGCTGGCAAAAGCGAATTAACAAGCTCTTCAAATAAGTCGCAGGTCGAAGGTCAAAGGCGTCGCCCTGACGCTTGTCGAAGGGTCACGCGACTTTCGACCTGCGACCTTTGACCTCAAACTTGACACCTGAAACCTGGAACCTGAAACCCAATGCGCAAAGGTCAAAACCCCGCCAAGTTCGTCAAAGATGTAGCCAAGCCCGAGCGGATCACGGTTGCGTTGCTCAACTACATCCCCTTCCTAAGCGGATTCTACGCCGAGACCCTCGATGTGCTGAAAGTCTGTCTCGAGTCCATGCGCAAGGATGCGGGTTTGCCGTTCGACTTGATGGTCTTCGACAACGGCTCCTGCGCCGAAGTGCGTGACTTCCTTGTGAAAGAAAAGGAAGAGGGACGAATCCAATATTTGATTCTCTCCGAGAAGAACATGGGCAAGGGCGGCGCATGGAATGTGATGCTGGCGGGCGCGCCTGGCGAAATCATCGCCTACACCGATAGCGATGTGTTGTTCTCCCCGAAATGGCTTTCACGATCTGTTGAAATCCTCGAAACCTTCCCAAACGTCGGCATGGTGACCGCGCGTCCGTTCCGCACGCCGCCTGAATTTTATGATTCAACTTTGAAGTGGGCACGGGAAAACGCAAAACTCGAAGAAGGCCAATTCATTCCATGGGAAACGTTTTTAGAATTTAACTTATCATTGGGACAGACTGAGGAAGAGAATAAAAAGGTTTATGCAGAGACTAGAGATTGGAAGATAACTATGTCATTGCGAGGAGCGGAGCGACGAAGCAATCTCCTGGCAAATGAGGAGACTGCTTCGCAAAGTGCGCTCGCAGCGACATCCAAAGAAATTGTTGCTTATGCTGGCGCGAGTCACTGGCAGTTCACCGCGTATAAATCCACGCTTCAGGGATTCCTGCCCTTCGACATGGACAAACCCATGGGACAAGTCCGCCAGTTGGACAAGCGCATGAACGACGCGGGCTTGTTGCGATTGATGGTGAGCGATCCGCTGGCGATGAATATGTCCAATACGCTGGGGTATTTGAGGGGGGAGTTGAAGACTGGAGAAAAGAAGAAGCGGGTTTCGTTTGGCAAGCGCGTGTTGGAAATTGGGTTTATCAAGAAGATGTTGCTGGCGATCTATAACAAGATTTTCAGCTGGTATTATTCTTGATAACCACTTGGTAACGCCTTTCACGCTGTTCCAAGCAATAAGGCAATAATGGGTCAAAGGAATAATGAAATCAAATATTCTTTCTCGCGCGTCACAGCGTAAACTTGCGCTTGTAATATCAGTATTCTTATTATGTGGGTTCACAACTTGGCTATGCTTTTACTCGTCTACTTATCCCATTGGTATTCCTAGGATGGTTGGTCAGCATGATCCCACTTGGTCTCCTGATGGGAGATTTGTAGCGTTTAAGTGCAGTTATTCATATCCATTCGATGGGTTTGATATTACTGTTCCTGTTTCGGAGAGTATGGGTATTGGTCAGGAGGGTACGGGTGATATTTGTCTCGTTGATATAGGAACTTGGAAACTGAAACGAATAACTCATGAGGGCGGCGCATTTCACCCTGTTTGGTCTACTGATGGAAGTGTGTTGATGTGGAAGCATTACAATGGCGAGCTAATGGAATATAACCTTCAGACTGAAACAATCACCGAAAGTAATAATCATACCGAATACAACATGCGAGATAATAAACAATCCTATGTGTCTTCTGAAGGAACCTTACTTTCTCCCAATCAACAATATTTAGTAAGATTAACTAAAGTGCGAGGAGGTTATGATTTTGTCGTGTTAGAAAATAACAAAGAGATATACGATAGTGATTTTCTGATTTATCTCGATCCTGTATGGTCTCCTGACAATACAATGCTAGTGGTGGAAAGAGCAAGAGACGATGATAAACAAGAAGTAACCTTTATTAATCTTTTGACCAAAGAAGAGTTTTCTTTGCAATTTGATCTTTTAATTTATTTTATTTCTTGGTCGCCCGATGGTAAGCAGGTAGCTATTCAAACCAGCGAGATTTTCAATCCTGAATTGACTTCTCCACCGAAAGAAATCCTTGAAATTGTGAGTCTTGAAGTTGAAGAAGATACTTTATCATATTCAATCGTAGAACAGAACTCTTACATTTTACAGGGAATGGTTTCTGGCAACATAATTTGGTCGCCTAGCGGAAAATATATTGCTTATCGCTCTGCCGAAGCTAAGAGGCAATTAAGCGATGGGGCTTGGCTAGTTAATGCTGATGAAATTTGGCTTTTAGATTTAGAAACGGACAAGCAATTTCCCTTAGTTGATAAAACTTTCGGTCTATGGCAATAACAGAGTAGCACCTCCTTGTCGGAACGGAATCGTTTTCAGCTAAGAAAGAAACGAAATCAAATCAGTGCCCAAACGTATCTTCATCTCCGCCGACCACGGCATGGCAATCACCGCACGGACGTAAACGTCCATGCTAACCATACAAAGCCGACTGAAAGTCGGCTAGTCCGCTTGAGCGGACTTCGTATGAATAGCCCGACGGTTAACCGTCGGGCGGGGTTGAAGGTGAGATAAAATCTCCCGAAGCCGAATCAACTTGAATTAAGAAAGAAGCGGGTCTTGATACGTTCCGCTACTCGACTACCAAAATATAATGTCAAAACGCATCTTCATATCCGCCGATCACGGCTTGGGGATCACCGCACGGACGTGAACGTCCATGCTACTACGAAGCCGACTGGAAGTCGGCTAGGACGCTTCCAGCGTCCTTCGTATGATTAGCCCGACGGTTCAACGTCGGGCGGGTTTGGGGGTAGGGTAAAATCCATCAAACATGAAACGAATCTTCATCTCTGCCGACCATGGCATGGCAATCATATACTTCCTGCAAAGTGATGTTATTCCAACATTGCTCAATGCAGGCGTCGAGGTCATCCTCCTCACCGACGATGAACTTGTTGCACAGCTCGCCTCACGCTTCACGCAACACGGTCTTACATTCGAAGGTCTACGCCTCAACCAAGCCAACGACTACGCCAAAAAAATCCAACCCCGTCTCCAATGGCTCCTCGCCTACCTGCGCCGCGTTGGCGGCTCGCGCCGCATCAACACCGAAGCCATGGACAGCCACATCTGGGAAGTCTGGGCAGAGAACGGCTGGAAATTCCGTTTGGGCATTTGGATTCCATCCGCGCTGATGATTCTCCTCCTGCGGAATTTTTCGTGGGCGCGCAAATTGTTAGTGCGGATTCAAAACCGCTTCACCCCCGACCCCGGCCTGTATGCCGACCTCTTCGACAAATACCACCCCGACATGGTCATCGCTTCGACCCCCGGCTGGCGCATGGATCGCTACCTCCTGCGCGAATCCGCCAAGCGCGGCATCCCAAACATGACCGTCATCGTCGGCTGGGACAATTCATCGTCATACAACATCTCTGGCGCGGACGTGCAATATGCAACGTGTTGGTCTCAACTGCAAAAAGATGAACTGGTCTACGGCTCCGATTGGAATCCTGAAAACGTCAACATCGGCGGTATCCCCTCGTATGATGGATATTTCCGCACTTCGTGGCTCATGCCGCGCGACTCGTATTTCAAATTACATAAACTCGACCCGAACCGCAAGTTAATTTCTTATGCAAGTAGTTTCGTCCATTTCGCGCCGAACTACCCAAACATCGAAGCGTTGGCAAAATTTGTTTCATCCGATTCGCTGGCAGAACCTTCGCAATTGTTGATTCGACTGCATCCGAGTCACTTTCAAGACAAGCCAAAGATATTTGCTGAAGAACGCGCGCGCGTATTTGACTTGGAGAAAAAATATCCGCATGTGCATGTTGTCCAGCCTGTCGCGTTGGGCGGATCGCTTGGCTACTACGGCGGCGAAGACATGGACGAGAAATCCTCCATGATGGCGTATTCGGATGTGGTGGTGACTGTCTATTCGACAATGCTGGTCGAAACCGCCGTCCACGATACGCCAATGATTGCCGCGACGATTGATACCCTTGGCGGGTGGAATAAGCCAAAGAAATTCTCGCTCTCGCTGAAAGAGATCGGCGACTGGCCCACGCATAAACGTTTTCGCGAAGCCAAAGCAGGGCGCGTGGCAGAGAACGAGAGTCAACTGCGAGACGCGTTGAATCTCTACTTGGCGAATCCAGCCGCCGACGCGGAACAGAGGCGGAAATTCGTCGAGGATGAAATCACCTTCACCGATGGAATGTCAGGCAAACGCACGGCCGAATTTATTTTGAAGGTTTTAGAAAAAATTAACCGCAAAGATCGCTAAGGTCGCGAAGATTTAAAAGATTTTCTTGGCGTTCTTCGCGCGCTTAGCGGTAAAGAGGTTTGGTACGATATAATCATCTCGGAGGCACTCCCATGACTGAAATTAAACCCCTCAACTGGAAACCCAAACCCGGCGTTGGACTCACCGTCGTGCGCCGCGATGATGGCGGTATGAATCTTGCGTTCACCGATCTATCTGAAGCGACTCTCAACGACTGGCGTGGCTTTGCGATGGAACATCTGCTTGGCGCAACGGGGCGCACCCGCAATTTGTATGACATCCGCGCGGTGAAAGAGATTCCTGAAAAAGCCATCCGCGCGGCGGTGGAGGCGAACAGCGATCCGTCTGCGAGAAATATTCGTGTGGCGGTTGTCGTCGCCGATGAAAAAGTGGCAGATTCGATTCGCGAAGTTGCCGCGCTCGCGCTGGCTGGCACCGCCTCCGCGATGAAAATTTTTTCCGACATCAACGAAGCCGAAGCCTGGCTCGCCCGCCCGTTGGATCAGATACCGTAACGAGTAAACAAGTAGACAAGTAAACACGTAGACACGTGAGATGAAATCGGACTTGTTGCAGGTCGGAAACTTCACATTTCAGTGGGGGAGTCGCACGTATGTGATGGGCATCCTCAACATCACTCCTGATTCTTTCTCAGGCGATGGATTGATGGAACGGGGTCAGGGTGAACCGCGCGCGCTCGAACAAGCAAAACAATTTTTGGAAAACGGCGCGGACATCCTCGACATCGGCGGCGAATCGACTCGCCCCGGTTCGCAACCCGTCACTGCCGATGAAGAACTCGCGCGCGTGATCCCTGTCATTGAATCCATCCACAAAAATTTTCCCGGCGCGTTGGTCTCGATTGACACATCCAAAGCAGAAGTTGCCGAAGCGGGATTCAAAGCAGGCGCGAGTATTCTCAACGATGTGTGGGCGCTTCGCGCCGACCCTCAACTTGCTTCGGTTGCGGCGGCGTTTCGCGTCCCTGTGATCCTCATGCACAATCGCAGTAATCCCGCGAGTGTCGAAATCCGTGAGCAGATTGGTAATGCGTACATTGGTTCCGAGTATGAAGATCTGATCGAAGATGTGAAGCGCGAGTTACTCGTCAGCGTGGAGATCGCGAGAAAGGCTGGGGTGGAGGAGACGCGTCTGATCGTGGACCCAGGCATCGGCTTCGGAAAGAAGCGTGAGCATAATCTGGAGTTGATCAACAGGCTGGATGAAATCCGCGCGTTGGGGTATCCCGTGTTGTTGGGCACATCTAGAAAATCTTTTATTGGCTTCACGCTCGACCTGCCAGCGGATCAACGAGTCGAAGGGACAGCGGCAACAGTTGCAGTTGGGATCACGCGCGGCGCAGACATCATCCGCGTGCATGATGTGAAAGAGATGGCGCGTGTTGCGAAGATGACGGATGCGATTGTGAGAAAAGGGAACGCAGAGTGATCGAAAGAAAAAATAATTTTATCGGCGCGGCGAACTTTTTTCTGATCGCGGGTCTGCTGATCGGAATTTTTTATTGTGTTACAGTCCCGTACGGCGCGGGCTTTGACGAAGAGCGGCATCTCGTCCGCATTTATTACATGTCGGAGAATCAATACCTGCCCGTTTTTTCAAACGTGAGCATTCATCAGGATGTGTTTGAACTTTCGTATCAGCGCAGGCTTGTGCAATCGCCCGCCTTCGACTTGTTCAGCCGCGAAAATTTTCTGCGGAGGTTCGGCGCCTCCGATGATCTTCGTTATGGGCAGGGGACGCAGTCCATTTATTCACCCGTCATTTTTTTGCCGCAGGCATTGCTCGGCAGATACTTATGGTGGAAATTCGACTTCCCGATTTTGCCGACGATCATCCTTCTGCGAATCACGGGTTTGGTGATCTATGTCCTTGGCGGATATTTTGCTATCCGCGCGATTCCGTTTGGCAAATGGATGTTTGCCTTGCTCGCGCTTTCACCCAGCGCCATGTTTCAGGCGTCTACCCTGAATGGGGATGGATTTACAAATGGAATCAGTTTTGCCTTCATCGGTTTGGCGCTTGGAATCTATCTGAACGAAAAGCAGGGAATTAAATCCTCATCCCTCTGGGCGTTAGTCATTCTTTCTTTATTACTGGGGAGCGCAAAGCCCGGCGCGATTATTTTATTTCCCCTGTTGTTGCTGATTCTTCGACATCCTTTCCCTTCCAAGAAGTGGATTGTTTTTCTAGGCGTTGTGTTGGCGGCGTCTGCCTTATTCAATGTTGGATGGTCGGTCTACGCAACCAATGTTTCAACGTATGGGCAAGGCGGGGAGCAAAGCGTCCCGCGTCAGATGAGTTCGTTGTTGTCGAACCCGATGGGTTTTATCACGCCTCTCGCGCAGGGAATGATTCTGACGTTTCCATATCAGGTTCAAGGGTGGATCGCCGCGTATGGATACTGGGCAGGAAAAGTCCCCAGTCCTTTGTATCTGATTTGGTTGATCGGTCTACTCGCGGCATTCTTTGCCGAACCTCAGCGTGTGACAATCCCTCGCGGGGTTCGATTCTTTTTGATCGGGTTCTTCGTGTTTTGCTGTGTCGTGACCTACACGGTTGCCTTTGTCGGCAATTACGCCACCGGCGGAGTCCTCGCCCTCGCCAAGCATGGACGCTATTACATCCCATACGCGCCGATGTTTTTTCTGGGTCTCGCAGGGTTAGCCGTAGCGAATGAGCAAAGACGTCGGCTGGCGGAATACTTTAGCATCGGCTCGATTCTGCTGACCGCTGTGTTTTTCTCGATTGGCATTTACACAACCTACTACACCTATTGCGGCTACGATGCCTATGTGGGAGGCACGTGTCTCTTGCCCACCTATAAGAATTTAGAAAAAGAAGATGCTCCGCAAGCGGAAATTTATAGCGACGTAGAAGTCCGTCAGTCGTTTACCAATTTCTGCGGCAGACTGCAAGCGGTGTCTGCGTTTATCAAATCTGTGCCAGCCGACTCGGATGGGAAATTGGTGTTTACCATCTTGGACGGGAAGCAAAACATCGTCGCTAAACAAGACATCCCTTTCCGAGAGATTGTGTCGGAAGACTATCTGACGATTCTTGCCGACCCTCCGCCTGATTCGCGCGGCGGGGAGTTTACGATTCAATTGACGGTTGACTCCCTCGATCCGCAAGATACGGTCATTGCGCTCATCACGCGCGGCGATTATTATCCCGGTGAATTAACCGTAGATGGAGTTGCGAGAGAACGAAGCGACCTGTTGATTCATTATGTGTGCGCGGGTCCGTAGAGAGCGTTTCTGAAGTCTGAAACCTTGCTCTTTGTACACGGTTTTCACGGAACACACGGAAAAAGGCAAATTTTAAAATCCCTTCCGTGAAAATCCGTGAAATCTGTGGCTGAGGTTTTAGTTATCCCGTTAAATTGGAGACTCAGAAGAGGTGATTATGTTCAGCGATTATGGCAAAGAATTATTACGCAGTGGAATCATCGAAGCGAAAGCGGGACATAAAGACGCCGCGCTCCGTTATTTGGATCGCGCCGCCTACATGAGCCACGATCACGATGTCCTTGCCGAAACATGGTTCTGGATGAGTCAACTGATTGACGATAAAGCCGAGAAGCGTAAGGCATTAGAAAATTGTCTCGCGAACGACCTGCAACATGCGCGGGCGCGGCGCGCGCTGGCGATCCTCGACGGCAAACTTAAAGCGGACGAGATCGTAGACCCGAATCATTTGCCGCTCCCGCCTGAGGGATTGCGCGCGGCGGACGCCCAACGATTCATGTGCCCCAAATGCGGCGGGCGGATGTCGTTCTCTCCTGATGGCCAATCGTTGACGTGCGAATATTGTTCGCGCAACCAAAAGTTTGCCGCGCAACCCGGTACTGCCGATGAAAAGGATTTCATCATCGCCATGGCAACCGCGCGCGGACACGGCAAGCCATTGAACCAACAAGTCTTTCACTGCGAAGGTTGCGGATGCGAATTCATCTTGCCGCCGAATCAGATTTCGACGACATGCGTCTATTGCGGTTCGCCGTACGTCGTCAACTGGGAATCGGAGGATCAACTGCTCGCGCCCGATGGCGTCATCCCTCATGCGTTCGATCAACAGCGCGCGACTCAATATTTGGTTGAATGGATAAAGGAAAATAAAATAATCCCCGATGGAGGGGCGGGGTCTCCCCGCCCAATACTCCGCGGCGTTTATCTCCCGTTATGGACATTCAACATCGGCGGCGAGATTAAATATGTGGGCGAAATGTATGAAAATGATAAGGGTATATTCGGTCAGTCAACATCTGAAATGCGGATGAAGCGTGTCTCTGATTCGTATCCCATCCTGCTCAACGATCTTCCCATCCCCGCCGCGCGAAAACTTTCCGGCGTGTTCCAGCGATTGATTCCCACGTTTGAATTGCGAGCCGTCAAGCCGTACGAAGCGGGTTATCTCGCGGACTGGCCCGCCGAAGTGTACGACATCCCCATGGCAGAAGCCTCGCTCGATGCCCGCGCACAAGCGCTAGCCCGCTACAAACGTGAACTGCCCGCGCTCATCGCGCCTGCGCAACTTATTTCGACATCCTCTGCAAACATGAGCGTCGAATCCTTCCGCCTCACCCTGCTCCCCGTGTGGATGACCGAACTCCCCTTTGGCGGGCGTGAGCATCTCGTGTTGATCAATGGGATGAATGGAACAGTTAAAAGTGACCTGCCTGAAAAAGAGTCGGGCGGGTTGATGGAATGGTTGGGAGATTTGATCGAGGGATAGCGTATAATACAAAACATGAAACAGGAAGCCGTTATTCAACTCTTGAGGCAGAAAAACGCCGAATTGGAAAGAAAATTCGGCGTCAAATCTCTGTTGTTGTTTGGCTCTGTCGCACGAAATGAATCTACCACCTCCAGCGACGTGGACTTGCTCGTCGAGTTCAACCGCCCTGTCGGTTATTTCGGTTTGTTTGCCTTGCAAGATTATCTTGAAAAATTACTCGGCTGTCCCGTTGACTTGGGTACACCCGACAGTTTGAAGCCCTACATTCGTGAGCGCGTGATGGGGGAATTGATCCATGTCACCTAGAGGTTGGCAGGATCGTATCCGCGACATTCTTGCCGCGATTGCCGAAATCCAGAAATTCACAGCGGGCATGGATTTTGAATCTTTCAAGAAGGATGACAAATCTATTCGTGCCGTTGAGATGAATTTCATCATCATTGGCGAAGCGGCGAATCAAATTCCCGAAGATGTTGAAGAAGCGCATACTTCCATCCCATGGAGTTTGATGCGCGCCATGCGGAATCGCATCGTCCATGTGTATTTCAAGGTGGATGAAAAAGTAATGTGGGATACAGTCCAAAATGACTTGCCGCCCCTGATCCCTGAATTGGAAAAGTTGCTTTGATGGAATAGATGGGGGTTTGATCGAAGGATAGTTCCGCTTCAACACAACACTATCAGCCACTTTCTACTTTCCACCTTCTTTCCTCTTTTCGTGTTTCCTTCTATCCACAGTCATCCTTCATAATTCATCCTTCTTCCTTTACAATTCTCCCATGCCCTCCACTCTCCCCATCCTGCGCGCGCGGCGGGAACGACGACTTGCCAAACAGCACGCCAGCGACTCTCGCAAGCGTAGTCTCTTCGTCAGCGCGGGGATGATTCTGTCATTGCTCATCGCCGCGCTCATCATCGTCACCGCGTTTGCGTATGTGAATCTCACGCGCGATTTGCCCTCGATACAAACTCTCCCAATTCTCTTAAATCCTCCCAACGGATTGCTTCTTCAACCCACAAAAATTTACGACCGCACGCGCGAACATATTTTGTTCACCTTCGCGCCCGACGATTCGCCTCGCCGTTACATTCCCCTTAGTGACACAAATCCGCAACATCTGCCGCAATCCCTCGCGGATGCTGTCATCGCTACCTCCGACCCAAACTTTTGGGATCACTCTGGCTACTCGCTCAACTCAATTACCAATTACGAATTACACGACACCCTCGCGCAACGACTCGTGTCAGACCTCCTTCTCTTCAACGAACCGCCATCCCTCCGCCGCGCGTTGCGTGAGCGCATTCTCGCCGCGCAGATCACGTCGCAATTCGGGCGCACGCAAATCCTCGAGTGGTATCTCAACTCGGCGCATTTCGGTCGCTATGCGTTCGGCGCCGAAAGCGCGGCGCAATTGTATTTCGGAAAATCCGCCACGCAACTTTCCACCGCCGAGTCTGCCATCCTCGCGGCGGTGAGCGACTCGCCCAGTCTGAATCCGCACGACGCGCCGCAGACCGCCCTCGAACGCGGACGCGAAACGATTCGGAAGATGTCGGCTCTTGGATTTTTATCCGACGAAGCGACCGCCAACGCGCTGGGAGAATCTCCCTTCTTTCAGACTCCGCCTCCTTCCGACGTTCAGCCTGCCGCGGCTTTCGTCAACCTTCTCCTCGCCCAATTGGATTCGCAATTCCCGCGCGCGCGCATCGAACGCGGCGGCTTGACGATCATCTCCACACTTGACTTCGATGTGCAGGAACAATCATCCTGCGTGACTGCATTTTACGCCGCGCGACTCGCGGGTCTGCCTGACCCATCCATCCAATGTGACTCGTTGCGATTCTTGTCCGCGTTGCCGCCATCCATCGTGATTCCTGATTCATCCGCCAGCGCGATCATCACCGATCCGCAAACGGGACAAATTCTCGCGGTGGTCGGTGAAACGCTTCAGGGGCAAGAAACGCCTCTCGTAGGCGCGCACAGGCCGGGGTCCGCGTTAGATGCGTTTGTCTATCTCACGGGATTCACTCGAGGCTTGAGTCCCGCGTCGCTGATCTGGGACATCCCAGGTAAAACAGAAATCCAAAACTTTGACGGCGCGTATCACGGACCGATCCGTTTGCGGACTGCGTTGGTGAACGATTATCCCGCGCCCGCCGCGCAGGTGTTGTCGCAAATGGGTGTCGAGAATGTGGACAATATCACATCGTCGTTTGGTGTGACGCGCGATGCTGATTTATCTTTGGTGGACGCGGCGAGCGCGTATGGCGTGTTCGCGGAACAAGGCGTGCATTTTGGGCAGAGTATCAATGATGAATTTACATCGGTGACGATTTTGAAAGTGGAGGGCAACGACGATAGCGTGTGGCTCGATTGGACAACGTCGCAAGCGAAGCCCGTTGTCACGCCCGCGCTCGCGTATTTGATGAATCATTCGTTGAGTGATGAAACCGCGCGTGAAAATAATTCAAGTGTATTCAACGTTGGCAGACCCGCGGCTGTGATGTTGGGTCAAATCGCTGACGCGCTCGACGCGTGGACAATTGGTTATTCACCCTCGCGTGTTGTTGCAGTGTGGGCAGGCTCACGCGAATCAAAAGATTTATCGCCAAGAATTTCTTCTGTGTTGTGGAATGCGCTGATGCAAATCGCGTCGCAGAATTTGCCTGTGGATGATTGGTCACTGCCTGTGGGTGTTTCGGTGATCAATGTGTGCGACCCATCGGGCATGTTGCCGACCTCCGATTGCCCGAATGTGGTGAACGAGGTTTTCTTGCAAGGCAATGAACCTGTGCAGGCAGACAACATGTATCGAAAGTACGCGATCAACCGCGAGACGGGTTTGCTTGCGACTGTGTTTACGTTGCCGCAATTAATTGAAGAGCGCGTGTATCTCGTCGTTCCATCGGATGCGCGTTCGTGGGCAGAGAGCGCGGGCGTGGCAATCCCTCCTTCATCGTATGATGTGATCCAAGCGCCGCCGACCAACCCTGATGTGAATATCACCTTCCCCGAATTGTTCGCGGAAGTGGACGGCGCGGTGCAAGTCAACGGCACCGCGGCTGGCGCGGACTTCGCATCGTATCGCGTGTTGATCGGGCAGGGACTTAACCCGCAAGAGTGGATTCAGATTGGCGAAGGGAACGCGCCCGTGACCAATGGTCTACTCGCCGAGTGGAACACCGAAGGCTTGAGCGGGTTGTATGCTGTGCAATTGCAGGTGGTGAGAACGGATCAGCGCGTGGATAGCGCGGTGGTGCAGGTGACGGTGAGGTGAGGAAGTAATTGGTAAGTGGTAAGTGGTAAGTGGTAACTGAGGAGGGGAGAATTGGAGAATTAGAGAATTGGGGATTAGAGACTGGAGACTGGAGATTTTTTCTCGCTGGTGGTTACGCAATACGTAGTACGAAGCACGCAATATCAAAGGAGTTAACATGAGCAACGATTCTATAATGACAGTCGTAATTATCAGTTGTGTTTTCGTAATTTTGAATGTGATCTTCCTTGCCATCATCATCTTCACCCAGCGGAAGATGAACGCGGTGCAAAGTTGGGCATCGGCAATGGGAACGGTGTCGGCATCCTATTTGGAGCGCAGGAGTTCAGGAGATAGCGGGACTGTGAATTATCCTGTTGTGCAATATTCGTATCAGGTTGGCGGGCAGATGTATCAGGGAGCGAAGATCGCGCCGGGCATGGAAGTGGGCGGCACGGGCGCGGGGAAAGTTGTGAATCGGTATCCCGAAGGCGCGCAGGTGATGGTGTTCTACGATCCGAACAATCCGTCTGATGCGGTGCTGGAGAAGAAAGCCCCCGCGCAGTGGCTGATGTGGCTGTTGCTCGTTGTGTTCGATGTGATGTTGTGCGGCATGGCAATCGCTTTTGGGTTTGCGTTTTAGTGGTTGCTAGATGTGTAGTTGGCGTTCTCTTACGCCAACGGGGACGTTAGAGAACGTCCCCTACACGTATAAATATTTTCGATTGACTCGTATCTCATTCGGCTAATCGTTCCCTGCGTTTTTCGAGCAATCGTTGAATCCGATGATGCTTCTCGCGCGAAAGAGGGAATAACCACGCAAGGATGATCGTCCCTGAAAGCATGATCGCCCCAAACTTCCCTGTTGAGGATGCAGTTCGATTTGCTTGGCAAATCGTGCATCCCGCTCGCAGTGCAACTGCTCGCGAACAAAAACATGCGATGTTATTAATTTACAGATCCTTACACAAGAATTGCATGTTCATCTGAAAGAAATTGGAGAATCGCCAATCCTGAAACGGTTCGGGGATTTTCAGCGCGGCGATATTCTCCTTGCTGGTTTCTCCTGCCCGGCGAATTTCCTGCGCCAATTGCAGGCAACGCTCGATATAAGCGATCATCAGGGCAAGGTCGTCGCGCGTCCCGACTGCGCCGTGTCCGGGGACAAAACAGGTTGCGTCGAGTTTCTCGATTTCTTTCAGGGCGTTCAAAAACTTCAAGGCATCGCCGTCTGCAAGATAGGGATGACAGCCCACGAACAACAAGTCGCTCATGAAGATAATGCCGTCTTGAGGCAGGTAAAGGATCGCGTCGTTTTCCGAGTGCGCGCTTTCGAAGGCGATGATTTCCGCTTTGCGCCCGCCGCCGTAGATGTCCATGCGATCGTCGAACGTCACGTCTGGCATCACCACTTTCAAAGTTGGGAGCGCCGCCGCCAAACCTTCGTAATACGTAATCCAGAACAGCAGTTCCGCGCGCTGGCGTTCGTCCGCCTCGCGGTATTCCGCGCGGAGGGTTGCGAGTCGCTGCGCGGAGTTTGCCGAAAACCAATCGAATTCTTCCTTGCCGGCGGTGGCAATCAGTTTGCGCGTGCGGATCGTCGAGACGATAGGCGCCGAGCCCTCAAAAACCTCGTTGCCCCAGATATGATCGTTGTGATAATGGCTGTTGACCACCAGGGTCGGCGCGCGCCCGAAGAGTTCCTCCGCCGCGCGCTTGAGATCGAAAGCCGCCAGGGGAGTCATGAACGTGTCAAAGACGACGATCTGCCCGCCGAGTTCGATCAGCCCCGCGTTACCAATCGCCGCGCCCGCGTCGCTTGCAATCACTGCGGTCACGCCCTCCGCCAGAGGCTGAAGCGAAAAGTGTGTCGAACGATATGTATTCATTGGTTACCTCGCGATCTTCAACCCATCCCGCAATTGACTTGCGAGACTCGCCAATTCTTTCAACTCAGTTTGATTCAAACACGCCCATGGGACAAAGAACAGGCTTTTCCATTTCTGAATTTCCGAGCAGCTCAAAACCTTCTATAAGCGCAGACCAAATCGCATTCAAGTTCATGGGATGTCTCCTTATGCTTTACTGGCGCATCACATTGGTTACTACACAGAACCACTTTTGTTATTCTGGTCAAATAATTTTCAAGAGTACAAAAATAAGCATCGTCAGCCAAAAAATGAAGACGCACACATAGAGCAGTCCGAACATGACCGAATGAGAGAATGTGAATTTTTCCCTCCTCGCTGATCCCTCCAGTGATTTGTTCATGAACCGAGGGATCATCTGGTTTTGCATCAGGATGGAGAACATTCCCTGATCTTCCTTAAGCCCAAATGTCTTTTCCAGTTCATAGCCCCCTTTTAAGAGTTTGTTCAAAAGTTGAAACGTGCGAATTTCCAGCATTCCGCAGATGAATGTCAGGATAATTCCAAGTATGGATATGATGATTTTCGAAAACAAGGGGGCGCTTGTGTTGAACAGGGCGGAGGCTAGAAAGCCATCTGCCGTAATTGAAAGCCCAGCCACGATAAAGCGTATTTGAACCAGATTGTTGTGATAATCCACGATCCCAGTGTAACCCGCGCTTAAATTTTCAAAATTGACATTTGGGTTGTTTGCTTTCATTGGGTCTTCTCCTCATATATCTAGACTCAAAAAGTGCAACGATCCAGTAGCTCAAAGCGTTCTTCAAGCGCGGACCAAATCGCATTCAAGTTCATGACTCAATCCCTATTGCCAGTTCAATCGCCTGTTCCGTTGTCATGGCGCGGCCATCCTTCCACGTCGTTGCAAACGATGATTCATCCATCTCCGCTCGCAACATGGACAGAAGCGCGTCGTACTCCGCCGCCTCGAATTGCATCCGCGCCAGATGGATTCGTTCGCGCAACGCCTCCGCCGCGCCCAACAGCAGAATCGCGTTTTGCGTTTGCGACGACCGCGCCAGCGCGTTCGCCAATCCCTCCAACAACGAGGGAAGTTGGCTGACTTCTTTCGCGTCCTTCAAGTGAGATATTCCCTCGCGGAAATATTTTTGCGCTTCGGACAAATCCCCCTGTGTCAACGCGACGCGCCCCGCCACATCGAACGCGCCGATTTGCGACGATATTTCCCCTACCTCATGCAAAACCTTCATCGCTTCCTGAATGATTTCCTCCGCGTGCGCCGCGTCATCCCCGCCGAGAACATGCCGCGCCAGCACAGAGATGGTCAAGCCTAAACAAGTGCGGTCGCCCAATTGACGGAACAACGTCACGCCCTGCTCCGCCGCCATTTGCGCCTGCTGAACGTCCCCTTGATTGTGCGACGCGATGCTCAACGTCCGCAGGGCAGTGGCGACGCCGTGCTTATCATCCAGTTCGCGATACAACGCCAGACTTTCCTCCGCCGAGGCGCGCGCCGATTCATAGTCGCGCCGCGCTAACGCCACCTCCGCCAGATTCCCGTATGCGCCCGCGATCTCTTTTGCGTTTTCCACTTCGCGGAACCGCGACAGATTCTCGCGGTAGATTTCCTCCGCGCGCGCATATTCGTGACGTTTGAGCGCGCACCCAGCCAGCGGTCCCAGCAACTGACCAATGAAAAGTTTATCGTCCAGTTTGCGCCCATATTCCAACGCGCGGCGATAATGCGATTCAGCCGCTTCGATGTCGTTCTCGAAATACTCCTTGAAGAGTCCGCGCGACACAAGCCCCTGCGCGATGCCCCACGCATCCTCGAGCGACTCGGCAAGCGCGAACCCTTCGTCTTGATACGCCTTCCATCCTTCGAGGTCGCTCTGACGCGAAGAGAACAACGCCGCCGCAAAGAGCGCCTTCACGCGCGCAGTCGTCGCTGGAATATTTTTTGTCATATCAATAAAAGTCCCCAGCCATTTGCGCGCTTCTGCCAGGTGTCCATGCGTATCCCAAAATTCCCTGAGCGCCACTGCAATTTGCAAACCCGTTTCAGGTTGCGCTTTGAGCGACCATTCCAACGCGGCTCGCAGGTTGTCGTGTTCCGCCTCCAGCCGCGCCAGCCAGCGCTTTTGCGCGCGTCCCTGCAATTCCACTTCGGCGCGTTCGGCAAGCCCCGCGAAATACGCAAGATGCTTATCGCGCAGTGAAGCGACTTCATCGGTGTCGAACAGTTTTTCGCGCGCATATTGTCGGATGGTTTCGAGTCGGCGATAACGGGATTCGCCCGCGCTGTGTTCGACGTTGATCAGCGACTTATCCACGAGCCGCGTCATCAAATCGAGGACGTCAAACCCGCTTCTCTCCTCACTGCAAACTGATTCGGCGGCGGCGAGCGTCCACCCGCCGACGAAGACCGCCAGCCGCCTGAACAAGAGACGTTCATCCTCGCTGAGGAGCTGGTAACTCCAATCGATCAACGCGCGCAACGTCTGTTGGCGCGGCAACGCGGCGCGACTTCCGCCCGTCAACAAACGGAAGCGGTCATCCAACCGCTCGGCGATCTGCTCCACCGAAAGCGCCCTGACGCGCGCCGCGGCTAATTCCAAAGCGAGGGGAATGCCGTCGAGGCGGGAGCAGATTTGGGCGACGAAAGAAGCGTTCTCATCCGTGAGTTGAAAGGTCGGCAGGGTCAGAGTCGCGCGTTGGATGAATAACTTCACAGAGTCGAACGTCTCGAGTTGTTGGAGGTCCATCGGTTCATTCGGCGTCGGCAGGGACGGCACGCGATAGGCGACCTCACCCGCGATGCCCAACGCTTCGCGACTGCTGGCAAGGATGCGCGCGCCGCGGCAGTTTTGTAAAACTGTGTTCGCAAACTGCGCGCAGGCGTCAATGAGATGCTCGCAGTTATCGAGGATGAACAGCGTCTCTTTGTCGCGCAGCCAATCCACCACCACATCCATCAGCGGACGGGAATCCTCCACGCGCAAACGCAAAACATTTGCCGCCGTGTTCGGCACCAGCGCAGGCTCAGAGATGGGCGCGAGTTCGATGAGCCACACGCCGTCCTTGAATTGTTTGAGAATGTTCGATGCGACTTGCAATGAGAGTCTTGTTTTTCCCGTTCCGCCCGAACCTGTGAGTGTGAGCAAACGCGATTGTTTCAACATCTGTGTCGCGTCGCGAATTTCTTTTTCGCGCCCGATGAAACTTGTGAGTTGTGCGGGGAGGTTGTTCGGGAAAACATCCAGCGCGCGCAAGGCGGGGAATTCGCTTTGCAGATCGGGCGCAACGACCTGAAAGATTCGCGCGGGTTGGGGAATGTCCTTGAGTTTGTGTGCGCCCATGTCGCGCAGTGACACATCTGCTGGCAGTTGCCCGCGTAAAAGATTTTCGCTCGCGCTCGATAATAAAATCTGCCCGCCATGCCCCGCCGACATCACGCGCTGGATCATGCTCAACGTGAGATAGCCGCGATATTCGCCGTTGCGCGCTTCCGCTTCGCCTGTGTGAATCCCCATGCGGACTTTTAAAGATAAGGATGAATTGTGAAGGATGAATGATGAATTTTCTGCGCCCACATTCAGCCTTCCGCCTTCATCATTCATCCTTGTGATGGCTTGTTGCGCCTCTATCGCCGCTCGAAGCGCGTCGCCTGCTTTATGGAACGCCGCGCATGACGCATCGCCGATGGTTTGGAATACGCAACCGTTGTTCGATTCAATGGCTTCTTTCAGAATGGCGTGATGTTCCTCACGCAATGTCTCCCACTTGTCAGGATACGCCTGCGCGAGTTTGGTCGAGCCTTCGATGTCGGTGAAGAGGAACGTGACGGTGCCAGAGGGAATGTCCGCCATGGAGTTCTCCGTTTGACTCATTATAGGTCAACTCGGCTGATTTGCATCCCTCCAGTTTTCAAATTGGGGTTTTTATTCGGATACTTTCGCTCGCCTTTTTTCCAACAGTCGTTGAATGCGATGATGTTTCTCGCGCGAGAGTGGGAATAGCCACGCGAGGATGATCGTCCCCGCAAGCATGATCGCGCCGAAGGGTGAAACCAGCAAGCGGATCATGTGCAGCGCCGAGTCGCTTTGTGTGAATTGGAACGCGCCTTCGGGAGGGGAAACATAGCCCGACCAGCCCAACGCTTGCAAGGTGAGGAAGATCATCAACGCGCCGGTCAACTTGCGGATGAGCGCGCGGATGCCGTAAAAGATTCCCTCCTGACGCCTGCCCGTCCGCAGTTCATCCCATTCGATCACATCGGCGAATAACGCGTCTGGCATGGTGTACGCGGCAGAGACGCCAATCCCTGCCAGAGCGGCGATGATGAACAAGTAGGTTGTTTGACCGGGCTGAATGAAATAGATCATAAAAGTTACGATCACCCAAAAACACATGCCCAGGATATATGCCTCTCGTTTGTTACGTAGTTTGGATAACCACAACCAAAATGGCACGAACAAAATGCATACCAGCATAAGGATTCCGAAAAAAGCCGATTCGTATGCAAGGTCGATGCCTGCGAAATTTATACTGGCGAGCAAATCACCTTGCGCAACCCAATACAGCAGAAAATAGGGGAAGGTCACCGCGACCACATCCACTGCCGACCAGTTGAGCAAATGGATTCCAACCGAATAACGGAATGGAATATTTTGCCAGGCGATGCGTAGCGTCTCGCGGAATGGCATGGATTCAATCTGCTCGGGCTTGGCGCGTTCGCGGATCAATAGCCCGATCAGAATCAAGGGAATCGCGCCGATCACGCCGAACAACGCGCCGACGGTCATAAATCCCTGTTGTTGTGTGCCGCCAGCATCGATGACCATGTCGACAATTGTTGGCGCGGCGATGACCATCGAGAGCGCGCCGACCAGTTGAAAGAACGAGCGGAAACTCGTCAGGCTGGTGCGTTCGTCGTAATCGGGAGTCAGTTCTGGGGTCAGCGAAAGAAACGGGACCGAGACGAGG
The DNA here is from genome assembly GCA_044222305.1 of Anaerolineales bacterium. Lineage (GTDB taxonomy): Bacteria > Chloroflexota > Anaerolineae > Anaerolineales > Villigracilaceae > Defluviilinea. The sequence continues at coordinate 84,908 of JBGANO010000003.1, forward strand.
GTCGTCAACGTGTCGGAGATCATAAAGGAGAGCGTCACGTATGCGAGCAACGCGATCTGGTTATCCCAATTCGGCGCGGACCACAGAATGATGAAACTCAAGCCGAAGGGAATCGCAAACCAAAGTAGGAATGGACGCCGCCGACCCCAACGCGTATTTAATCGGTCGCTGAGAATGCCGATGATCGGATCATTCACCGCGTCCCAAACAATTCCGAGCAATGCGCCGTATGAGGCGAGACGCGGCTCGAGCCCCACAACATCCGTGAGGTAAATAGCGAGGAAGATCGACCGCATCATGCCGATGCTGGAGATGCCCCAGTCGCCGGAGCCGTAGAGCAATTTGACCCACGTGGGGAGACGATGGTTTGAGTTGTTGTTCATGTGAAATTGCGGGGCAAGTGTAGCACAGGCGGGGGGCATGGGTAAACACGGAAACATGTAAACACGTACACACGGAAACACAAGCACAACCTGTCTACTTGTTTACTTGTCTACTTGTCTACGTCCTCCCCATTGCAACCCTGTAAGCCGATATAACCAAAATGCAAAGGGAAAACCTGTAACCTTCTGCTATACTGCGTTCAACAACATCCGATAAGAGCAAACCCGTTGAAAGACGGGGACGCAAAGCCATGGATCTACAATCCCGCCTCGCGGGGTCACGATCGCCAGGTTGCCGAAGAAACATTTCCATGTTTATTTCCGCGAGCCTGGTGTCCATTGCCGGGCTCGCTTTTTATTGGGTCAAATTATATTTGTTCGATAAAGGCAAACCCGCTGAAAGGCGGGGACGCAAAGCCATGGGTCTACTGTCACATGCGAGTGTGATTACGATTGCCAGGTTGCCGAAGACGATGTCACATTGTTGGGTCGATGTTGAGCGCCTTTATCGAAACGGAGGTTTCAAATGGCGCTCAAACAAAAAAATACCCGCTGGCTCATGCGAGTCGGCATCCTGTTCAGCCTGGTTGTATCGCTTCTGTTGAATGCGATGCCCGCGCTGGCAATGACGAATCAAGACGCCGCCGCGCTACCCAATTTTTCAGATTTTCTTCATTCTGTTCAGACCGGGGAGGAGAATGTAGTGCGCGGCGTCTACGTCCCAGACGTGATGGCGTATCGTGTGGCGCAACAACCGCTTGATAACCCGGGCTTTCTTTCGGGCAAGGAAGATCGCGTCACTCAATTCCGCATGGCGGCGGGGTACGGCACGGTGGGGCTGGTGGCTCACAATTATCTCGCCGGCGAATCCTTTTTCAATCTTGAAACCGGTGACGAAGTGCGAATCGTGTATGGCGACGGCAAGGTGGAAACTTTTGTCGTATTTGAGATCCTGCAATATCAGGCGTTGCAACCCAACAGCCCCTACAGTTCCTTTCAGAATTTGGACCGTGAGGAAACCCTGACGGTCAACCAGATGTTCAAGCGCGTCTTCGTCAGCGATGGATACGTCACCTTTCAAACCTGCATCGAAAAAGACGGGGTTTCGACATGGGGCAGGCTGTTCGTGATCGCCATCCCCAAAGCAGAATGGGACGAACTCGAAAATTTCGACGACAACTAAACAGGACTTTCGTTTTTACTGCTCTAAGACGGTCTGCCTGCACTGAGCCGCAGGCACACGTGTGACCGTCGCTTCGCTGGCAAATACGGCGGTCGCACATTGTACCCTTCAGGGTAGACCGCCTGCGAGCGAAAGTCCTACTAAAATATACTGCCTTTCGCAAGCCCGTCGCGCAACACGACGGGCTTGTTTGGTTATAATCACACCGAAGGATCGAATGAACTCAAAGCCCTCTCTTGCGGATAAACTCAAGTCGCTCGGCGTCAAAAAAGGGATTCCGCCTCTTTCTCAGGGGAAGCCCTTCGATCAACGCTTCGATGAACTCAGCGCGGCGACTCAGGGCAAGCCTGGTTTGCCCACCATCGACTCGGTCGTTCGGGGCAGTTTTCTCCCTACCCCGCGCGGCGAGGTGTTCGCCGCGGAACAAACCTTTCCCCAAGGTCACCAGTACGGCAATTCAAGCCTGCTTTCCACTTTCCCCCTTTCGTTGATTGCGCAATGGGCAAGCGACGAGAAAGTCTCCAGTCTCCCGGTCTCTGCATTTGCCTTCCTCGATACCGAAACCTCCGGTCTCTCCGGCGGAACTGGCACATACGCGTTTCTTGTCGGCGTGGCTCGCTTCGTAGACGATCAGTTCGTGCTGAAGCAATTCTTCATGCGCGACCCGGCAGAGGAAGCGGCGGTGTTGGATGGGGTGGCAAACTTCCTTGCGCCGTGCGAGGTGTTGGTCACATTCAATGGCAAAGCCTTCGATGCGCCATTACTCAGAACACGATACAAGTTACACGATACGCCCTGTCCGTTTGATGGGTATTCTCATTTGGATCTGCTTCCACTGGCGCGGCGTTTGTGGCGCGACCGGCTCGAATCGCGCGCGTTGAAATATCTCGAAGAACACGTGTTGGGATTGAAACGCTCGAGCGAGGAGGTGCCCGGGTACGAAATCCCCTGGCTGTATTTTGATTACCTGCGCACCGGCGACGCGACTCCGCTGGCGGGGGTGTTCTACCACAACGCCATGGATGTGGTGGCAATGGCGGCGCTGTTGGCATACATGAACGAGATGATCGAGAATCCCTATGATGGCAAAGTGCAACACGGGTTGGACTTTGTGGCGCTCGGCAAACTGTTCGAGGACATGGGTCGTCGCGAGGAGGCGGCGCGTTTGTACGAGCGCGGACTCGAGTCGCCGATGGGCGAGGCAGATTTCCACGTGGCGGTGAGGCGGTTGTCCATCCTGCAAAAGAAACGCGGCGATTATGCGGAGGCGGTGCGCTTGTGGAAGAAGGCGGCGAAGGCGGGTCATATCTATGCCCATATCGAACTGGCGAAATATCACGAGCATAAAATGCGCGATGTGAACGCCGCGCTCAAGTGGGCGGAGTCGGCGCGCAAACAGGCAGAACGCGCCGACTTGCCGGCGTATGAGCGCAAACACTGGCTGGAGGAAATTGCGCATCGGTTGGCGCGTTTGGAGCGCAAAGACGGTATATAATGGACGCATTCTCTGCTTCGAAGGAGGAACCATGGAGATCGTCGTTTCAAAACAAACGAGTCGTGTGGAAGTGACCATCGTGGGGTTGAGCGGTGAAGTGGACGGGCAGAATTTTCAGCAGGTGATCGATAAGGCGAAGGAGTTGTATTCTGCCGGCGCGCGCGATTTTTTGGTGGATATGAGCAGTTTGACGTATATCTCCAGCGCGGGCTTGGTGGCGATCCACAGTATTGCCTTGTTGGTGCGCGGCGAGCAGTTGCCGGATACCGAGGCGGGGTGGTCGGCGTATCGTTCCATGGGGAAGACCAAAGAGGCTGGCAAACAACAACATATCAAATTATTGAACCCCGGCGAGCAGATCAAAAGCGTTTTGGAGATGGTCGGGTTTGATAACGTATTCGAGATTTTTTCGAACCTTGACGACGCGGTCAACGCGTTCTAAACTGAATCGGTTGATTGAGAGGTGACGGTCACTTGAGCAAAGTGACCGTCGTTTTATACATGAGACCTGATTGCATTGCGCGACGCTTTTAGGCTACAAACCCTACCACTGTGTAGGGCAGGTGAAAACCTGCATTTCTCAGCGTGTATTTTGGAGACGAATATGAAAAAGAGCGGGCTTGGCAATTGGTTCGTGATCTTTTTGGTTTTTCTGACCATCATCGTCTGGCTGGTCTTTCCGCCGGTGCGGGACGGGCGCGAGAATTTCACCCGTCAGTACGCCGGGGAGATCATCGGTTCGATCAATATTGTGTTGATGTCGGTGTCTTTGTTCATTTCCACGCGGCCCAAGTGGGCGGAAAAATATTTCGGCGGATTGGATAAGATGTACGTGACACATCGCCACACCTCCACGGCGGCGCTGTTGTTGATCTTCGTCCATGTGCTGACCGTGCCCATTTCATTGAGCGGCTGGGCGTTGGGGAACTATCTGGCTGTGATTGCGTTCACCGGCATTGTTTCCATTGCGTTGGTGAGCCTTGCCCCGCGCATCCCGTTTTTGAACAAGATCACAGGCGGCACCTACGAAGGCTGGAAGAACCTCAAAAAATACATCGGCATCTTTTTTATCCTGGCATTCATCCACTCGCTGACCATCAGTCGTCCGCTGGATGCGTTCATCGCCATCAACTATGTGCAAATCTTTTTCATCATCGGCGCGGCGTCGTATCTGTACACGGAAGTGTTCGGCGGGCTGTTCAAAAAATATATCCCGTACACGGTGGAGGCGGTGAATCACCCCAACGGTTCGACCACCGAAGTGATTCTGCGCGCCAAAAAGAATCCGATTCAACGCCAGCGGGCGGGGCAGTTCCTCTTCGCGCGCTTTCCCAGGGAGAAGAACCTGAACGAGTCGCATCCGTTTACCATTTCGAGCGGACCCGGCGAGGATGTGTTGCGTCTCACCATCAAAGCCAGCGGAGATTTCACCCGCGCCCTGTTCCACGAACTTAAACCCGGCGCGGATGCCATCGTGGAAGGGGCGCATGGCATGTTCGACTACAAGACCGGCGGGCAGAAACAGATCTGGATCGGCGGCGGCATCGGCGTCACGCCGTTCCTTTCGTTCATCCGCGATATGAGCGGCGACTTGAATCACGATGTTGATTTCTACTTCACCGTGCGCCACCCTGAGGAAGCCGTTTTCAAAGAGGAGATCGAAGCGGCGGCGATGAAGAATCCGCGTTTGAAGGCGCGTGTCCGCTTTTCGTCCACGATGGGGTCGTTGACCGTTGAAGAGATCGCGGCGAACGCGGGTGGAAATGTCAGCGGGCATCACGTCTACCTGTGCGGACCGCTCCCCATGACGCAGGCGTTCGAGAAGAAATTCCTCGAACTGGGCGTGCCGCCCGAAAATATCCATTACGAAGAATTTAATTTCAGGTAAAGCGGAGAGATTATGTATCAACGTTATCGTGAACGCCGCCGCAGAAGGCGGCAATACAACTCAGACGATCGCCCCAGGTCACGGATGAAACCGACCGTGCAGATCCTCATCCTATTGCTCGCTGTCCTGGCGGTGTATATCCTTCTCACCAGTGGCGCGCGCTAGAAAGTTTGAGTATTCATCTCAGCCTCGGAAACTTTCCGAGGCTGTTTTATTGCCGGTGATACAATACCGATGAATAATTTCTGGAGGAAACCATGACACATATCGACGATCTTGTAAAAATGGGCGACCGCGAAACTCTCTACGAACTGATGACGGAGAATGACGAATGGCTGACGCGTTTGGAATCTGCCGAAGGTCTCATCGAACTGGGCGACCAACGCGGCTACGAATTCCTCATCTCGGTCACGATGGGCGATGACGACGAAATGCTCGAAGTGGCGAATGAGATACTCGCCTCGCCGCAAACGATGAAGATGAAACGCCAGATCGAGTCGGAGCAACAGGCTGAACGACGCATTCGCATCGAATCGGCGAAGAAGCGCCTGGCGCAGGGCGGAAAAGTCTACCGCTACAAAATGGTCCATTTGCCGTCGAACGCCCTGATGAGCGAGGACCCGTTCAGCAAGGGATACGAAATCCCCGCGCTCGACAACATCGGGCTGGATGGATGGGAGGTCGCGCATATCCTTCCGATACGGCGCGCCATCGCGGCGGGCGGCGAAAATGAATTGTTCACCGGGATGTATTGCCTGCTCAAAAAAGAAATCCTGCCGGGCGAAAGCGTCGATCTCGAAGGCTGAGGAAAACTTTCGTGGGCACGCGGCAACTGTCTTGAAACACCCATGCGGAAAAATAAAAATCGAATCATCGTCCTGCTGATTCTGCTTGCGTTCCTGACGACGCGCGCCGGAACTGTGTCTGCGCATCCTGCCGATGGATACACCCATGTCGTCCGCGCGGACATAAGGGAGGGAAAACTTTCTGTCGAGTGGGAGGTCAAGCCCGGTCTGTTATTGGTCGCCTATGCCTGGTATCAAGTGGATGTGGACAAGGACAATCTCCTCAGTGAACAGGAGAAACAGGATTGGACGCAAGCCACCGCGAGATTCCTCTCCGCGTCTGTCGACGGGGTGAGCCTGCCTCTCCACGTGGAGGATTCCAGCTTCCCGTCGAGCCTGGATGCGTTTCAGTCCGGGGCGGAAACGATCACGTTGCGATTCTCCGCCACATGGGCGGCGCGTCCCGGCGAATCATTCGAACTGGTTCTGTTGAATGAGATGGAGCCGGTCAAATCGACCAATTGGTATTTCATCGCCGCGCAAGACGGACTCAAATTTCCCACCCCGTTGCAGGAGGGCAACCGCATCGCAGTGAGGTTGATCCCGCCGGCGAAACAGGAAGCCGGCGAAACGCCGTTATGGACGGAATGGGATTCCGGTCTGCCGTCGATTCCATCCTCCTCTCAAGATTCCTCTTCACAGCCCGCCGAAGACGCCTCCCCCAATCTTTCTGATGCCAATTCGCGCGAGGTTCTGCTCGACCTGATCCGCAAGCAGGAGGTTTCTGCCTCGTTTTATTTTCTCGCGCTCACGATCTCGCTCGTGCTGGGCGCCCTCCATGCGCTTACGCCCGGTCACGGCAAGACGATCGTGGCGGCGTATCTCGTCGGCTCGCGCGGCACTTCATGGCATGCGGTTGTGCTTGGAACGGTTGTGACGCTGACCCATACCGGCTCCGTGTTACTGCTCGGTGTTGTGACGTTAGCCGTCTCGCAATATTTTTTACCCACTGTTTTCATCCCGCTCCTCGAATTGCTCTCCGGCTTGCTCATCCTCGGGCTGGGGTTGTATCTTCTGCTACAGCGTTATCAGGCGTGGAGGAAAAAGCCCGCCCCTCCATCGCGAAAGTTTTCGCTCTCGCCGGTAGCCACAAAAAAAGTTTCGGGTGAGGTAACAATTCAAGCGCCGACCCCCGGCTTGCATCATCACGGCGACGGCAAACTCCACTCGCATGATGTGCCGGAGACCATCACGTGGCGGTCGTTGATCGCGTTGGGCGTGAGCGGCGGGTTGGTCCCCTGCCCCGATGCGATTGCCATCCTTTTGGTGGCGATTGCGATCAACCGCATCCTGCTCGGGTTGGCGTTGATCGTATCGTTCAGCCTGGGGCTTGCCCTCGTGTTGATCTTCATCGGCTTGTTGATGGTGAACAGCCGCCGCCTGTTCGACCGCTTTGGCGCGTTCGACCGCTTCGCGCCGATCCTGCCGGTGGTCAGCGCGTTGGTGGTCTTTGCCCTCGGCGCGGCATTGACCTCCGGCGCATATGCCCGGTTTGCGGACGAGCTCCAGTTGGCGAGAGCAGGTTCCACGGCGGAAAATGAATCGCAGATCCTGTATCTTTCAGGCGGGGGAGAGGATGTCAAACAGTTGTTCGTCAAATCCCCCGGTGGCGCGGTTCGGTTAAGCGGCGAACATGATAACGTGGCGGGCTACACACTTTCCCCGGACGGCTCGCAAGTGATCTACAACACCCGCACAGAAAATCTCGAGAATAGTCTTTGGCTGGTGAACCTGAGCGAACGCGAACGAACAAAATTGCTGGATTGCGTTCACGCGCTCTGCTCGCGACCGGTCTTTTCACCCGACGGGAATGAGATCGTCTATGAATATCTGAACTATCCGGATGGCAGGAACATCTTGGTCAGCCCACGCTGGATGGACCTGCGTAGCGGGGAAAACAAGCCGCTGTTCAAAACGATGAACTTCCCCGGCTCGGCTCCGCGCTGGTCGCCGGATGGCGCGTGGTTGAGTTATTCCGCCGCTGGCGGTTTGCGGCTGTACAACACGCAGACCGGCGAGAACCGCCTGGTGAAAAGTTTATATTCATACGGCGCGGAATGGTCGCCGGGCGGCACTGCAATTTTGTATCTTGACGCGGTCATAAAAGACGATCAACAAGTTGTCGCGCAAGCGCTCGTCTACCAATTAACTTCCGACACTGCGCGCAACATCAGCCCGGATGCCGATCACGCGATTCTCTTCGCCGCCTGGTCGCCCGATGGCAACTGGATCGCGCTGATCCGCCGCGACCTCGGCGTGGAGCGCGGCGACCAAATCTGGCTGGTGCGCCCGGATGGGAGCGATGCCCGCGCCCTCACCGATTTGCCTCACCGGGCGCATGGCAGTCTTGCCTGGTCGCCGGATGGGAGTCAATTGTTGTACGATGTAGAATTCATCGATTCAGAATCGTCGGAGCCACACCTGCAATTGATCGACATCGCGACCGGGCAAATCTCAGACCTCGGCTTGAAAGGGTTCAGCGCGAAGTGGCTCACGCCGTAATCGATTCCGTTATTTTTTCAGGAGACGTTCCATGCCTCGTCATCTTTTTATCTTGGCCATCTCTTTGATGGCGTTCTCTGCTTGCGGACGAAACCCCGCTTCATCCCCCAGTGAAACTGATTCGCCCGTCCCAGCCGAGTCGCAACTTAAAGCGCTTGCCACCACCTCCGTGCTGGCGGATATCGCCCAACACGTGGCGGGCGAACGCGTCCACATTGAATCCATTCTCCCCGTCGGCGCGGACCCGCACTCGTATCAGCACACCCCGCGCGATGTGGTGAAGGTGACCGCGAGCAAATTGTTGATCGTCAACGGCGCGGGATATGAGCGCTTCCTCAACGCGCTCCTGGAAAATACCGGCGGGGAGACGGAAATCGTCACCGCCTCGGCAGGCTTATCGTCCGGGCTTGAGGCGGGCGATCCGCACTTCTGGCTCGACCCGCATAACGTCATCGTCTATGTCGAAAACATCCGCGAAGGGTTGACCCACCTCGACCCCGCCGGCGCGGCGGAATTCAAATCCAACGCCGACGCGTATGTCGCTGAATTACAATCCCTCGACGCGTGGATCGTCGAACAAGTGAAACAGATTCCTGCCGGGCGAAAATTGCTCATTACAAATCACGAATCGCTTGGCTACTTTGCAGAACGATACGGTTTTACAGTTGTCGGGTCTGTGCTGGAGAGTTTCAGTTCGGATGCGTCTCCCTCCGCGCAACAGATGGCGATGTTGATCGATGAAATCAAAGCCAGCGGCGCGCCCGCAATTTTTCTCGACGCTGGTGACAACTCCGCGCTCGCTCAACAAATTGCCGATGAAACGGGCGTAAGAGTCGTCACCGACCTGCATCTTGAATCACTGACCGATGGTCCGCCTGCCTCGACGTATATTGATATGATGAAATACAATGTGACGCAAATCGTCAACGCCCTCAAATAACCCTGCGCAATATCTCGTACCCCGTAACTCGTAACTTGTCTCTCGTAGCCCGTAACTTATTCCCCCATGTACCCAAACTCCCCACACAAACACGACCAACCCATCCTCGACGTGTCGCATCTCACTGTCCGTTATAACGGACGTAATGCGCTTGAAGACATCACCTTCCATTTGCGCGCAGGCGAACGCGTTGCCATTGTGGGACCGAACGGCGCGGGGAAAAGCACGTTGATCAAGGTGATCGCTGGCGTTTTGCAACCGTCCACTGGCGACGTGAATATCTATGGCACACATCCCGATACACACGTGTGCATCGGCTATATTCCGCAACGCTCGCAAGTGGACTGGAATTTTCCCGTCACCGTGGCGGATGTGGTGATGATGGGACGCTCGGCGAAACTGGGTCCGTTCAACTGGCCTCGTAAAAAAGATTGGGATTTCGTAAATCACGCGCTCGAAACGGTGGAGATCAGCAACCTCGCCTCGCGCCAGATCAGCCAGCTCTCCGGCGGACAGCAACAACGCATGTTCATCGCCCGCGCCATCGCGCAGGAATCCGAGTTGATGTTGATGGACGAACCACTCACCGGCTTGGATACCCCGTCGCAGGAGGGGATTCTCAACTTGCTCGATAGACTCAAACAGGAAAAGGTCACAGTGATGGTCGCCACTCATGACCTCGACCAAGCCGCGAGTCACTTTGATCGCATCCTCTTACTTAATCATCATATTGTTGCGTTTGGTCTTCCGCAAGATGTGATGCAAACGAATAACCTGATACAGGCATACGGCGGAAGATTGCGCTCCACCGAAAATGGAAATGTACTCGCGGTAGATGATTGTTGCGACGACGAACACGTGTAATTTACGATTTACGATTGCCGATGTACGATTGAAGGAAGATCGAGTTGACTTTCCAAGATAATCTTGACTGAAAGCTACAAGAGGAGATCGAAATGGACGAAAAGACATTCAAAGCGCGGACGAAGAAATTGGCAGTTGCGATCATCAAGCAGATGGACAAACTTCCCACCTCCCGCGCGGCGGATGTGGTTGCGAGGCAGGTTATCCGTTCGGGTACTTCTGTCGGAGCGAACTATCGCGCCGCGTGCCGTGTTAAATCCACGCCCGATATGATCAACAAAATGAAAATCGTCGAAGAAGAAGCAGATGAAACGGGGTATTGGCTCGAAATCCTTGTTGAAACGGGTCTTGCTCCTGAGGATCAACTTGCCAGCATCCACAAGGAAACCAACGAAATCTTAGCTATGACCGTCGCCTCGATCAAAACCCTGCGCAATCGTAAATCGTAAATCCAAAATCGAATGTCTTTCCTCCTCGAACCCCTCTCCTACGAATTTATGCAACGCGGAATGATCGCCGCTGTGCTTGTCGGCATCATCTGCGCGGTGGTTGGCACGTTCGTCGTCCTACGAGGCATGGCATTCTTCGGCGACGCGCTTGCGCACACCATATTGCCCGGCATTGCGCTCGGTTATCTCGTCAGCGGCGGCGCGCGGGATCAATTATTTTGGTGGGCGCTTGGCACAGCCATCGTCGCGTCGCTGGGCATCGGCGCGATCAGCAAAAATTCTCAAATCAAGGAAGATACCGCCATTGGAATTATTTTCGCCGGGATGTTCGCGCTCGGCATCGCGCTCATCTCCACTGTCCGCAGTTACGCCGTGGATTTGAGTCACTTCCTCTTTGGGGATGTGCTATCCGTTTCGACTCAAAGCCTGTGGCTGATCCTCATCTTCGGCGGGATCGTCCTCTTCACTATCTTTGCCTTCTACAAGGAGTTCACCACCATCTCCTTTGACCCCATCCTTGCCGCCACGCTCCGCCTCCCTGTAGACTTGCTCAACAATCTTCTGCTGGTGCTGATCGCTGTCACCGTCGCCATCTCGCTTCAAACGGTTGGCGTTGCCCTTATGGTCGCCATGCTCGTCACCCCCGCCGCGACAGCGTACTTGCTCACGAATCGTTTGCCGAAGATGATGCTTCTTGCCGCGATCTTTGCTTCGTTCTCCGGTGTAATCGGGTTATATCTTTCATATTACTTGAGCATCGCCTCCGGCGCGGCAATTGTCCTTACCGCGACGTTTTTCTTTGTGGCGGTGTTTGGGGGGAGGAGGGTGAAACAGATGTAACCGTGTTTTCCCCTTTTTTATTTTGAAAATTTTCCATTTCCTCGAGCAAGTGTCGCCAGGATTCGTCTGTGATTTTTCTAACCCCTTCAAATGGCTCGTCTAAATCTTCAATAATCATGTAAATGTAGATGACAAGAAAAGTGACACTTAATATTAGGATAAGATCTAATAAATAGAACGATGTGAGACCCGCAAAGTAAAAAGGAACCAAGAAAACAATAGATGTAAATAAGGCAATGGAACGCAGATTCTCAAAAAGTCTTTGGCTTGCCAGTGAAATCCGATCTCCTCGACTATCGGTCAAATCATTTAACCTTTCGAACAATTCCCCTATTAATAATTCAGAAACCGAGGTCTGCTTAATTTCAGGATTTAATAAACCATTAAATTTCACTCTTAAATCCTCTAGAATTTTATCCCCATCTACCCTGACCGTATCGCCGGATTGTTTTATTTCAAACTTGTAGTTATTTTTTACATAAAAGACATAATCATGCAAGAGTTGAGTAATGTCTCTTCCTGTATCCCCCACTTTGTCAGGCAAAGTGGATAAGAATTGTAAATCCTTATATAGAATTCTTGCGGCGTCCGCTTCTCTGTCGAATTCTCTATCTATTGCATCTAATTGTTCCCATGCCCTGACTAATATCAGAGGTAGGAGAATGCCGTAAAGCACCCCGAACCATTCAATAAAATTTGATATGAAGCCGTTGCTGTCAAGGGCTGAAGTAAACTCCCAGCCCATAATTAGAAATAGGATTTCTACTTCCTTCGCAACTATTATGCTTAATGGTATATAAAAAATAGATTTAGATTGCATTGATTGATAGCTCTTTATTACAAGGGGAATTTCTGACCAATAATCCTTTACGCCACGTTTAAGTAGGTGTTGCCCAACGCATTGGTGTTATTTAATTTTCATAACATATTTAATTATTAATAAATTTATTAGTATCACAACTAAAGAAATAGCTGACCTGGTTAGTGGTCCCCAGTGCGGGGGAATAAACATCGTCCAAGACTCGTTCCTCAGAAATGAATTCACTATTAGCATGGAGAAAAAAATTAGGCAGGCGATGGTAATTGCTTTTTTATACAATGGGTGCATGGGTATTCCTAAGTAGACGGATGATGTTCCGCTTAAATAAATAACGCAGGAGAAGATAGGATTGTTCCCGAAATAACCAGTAATCTTTTTGGTTTATTGCACTTCGTTTGTAAAGTCATTCATTGTTCGCTGGATGGTTGTATCTTCTTAATTGCAAGAAAGATAAAAGAGATCTTTAATCCATAAAACCAGCATGCCATCTTCTCGGTGAAAGCTAAATTCAACGTGCTTATACTTATCTCTAACAATCACAATTGGAGGCGTGAACTCAATGTAATCCCTTGAGTTTTCGAGATGAATCACTTGATTGATTACAGGATTATGTGGTTTGAAGGGTTTCTCTTGCGACCAAAATGTAAATACATAAGGAGGGGTAGCGTGAGAAAGTGTGACGCCAAATATTGTTACCTCGGGCTTGCATACTTCGTCATCACTGCTCCATCCTTCGACGCGAAATAATGGTGGACCATTGATGATGGTGGGCTCCAATTCGGGCGCGGGAAATAGTGATGGGGTCGAAATTGGTACCCCCCCTGTGTCTGCTGTGCTGGTAGAGGCGGGTATAGGTGTATCCGTTCTTGTAATCGAACTTGTTGCTGTGCTTTCAATAACAACTGTGAGCGTGGGCGTTTCGTGATCGGGATTTCTTGGTCTTGGTTTTAATTGTAGGAGAAATATTTTGATTATTAACAAAACAACAATTGACAAGCCTAACCAAAGCACAATTCTAACTACAATTTTCAGATTATCCTTCTCCGAGCTAGGTTCTGGCACAATAAATCTCCCTTCTAAACTGAATTGAAATCGTTAACTTGGTGACTTTGCCTACAGTTGGGGGCACTAACTTATTCCTCCCAGCAGTGTGTCGATAGTACCATAGTCCTATTCGTTTGTTAATATTTTCCTTCCTTTTGCAAGTTACATTGTCGCAAAATGTCTAGTCATAATTCCAGCAAGATTCCGCCCCCTGAATGCCTCGCTGAAAACGAATGGTCTCATGTCAAAACAAAAGAACAGTGTTATAACCGATTCGCCTGACTCGAAATGAAGATGAAGACCCAGATGAAAGCCGGTCTTGATGCCACGATGGCGGCGATGAAGAAATTGATTGAAAGATAAGATTTATTGAAACAAAGAACCTCCCGTGAAGAAACATTGCGGGAGGTTTTGTCGTTAAAAGAGGACTTTCAATCGGTTAAAATACCACCCATGTCCAAACCCATCGCACAGCGTTTGCTCTCTGCTTTCTGCCTTCTCATCCTCCTCTCTTGTTCCTCTCCAACCCCTCCTGCTCTTCTTCCAACTGAAACTCAACCTCCCTCAGCAACCATTCCCCCCTCCGAAACCGCTCTTCCAACAGAAACGCCAACCGCATTCTCAACCCTCGCGCCAGAATTGGAACGCCCGCAGTATGCGATTGATTTGCAGATGAACTACTCGTCCAAGTCGGCGGAGGTGAGCCAGACCATCACCTATCCCAACTGGACAGGCGAGACGCTCACGAATCTTGTGCTTGCGGTGGAACCCAACTTGTGGAGCGGTGGATTCAATCCCCGATCCATTTCGGTGGATGGCTTGCCGGTTCTCAATTACACGCTCGAACCGCTCAGCCAGCGGATGGAAATTGTCTTGCCTCAGCCCCTGCCTCCCAGCGGAACGCTCACCCTCGCGATGAATTACGCGCTCATCCTCCCGCAGATGCAGGCGTACAGCAACCCGAACGAAATCCGCCCGCAGATTTATGGATACTCCGACAGGCAGGTCAACTTTGTGGATTGGTATCCGTTCATTGTGCCGTACAAAACTGGCGAAGGATGGATATTGCATAACCCGTGGTTCTATGGCGAGCATCTCGTCTATGATGTGGCGGACTTCGATGTGACAGTCACCTTCACCGATGGGGCGACTCCGCAGATCGCCGCGTCGGGGGCGGAGGTGGCATCAGGGTCTGCGACCAGCCGCAAGTTCGAGTTGGAGGCGGGGCGCACGTTTGCCCTGTCCATCAGCACCGATTACAAAGTCGCCACGCAGACCGTCGGCGATGTGAAAGTCTTCGCGTATTATTTTGCGTTTTACGATGAAGAGGGCGAAGCGTTGTTGCAGACCACCGCGCAGGCGTTGCAAGTGTTCAGCGAAAAGTTCGGACCGTATCGTCACAAAACGTTGACTGCGGTGCAGGGCGATTTTAACGACGGCATGGAGTTCTCGGCGTTTTATTTCATCAGCCGCGATTATTTTAATTTGTACGATGGCACGCCTGCGAATTATCTCGTGACCATCGGCGCGCATGAGACCGCGCATCAATGGTGGTTCGATGGCGTTGCGAATGATCAGGGCATCGAGCCGTGGCTCGATGAAGCGCTTGCCACATATAGCGAAGTGATCTATTACGAAGCGACGTATCCTGATCTTGTGAGTTGGTGGTGGAGTTATCGTTATTTTGAATTTCAACAAGCGGGTTTTGTGGATACGCAACTGTATGATGGCGGCGGGCAAAGACCGTATTGGGATAAAGTGTATTTAACAGGCGCGCGATTTTTTCAAGAGTTACGCGCGCGAGTCGGCGATGAAATTTTCTTCGCGTTCCTCAAAGATTATTACGCACAGTACGCGGGCAAGCGCGCGACGGCGGTTGATTTCTTTCGCGTGTTGCGCGAACATACCTCGGCGGATCTATCTGACTTGATGGCTGAGTATTTTAAAAACGACTATTGATGTCATTGCGAGGGCGATGCTCTTTCGCCCGAAGCAATCTCCTCGCATTGAGGAGATTGCTTCGTCGTCGCGGAGTTTACACTGAGCGAAGCGAATGTGCTCCTCCTCGCAACGACATACCTCATTATGAAAATTCCACTCCGATTATTTTTTCTCGCCCTTATGCTTTTTCTCGCCTCCTGCAACCTGCCTCAAAGGGGACAGGCGCTTCCTCCGACGCTTGTGGTTGTTACGCAAGACCCGGCCGCGTCTCCATCCCCGACTCCTTTTCAACCGGTGACATTGACGCCATCTTTCACGCCCGACCCGCCGACCAACACGCCGCCCCCGACATTTGCATTCACGGCAACGTCCCTGCCTCAACCAACATCGCCGCCGCAAACATCGAGAACGCAATACACGCTATTTGCTTTGCTTGATTATTACGGTCATCAACTCGCCGTGGATGAAACGATCCGATACACGAATCAAACAGGAGTGGCGCTTAACGAATTGGTTCTGGCGGTGGAGCCGAACCATCATGGCGGCTTCAACCTCGAGAATGTGCTATTGAACGGTAGCGCTTTAAATTATGATATGAACGGTCACCGACTCACGGTCTATCTGCCGCAACCGCTGGCGCCGGGGACGCAGGTTGCGTTGGCGATGCGCTTCCACGTTTCGATTCCCGCCAAGGCGAAGGATCATCCGTACGGCTATGATGTGGACCAGGTCAATTTGACGGATTGGTTCCCGTTCGTGGCGCCGTATAGCAACGGCTGGGTTTTGCATGACGATTATTATCTCGGCGAACATCTCGTCCAGGACTCGGCGGATTTTGAAGTGAACGTGCGCGCAACGGAGGGGAACATCACCGTTGCCGCGAGCGGAGTCGGGGAGCCGAACAATGACTGGACGCGCTATCGCCTCTTCGGCGCGCGGACGTTTGCTCTCTCGGCGAGCGATCAGTTCCAGTTTGTGGAGGCAACCGCAGGGGCGGCGGTGATCCGCGCGTATTATTATCCCGGTTATGAAACGGAGGGACTCGCCATCCTGAATGCGGCAGTCCGCGCGGTGGGGCTGTTCGAGTCGCTGTTCGGTCCGTATCCGTATGGCAGTCTCAGCGTTGCGCAGTCTGACTTGAACGATGGGCAGGAATTCGATGGCTTGGTGTTTTTAGCGACAAAGTTTTACAACGAATACGATGGCACGGCGCGCAGTAATCTCGTGGCAATCGGGGTGCATGAGATCGCGCATCAATGGTGGTACGGGCTGGTGGGGAATGATTCCGCCACCGAGCCGTGGCTCGATGAAGCGCTGTCGGTGTACAGCGAGGCGTTGTTCTATGAGTATATTTATCCCAACTCGTACGATTGGTGGTGGCAGTGGCGCGTGAACTATTTCGGTCCCTCTGGCTACGTGGACGCGACCATCTACGAAGCGCCGACCTTCCGCGCGTATGTGAACGCGAGTTACCTCAACGGCGCAAACTTTTTAGAAGCGTTGAACTATCGCATGGGCGACGACGCGTTTTTCGCCTTTCTGCGAGATTATGCCTCGCGCTATGGGCGCGGTCGCGCCACCGCGTATGACTTTTTCGCCGTCGCAAGGCAGAACACGACTGCGGATATTTCGGATTTGATGCGGGCGTATTTTAGGGGAGGGTATTGAAGAACGAAATTCGTTTTACTTCGTGAGTTATAATTAACGCATGACCAGCCAACTTGCCATTCCCAAAAGTGTGCGGGTTTATTTTTGGGACTATCCCTTTGCGAAGTTGTCGCTCAAAACAGATCGCGACTTGATCATCCGCCGCCTGCTTACAAGCGGCTCGTGGGATAGTATCCAATGGCTGCGGAGGCAAGTTAGCGACGCGGAGTTGCGTCAATGGCTTTTGGCGCATCGCGGGCGCGGGCTGAGTCCGCGTCAATTGCGGTTTTGGGGATTGATGTTGCATATTCCCACAAAACGAGTCAATGGCTGGGTTAAAATTTCACGCAACAACCCTTGGGGGCAGAGATGAAATTCCATCTGGATGGGTTAGGAAAAAATCAGGTTACAGTTCTTAAGCAAACAGGGTCAACCCTGCGAAAACAAGGATATTATCTTGCAGGCGGCACGGCGTTGGCGATCTATTTTGGTCATCGCCTTTCCGTGGATTTGGACTGGTTCACTTCACAGGATATGGGGGACGCGTTGGTCTTTGCGCAGAAACTTCGCAATGCTGGCTTTAATTTCAAGACAGACCAAACCTCGCCCGGGACATTGCATGGCTCCATCGCAAAAGTGCGCGCGACTTTTTTGGAATTTCACTATCCGTTACTCAAGCCGCTCGTGCGCTGGAAAGAAATGGACTGCTCGCTGGCTTCGTTGGAAGATCTCGCGTGTATGAAACTGTCTGCAATTGCGCAACGCGGCGCGCGCAAGGACTTTTGCGATATATTGGTTTTAGGTATCGAGAAGTTTAGCCTGAAAGAAATGCTTGATATGTATCAGAAAAAGTTCAATGTGCGAGATGTCAGTCATGTTCTATACGGACTGGTGTATTTCGATGATGCTGAAAACGAACGGATGCCCAAAATGTTATGGGATGTGAGATGGGCGGAAGTGAAAAAAATAATTCAAGGCTGGGTAAAGCAGATCAAAGCAGAATAATCCAACAACCTGTCGAAAGTTTTACTTTCCCCCAACGACTTCCCTCCGAATAACCTAAACGCTCACCGAGAATTAAAGTTCACCCGCCATTCTTTGGTACAATCCCGCCTCGCTTATGGAACTTGAACACAGTCAAATCGAAACGAACGGAATCCGCCTGCACATCGTCCAGGCGGGACCGAAAAGCGGGACCCCCGTCGTTCTCTTGCACGGCTTCCCTGAATTTTGGTATGGTTAAACGCAATTCGCAAAAGGGGTTGATGCTGACCAAGCGATTTATAATCTCCCCGGCAAGAAATGCTCAATATGGAAAACTCTAAACTGGAAGAATCTTTCACAAACACAAATGGTGTTCGACTGCATACCATTACAGCAGGTCCACCAAGCGGAATTCCTGTAATTCTACTTCACGGGTTTCCAGAAGGATGGCGATGCTGGGCTAAGCAGATACCCGCCTTAGTTGAGGCTGGGTGCCGAGTCATAGTTCCCGACCAGCGCGGCTATAACCTGAGCGATAAGCCCAAAAGCGTGAAGGACTATGAAGTTCAAACACTCATTGATGATGTGCTAGGTCTTATCAATGCGTTTGACTACGAAAAGGTCAATCTCGTAGGGCACGATTGGGGCGGAGTTGTTGCGTGGGCATTGGCATTGACTCACCCTGAAAAGCTGCACAAACTGACCGTCATGAATGTGCCCCATCCCGCAGTGATGCGAAAATTCCTGCGACGTGATATTGAACAAATCCGCCGTTCATGGTATGGCGGATTCTTTCAAATTCCTTGGTTGCCCGAAAAAATGCTCTCTGCAAACAACTTCGGTGCAATGGTTCGCGGGATGAAAAATTCTGCTAAGAAAAATACGTTTGCCCCCGTTGACTTTGAGAAATACAAGGAAGCATGGTCACAGCCAGGAGCGTTGACATCCATGTTGAACTGGTATCGCGCAGCGTTTCGTTTCCCTCCAAGGATGCCTGATGACCAGCGTGTTAAAGTCCCCACACTGATGATGTGGGGGATGAAGGACTTTGCCCTCAGCCACCGCATGGCGCGCCCAAGCATGGATTATTGTGAAGTGGGGAACCTAATACTCTTCCCCGAAGCAACCCATTGGGTGCAACACGACTCCGCCGCTGAAGTTAATCACTACTTGATTGATTTTCTGCTCGACTCAATAAGCAAGCGAGTGGTTAAGTAATTACAGGCCTAATCCATTCTCGATGTTGCGAATTGACTAACCTCAAAATACACAAAACAACTATCCTATAGTTGACTTTGTGTTTGTTTTTTGCTAGACTATTTTCTGTTATGTAATTAAACGTCAGGGATCCTTTTCGGGATATTCCTGGCGTATTTTTTTTAGCACTTTAAAAAGTAAAGGCAAGGATAATTATGTAAACTCCTGTTTATTTTGGTGAACCCTTTTGGTGGAGAGCGTAGAGCCGGTAAGTGATTTTGCCGTTTCCGCGCTCTCTATCATTTTAAAGGGGAAGCTAAATGAGAAGCCTAAGCACCAAGGGGGTGACTTAGCGTTATCACAATTCACTACTTACTAAAAGTGAGAAGTGATTTTGATAGTCCTACTTGCTTTGAAACTGTAGGAACAGGTAGTTACGCCTGACAAAAAAATGGTGCGTTGTATGCGCGGCGGAATCACTAACCCGCTATCCAGACAGAATTTGGATACAGAATTAAAGTAAGTATTAACTAACAGGAGAATTGAGATGAAAAAGTTTTTTGATTGGGTTGGTCGCGGATACAACTGGTTTTATGTCATGATTGCCACTGGCATTCTGGGTCTGGTGTTCGCTTTTGCGGTGAGCAATTACTTAAAATCGCTACCCGATCCGATGGTCGTTCACGCTGGCAACATCACCTACAGCATCACCTCGGACAACGCGGAGATCGTGTCGGCTGAATCCATGTACCTCAAGGCAAAAGTGACCTACATCGCCGAAGAAAGCGGTGAGGAACACACTGTTGTATTTGCGCTTGAGAAGGATGCCTCCATCCACATGTATGAAAATGGTCGCGAGTCGCCAGTTGTCTGCTATCGAAACGGCGCCGATCAAGCGGATTCATGCCCTGTTCTCGGAGGCGCAACCATTGACATTTTCGTGACAGCGGTTGAGACCGACCTTCCGACAGTGGAATACATGAAGTTCGTGGAGAGCGAAGCCGAAGTCGCCTGCAATCTTCCTGGGGAAAACGTTGCCTTACTGGAATTCAACGGCGAGACGATCACGTATGCTATCGATCAGTCCAAAGGCTACGCAACCGGCACGTCAACAGTTTCAGTGAGATTTGCAGATTACTTCCAGTTTCTGCCAGGCGAGACGATCCAGATTGACACCGACAAGGGACGCAGAACCATTACGAACTGCTACAACGAGAAGATCGTCGTAGTCGAGTGGTCCAACGGGCAATAAATCTGGTACGTAGATCCAAAGACATGCGTCGCAAGATGTGTGTCTGCAATTATTGTTTCTAATATCCTTGACCTTTATTTATTTCTCTTGTTTTCCTAAGCCAACAGGCACGGGAATGAACTGGGTATTAATATCCAGACAAGAGATTTCTGCACTCCATCTGATTGGGTTGTATTTAGATAATTGGTATCTAAACATTGCATTTTGAGGACTTGTCTTCAAAACTGCGAACCTCACAATCAGGTGGCACAGGCACAAGGGACTTACTTTTGTTTCAGAAAGTAAGTGAGTAATTTGGTTGAATTTTTTCTGAAAATTCAAAAGTGGGAAGGCGATTGCCTTCCAAACAAAAAAACCAAATCACACACCAAATCAAAACAAAGTAAGTCCCAACAAATAACCTTCAATTTCCCGACCTTGCTAATTTGCCTCAACAAGCACTGGCCGTAAGCTAACTTTTTTCCACCTATCAAGAGACAATTCGACATATTCACTTTCTCGCTCAATACCGATAAAATGGCGACCAAGTTTCATGCAGGCTACGCAAGTTGTTCCCGAACCACTAAAGGGATCAAGAACTGTATCGCCCGCGTCTGTCGAAAACATGATACAGCGGGCCGCAAGATTTACAGGCATCTGCGTAGGATGTGCTTTTTTATTTGTTCCGGGAACTAGAATTGCTTCGGGATGATGCACTGAGCCAGCATACACAAAGGGTATATCGTCCCAATAATCCAAGAGTTGTCCTTGGGGTTTTGTTGAATAACCACCCCAACGAAGTTGTGTGATTTTGCGCCTTTGTGCGTAGGTATTGAATTTGAATTCTTTTGTTTTGCCAAATACCAAAATAGGCTGTGTTGATGACCAAAATCCGCGCTTGCTATGAGAGGCTGAAACATTTCGCCACTCAACTTTATTGATGAAAACTCCATGCTTTTCCATTTCGCTTCCCATACGAAAAACGTGGCGGGCAATTGTCATCAAATAAAATGTACCAGTCGGCTTTAAAAGTCTAAAACCCTCGGCAATCCACGAAGCGCACCACTCATAATAGTCTGGGCGGTTATCTGTCTCGGATTTGCCGCCATACTTCTTCCCAACATTGAAAGGCGGATCTGCAAAAATCATGTCAACACTTTCAGATGGCAGAGTTTGCATGATTTCGAGGCAGTCACCTGTATATAAGACCTCCATAGTATTTCTAAATCATGTATTGGGAATCTCAATAAGAGGCGGCTGTTGTTTTACCTTTGACCACCTTGCGCGGCTTAGTTCACAGTATTTACCTTCAATTTCAACTCCGATATAGCGGCGTCCAAGCCTGATACACGCCTCGCCTGTAGTGCCGGAGCCATTGAAGGGATCAAGAACAACCTCACCCTTGAATGTGTAAAGCGTTATCAAGCGCAACGGGATTTGAAGCGGAAATGGCGCAACGTGTCCTATAACGGACGCTTTAGCGGGTGCAATAGCCCACATTGAGTTTCGCCAAGATTTAAAGTCGCCTGCGTTTATCTTGTCGTAGTCTTTGGGCTTTTGCCTTTTCCCAAACTTGCGAAAGACAAGTATGTATTCGTGCTGGTCGGCAAGCGATGGATCAGACGGCAAACGAAAAGAACCCCATGCTGTACCAAGCTGACCGTATCCTTTGTTCCAGATGATTTCCCCTGTCGGCTCAACTTTATTTTTTGCCCACCAATACACTCTTGATACATTCGGAAGATACGGGCGACGTTTAGTATTTGCGATATTGATTATCAACTTGCAACCCGGCCGCAGTAGCCGCAGACACGCATTCCACACGCCATCAAGAAAATTATGAGCCTTCTCGAAGTTTTCAGCCTTGAATAGTTCTCCCCACATATTATTTACACCGGGATAGGGCGGGGAAGTGATAACACAATCCACCGATTCTGCTTCCAGCGTTTTCAGTACTTCAAGGCAATCTCCCTCATATAAAACTTCGTCCATAATTCGTTAGGTATTGCATGTGCAAAGAAAATACACACGGGTTATTCGGCGTTATTGGTTCTGGGGTTTGTAGTGTCTGTCCCTTGTTTCCATCAGGACAATTGCTACCAAAAGCTCGCTTAGCTGAGCATCCTCCTCTGTACCGGTTTTAAAAGGATCGTCCTTTTGGATGGCAAGAAGTCTCACCAGCGAACTCGAAAATTCCGCATCGGTCTGTGCCCAGCCATACAATATGAATTTGCTGATGCCAAGCTTTTGAGCAATGTTCTCAATTGTGGGAGCGTCAGAGCGTTCGGGCAACCCCTCCCTAAGATACTTGTTTATTTCCTCAATGACGTGTGCCGGATTTTTGTCGTCATCCTCCGCTGCATAAATCACATGCGGTAGTCCGTCATGCTTTACCAGAAATACTTTCTCGCCTTTGATTTCGCTACAGACATCATGCACAAGTTGCGGGTCCCCACCAATTCCGATGCGAACCGCCATACCACAATCGGGACAACTCCATTTGTGAAGAGTTGATTTACCCTTTTCCTTGCCCGTCCTAAACCAGTCTTTTCTAATGCCTCCCGACCTTGTCCATTCGGTTGTTTCCTCACGGGGAACGTCGGCGGGTCTTGGAATTCCGAGCTCACCCATGATCTTGGCGAAAACTCCATCGGCTACTTGGGTATGACACCCGACAACTGGCATAGGGTGAAGTCCCAGGCTTTCGCACTTCTCGACAAACTCCTTATTGTGAGAAACTTTGCCCGGCCTCACGGGATGCTCGCCAAAATTCTGTTGCCACAAATGCACCTGCTCATGAAGAAGTGTTTCAAGTTGTGCCCATTTACCCCATGACCAGACCTTTTGACCGTCCGTTTCCTTGTAGTGGGTGGTATTGAAAGTAATTTCATCCAGAAGTCCCTGCGGGCTTCGATGAAGCGTGTAGGTCGCTAACGTCTTTTTGTTTCTTAGATTCTCAAAGGAAATAACAGGGTCAGGGAGTCTGCCGCGGTCAGCGCGAAGAACTGGATCCAAAAGCCTATCCTTGAACAGAACCGCCATCCCATATAAAAATTGGGCTTCTCTTGAATATTCCCAATCCCGTGCCGCCTCTGCGTTCTTCTTTACAGCGGGTTTGGGATCAAAGTTGTTTATTGGTACTCCCTCTTTGTTCATTGCTTTTGATTTTTTCAAGCTCCACTAGACACCGTAAGTAGTCCAGGCGGTCAAGGTGTGCTTTATATTCACAAATATCCTCCCAAGTCTCTTCAACTTTTGGCTCCTCAAAAAGCTCGTCTTGCGGAAACTCAACGTTATAGTTTTGCGCTAAATCCCGAATGGCTTGGTCTAAAAGTACGGTCATGGGTTTCCCCGTGACCTGCTTGATGGTGTAAAGAACCCTTATCCGGTCACTGTGAATTTTTGGTTGATACAAAGACTCATCGTCTTTTCTGTCTATTCGATTTTCCATCCTAGTAGGGGTTGCCCAAAGGAGCGATACTTATCAACACTAACAGTTTAAAAAGTGCTTTTCAAGCACCAGTTTTCGGGTTATGTTTGGGTATTAATTTAGTTTATGTCCGACCTGAGGGTTACTTGGAAGTATTTTTTGTGCGAGTTAAAGAGGACCTTAGAAAGCCGAAATATCGAATCGTGACCGAGAATACAACTCCACATTTGGTTGGGTGAATCAATAACAACGAAGTTCGAGGTGTATGTTCTGCCGTAAATATTAACTGTAACCGGGTCAGGTAAAACCCAATATGAATAGCTTCCGCTGGCTGATGTGCCACCAACGCGTTTTGGTAATTTGGATAAATCAAACCCCAAATATTTCGCGATTTCAGGTTCCAAAATTGAATTGCTTGCTCCTGAATCAACCAGGGCAAGGAGTTTAGGAGCTATGGAAACTTTATCGTGCGCTAACCCTATATCCAAAAGCGGCCAATCTATGCCTTGACCAAGTAATTTTGGCAATTTCCGATAGTGAATTTTAATGGGTGTTTCGTAGAGAGGATACTTAGCCGACATAATTGGAGAAATCGCTGTTGGCTTTCAATATATATCCGCCAGCAAACTTATCTGCTACATCTGAAAAATTTTTGCTATGAGCCAGTACCTTCTTCTGATCCTTAGAAATAACAACCCAGCCCGATGTGTATTTTTTGAGTAGTTTTGCCAAATTCCCCTGTGCCATTGGTTGAGTATAGCAAAGCCTTGCAACCCCAATCAACGATAACAATGTACTTGACTGGTGCGTCTCTTTTTGATTTTGCCGCACCCGTCAAGTGCTTTTAATAGACCCGATAATTTCCATCACCTCATCCATCTTGGAGTAGAAAACTTCTTTTGTGAGAAGGTGGTGAAGATCATATTTTGTGGCCAAGTTACCTTTTTCAAATGCTTCATCAAGGGCTTCTTCAAGCACTCTCTTTACTGCTTTTAAATCGTCGCTATCAAGGCGTGCCATACCCTTATATAAGCACGAAAAAACAGAGGAAATCAATTAGCACGCCTCCCTCGCTTTTCTAAGTCAAGGGTCGTTTCCCGATGAACTGCGCGTTCGCTTGCCCTTGACTTTGCTCCCTCGGCGTGCAGGTAAAACAGGTAATTGAAGCAAGACTTCAATATTGAAAAAAGAAGTCAGAAAAGAAAGGGGGTGAGAAATAAATGGAACCAAATCTACAAACAAATGGCATAAAAAACGGCAATTCGGCTTTAACCAAACAGAGCCGAACTAAAAAGAACGGCTCTGCTCCTCAACTGCATATTAGCATATTTGACCCGATGAAGTACATGCTCAAACTTCCAAAAACAAAAAAGATAACAATGTCTAACGGTCAAATAAAGATTGAGAAAACCGAAACCGATTATTTGCCAGTTGCGGCTCGTATCGCATGGTTCAGGAGGGACCATCCAGACTGGAGCATTATCACAAAAGCAATCAAGTCGGCATTCAAAGCTGTTGTTATGATGGCGATTATTAAAGACGCAAGCGGAAGAATAATTGCTACAGCCCGTAAAAAGGAAACCGAAGTTGGCTTTGCTGATTACATAGAGAAAGCCGAAACGGGAGCCATTGGGAGAGCCCTAGCCATGTGCGGCTACGGAACATTGCAAGCACCGGAATTTGACGAGCAAGAACGACTCGCCGATTCTCCGATTGAGAAAGCAAGAAACCTCAACTAAGCCTTGCAAGTGGCTTTGTGGAACCTCCACGAAGCCACAAAGGAGGGCTTACCAAATGGAATACAAAGGAAGGTATATAACAACAGCCGAGTTGATATTAAAAAGGCATTCTGGCTGGTCAGGAGTGAAGTGTGGAATTTGCAAAAGGGAAACGACCAACTCACAGTTGTCGCATAGCATACGATTCTACAAAAAACCGCTTTGTAGAACTTGTCAGAGTCTTGAAAGTTATCGAAGGTGACATAAACGCCTTATAATAGGGCGAGACTATGGACCTATTAAACATAAAAAAGGGCTTGTCATTATTAGCTGAACCAGCCTCAAAAGAGGATTTTGATGCATGGGTTCAGCAAAAAGATATATTGCCATTTTTAGAAGGCGAAATGGAAGACGAAAATATTATTATTTATGCAGCGTTACCCCACGCGTTTATACATGCTGTTTTTATACGCCATGTCGAACTAAACAAATCTGTCGTAGATGATCTATTGGAATGGGACGATAATCCCTATTCAGGTTGGGGATTGTCGGTCTCTTCAGATGATGCTTGGATTGAAGAACCGCTTGCAGGATCAAGAAGTAAAACTATTAGTGAAGGTGAACAGTTAATTTTTGCCCGATCCTTTGAAGGGGTTGAGACGCATAGGCGCTATTTTGAATTACAGCAGAGAATATCTCATGTTTTAGGTTTGCATTACATGCCAGAGCGAAACGCATGGTGCAAACTAGACCGATTTGGAGATATTCAAGATATAGTAAAAATCGTAGAGATAGAAGGCCTACCAAATAATCAGTCGGGAACAATTATTACTGCAAACAAGGATGTCCTAGGTGAATATGCGGGAGTTTGCGATTTTCTGCTATGCCGCACCTTTGATGTTACTCGTTTTAAGCTAGGTGGTTTTTCAGGTTGGGGCAGGGAAAATAAGCCGACTGGATTTAGCAACAACAAGGATATTTTCGGGCGAATGGTTGTCCAGAATGGGTATGCGAGCTATACGAGGGGAGTTCAAGTTAAGAGTTTAGGTATCCCAAAGGAGCAGATCATCGATAGAACTTGGGGAAGGTCTTCATCCGAAGAGAAAAAACAATATGCTTCGTTTATCGCATACGACTGGAAAAATGGAAGATTAGCTGAAATATCATGTGATCCGTTGTGTTTAGCAAACTACTTTACAAAATCAGAATTACCCTTCACAACAACCCCCGCTTTTTTTAGACCAGAAGTGTTGCTCAAATACAAGAGTGATCGGGACAAATACAGTCTAGAAAACAGGTCGATTAGTTGTCGTGGCTCCTGGTACTTACAGACTTTTGATGTGAATGAAGCGGGACAGGTCCATACTTATCTCGGATACTTGAATCGCCTACCTTATGAGGAACAACTGCACTGGAAACAATATAACGAGGAACCTAAAGCTCCAATTTCAAAACGAGCATTTGCTACCGATTTTGAAGGTCAATTCTATGATGAATACGATCCGCTTCTTAGTCTGACCCAAAAGCTTGAAAAATTACACAGAACAAAAGTGGGATGGTGGCATTTAAGGGGAGAGAATGTTCTAAAGAATGTTCACTATCCCTATACAACGTCAAGTGATGAGTGGGCAAACGAACTATTAAATTTAGATCAGTTGGTGATTGAAGGCTTTGAAGAAAAGTGGCTACGTCGAAAAGCAACAGAATTGGGTAGAAACCCGGACGTAAAATTACGTGAGTTAAAACTTGCTGAACAATGTTTGATTGGCTTAGGTTTTGAAGATGATCATGCCCGTAAAATAATGTCGCCATTCCACGACGTTCATAATTTGAGATCAGTTCTAAAGGGTCATGCTGGCGGTAGTGAGGCGGAAGAAATAAGGAGAGATGTTTTAAAAGAATTTGGCAGTTTTCGTAAGCACTTTGAATATCTCTGCTCAAGTTGTGATGAAAGCCTCGATGTGCTAATAGGGGCGTTAGGTTAAGTTTCTATATTCAACAATAGCTACTAAAAGGCAATATATAGTTTGTTCGTCAAACCACCAACATCCCGACCATCCTTACAGGGGCGCGCGCAAAAAGAAAAGGGAAGGGCGGCAAACCTGTAGTTTGACGAACTAAACCCGAAATGATAGCCTTAATTGATGAGGGATATAACGCTCAAAGAAGCATTAGACGAATACACAAACGTCTACATGGCTTATAGAAACTTTGCCGAGCGGACTAGGGAAGAATACCAAAACGACCTTGAAGGCTTCATTCTGTTTTTGGAAAAATTGGGAGTAGCCCGAGCAAGGGAAATAGGTCTACCAATTATAGAGCGATTTGTTGCAGACCTTGAACACAAAGGCTTTGCCAGCCTAACGAGAAAGAGAAAAGTTGTTTCGGTCCGCTCATTCTTATTGTTTTTATATGAGGACGGATACATTGAAACGAATATCGCTAAAAAGATTATTCTCCCGTTCACCGAAAGTACAACCCCGAATATTCTGACGCAAACAGAATGTCAACTGCTGAGTGAGGCTTGTGCTGACAATCTAAGGGATAAGGCAATAATCGAATTGTTGCTACAAACGGGAATCAAACTTTCCGAACTGACAAGACTTACTTTGAACGACATTGACCTTGAAAGTAGTGGCGATCAGATAAGCGGATTTGTTCGAGTTCTAGGCAGTAGAGCAAAAAAGGACAGGATAATTCCCCTAAATACTGTTGCCTATCAAGCAGTGAATGACTATTTGGTTACAAGAGAAGGCAGTGTATATAGCACCTTATTTTTAAACAGGTTTGGGAAACCGTTAGGGGATAGGGGAGTACAGAAAGTGTTCAGAAAATACTTGGCCAAAGCAGGAATTGGAAAGGCAAGTATTCAAACATTGAGGCATACTTTCGGTGCTTTCAGTGTTGCATTAGGGAACAAGCTAAAGACCATTCGGGAGAATCTGGGACTCAAAGACGCTCGATCTACCTATGTATACTTGCCCCTGGCAAAGAATGTGCTTACGAGAGAAATGTAGAAATACCCCTGTTACTTGGTTCGCGCCGTTCGACTTCTCCTGACAACGAGTCAAGATTTTTCTTGCTTGCAACCGACCGAAGTTCCATTTCCAATTCCGAGTAATCGCCCAAATGCACCCTCATCAAGCTTTTCCAAAGTTTTCCATGATTGGGAACCCTAAAGTGCAATAGTTCATGCACGATTACAAAGTCACCAAGCCTCTTATTGAGGTCCAACAATTCAGAATTAAAAAGCAGTAAATCATTTTGCTGTGTGTAAGACGCCCACTTTTTTTTCATTGGACGGACAGCAATCGTCTTGATGTCAATTTCAAGTTTATTCGCCCAATGGCGAACACGAGACTTGAATTCTGATTTATCTTTCCATTTGTTCATGATCGCACAGACTTTAAAAGAGCATTTAGCAAATCGTTGACGGTCTTTACTACCTTATCCATATCATCAATAATCGCATACAATGCAATGGTGAGGTTGTTGCGAACTTCTCGCAAATCTTTCTCACTGGTTGTCCAGTTCGGGTGTTCCAGAAAGATGGATCTGATTTTCTTACTCACTTCCTCTGGGTTTTCAACTTCCGCTTCTTCAATAGTCTTATAAACAAAGAATGTAAACCCATCAAAACCGCGACGGGCCTGTTCCTGTTTTCTTTGCTCTTCTTTTTCTATCTCAGCGAACAATTCATCAAGAGCTTCTTTGGTGTTTTTGTGCCGCTCCTCGTAGCCCTCAAGAACCATATTGGCTCGCTCCGCCATCCCTACCAAGAAAGGATCATTGCTTTCCTCCTCCGCCATTTTCTCAATGCTTTTTACCAAGTTGATAACCTTGGTGTTGTAGCTACCTTGTTTCTCTTTGATTACCTTTATCGTGTCGGCGTTAATTTCGACAAACTGTGTTACGGCTTGGATTTTGTTTGTATCAATATGTTTTTGTACAAGTTCGTTCGTCTTTTTCTGGAAGGCTTTGTCCACGTACACAGTTTTTGTGTAGGCTTTGCGAACAACCGCATAGATGGCGGATAGCGTTGCGTAAGTATTGATATAAGGGCGCAGGAATGCATCAGGAGAAATAATCTCATACAGCATTTCAATTTCTTTGTATTCCTTGAAAAACTCTTTGCGACGGTCTTTATCCCGAAAGTGATCGATAAGGTTGTCTACGTCCTTGTCATCAAAATTGCGCTTTATCAAGGCAAGGTAAGCGGGGGCTTTGCTTTCCATCTTGTTCTGGAATAGCGTTTTCAGGAGCGCCAAATCCTTGATAATGGCGTTGACTTCGTCGCTGTCAAATGACAATGCCTTTTCCAGTTTGTCAAAAATACCGACAAAATCGAGTACAAAACCATGAGGCTTGACCATCTCCTGCGCTTCATTTTCGTAAGGACGGTTGACGCGGGCAATGGCTTGGAGGAGGGTATGATCCCGCATGGGCTTATCAAGATACATGGCGTAGAGAATCGGAGCGTCAAAACCTGTTAGGAGTTTTTCTGTAACGATCAAAATCCTGGGCAACTCCCTGTACTTTGAGAAGTTTTTTCGGATCTGCCTTTCCTTCTTTTCGTCAATATGGAATTCTTTTAGAAGCGGTTTATCGTTGTTATTGCCGGTGTAAACTACTTCGGAATAATCCGCGGGAAGAAATTTATCCAAAGCTTTTTTGTAAAGCGCACAGGCTTCTCGGTCAACAGCGACCAGGAATGCTTTGTATCCTAAAGGCTCAACGTTCTCGCGGTAGTGCTGGGCTACATACTTCGCTACTTTCTCTATGCGTGCTTTCCCCTTGAGAAAGTTTTTCAAGTTGACAGCTCTATCTAAAATCCTATTGAGTTCCTCAATATCGGCAATACCTTCTGTCTCTGCTAAAGAAAAGAATTCTTCCTCCATTGTTTCGGCTGGGACCAACATGTCATTGGGCGCAAGGTTGTAAAAGAGGGGTAGGGTAGTGCCGTCCGCAATACTCTCTTTGATTGAGTACTTGTGTAGATACCCTTGTGGTGCATCATCCACGCCGAAGGTTTTAAAAGTCCCTTGTCCGTGAGCCGTCTTGTCAATTGGAGTACCAGTAAACCCAAGATATGTGGCGTTCGGAAGTGCCGCCATGAGGTAATTCCCTAAATCCCCGCCAGTCGTTCGATGCGCCTCATCAACCAAAACATAAATATTGGACCTTGTATTGATTTTCTCAGGCATGTCGCGGAACTTGTGAATTGTTGAGACGATAATTCCTCTGTGATCCTGCCTTAGAAGTTGATTGAGACGAGCAATGTTATTGGCGTGCTCCAAATTTTCCATACCTAAAGATGCTAGATTTCGCAAAAGTTGGTCTTCGAGTTCGTTGCGATCAATCAGAAGTAGAACTGTCGGCTTGTCAGACTGGGGTGCTTTGAACAAGAGTTCTGCGGTTTTTAACATGGTGAAGGTTTTGCCACTACCCTGGGTATGCCATATCAAGCCATGATGTTTTTTGGGATCATGGGCGCGCTCTACGGCTTGCTCAATCGCGCCCGTTTGGTGTTGCTGCAAAATAAACTTTTGGAGCTCTTCGTCTTTCTCCGCAAAGAGAATATAGTCTTTGAGTAGTTTTAGTACCCTTGGGATTTCAAAGAAGCTTTTGACCTTTGCTTCCAGTTGTCCTATATGCTCATCCTTCCAATGAAAGATATTCCTGCGAACAGTGTTCCAAGTCCCGCCATAGTCAAACCCCAATGCATCGGTGACGGTAAATGCCATTTGAGGGATGAAGAGTTCAGGAGTTTCTTCGTGGTAGCGACAAATTTGGTCAATACCTAGCGCGATGCCCTCGTCTTTATCAGCGTTTTTGCACTCAATTACAAATACAGGAAAGCCGTTTATCAGAAAAACTACATCCTCTCGGTTCCCGTGCCTACCGTTGTGCCAGTAAAACTCCTCGGATACTTCGTAGACGTTTTGTTTCGGGTCGGAATAATTTATGAGGGATAAATTTAACTCGCGGTTTTCTTTTGAATGGAAAAATTTTCCCTCATTTCTAAGCCAAGTTAGGCACTCACGATTGCCTTGGATACTGGCTTGCAAGCGGCTTAGTTGACCAACGAGCGCGCCTGGGGATTCTAGGTAAAGCGGATTGAACTCTTTGACTTTTTGGAACAGGAGATCGTCAAAAAAGAGGGATGATTTTCTAGCTTTTTCTTGCGAGGTGCTGGCAGATAAATCAAAGCCACGTCGTTTTTCGGCTTCGGCGCGGGGAATAAACGTCCAACCAATCTCTTGGGCGTATTCTAAAATTCTCGCTTGGACCGTTTTGTGTTCGCCTGGCTTAACCATAAAATCCTTTAGGAAATTTCGGGCAGGTTTATTTTATCAACACGAATCTGCGCCGTCATCAATTGATGAAGTAGAGTACGAAAGAGCTCCTCAAAAAGAGATTTGTTGCTTTCATGCAATTCTATTTTTTGTTCAATCAATTCCAGATGATTTGCAATTTCTTCCTGCTCATTTACCTTGGGGACGGGCACAAGAACCGTTTTGATCGTTCCCGAGTTTATGTTGAACTTTCCATCTGCCGTGCGGACTGCTCGACCGCTCAAAAAAGACTTTCCGACTTCTGTCCTAACATATTCATTCAAGTATTCGGGAATAAGTTGCGACGTATCAAGTCGAACACGAATAAGATAAGATGCAAAATAACAATCTTCCATCTCATTGTTGAACATTGAACAACGTCCGGCGTTATCTTGAACGCCATTAGTCCTGACAAATAGAAGATCACCTTTTGATAATTTCAATTTATCAAGTTCGTTTTTCTTTGGTTGACCGTATTTAAGATCACTAATGTCGACCCTGCCGCCAACAACATTTGGAATTCTCAACACCGGAAAACCGTCTTGACTGTAGTCGCATTTAACCGAGGTTCCATAGTCAACGATTGTAGCCATACTTACTAATGGCTTTATTTTCCATCCTTGAGGAACCAAGCCCACCTCTGTTTCTTTCTGTCCATCCCTTCGTAGACCCTCGGTAAATAACTTCTTCATCAGTGCTGACTTGAGTTCGCGCAACAGCCCCATCATCCTTGCCTGCTGCTCAATTACCTGTTCAACCTTCGAGAGGATTGAAACAATTCGTTGTTGTTCACTAATAGGAGGAAGCAAAAACGATAATTCATCCAATCGGCCCGAAGTTATTGATGGTAGCGCGCCAGGATTTGCCAATCTGCCCAAGTCAATTGTCTGAAACCAATGGTAGATAAATTCTGGCAAACACCGATTGCTGTCTCTGCTGATAACAGCCATTACATTGTTATCAACAACGGAGTCGCGTGTAAGCAGACGTTTCTTATTTGTAAAAACGGCAGCGCCAATCTTCGGAAAAATAACTGATTTCGCTGGATATAGCCTTGCCTTCAATGTTTTCAAAATATCAACAGCGATCCAATTATTCGCTTCTCGCATATATTTTTCATTCCCCGCCAAATTCATATCTGACACTTTATAAAATGGATAGTCACCCGTTTT
>JBGANO010000040.1:0-36131 GCA_044222305.1 Anaerolineales bacterium
ATTTCCGAACATAAATTGGAGGTCTCATGTAGTGGTTATACCACTTTTCCAAAACTCTCGTCTGCTACTGCACTAGTATTCATTTAACTTCTCCTTTTGAATTCTTTGCTTGTCTCTAGGTATCTAGAAAGATGAATGTGAACAGATCGGGCCACCCTGCTGTGGATTTCCCAGATGCACCAACTGGAATTGACAATATTCCTCCATCAACTTTTCCTACTACAATTTCACCGTCAAAGATATATAGAAAATGAGTTGTATCACCCCAGCCTAGAAGACGACCCTTGCCTATGGGTTGAGGTGAACTGTCAACGCCCCCCAAGAATAGTCCATCATAAATAAAATAGATATTGTCCGTGTTCCACATGGGAACCACAATATCGGGCGAGTACAGTACAGTTCCACCCTCGCGAAGATTCCCCAGATACAAACCAGGTGTCACCGTCTCGTCAGTCTTACCTGGGTAAAAGTAATAACTATATAGAATCCAATCACCATTCGGCGATATGCTGTAATCATCACTAATCGGAGGGGGGGTGAGTGACGCTTGAACCTTGGTGTCGCCATTCACTGAATAGTGCCAGACGGAGCGCATCGCTGGGCCATCCATATTGTATTCGGACTCAACAGGGAGGGTAACTATAAGCTCTGTAGAATCCTCCGTCCAAAATACACCAGGGTCAAGTTCGTATGGTCTAGTTGGAGTATAGGTTACCAGGTTCTGACGAATAATTTGTCCACCCACACCGATTACATCTATATGACCAGATGCTTGAATTGCCACCATGCTTCCATTTGGCGATATAAAGAAGTTCCCACCCTTACCACTTGGCAGTAATCTTACGATTTCCCCTGTATCAGCATCCACTGAAAGAAGATCAAAATTCGCTTTGGAACCAAGCCGATTGAAATCCTTTTGATCTATATCCGCTTGACTAAGCTGACGTGTGTTGAACAGTACATCATGGGTGCCAGGCACAAAAGCCAACGAGACTACTTCAGTGAACTTGTCGTATCCAAAGCCAAGGTCTTCGAGCAAACTACCCGTTACTAATGTTTGCTCTTGAGTTGCGTCAACATTGACTGAATAGAGGTCATGAGGAATCAATCCACGATAGAAGATCAGCCTCTCACCATCATCTGAGAAAACAGGGTTTCTATCCTCTCCACTGCCGGTCAACTGCACCGGCAAGTTATTCCCCTCCTGAAAATACAGATTCCCATCAATGACATAAGCCATACGCAGTCCATTCGGCGCAGATGATATAAGAAGTGCGGATGTGGGAGTTGATGTGTGGGGAGGTGCAGGAAGTGGCATCGTTGCCGTTGGAATGGGCGGCGTGATGGTTGGCATTATTCTCACGGTGGTTGTTGGCACAGGTGTAACCACCCCACAAGCCACCAGCGAAACCACAAGCAGGCTTACAACAATTCGTTTTAGAGCATTCATCGGTCTTAGCATATCAAACTCCAATCAATATTACAACTGGCGTTTAAGCCAGTTCGCATAACTAGATTTCATCCTCGGCAAGCCATCCCTCCTGAAACGCAACATGAGCCGCTTCTGTTCTGTTTTTCACGCCAAGTCTAAACAGAATGTTTTCAACATGAAAGCGGACTGTTCGTTCTTTGATTCCGAGAGCCGCGGCGATCTCGTGATTCATGCATCCGTTGGCGATCAATTCCAATACCTCAAATTCACGGACGCTTAAAGTCCCTTTCATGATTGGGTTGGGTTGGGTTGGTCATGCGCCTCCTTGCCACGGGTAGTAGTTTTTGTTTTGCGAATCATTGTCCCACGCCCCAGGCTACAAAACAGGCTACAGAATCTGTCTGACAAATTCAATAAAAAGGCTTTACCGTTTTTTGACGGGAATCTTTTTTTCAAACACAAAGAATCTAATCCTTTTTTTTCCTTTGTGTGCTTTGTGTCCTTCGTGGTGAGGCGCTTTCCCGTTAATTACCGGAGACCCAATAAAAACAAAGACCCCAAAGGTCAGTTCAACCTTTGGGGTCTTTTCAATTCAACAAGAAAAACTTTATCTCGTCGGCGCGGCGCGCAACCTTCTTGCGAGGAAAATGATTACGACAAGCGCAAGCGCGGCAAAGAACATACTAGGGATGCCCACTTCATCGGCGAAGCCGGAGTTGGGTAACGCGGTCGATGTGGGGATGACGGTCTGGGTGGTGTTGGCGATCTGCGTGAACGCCGCGCCAACCGTTGCCGTGGCAGGGACGTTCGGAGTAAAGGTCGGTCCGCTGGGGGTGACGGTGGCGGCGCCCGGCGTCCCGGCGGTGTTGGTCGCCTGGGCAATGACCGGCGTATTCGTGGGAGGCAGGGTGGCAGTCGCGCCGGCGGTGGCGGTCAGCGCATTGGCTACCGCAGTCTGAGTCAACCCAGCCTGGATCGTCGCGGCTTGGCGGGTCGATTCTGCCAACGCTGTTTGCGAAGCAGACTGGTTATTATTCAACGAGTACCATACATACGCGCCGAGGCACAGCAAGGCAAGGAGCACCAGCAATCCCAACCCGCCCGCGGCAAACAGAAACGTGCGGTTATTGGATTCCTCCGGCGGATTCTCGTCGTCATAATCATTTGAGTTATCGTCGAATGTGGACATCGTTCATTCTCCTATGCAAGTCATCATCCTTCGGCTGAATTTCACGTTGCCTTGGAACGAATTTTAAATATTATCCCACAACTTCAAGATTTACCAAAGGCGCGATCACGGTCTCGCCATTTTCAAGGCGGATATCCGCCGCCACGGCGCGCAAGCCGCTGGGCAGTTCGCTCAACCCCGGGCGCAGGTTTGCAATCGACCCGATCATTCCCGCATGAGGCGGGCGTTTCATGCGCACGGTTTGTCCCGCCGCGAACGTTTCGTATACATTTGGCTCCTCGGGTTCGTTGGTTACCGGTAATGTGATAATCACTTCCGGGCGGTTGCCATTGTAGCGGTCGAAGTGTTCCGCGTTAACTGTGGCATCGCGCTTGTCGTTGGTGGTGAGCAACTTGAACGCCGCCGAGTTCATCGGCATGGCGCCGAAGCCTTCCAGCACAAGGATGGGATATTTCATTTGATACGCCAACTGCAACAGCGACGAATACATGCTCGAAAGGATAAGCCCGCGCACCGGCACATCTGCCGCGGCGCGCAGGGTGTCGGCATCGCGCACGTGGCCGCCGAGGATAACTGAACCGCGCACGCTCACATCGAGTCGTTCGGCGGTCAAAACATCATCGGGCTTTTCGATCAGGCTGATCATCGAGCCGTTGTCGATGCGTCCGTTCCCCCACACCCCCTGGATGAGCGCGCCCGCCGTGCGGATCACGACTCCTTTTTCAGGGATGATCTGCGTGACCACGCCGGGCAAACCCGCGCGGAGTTCGATCTTCGCGTCGCCCACTTCCATGAGGATCTGTCCGCCGCCCGCCACCATCACGCGCCCAGCCCGAGGCGCGCGGATACTGCGCGAGAACATCCCCCCGCTTTCAGCAACCAACGCGCCTTGCGCCACGCGGTCGCGTTCGTTCACCTTGATCATGCGGTCGGCAACTTTGGCAGTCACGTTGAATGTGCGCGCCACATCGATCAGCGCATGTTCGCGCGCGAAGTTCGCCTCGGCGATCACATCCGTGGGGCTGACACGCTGGTTCAAATGCGCGTTCACCTTGCCAGCCACCGGCAAGACGCGTTCACGCACGATCGTGGCGAGGGGCAAAATATGTAAAACAGACGCGAGCATCTTGATTAACCTCCCACCGCGTGCGACCAGCGCTTCATCAACTCGCGCCGGCGCACCGCATCGGCTGGAAGATTCAACGGGCGCCCCCGCGCATCGATGACGACGCCCAGCGCGCCCCCCGTCACGGTGACAGATCCGCTTCTTCCCGCGCCCAAGCCTGCGTCCGCCCGCCGAAGCGGACTCAACGTCAGGCGGGCAGTCTGGCCGCTTGGCAGAGGGATGATCTCCAGTCCGCCGAATTTCACATCCGCGCGCACTTCGGTTTTATCCGCATAGGTGAGTTTGGCGCGCAGGACAGTCTCGCCGTAGCTCGCCGAGGCGATCACTGACACGACCGTTCCCATGCCAATGAACGCTCCAGATTCGATCACCTGCACCGGCAGGTAATTACTTCGCGTTGCCGCCGCGCCGAGCATGGGTAATAAATTATTCTGGTCGAGCAAGAATGGCATAATGCCGACGGGTTGAATCGCATCGAGCAGGAGCAACAGACTTTGCCCCACCGAACCGTTATCGGCAATCGCGCCGCCGCCCGCGATCAGCAGGTCGAGTTTCGGCATCAGGTCCGTGCGCGCGGCGTGGGCGCTGGCAGGGAAGTTTGTCCGGGCAGCGCGCACCGCAAGATACAACGCCTGCCTCGTTATGGCTTGCATGATGGCAAGCTCATCCTGTGTGGCAGGGATGGTGGCTGGATACAACGATTTCTGGAAGAGGAATTCGCGCAGGGTGTTCGACGATATATCGAGTTGCATCCAGCGCATGATCTGTTCGATCTCGGTATGTTGCAGGATCGCGCCGAGGTTCTCGCCCAACCCGAACTGCGGATACACGCCGAGTGTTAGCTCGCCGTTGAAGCCCGCCGCAATCGTCGAAGCCGACGCGCCCATGTTGACGCTCAACAACCCGCGCGTCGATTCGTACAGCCGGCTCAAGAAGCGGATCATGCGCCCTTGCGCGTACGCGGTCGGCAGTAAATTCCCCGATGTTGAGTTATATAACTCATCCACGCCTTTGATCTGCCGCTGGCGGAGGTTGGTCACCAATGACGCGAGCACGTTGCTGGCTGGTTCAAGATCCTCCACCTCCAACGAGGGGCGCACGTTCGGGCTGATCTGCAGTTTCCCGGCATGGCCGCCGAGTAGTTCCTGCACATCATTGGCAAGTTTATGATTCCCCGCGTAGAGCACCATCGGGCGTTTTTCGGCAGGCATCAAGTAACAGGCGAGACCGACGGCTTCGAGCATCTTCAGCATCGAGCGCGACGCGCCTCCATCCGTGCCGCCGGTGAGGATGACGAGGTCTGGGCGGGAACGCACGATGGAATCCAATTGCTGGTCGGGGCGGCGTTTATCAGAGAGGTCGAGGGTGTCGACAATGCGGCTGTAGGTGGATTCAGCCAGGCGTCGCGCGCTGTGAAGGGAAACATCCGGAAGCAAGCCCGCGATCACGGTCTTCACAGCCGGTCCCGCCGACATGGTGGCGACCACCCCATCCACGCCGGAACCGTCAGGTTGCGATGGCGTGATGATATTGTTGTCTTGCGGACTCAGCAGGGTCGTACCGGTCACACTCTGCAAATTTTGAATCGCCTCGCGCGCGCCGATGCCGATATGTTTGAACGGCGCCTCCGCGGTGGAGGGAGCCTGACCGGCGGCGACAAAACGGTACTCACCTTCGACAACATCGAACAACACGGCGCGCGTAACCGACGCGCCGATATCGATGGCAAGGATGGATTCGGTTTGGACAAGGGATGCGGGCATACGTTATATTCCAGCCAACTGGCGGATGAAATTGATCATGGAAGTCAACCGCTCGATCATGGCGGTGAGAGCCGCCATATAGACGCCGGCGAACAATGTTCCGAAGGTGATGGCGATGAAAATTTTTCCGAGCCACGCAATGCCTTCAAAGAACGCATTGCGTTTTGGGGTTCCATCGGGCATGCGGCTGGCGCTAAATTGAAAATACCCGAGCGCGGCCACTGTGCCAGCCAGCATGATCGCGCCCTGCACTAAACGGGTGAATGCCTGCGCCGTATCCAAACCGCGCGCGTCGAACATATCCATCGCCGCCAGCGATTGGGGGATCAGCGTGCCGAGTACCGCCCCACCCAGGGCAGTGGCGGCTCCCACCCCAGCCAGAATCGCCATGGCGAAATTGCCGATCCATGAAATGCGCGGCAGGAGTTTTGCAAACAAGGTGAAACAAAGGATGAACGGGATGACCGCCAAAAGCAACTGGGTTGGGTCACTGCTTCTCAAGGGATTGAACAGTTTCGGGATCAACACATAATGCCAGATGGCGGCGGCGGCATACCCGGACGAAACGCCGATGAACAAATATGTCGCCAGTCGGAACAACGGGTTGTCGCCAATCAAATAACTGAAAATAAGCAAGGTTAGGATCAATCCGACAAGCCCGGCGAGAAAATCAATAGACATGCGTTATCCCGCCTCCGCCGCTTTGCGCCGCGCAAGGATGCCCGAGGTCAGGCTCCACAAACTACCGAAGATCATCATCACAACGCCCAACACTATGCCAACGCCGAACGTATCCCAATAGATGCGCGCAATTCCGGGGCGGCTGTTGTTGACAAATTCATAACGAGCCGCATCTGCCAACCCGCCCACCATCCCGTTGATCTGTTCCGAGTCTACATACGGTTGCAGTAACGGGGTTGCCTGCGCGCTTGCCGCGAACAGGAGCGGTTGAAAATCGAAATAGCCGGCATCCGCCTGGTTCTTCGCCACAAGTTGTTCCACCCACAACCGACCGGACTCGCCGTTATCGGTAAGCACGATGACCGCGGCATATTCTGAAAACGCGCTTTCGATGGCGCCGGGCATGGCGGTAGAAGGCGCATCGATAAATTCACGCACGCCGGAAGCGCCGCCGGGCAGATAGCCCAAATTCACGAAGTTGGTTCCGGGTTGATAATTGATTCCCGCCGGCGAACTGATCCCAGTATTAAGCAGAAGCCGGTTCACCAATCCCGCCCCGCTCGGCGAGGTGGAGATGAAGACCAGCCGGGCGCGCGTGGTCAACACGAGTTGGTCGAGCAGGGGTCCGCTGATCGCTTCCATTTCGGGCGCGAGCGCGGGTTCGTAATCGATGACGATCAACATGCTGGAGTTTTGCGGCAGGCGGGTAATGATGCCCGCCGTCGACCGAACCGCCGCCGGAAGATCGGGCGAGATCGGCAGGTTTCGCGTCCGCATGAAGATCATGGAACTCAACCCAATGAGGAACAAGCCAGACAGCACCCAACGGAGAATCCGCTGGGAAGCAACAATTGACTGTGCCCCGATCGCCCGCGCCGTAGTTTCACCTGCCAGCACGGTTTCGAGGATCGACGCCGCAGATTGTTGCTCATCGGAGGCTTGCAGTTTCAGCGATACCGCCTTGGGTCGGCGCGACGAGCCGATCGGGGCAACGGGGATGACACCCTGCAACCCCGCCAGCGGACCTTCCCGCTCCGCCTCCTCCGACGTTGAAGCTGATTCGGCAACTACAGCCGATTCCGCCGGGCGCATGGCTTGCACCCACGAGGGTAGATTTACCGGGGCAAGCGATTCATCAGACGAGGCAGAAATTGCCGGCGTTTGTTGCGGCGCGTCTGCCTCGGTTTTCGTTTCAGATTCAGACATCCAATCCGGCAATTTCACAGAGAACAACGAATCGATCTCTTGATTCGATAACGATCCCTCGTCCATGGGGGCTGGGATAAAGTTGGGGTCGATGGGAACAGGTTGAAGTGGCGAATGAGCCGCCGCGTCATCATCCTTGAACCAATCTGAGAGCGCGCCGGGCGCCGGCATAGACGGTTCCTCTGTCGCGCTCTTCAGCCAGTCGGGAACCGCATCGCCGCCCTCCAGCGAACCGGTGGGTATCTTTGTGAATGGCGAAGTCGAATCGGCGAGGGTTGGGTAGATGAGGGTTTCCTGCCCGCCGCCTTTCAACCAATCGAGATTGCTTTCGGCTGGCTTCTCTTCAAAGGGCGATACTTTTTGTCCTTCTTGCGGCGCCAGCCAATCGAGGGCTTCGGCAGGCGATACCGGCATGGACGATTCATCTTGTGTAGATGGCGTTTCAACACTGCCGAGGTTGTTCAGCCATGATAGTTCATCTTGTGGAGGTTCAGATTTTTGTTCTTCCGGGTGGGCAGGCGCCGGTGCATCGAACTCGAAAGCGGATGAGCCGCCAAGTTGA
The DNA here is from genome assembly GCA_044222305.1 of Anaerolineales bacterium. Lineage (GTDB taxonomy): Bacteria > Chloroflexota > Anaerolineae > Anaerolineales > Villigracilaceae > Defluviilinea. Next base: position 7,960 of record JBGANO010000040.1, read on the forward strand.
TTCAGCCAGCTCAAATCGTCCGGGGCAGAGGCATCCGCGCCAGGCACGGAATTGGATTCAAATGCTGGAAGCGAGGAAGATTGCTCCGGTTGTTTTGTCGAATCTTCGAGGTCATGGAGCCATCTCAAATCTTCGGGGGCTTTCGCCGGCTCAGGCTGGTTAAAAGATGGCAGTGCGGTGGCATCATTCATCCAACCCATTTCATTAGAATCGATCTCAACAGGCTTGCTTTCCTCCGCCGATGCTCGCGTGAACCATTCCGAAAGTTCGTCTTTCGATTCGGTTTGCGCCGAGTCAGCCGAGCCGCCCATCCATGCCGGCATGTCTGCGGATTGCGAAGCGGGTTCTTCCTCACTGCGAGCAGGTTCCGGTTCGGGCGCGCTTTTTTCGAATTGGGCGAAGAAGTCTGAAACAGATGGCGCGGGCGGTTGTTCTGCCTCGCTTGTTTTCCCCGGCGGATTGATCCCCGCCAGCCAATCGGGGACTTCATCCCCTTCATCGTTTGCCTGCGCGGCAAGCCCGGCAAGCAAATCGGGCGGTTCGTTTCGGACTTTGGGTTTTGCCGCCTCTTCTGCGGCATCTTCCTCCGCCGATTCTCTCGACTGCTGTCGAACGTCTTGCAACCATTGCGGCAGGATCGGTTCGAGTTCGCCGGTATGTTTTTTTACGGGGTTTTCTCCGAACTGCAACGACGACTCGACTCTCAGCGGGGTTTGGCAGAACTGGCAGTTATCCAGAAAATCCGGGTTTTCTTTTCCGCAGTTGGGGCATTGCAAACCTGCCATGGTCAATTACCCCCATACGGACGGTCGATCCCAAATAACACGCGCAACCCGGTCAACAGCGTTCCGAGCGCGATGCCAAGCAACAGCCCACGCGCGCCGCCGCGCGAAAATGTGTTCACGAAATCAAGCAATTGCTGGCTACCCGGCAACTGCCCGATCGGTGTGGGCATGATGAGGATCAAAACCAAAATGGCGATCACCAAAAAAATGACGGACATCAAATCTACACGCCGTCGCAACAACCGAATGCTGGCATAGATGAGGGTGATTACAAGGATCGCCATTAGCGCGCTTTCCACCGGCACGATGATGGCGTCCATCGCGAGGCGCATGAATGGGTTCTCGGGACCGAGGAGCAAGCCAAACCCGGTGGTAAAGATGAGGGCAAGCACGAGAACCACGCTGTACATTCCGCCGGGTTGGCGCGCGCGGAATTTTTCCATGTGAACGAAAATGAGATTGATGATGCCGATCAATGCGGCAAATGCCCCGATGATGATCGCCCAATCGGTGATGATAGACCCGATCGTCCTCATTGCATCTGCGTCGATGAAATATCCGAGCAGAACCAGAATGCCAGCCGCAATGGCGAATGTCGCTGTAATCACTCGCATCAGAACGCCAGCCCGATCAGTTTTACGAATGAACCGCCAAGAATGGCGATGATCAATATCCAGCGCAACACGTCCTGCACATTCAAACTCGCTTCGTGAGATGAGCCTGCCCCCACGTACGCGCCGGAGGCAAATAATTCTTCGCCGATCAACGGATCTTGTGAAGCCGCGTAAAAAATCGATTGCGCGGTCAGGTTGTCGCTGGCGCCGATGAGGCTGGAGTCTTGCCGGTCTGCGCCTTCCACGACCAGGCCGGCCTCGGGACCAAGGTCGCCGATGATAATGTTCGCGGAGACGTTGTCATCGCGGGCGATGGGAATCGTCCCTGCGGCGTAGGCAAAAGGCGAGAGACCAGTCATCCGCCCGGCGGTGACACGGAATTGTTCCTCCGCTCCCGCCGCGCGATACCCGGATTGCGACGTATCCTGTGAGAGGATCGTGATGGCGGCATCCCCCGAAGTGACAACTGGCGGGCGGTCGCTCACCGAAGTCCGTTCGGCGATTCGGCGGACGAGCGCCAGCCCAGCCAGCGCCGAGCCGCCGCGCGCGGTGAAGAAGTTGCCGCGCCCCAACGAGATGTGAAGGCGGGTTCCGTTCTCAACCGCCAAACCGATCTCGCGATTGAGTCGGTCAAAGGCGGGAATGCGCCGCAGGATGGCTGGCGATCTTCGTCGCAAGGCGATGAAGAACATGAACAATAGCGCAACGACAACGACGATGCCTAACGCGATCATGCCGCCCTCCCGCCGCGCAAGACGCGCGCAAAGGCTTGAGTCTCTTCATCTGATTCGAGCATGTGAGCGATCGCTGTTGTGTGTTTCCCGCCGAGGAAAGGTTGGGTGATGTACATCACCTGCGCGCCCAGCACGGTTAGAGGAGCGCCTGCATCGAGGACCCATGCAACGAGTCCGTCGAGTTTAAGTCTCTGCAGGGAGTCAACCCACTGAGTCCAATCCGTTTTCGATTGCATCCTCAAAGTATAGCATATTTTGATTCATGAACCGGCGCATGGAACGGGTCGTGAATTTCAAGGTCGTTGCGAAGATGCGCGGGCGCCAAGGAAAAAACAACGACAGCCCTCATAGTATAATCACGCCAGATTTCATTCGCGGAGGACGCATGAGCGAGCATAAGATTCGTGTTTTAGTTGCCAAGCCCGGTCTCGATGGGCATGACCGCGGCGCAAAGGTTGTGGCGCGCGCGTTACGCGATGCCGGCATGGAAGTGATCTACACCGGCTTACGCCAAACGCCGGAGATGATCGCCGAAGCGGCATTGCAAGAGGATGTGGATGTAGTCGGGTTATCCATTCTTTCCGGCGCGCACATGGCGCTCGCGCCGCGCATTCTTGAACTGCTCAAAGCCAACGGGCAGGACAACGTGAGAGTATTTATCGGAGGCATTGTCCCCGACGACGACATGCCCCGCTTGAAAGAGATCGGCATCACCGGCATTTACGGTCCCGGCGCCTCGACGGAGGACATAGTCAAGGATATTCGCGAGGCGATGAAGTAGTTTGTACTACGTATTGCGTATCTTCGATGTGGAGAACAGATGCCCAAGCTGACAATTCAAATACTAAAAAGAGAAGCGCAAAAGTTTTCCCAACTGGAATCCAGCCACAAGGAGAAAAGCTTATTCGGGGTGACGGATGGAAAGGCTGTCGGAACATATCTTGAGCATAAATTCAGGAATTATTTGAGAACGAACTATAGTTTTCAGGTAGGCAGTTCTGCCAGCGGGATAGATTTCCCTGAACTACAGGTAGACATGAAAGTGACCAGCATTTCACAACCACAATCATCCTGTCCTTTCAAATCTGCACGACAAAAAATTTACGGCTTGGGCTATTCTCTTTTGATTTTCGTTTATGAAAAAACAGATAGCACGAAATCAAAAACAGCCACGCTGAATGTTTTGCATACAATATTTGTGGATGCTGATAGAACTGCCGATTACCAAATGACAATTGGACTAACAGATATCATGGCACACAATGGCAACAAACATGACCTGAAAGCTTTCATGTTTGATAAAAATCTACCCATATTAGACGAAGATGAAGCGGATAAACTTGCCGATCAGGTTATGTCTAATCCACCAAAAATAGGTTATCTCACAATCTCGAATGCCTTACAGTGGCGATTGCAATATTCCAGAGTCATTGAGCATGCGGGACTGGAAAGTGGCATCAGCCTGGTTTATAGAGCGAAATGATGATTACTGTAATTGAGAAGAGCAAAAAAATCGAATACGGAGATTTTCAGACGCCAAAAGAGTTGACTGATGAAGTCTGCCAAAAATTAGTTGAACTAGGCGTCTCGCCAGAATATGTCATTGAGCCGACTTGTGGTTTAGGCGCTTTCTTGAAGTCAGCAAGCGAAAATTTCCCGGGCGTCAAAAAATTTGTGGGGGTTGAAGTAAACCCTGAATATTATTTGGAGCTCAAGATAGCGAGTAAGAATTTTTCCAAACTTGGAAAAATCGACATCCGAGAGGGTGATTTTTTCAAGTTTGATTGGGAGAGCTTATTAAAAGAAATCGATGGGGAAATTCTAGTTTTGGGAAATTTCCCCTGGGTTACGAATGCCACTCAAGGCTCAATTGGCGGATTGAACCTGCCCAATAAAACGAATTTTCAAAATCTGAGCGGCTTGGATGCCATGACTGGTAAAAGCAACTTCGATGTTTCTGAATTTATGCTTATCAAAGTTTCTGAATGGTTCTTACATCGCAAAGGATATCTTGCAATGCTTGTTAAAACATCTGTTGCAAGAAAAATCCTGAATCTGCTTCATAGAACAAATCAGGGAGTCGCTCATTCCGCAATATACAACATTGACGCCATGAAACATTTCCGCGCGGCGGTGGATGCGTGTTTACTATATTGTCGCTTTGACCCCGACATGCACAATTACGACTATGATGTTTTCAATTCTCTATCAAATGAAACAAAGTATCGGGTTGGTTATCGCCAAGGATTAACCATAAGAGACTTGGTCGCTTTCGATAAACTTGAATTTCTGTTAGGTACTTCCAGCGAAAAATGGCGTTCAGGGATCAAGCATGATTGTTCCGAAATTATGGAGCTCACGGAAAACGATGGGAAATTGCTGAATGGTTTGGGCGAAATTGTAGATATTGAGGCTGATTTTGTTTACCCACTACTAAAAGGCTCAGATGTAGCAAACGACAGAGTTTCAGAGACCAAAAGATTCATGATTGTGCCACAAAGATCTGTGGGAGAAGAAACTAAACCGCTCAAAACCACAGCCCCGAAAATATGGTCATACCTTGAATCTCATGCAAGATACCTGGATTCTCGCAAAAGCAAAATTTACCAGAACAATCCTCGCTTTTCAATTTTCGGAGTTGGCTCATACACCTTTGCCCCATGGAAAATTGCGATCTGTAGCTTGTATAAAAACTTGAATTTTCGGCTTATAGGTCAAGTACAAAGCAAACCGATTGTTTTCGACGATACTATTTATTTCTTGAGTTTCGAAAACCATGAGGAAGCCAGAGATGTTTTTGATTTTCTACTTTCCGAAAACGCACAAAGGTTTTTATCTGCGCTAATCTTCTGGGACGAAAAACGCCCAATTAAGACTAGCATCCTGAACAACCTGAAAATTCCCAACTCGCGGGTGGTCGTTCAACAGGAAATGTTTTGACGCCATGACGGATGCGACAATTTTAATCCTTGAAGGCAACCGCCTCGCGTTGGCGCGACTGCTCACGCAGGTGGAAAATGATTCTCCTGAAGGACGCGCCGCGCTCGCGGAACTCTTCCCTCACACCGGCAGAGCGCATCTCATCGGAGTCACCGGCGCGCCGGGCACGGGGAAATCTTCGCTCGTCAACCAACTCGCATTGTATTATCGCAAATCGGAAAATAAAAAAGTCGCGATCGTCGCTGTAGACCCGTCGAGTCCGTTCACGGGCGGCGCGGTGCTGGGCGACCGCGTGCGTATGCGCGATCTCTCCGGCGATGACGGCGTGTTCATCCGCTCGATGGCGACACGCGGCTCGGTGGGCGGCATAGCGCAGACCACCGCATCCTTCGCGCAAGTTTTCGACGCGGCAGGGTACGAGATCGTCATCATCGAAACCGTCGGCGCGGGGCAAAGCGAGGTGGATATTGCGCGGCTCGCGCACACGACCCTCGTTGTCGAAGCGCCGGGCTTGGGCGACGATATCCAAGCCATCAAAGCGGGGATTATGGAAATCGCCGACGTGCTCGTCATCAATAAAGCAGATCGCCCCGGCGTGGAACACACGGAACGCGCGCTTCGCTCCACCCTTGCGCTTGCTCACCCCACCCCGCGCGTCTACCGCCATCACGGGCAGGCGATGACGGTGATGGTCTCCGCAGGGGCGAAGAATCTCCCAGCCCTCGAGCAAGACTCTTCAGCGGCTCAGAGTGACATGGTGATTTGGATTCCTCCCATCCACAAAACAATTGCCACCGAAGGCAAGGGGATCGCGGATGTTGCCGAATCGATTGCGAAACATGCCGCGCATCTTCGCGTCACGGGCGATTGGGCTACACGAGACAGAGCCAGATTGAGGTCTGAGTTGGAAGCGGCTCTGCAGGCGGCGTTGACGAGTCGGTTTTTCGAGACGATCCAAAACGGACAATATAATGAAATCGTCGAAAAAGTCGTCGGGCGAACTCTATCACCGCATGAAGCGGTGAAAAAACTATTGAACCGAAATTCAAAGCAGGAGCATCCATGACCCAGCAAGAACATCAACACGATATGAAAATGTACGGCGAGATCAAACTGTACTCGGGCACTGGCTCGCCCGACCTCGCGCAAAAGATCGCCGACTATTTGAACCAGCAACTCAGCCCACGCGTGGTCATCCAGTTCCCCAACGAAAATATCTTCGTCAAGTTGACGCGTAGCGCGCGCGGGCAGGACGTGTACGTGATCCAAACCACCTCCTCGCCGGTGCATTACAACTTGATGGAACTGCTCATCATGATCCAGACCATCCGCTTGGACTCGGCGGCGCGCATCACGGCGGTTGTCCCCTATTTGTGTTATGGGCGTTCGGATAAAAAAGACCAGCCGCGCGTTCCGATCACAGCGCGCCTCGTCTGCGACATGATCGAAAGCGCGGGCGCGGACCGCTACATGACGTTCGACCCGCACGCCGGTCAAATCCAGGGATTCTTCTCGATTCCCGGGGATGTGTTGACCGCCTCTCACATGATCACCGCCCACATCAACAAGAGCATGCGCTCGCAATTGCACAAACTCGTCGTCGTCTCCACCGACCTGGGCTTCGCTAAAAAAGGACGCAACTACGCCCGCGATTTGAACGCGTCCATCGCTTTCGTTGAAAAGAGGCGCACAGCCAACGACTCAAAAGCCAAAGCCCTGACCTTGATCGGCAACGTGAAAGACAGAGACGTGTTGATCGTGGACGATGAAGTGCTGACCGGCGGGTCCATCGAGCAGGCAGTGGGCGTGGTCAAAAAGAACGGCGCGCGGGATGTCTATCTTGCATTCATCCACCCAATCTTTTCGGAAGACGGCGCGAAGCGGCTGGCGCAGTTACCGATCAAACACATTCTCACAACGGACACGGTTCCCATATCTCCGAAAATATTGAAATTACTCAAGGGACGACTCACCGTCCTTTCGATCGCCCCCATGTTGGGCGAGGTCATCCGCCGCGCGCACGAAGGTCGAAGCGTGGGAGAGATGTTTAACGAATAAATGCAGTTATTGAGTTATCAGTCATCGGTGAGCCTGCTACTGTTCACTATTCACTATTCTCTGTTCACTATTCACTATTCTCTATTCACTATTCTATTGAACCATGCCCGAACTTCCCGAAGTTGAAACCATCGCGCGAAAACTCAAACCCGCGCTCGTCGGCAGGACGATTCTCTCCGCCGATTTGCGCTGGTCGCGCGCGCTTGCCGCGCCATCACCGAAAAAATTCAGAGAACAAATCCGAGGGCAGAAAATCCTAGAGGTAAACAGGCGCGCAAAATACTTCATCCTTCATCTTTCATCCTTCACCCTTTTAATCCACCTCCGCATGAGCGGCGACCTTCATATTAAAGCCAATGCAAACCAACCGGAAAAACACGACCGACTTATAATTAAATTATCGAACGGCACGTCGCTGACATTCAACGACACACGCAAGTTCGGGCGCGTCTGGCTCGTGGCAGACCCGGCAGAAATTCTCAACAAACTTGGGCCCGAACCCCTCAGCAAAGAATTCACGCCGCAATGGCTGTACGCGGCATTGCATAAAAGACACCGCCAACTCAAACCGCTTCTGCTCGACCAATCGTTTCTCGCCGGCCTGGGCAACATCTACACAGACGAGGCGCTGAACATCGCCAAACTTCATCCACTGCGCGAGTCAAGCTTGGTCACGGCGAGGCAGGCTGAACGTCTGCATGAAGCGATCCGCAACGTGTTGAAGGAAGGCATCCGCCGCAACGGCGCATCCATCGACTGGGTCTATCGCGGCGGTGAGTTCCAAAATTATTTTCGGGTGTACGACCGCGAAGGCAAGCCGTGTAAAAACTGCGGAGCAACGATCAAACGCATCACGGTTGGTCAACGTGGAACGCATTTTTGTCCGAACTGTCAGAGGTTGAAATAAATTATGGAAATCAACTGGTCAATTGCAGGATGGATCGTCGCCGTTTTGGTCTTCTACACCATCGGGTTTTACGAGGGCCGCAGTACGGGGTATAAAAAACGCCAGCGCGAGCAAGCACAGGAGGAAGCCGCCAAAACCCAGCCTACCCCTGGCGCTGTGAAAGATAATCCCGAAAATTTGAAACCAAAAACAGATCGTGAAAATCTCACACGGGAACTTGACGACGCGCGCGCGCTCACCCCTGAATACGATCAACGCTTAGCCAATGCGGCGACTCCGCCCGTTTCTCAACCGCCTCGTTCCCAGCCCCTGCCTGCTTCAATCGATCAAGCATCCACCCCCTTGCCGCCGATTTCATTCAGACCCGCCGCGAAACCCGCCGAGCCTGCCCCGGAAAATAAACCAGCCCCGCCGCCGACCAGCATCGTTGGGCAGATCAATCTCGTGTTGCAAGAAAAACTTATCGGCTCGCCGCTGGCAGACCGGGGGATTTCAATGGGTCAATCCGCAGAGGGTGGGGTGATCGTCACCATTGGCGCATCACAATATGCCGGCGTGGACGAAGTGCCGGATGCCGAAGTCAAAGCGTTGATCCGCGCCGCGATCGCGGACTGGGAAAAGAGATACACGCCAGGTCTGCGATAGTCGCTTCGACCTGTTGGGGCATCAGACGCGCCGGGTGAAACGCGCTGTCAATACCGGGCAGGGCGATGAGTCTGCCACTTCGGCGGTGACGTTAGGGGCATAATATTGCCGCAACGTATTTGCGCTGTATGCCGACCCCATGCACACGAGGTCATAATTTTCCCCTTTAATTTCGGCCAGAATCTCTTCCACAATAATTCCCTGTCGCACCTTGGCTTTCGCGTTCAAGCCCGCTCCTTGCGCGATCTCCAGCGCCTTTTTTAAACTACGCCCCGGCAGTGTGTCCGTCTCTGCCAGGTCGTTGACATGCGCCTGCAAATTGCGCGTGCTGGGGTAATCCATATCGGTGGGCGGGACAACATACAAGATGGTAACTTCTGACCCGTTGGCGCGCGCGACTTGAACCGCGACATTCTCCACGGCTTCCCCATATCCCAACCCACCTACTGTGACCAATAATTTTTTCACCGGCAAACACGCTTGAGGCACGTACAAGATCGGTCCGCTGATCTGTTCCATCAATAAACGAATGGAACGCCCCGTGAGCCAGCGTTTGAACTGAGGTCTCCCCAATGGGCTAACCACCGTGATGAAACTCCCTTTGTTCGCAATTTCAGGAATGATTCTCTCAGCAAGCCCGTTGCGAATCTCAAGCCGATATTCTACATTCAATTTTTGAAACAACTCCACCGCTTGGGCGAAGATATCTTCGAGCGGGTGGTGATCGTCTATCGCCGCAGGGTTCAATTCCTCCGTCACGCCGAGAAGCGTGGTTTTCATCTGCATAGATTGGGCAAGCGCCGCGCCATACTCGATGGCAGACCACGTCCCTTTGAAGCCGTTCGTTACGATAAGAAATTCGGATTTCATTTGAAGCCTCGCCTGCCAAACAAGATAACGCCAAGCACGCCCGCGCCAAGCAGGACGAACGGCGATGGAATCTCAAACTTGAATGCGATCGCGCTGAGCGCGGCGATCAGAATCACGCGGCGGTCAATTTTCTTCCGCGAACCGGCGCGAAACAATTCCCACGCGACAACCACGATCAACGCGGCAACCGCGGGGCTCATCCCTGCGACAAAGCTGGTCAGCCAATCCTCTTGTTGAAAACGTTGAAGAAGCGTGGCGACGATCAACATCAATACCGTCGGCGGAAGGATCGCCCCGAGCAACGCCACAAACACGCCGGGGATTCCGCCCGCGGCAAAACCAACGAACATGGCAAGTTTCAACGCTTCACTGCCGGGCAATACGTTCGAAAAGCCCACCGCCTCGACAAAGCGTTCCTCAGACATGACCTTGCCAACTGCTTCTTCATACAAAAAACCCACCGACGCGGGACCCGACGGCGAGAGGATGTTCACTTTGAGAAACATCCATAACAAGCGCAACCAAACGGAGAATTTTGTTTCGTTCATTTAAGAAAGAAGATGCCGACCAACCCGGCGAGAATGACCACAATGCGCGCAGGCGCGTTGAGAAACATCGCGATCAAACTGACGATCCCGATCGCCCAACCTTCCCATCCGGTCGAGCCGCCCTTCTCAAAAATTTTCCATGCCACGAAGAGCATGAGCACAGAGATCGCCGGTGTAAGTCCCTCGATGAAACTGCTCAACCACGCTTCACGCCGCAGTCGATGCAAAACCATCGTCACACCAAGGATGATGATCGTCGGCGGCAAAATGGACGCAAGCAACGCGACAAACCCGCCGGGGATGCCTGCCACGGCATAACCGATATACATCGCCAATTGAAGCGCGTCGCTCCCCGGCAACACCGACGACAACCCCACCGCCTGCACGAATTGTCCCTCCGTCACTAGTTTGCCAACAACCTCGTGATACAACAAACCAACGGAAGCGGGTCCCGATGTGCTGAGCAAGTTTACTTTTAGAAATATCCAGAAGAGTTCGAGTAGTTGATCCACAACATATCCTTATACAGGGCAATTCTAACAGAACATATTTAGTTAGACTTTTTGCACTTTGGAACAAAACGAGACCAATGTTTGTCATTGTATAAGCGGCCTTGAAAAAAACAGTGATAGTATTTTAACTTACGCAGTTGGCAGGCAGTTGTACTGCCGCCGTCGTAGCGTAACTTCGACGAAATAGGCTCAACTGCGTAACTCCTAAGTCTAATGAAATAACGAAGGAGGAAAATATGTCAGACAAATCTTCGAAGAAAATAACAATTTTAATCGCCGATGACGAGGAGCTTGCCCGTACTGGTATTCGAGAAATTCTTTTGCAAGTCAATGATTTCGAAATCATCGGCGAGGCAAAAGACGGTTTTGAAGTTCAAGACCTGATCCCAAAACTCCAACCCAAAATTCTTTTATTAGATTATCGAATGCCGGGTCCACGAGCGTTCGAACAAGAGAAATGGGTACGCGAAAATCATCCAGAGACTCTTGTGCTGGTTTTGACTGCGCATGATCGTGACGCCTACTTAACAAAAGCAATCGAATCGGGAATGTCTGGGTTTCTATTGAAAAATGAAAATGCCGAACAACTCATCTTAGCCATACGTCGCGCCGCAGAAGGAACAGCCTATTTCAGCGATGAACAGATCGAAAGGGTGCGCCATTGGAAGCAAATTGTTGAAACCAAATGGGAAGCGTTATCTCAGCGTGAGCGTGAGGTACTGCAACACTTGGCGGTAGGTGAAGACAATAAAAGCATTGCGGCAGGATTATCCATCTCCCTCAAAACGACCGAATTTCATATTACGAATATCTTGAAAAAACTCGAACTGAATTCACGCGACGAAGCCATTGTATGGATGCTCAAACATCAACCCGACGATCCCTGGGCGGCAAAAGACTAGGGGATTCCCTAGTTGTAATTCAGCCGAGGAACAGTAGAATGGATTTGACAATAAAGGATGTTAAAAATGAAACTTAAACACTTAATAATAATTGCAAGCCTTTTGGTTATAAGCATTTCAGCAAGCAAACAACTTCAAATCGTAAAAGCATCCAAAGTCTCAGCCGTCAAGCAAGACACTACAGTAAAATCAACCCTAATTGTGGTGGATAAGTCAAACAGCTTGACAACAAAATGGCTAAACGCTTTAGGCACAGATGGCTGGCTATATGTCTCCTCTTATTATGAGACCGAGGAAAAATTGGGTAACGATCCAGAGACAGGATTGCCGCTTCCCAACAAATCATTTTGGGAGAGCTGGTATCAGTTAGACTCTACAGGGCGCCAGACAACCGCTTTGGTAAAGCGAACTGACTTAGAAAATGAAAATGTTACCTATGTTGCATGGCAAAACGATAAATTATTTAGGCTACCAAGCGGCGCTCTGGTGGATACTAGTCAACAAGGCATTATGTGGAGGACCTTTCGTCCTCTCCACGATCATTCATGCAACGCCAGGTTGCTGGAGTTTACTTCTTCTCCAAATCTTGAAAACGGTATCACCAAGGAGCTATCCTCTTCGTTAGAAAAAAACGCGGAGGGGATTAACGAATGGATAGTCACGATGACAACTTTACATCCTCCAATTTCGGATGTTTCGGGATTTTCAGGCACGTTTACAGGCGAACACTTTGTGTGCCATTGGAACAACGATACCGGAGCAATTCTAGGCACTGAGCAATATCTAGTCACAGAAAATGGCGAAAAAATGCTGGTTGGGCGAGATTACAACTATGATGTACAGCGAATGGATAAACTTCCATCCGATCTGTTGAAATTACTGGATGAGTTAATTTCGCTCACAAAAACAAAACCATAAGTAACAAATCGAATCTTATTTCGAGAAAGAGCGTCCATCATGAAGACAAATTACAAGGCTGTCAAGCAAGTGGTTTTGATAATACTTCTTGTGAACTCCATGTTCGTGGCGCATTCTGTCCTAGCGTTTCAACTCTGTAACAATGTAATTCTATATGCCGGTAAGGCCGTGCAAAGTTGCAAGGACAACTACACCCTTTCTGGCAACATTTACTGGAAGGGCCGAATGGTGACAAAAGTCGTCAACGGTGGCGCAATAAGCAAATTGGGTTGGAACTACTGGTCAGATACCAGATATTGTGGCGGTGTACCTGTAGCATCATATCCATATGGATCCTCCTATGGCCTAAATTCAACATCCCGGGCATCCACCAGCGCCAGCCATCCTGTAGGATCATGCGCCGGCGGGCAGGTCAATCAGGCAAATGTTTATGGCACACATTATTGGGAACAAGTTGGCTACTCGGGTATTACTGATACCTGGCAGTATTGGCGTAACTTACCTTGAAGAAGAATTTGGGGCATAATCGAAACTCGGCTACTTGCCGAGTTTCTTTATTACGGGGATTCCCTGGTTGTAATTCAACGGACGGACAACAAAATAGTTCTTGTATGAAACGTACAAATTATTAGCGTGGATAGTTACCCTGCCGCCCCTGATGAAATAGCAGGGATATTGGAAGACGTAAAATGAAAACCAAAGTCTTTTCAATCGCGATCTTGATCATGATAATGCTTGTTTTCAGCGCTCAAACAGTTCTTGCCACCCAGGGATGGGACACAATCTGACACAATTCCATAGCGTTTTTCCCACTTATTCCAATGGAAGGAACTGCCAGCCAAGAGGCAGTCCCTTTTGTTGTTGAAAGAAGGGAGTAAAATAGAAAAAAATCATTCACGGAGATTGTATGGCCTCAACAGAATTTCGCAAAGAAAAAGATTCGCTCGGCGAACTCAACGTTCCCGTAGATGCGTTGTACGGCGCGCAGACCCAACGCGCGGTGGAGAACTTCCCCATCAGCGGACTTCGTCCGTGGCGCGCATTCATCTGGTCTATCGCGGCGGTCAAACGCGCGGCGGCGCTGGTGAATTTTGAACTGGGTCTCTTCAACGACCGCGAAGTAGATGGAAGGAAGTTTACCGCCAAGCAGTTAGCAGACTCTGTCGCCCAAGCCGCCACCGAAGTGATGGAGGGCAAATGGGACGCGCAATTTGTCGTCGAGCCGTTTCAGGCGGGCGCGGGGACGAGTCACAACATGAACGCGAACGAAGTCATCGCCAATCGCGCCACGCAAATTTTGGGTGGTGAACTTGGGAAATATTATGCGCATCCGAATGATCACGTCAACATGGCGCAATCCACCAATGACACGATTCCCACTTCGATTCGTCTCGGCGCGTTGTGGCGCGTGGATGAATTGTTAACCTCGTTGAAAAATTTGCAATCTGCTCTTGAAGCAAAGGCGAAAGAATTCGATGATGTTGTGAAATCAGGGCGAACACATTTGCAGGATGCCGTGCCTGTGAGATTAGGTCAGGAGTTTAGCGGATATGCAAAAGCAATCGAACGCGATGCGGAGCGCGTCCGCAGATCGGCGGAGGGGTTGCGAAGGCTGGGGATTGGCGGCACAGCTGTCGGGTCCGGTTTGAACGCTCATCCCGAGTATCACGCGCGCATGGTGAAAAAATTATCCGAGATTACCGGGCTGGAGTTGCAGACATCCGATAACTTATTTGAGTCTATGCAATCCATGGCGGACGCGGCGGACTTCTCTTCTTCACTGCGGACTCTCGCGTTGACGTTGATCCGCATCGCCAACGACTTCCGCCTCTTATCTTCGGGACCTTCAACAGGGTTCGACGAAATCAGATTGCCCGCCGTTCAACCGGGTTCATCCATCATGCCGGGCAAAGTGAACCCAGTGATGGCTGAGATGTTGGATCAGGCGATGTTCCATGTGGTGGGATGCGACATGACGGTGGCGATGGCGGCGCAGGCGGGACAACTCGAATTGAATGTGATGATGCCAATCATCGCGCACAATTTATTCGAGATGATGCAAGTGGTCATCGGTTCGGTGGACGCGTTCACCGAACGCGCGGTGAAAGGCGTGACCGCCAACCGCGAAAAAGCGGAAGGCTGGCTGGCGAAGAACGCGATCATCGTCACTGCGTTAAATCCTGTCATCGGTTATTCGCAGGGAGCGGCGTTGGTGAAAGAGGCGATGTCGTTGAACGCTTCGATCAAGGAATTAGCAATCGAGAAAGCAAAGGCTGGCGCGTTGAAACACCGCGACGAGGACAGACCTGTGAAGCCCGAGGAGATCGAGTCCGCGTTGAGTGATTTGAGGAAGCTGACAGAGGGTGGGATTGTGGGAGGCGCGAGCGGAGGAGGGTGAACCAGCTTGATCAATTAGAGAAACGCGAATATTCTTACCTGCTGAAAGTGCTATAATTTGCGCAGAGATTTCATCCGTGCCGACAATTTGGGAAGATGGACCCTATCGTTTCTTTTTCTACTCCGGCGATCGTCATGAGCCGCCGCACGTACATGTGGAGCATGAAAGGAACAAGGCAAAATTCTGGCTCGACCCAGTACGATTGCAAAACAGCGGCAGGTTTAGCCGAAGCGAACTCAATCGTATTCAGCGATTGATCGAGAAAAATCAGAAATTGTTTTTGGAGAAATGGAATGACTACTTTAGCGATTGATTTTCGTTTGGTTTCGGCGCAAACAGTTACCGTCACAGAAGACGCGCTAACTGTGGACTTAAGTGATGGACGAACAGTATCTGTTCCATTAGCATGGTTTCCGCGCCTCCTACATGGAACTTCTGCCGAACGTAACAACTGGCGGCTCATCGGTGATGGCGAAGGAATTCATTGGACAGATTTGGATGAAGACATCAGTGTGGAAAACCTGATTTTAGGGCAGCCGTCGGGAGAGAGCCAGAAATCTTTGCAGAAGTGGCTGGGAGCGCGAGACAAAAGATAAGAAGATATACCAAGCGACCGTCGCTTACGAAGTGACGGTCACTTTTTTATGACCCTCGCCCTCATCACAAATCGATTCACGCCGCCCATGCGATACTTGTACTCCTCATCGCCGCGCATGAAATCGAACTCGTAGCGTCCATTGTCACAACACCATTGAATATCGTGCGCCATAATGACCCAGCCGGGAGACACGTCCTTGAAGTCGAAACTCACGCCGGAGTTGTAACCCCAGAGTTTATTCTTGTAATCAAAGCAAAGAGTTGACGCGGCTTTGACTCCGTCCACTTCGAGGAAGGCGAGCCAGAGATAGCCGCCTGCGTGCGCGGCGCGCAAGGTGACAGTCATGTGTTCGCGCATGGCGGGATGCAGAAAGATCGCTTTGTTGGGGTCTTGCACCATGAGATGAAAGAATGATTCCAATTCAGGCTCGATGTCGGCGGTTTTGTCCACTACATAAAATTTGACGCGTCCGCTTTCGGCGGCGCGTCGCATCTTGCGTCGCATCTCGTGGCGTTGTTTTTTGTCAATGCTCTCGAGATAATCATCGAATGAACCTGTCAATGCGATGCGCGGAGTTGGGCGATAAACTTCTTGATGATGAGTCCAACCGCGCGATTCGGATTCCGCTTGGAGGGCGGCTAGGGTGGGAGAATCGTCAGGGAGGTTGTACCAGTCTAGGGCGGACCAACTGTCCCCGTGGGATGAGGCGAGAAAGTTCAACAGACCGGAAAGGAAGCGCGGCAAATCCTGCGCGCGAACGACCAAATCCAAGTAATCGGAAATTTCTATACTTCCGATGAGCAGAAGAGTTCGTTGATTTTCGTACTCGGCAATAAATAGCGGAGCAATACCAACGAGTTGATCGTTTTCGCTTGCAGAGATCAAAACAAGTAAGGGGGGCTTCGCCCGGCCGTCCGCCCCTACACCCCATTCGCCGCCGCCGAGGGTCTTCCACCATTCGCTGAGATATTCATAACGCGAGAAGGGCGTGTCGGCGATGCTTTGCTCGACGAGCGCGTTCCATGTATTTGAATCAATTTCAGAAAAATCTTTGTGTAGTTTGAAATCCATGTTTTGCCGCTGAGTCACAGAGACGCGGAGATCATCATACTCTGTGACTCCGAGTCTCTGTGGCTGTTCCTTTATGAATTGTCCAAATTTTACCAGTATAATGATAGCCAACTTACAAACAATCTTACGCCGTGACAACATTCGACCTCAACATCCTCCCCATTTACAGACACAACGGTCAAAATTTTGCAGACCTGCCGGGCTTGCTCGCTCCTACGCCTCCACGCCGCGTGGCGCGCGGGCGCGAAAAAGACAGCCTGATCCTTTACCTCGCATTTTCAGGGACGGCGGGATATTCGCTCGAAGAAATCGATGCGCTCCACCAGAAAGCGGCAACGACGTTCTATCAATCGCCCGGCACACAGACCAGCGCCATGCGCAAAGCCGCAGAGAGCCTCAACGCGGCGATGCTCGAGCGCAACTTTTCCACCACGGGGCAGGGGCAATACGCCAACGCCGTTTTAGTGATTGCGGTTGCGCGCGAGGAAAAATGCACGCTCCTTCTCAGCGGACCCGCGCGCGTGGTAAACGTCAGCGAAGGGCAATCGCGTCAGATCTACGAGCCGTCGCTTTCGGGCAAAGGGCTGGGGTCGAGCCAGAACATTCAAACATATCTTGCGCAAGTAGACCTGCGCCCGAATGACCTGCTCGTGTTGTGCGGAAAATTCCCCAGGGATTGGGAAGCCGACCTGTTGGGCGAACATCCAACCGCCTCGTTGGATGCGGCTTACCGCAAATTGACCTACGCCAAAGGCGACCTGAACGCGGCGCTCATCCACTCGAAAACAGGATCGGGAGTCATTTCCATCCTACGCGCGGATGTGGGCGCGCCGCCTCCCTCCGCGAGTGAGCCTGCTTCGGCAACTGAAACGGATTCGCAACCCCAACCCTCTGACCTGCAACAAAACGAAAAAAACGAAGAAGAAATTGTCGAAGATCTCCCCGTCGAATCGCCGCAAAGTTTTCAACAAGATATACGCAACGAACAGCCAGCGACAAAAAATTACCCGGCGCCAATACCCGATTCCCCGCTCGCAGAAACCTCCCCGATGATCACCGAGGAAGAACTCGACCGCCTGGCAGACTTTGGCGCGCACATGCTTCAACCTTCGGCGTATGCCATCCCGCCGCAACCGCCAGCCGACATGCCCCCCCTGCCGCAAACGACGACTTCCGATGCGCCGCGCGGATTCCCCGCATCCATTCCGCGACAAAAACCAGAAGAAACGGTCATCGAACCGGAGCCAGTAAAGGTGGAGCCGGTTGAGATTGCCATACCGATCGACGAAGAAGACGAGAATGCGATCGATGAACAAGAAGAGGTGATCGAGCAAGCGCCCAAGCCTTTGTTTGGCGGGTTGTTCAACCACCCCAAAGCGGATGAGAACCCCAATGCGAATGCCCACGCCGAAGCGACGCGGCAAATGGCAAAAGCGCTGGTTGGCGTCCTCCAGTTTGCGCGACGGACAGGCGACGGAGTGAAGTCGTTCTTCCTGCGCTTCATCCCGCGGTTATTGCCCGGGGGTGAGAGTCCAGACGTCCCGGCGGGCGAAGCGGCACAGCAACAAATGTCGTTCATGCCTCACTACATTCAAATCTTCATCGCGCTCATCGTCCCGTTACTGGTCGGCACGATGGCGGTCGTCGTCTATTTGCGTTTCGGTCAAAGCGTGCAATATGACGAATATTATTCGCAGGCGCTCAACGCCCGCGCGCAAGCCATCAGCGAAACGGACCCGATCCGCCAGCGCATGGCATGGGAAAATGTGGTCGTCTCGATCGACAAAGCAGAGAGTTATCGCGAGACCGACGAATCAAACCTGTTGCAAGCCGAAGCGCAAAACAATCTCGACACGATCATGGGCATCCAGCGGCTTGAGTTCGTGCCAGCCTTTACGAACGGGCTGACCGGCATCACGCAGATCAGCCGCATGGCGGCAAGTGAAAGCGACCTGTACATGCTCGACGCCGAAAACGGGAAGATCTTGCATGCCACGTTCACCGGGCGAAGCCTCGAATTGGACCTGAACTTCGATTGCGAACCCGGCACGTATGCCGGCTATCAAGTGGGCACGCTCGTGGATGTGCTCGCCTTGCCCAAGGTCAACCTCGTCAGCGCAACGGTTCTCGGCATCGACGCCAGCGGAAATTTGTTATATTGCTCGCCCGGCCAGGTGCCGCAAGTAATTCCGCTCCCCTCCCTGCCGAACACCAATTGGGGGCGCATCACCTCGTTCGCGCTCGATAACGGAAATTTATATGTGCTCGACGCCACATCCCGCTCGGTGTGGATCTTTGCCGGCAAAGACAGCGCCTTCACCGACACGCCCTATTTTTATTTCGGCAACCAGATCCCCAACAGCATCGACACGGCAATCGATCTCGCGGTAAGCGGCGACGATTTGTACCTGCTCCACGCCGACGGACACCTCGCCACGTGCACCTTCAGCCGCATCGCCGAAACGCCGACCAAATGC
Source organism: Anaerolineales bacterium (assembly GCA_044222305.1). Taxonomy (GTDB): domain Bacteria; phylum Chloroflexota; class Anaerolineae; order Anaerolineales; family Villigracilaceae; genus Defluviilinea. The sequence goes on from JBGANO010000040.1 coordinate 26,937, forward strand.
ATCGACCCGATCAACTTCCTCGACTCCTACCCCGCGCACCAGGACATCAACATCTTCGCGCAGGCGCACTTCACGCAGATGCTCCTCACCACGCCGCCCAACATCGTCATGCTATTGTTGGATTCTGAAAACCAAAAAGTGTTCCGCTTCACGCCGCGCTCGATCGAACTACAGAATCAACTGACCGGCTTTGCAGGCGACGCCAATCCCTTCCAACCCGGCGCAGTCGGCGCCATGGCGGTCAGCCCGAACTATGTGTTGTACTTCTCCATCGACAACCAGGTGTACTTCGCGACGAATTTGCCGTAGCGGGGGAAACAGGCGGACACGTAGACAAGTAGACACGTAAACAAGTAGACACGTACCCTATTCCATTTCAACTTTAGATTTCCGACATGAGTCTTTTTTCCCTCTTCCGACGAAAATCGCATCCCGCCCCATTGACGCCTGCTTCAGACTCCTCGACCGAGCCGCCCACCCAGACGATCCTCCGCACCCTCGTGATTGTCTACGACCCGGTTGTGGATAAGGCTTCCGGCAAAAAATTATCGGAGCACATGCGCTGGAACAAAGTCGAAGACCTCGCCGTGGGATTCATGTCCGACATCCTGCAAGCCAGCGGCGGACTCGTCCGTTACCAGATCACCCAGCGCATCGACGTGGACGCATTCCCCGCTAAAGTGGACGGGTACGTATACGATGCAGAGACGTATCTCAATGTGTTGCGCGGCGCAACTCCGCCCTACATGCCGCAAGAGGCAGATTATCTTGCCATCGTCAAACAATTTGACATCCTAAAGCGCGTGGCGCGCGACGAGATCGACGAAGTATGGATCTTCAACTTTCCACACGCCGGGTTCTACGAATCCATCATGGGCGGGCCTGGCGCCTTTTGGTGTAACGCGCCTCCGCTTCAGCGTACGGATGCCTCCCAGCGACGGTTCGTCATCATGGGGTTTTCCTTCGAACGCAGTTTTGGAGAAATGCTGGAGAACATGGGACACCGCGCCGAATCCATCATGGAAAAGGTCTTTGAAAACATCGAAGGGGAGGAAAATTACTGGAAGCGTTTCATCCGCTATGACCGCGCGCATAAAGGACACGCCGCGTTGGGCAATGTCCATTTTGCGCCGAACAGTGTCAGCGACTATGACTGGAATAATCCCTCCATCGTGGTCAGCGAATGTGACGATTGGCTGTATAACTTCCCCAACTTCAAGGGAATCACCCGCCAAGTCTCCGCCGTCGATTGGGGCAACGGCGACACCCGCAAGCATCATCTATGGTGGATGAGTCATTTCCCCAAGACCCTGGGCCGCCGCAACGGAATCAGCCATAACTGGTGGGAATACATAGCCAACCCGAACAATGTAATCACATAAAGAATTTAAGTTTGTGTCATTCTGAGCCGCGCTCTTGCTCTTTGTGGCGAAGAATCACTACGATCATCTCAGAGACCCTTCGCTAGCGCTCAGGGTGACATCTTTAGCCAGAAACCTTCAACGCCACCATCGTAACATCATCTGCCAGCAAGCTGTGACTACCAAACGCGCTTGCGCTTTGAAATAAAGTCTGAAGAATGTCAGGCGCAGTCTGGCTTGCATGTTGTGCAAGTAAATCGGCAAGGCGCAGATGACCAAATTGTTCGTCGCCAGCCAAATTCAACACTTCCGTTATGCCGTCGGTGTAAAGCAACAACGAATCACCTTTTGAAAGTTTCACCGATTCGATGCGCGGGTGAAACAGTTCTGCCAAGCCAACCGCAGGCGCAGTCGGTTTCAACCAATGAATGTCATTGCTCGCGCCGCGATGAACAGCGGGCGGATTGTGTCCCGCGTTCACATACGTCAACTCCAGGTTTACAGGATCGAAGCGAGCCAGAAACACCGTGACAAACGTGGTGAAGTTGATATTGTGGATATAAAAACGATTGATGCGTTCCAAAATCTCGGCGGGCGAATCAGTGTCGGGAGCCATCGTCCGCAGGGCGGTTTGCAGACTGCTCATCAACATGCCCGCTGAAACGCCGTGTCCGCTCACGTCAGCGATGGCCAATCCATGCGTGCCGTCGCGGAATTGGAAGAAGTCAAAGTAATCGCCGCCGATGATGTCGGCAGGTCGGCTGAACGCGGCAACTTCCACCCCTGAGATGACAGGCACATTCTGCGGCAGTAACGCGCGCTGGACGATCTGCGAAAGTTCCAACTCCGATTCCAGCCGCCGCATCTCGGCTTCGGAATAATGGTCCAGGCAAATGGACGCGGTGTAATCCATCGCGAGTCGGCTGGGTTCCACGTAGGCGTGACAGATCTCGCACAACCCAAGCGTTTTATTTTCAAACTTCTCGAGGCTGGCGCTGATCACGTGCAAATGCTCTTGCACACAATGGTCGTCGGCGCACAGGTAGGTATCCTTCTCCGCCTCCGACGCGGTTTCGAGAAATTCGGTGATAGCGTGTTGCTTTTCAACCAGACTGGTTTCGATCCGTTCAAGAATTTCTAGTGCCATGTCATTCTCCGTGGGAAACGTCCCGCAGGTTTCGTCTCACACTTAGATTTATTCAAAAACCCTGCGGGATGTTTAAATTAGAACATTTGTTAGACTCGCCAGAAATCAGGATTCTTACGAAGAAATCTTCCACACCTGATACAGCCCCAAATTCCCCGTTTCGCCGTCGGATGAAAACGACTCCACCACCCGAAAGCCTGCCGCGTCTGCCAACTCGTCCAACTCGGATTCGCTAAAGTGATGGACGTAGCGGATGCCTGCTCCCCCGCTCCGCCAATCGAGCAGATAATCGCCCGCGTCTACTTCGGATGGGAGGATTGACACGCCCTCCCATGCCTTGATCCTCCCTTTGAGTTTTTCGCTATTCAAGAACTGCCAGTTGGAATGGATGAACAAGCCATCAGGCTTAAGAAGTTGACGAACGGTTCGGAGGATATTCAAGCGAAGTTCAGTGGAGGGGATGTGATGCAAAACGGCAAAACAAGTGATCAGTGACCAGCCACCAGCAACTGATAACCGATCACTGATAATTGATAACTTCGTAAGATCAACCTCCACGAACTTGGCGGAAAAAGCCTCAGGTTGGAATTCCGCCTCCCGCAGGAGAGGCAGGCTGAAGTCCGCGCCGAGATACGTGCCGCGGTGTCCGCGCTTTGCGAGTTCGCGGGCGAGTTCCCCGTTGCCGCATCCCAAATCCAAAATGGACTCGTCGCCTTTCAGCATGTCAAGCGCGCGGCGCACGCCAGGCTGAATCCGATGGCGCGTGGCGGAGAACGAGTCGCCGAAGCGCGTGTAAAAATTCTTGTTGAGTTGAATCAAGCGCGCGGCGGTGGCTGAATCCATGCGAAGATTATACCCAAGCCGCCACTTGCGGCTGGGGTATTCTATAACGGGTATAATGCCGCCATGTTTACACCGTTGGAGATCGAAAAACTTTCGGATGAGTTTGAATCGCTCGCGCCACAAGAGATCATTGCGTGGGCGGTTGAAAATTATTGGCCCCAGGTTGCGCTGAGTTCTTCGTTCCAAACGCAATCGGTTCCCTTGTTGCACATGGTCTCGCAGGCGAAGCGCGACATCTTGGTTTACTTTCTCGATACGGGCTATCATTTTTGGGAGACGTTGATCTTCCGTGAAAAACTCGCGTCCGAATGGAAGTTGAATGTGTTGGATCTGTATCGCGACGCGCGCTGGGATGTGTTCGCGCGAGGGCAAGTCCGCACCCTGCCGCTCGAAGACCCAAATTTATGTTGCTTTATTCACAAAGTCCAACCCATGCAAAGAGGCATCAAAGATATGCTGGCATGGATCAGCGGCATCCGTCGCGACCAGACCGCCATCCGCGCGCAGGCGAAGATTCTGGAATTACAGAGCGATGGTTTGCTGAAGATCAACCCGTTGTTGAATTGGACAAAGGCAGACGTGAAGAATTATATGGAAGAACATAACCTTCCGTCGCATCCGTTGTTAGAGAAAGGCTATCGAAGCGTGGGATGTTCACCGTGCACCGTTGCGATCGGCTTGAACGACGACGAGCGGGCGGGCCGCTGGCAGGGACGCGGCAAAGTGGAATGTGGTCTGCATACAGACATGTTCAAGCACAAGGATTTTTCGGAATTGAAGAGCGAATTTCACGTGGATGTTTCGTCCATGGAGAGAAGGAAAGTGGATAGGTAGGTAAACAAGTAGACAGGTAAACACGTAAACAGGTAGACACGTGTATACGTGTCTACCCCACTAAAAACCATGCACACTGAACGAAGAGAATTATGGCGAGCAACACGCTTGCTCACACCCGATAAAAAAGAACTGGCGCGCTTCGTGCTGGAGGAAGTTCGTCGCGGGGGCGACGTGACGAAGACTCTGCGCAGTCATCCCCTCGCGGATGGGAGCGGGTACCTCAACAAGTCCATGTTGGTGACGTTGTACAACGAGTTGGTCGCGGCGGGCGAAATGCAAGCAGACACGCGCCTGCTCGAACGACTCCGCATGAAGCCGATGCGCACGCTTTCAGGCGTGACGACGGTGACAGTGTTGACGAAGCCGTATCCATGCCCCGCGAAATGTATCTTCTGCCCCAACGACGTGCGGATGCCCAGATCATATCTACCCGATGAGCCCGGCGCGATGCGCGCGGTGGAACATCACTTCGACCCGTACGCGCAAGTGAGGTCGCGCATCACGCAGTTGCAGGCGTTGGGACATCCCACAGATAAGATCGAACTATTAATTCTAGGCGGCACGTGGTCGTCGTATAAGCGTGATTATCAAGAGTGGTTTGTGAAGCGTTGTTTTGATGCCATGAACGAAACCAGCCACAGAGAGCGCAGAGAAAAAGGAGAAAAAATCTCAGAGGTCTCTGTGGACTCTGTGGCTAATCGCGCCGAGTGGAAAGTGGAAAGTGGAGAATTGGAGCAGGATCATTCTTTCAACGAAAACGCTTCACACCGCAATGTGGGATTGGTTATCGAGACGCGACCCAATGAGATCAATCCCGATGAAATCCGCTGGCTGAGGCGCCTCGGCGTGACGAAGGTGCAGATGGGCGCGCAGAGTTTGGACGACCGCATCCTTGAAATGAACAAGCGCGGACACGATGTGGAGCACACGCGTCAAGCCACTGCCCTGCTCCGCGCGGCGGGATTCAAGATCGTGTTGCACTGGATGCCCAACCTGCACGGCGCGACTCCCGAATCAGACCGCGAAGACTTTGTGAAGTTGTGGAATGACTTCTGCCCTGATGAAATAAAGATTTACCCGAATCAATTGCTCGCAAATGCAGAGTTATATGAATACTGGCAACGCGGCGAGTTCACACCTTATACGACCCAAGAACTAATTGATTTGATCGCGGACATCAAGCCGACCATCCCGCGTTATTGCCGCGTAAATCGGATTATTCGAGATATTCCATCCACGAATGTGGTGGAAGGGAATCGCCGAACCAGTTTGCGGCAGGACGCGCAGGATGAGTTGAAGCGGCGCGGGACGAAATGTCAGTGTGTGCGATGCCGCGAAGTGAAAAGCAAGACGGTGAGTGTCGAGTCGCTGAGACTGGATGATCTCGTCTATCAAGCGGGCGCGGCGGAGGAACATTTTATTTCGTACGTTACACCTGACGATAAACTTGCAGGGTTTGTGAGATTATCTTTGCCAAAGGAAAATTCTCCGCAAACTGAAATCAGCGATTTAGACGGTGCGGCGTTGATCCGTGAAGTGCATGTGTACGGGCAGTCGCTTCCCGTCGGCGCGGAGAAAGATGGCGCGGCGCAACACGTCGGGTTGGGGACGCGTCTATTAGAAGAAGCAGAACGAATCGCAATCGCAAACGGATACAAACGCATGGCTGTTATATCCGCTGTTGGCACGCGGGGATATTATCTGTCGCGCGGGTTTGAGCGCGGGGAACTGTATCTGGTGAAAAAACTCGACTAGGGCGAAACAGCTGTCCCTGCGAAGGAAGCGGGTTTTCATCCGCTAATCTTCGCGAATCTACGCCAATCTTTAAAAGATTAGCGTCAATTCGCGGGGATTAGTGGAATCCTCTTACGAATTAGAGTTCTGTTAGACATACAAACGGATGCTTGACTTGCATCTGGCGCGGTGTAAAAATACAACTATGGATTACAAAGATTATTACAAACTTCTGGGTGTAGATCGCAAAGCCAGCGACGACGATATCCGCAAGGCGTATCGCAAACTGGCGAAGCAACATCACCCCGATTACAACCCAAACGATAAAAAAGCCGAAGAACGCTTCAAGGAAATTAACGAAGCGTATGAAGTGTTGGGCGACGCGAAAAAACGCTCGACCTACGACAAGCTCGGCTCCGATTATTCGCAATGGCAGAGACGCGGCGGAACGCCTGGCGATTTTAATTGGGGACAATATGGCAACACACGCGTAAATGTGGATGACCTCAACGACATGTTCGGCGGGAGCGGCGGCTTCTCCGATTTTTTTCAAACCATCTTTGGGATGGGTGGAAGGCAATCGCCGCGCGCGCAAACGCAGGGCTATCAACAGGAACTCGAGATCACGCTTGAAGAAGCCTACAAAGGCGCCACGCGCCTGCTCGATTCGGATGGCAGAAAAAAACAAGTCCGCATCCCGGCGGGCGTGCGCAGTGGGTCGAAGGTGCGCGTGGCGGGGGCGGGACCCAACGGGATGGATTTGTATTTGATCGTGGATGTTCAGGAAGATAAACGCTTCGAACGCCGCGGCGACGACTTGCACGCAACGGCAACAACCAGCGTGTTCACCGCTATCCTCGGCGGCGACGCGGATGTGGAAACTTTCGAAGGCAAGATCAAACTCAATATCCCCGCCGGCACGCAACCCGAGCAGGTCTTTCGTCTCGCCGGGCGCGGCATGCCTCATTTGAAAAACCCTGCCGCCAAAGGCGACCTGTATGTTCGCCTGAAAGTACAAATCCCCAAATACCTGAACCCAAAACAACGCGAATTACTCGAAGAAGTTTCAAAGATCAAATTCTAACGTTGTTCATCCTTCGCTGTTGTTAACCTCTTTTCAGCGGCACTTAACCACAGGCAAGTACTATATTTTTCGATTCCAACCCCAGTCAACATAGAAAGGGACAACATGAAACGACCTCTATTCGCGTTTTTGATTCTGACTCTGGCGGCGATGGCGTGCCGACTCCCCGGCTTCTCGCCTCTTCCCCAAGCCGCGCCTGATTCGCCCCTGCCAGCCGTATCCACGCTTGTATCCGTATCTGCCAACCCCCTCCCAGTGGACGGTTCGCTGGCGTCGCTGTATCAACAGGTGATCCCCGGCGTGGTCGCCGTTCGCACAGCCATGGGCATGGGCTCCGGCTTTGTGTTCGATAGCGAAGGACACATCATCACAAACCACCACGTGATCGACGGCGTCACCACCGCCGAGATCGCCTTCTCCTCCGGCTATAAAGCCATCGGCACCGTCATCGGCTTCGACGCGGATGCGGACGTGGCGGTCATCAAAGTCAACGCGCCCAGTGAAGAACTCCATCCCCTCCCCATCGGCGACTCGGACGCGCTGTTGGTTGGTCAGCCGGTGGTTGCCATTGGCAATCCCTTCGGCTTGAACGGCACGATGACGCAGGGAATCATTTCCGGTCTTGGACGCACCCAACCCGCCCACGCCGCGCCCGATGGCGGATTTTTCAGCACCGCCGACATCATCCAAACCGACGCGGCCATTAACCCAGGCAATTCAGGCGGTCCGTTGTTTAATCTCAACGGCGAAGTGATCGGCGTGAATCAATCCATTCGCACAGAAAACGTCGATGCCACGACCGGCAATGCCGTCAACTCGGGGGTTGCCTTCGCAATCTCGATCAACCTCGTCAAACGCGTTGCCCCCATCCTGATCCGCGATGGGAAATACGAATATCCCTATCTCGGGATTTCGTCGAACAGCGATCTGGGCTTGGCAGAGGTCGAAGCGCTGGGTCTGTCTCAATTCACCGGCGCGTACGTTGTCGGCGTGGTGGATGGCGGACCCGCCGACCAGGCTGGCATCCGCGCGGGCGCATCGCCGACGAACATCCCCGGCTTGAACGCCGGCGGCGACCTCATCGTCGCGCTGGATGGCAATCCGATCATCACCTTCGACGATCTGTTGAGTTATCTCATCACGAGCAAATCCCCCGGCGATACGATCATCCTCACGGTTCTCCGTGATGGGCAATCGGTGGACGTCCCAATCGTTTTGGGAACCCGCCCCTAGAATAAAAGATAGCGCGGCAGTTCGATTTGCTTGGCAAATCGTGCCGTGCCATCTTTTATCGTGTCATCCGAAAGATGATGCCGCAGTTGAACTGCGGCATCATCTTTTTTTTACCCAAACCGTTCTTCCTTCCACACATCCGCGCGGTTGTGATACCCAGCTTGCTCCCAAAATCCGCGCCGATCACGCGACATGAACTCCAGCGAGCGAAGCCATTTTGCGCCCTTCCAAAAATACGGCGTTTCCATTTCCTCCCGCCCAGGCAGGTAGCCCACCACGCCACGCAAAGGATAACCATGATCGGGCGTGATCGGTTCGCCGTTCAAATGGGTGGCGAGTAAAAAATTTTCCTGCAAAGCAACTTCCAATGGGATGTTGACCGTGAACCCGTATTCCGCATGTTGCATGAGGTGGGTGGCAGTCGGCTTGATCTTGATGAATCCCTGATCCGCCAGCGTTTTGATCGAGACGCCCTCCCACACGGTATCGAATTTGCTCCAGCGCGTCACGCAATGGATATCCATTTGAGTTTTAGTTCGCGGCAGTTTGTTAAACTCATCCCACGTCCAGCTTTTTTCCTCCTCCACTTCGCCCCACACACGGAAGTCCCACGTGGCGGCATTGAAGTGCGGCACGGGTCCGTAATGTAAAACAGGGAACTTGAACGTGAGCGCCTGACCGGGCGGAAGTCGTCCCTCTTGTTTGATGCGTTCCTCTTCCTTACGCCGATCGGGTCCTTCGAATGAAAACATGGGCATCTCCTTGTGCGATTATATCAAGCCTGACACAGATTAGACTCGGCGTTGCGAGGTTTCTTACAACGGCATTAATGGTGGGAGTCATAACGACCGTATTTAGACACTCCAGAATAGCCAATCCAGATAAGCGCGGCTCCATTGCAGTACAATGAGGGACTGTAAGGTTGTTCACTAGACAACAGTACGGGTTTATAATAG
>JBGANO010000041.1:0-35697 GCA_044222305.1 Anaerolineales bacterium
GCTCATCACGCATGGCTCCGTGCAGGAGTGGTTCGTCAGCCTGAGTTCGTTCAAACCCGATTTCCGCAAGTCTGAGCCGAACCTGCAAACCCTCTCGATCGCGCTCGATACCGCCTCCCTGCCGGTCGCGCAACCCGGCATGAAACGCGCCATCCTCTTCATCACGCCGCATCTCAACGACCCCAACATAGACAACACCATCGCGCCGCTCATCCAACGCGCCGTCGAATCGAAAACGCGCGTCTTCGTCTGGTTTGTGGACGCGCCGGAAGAATTCGTCTCACCGAGCGCGAACGCGTTCAAATCACTTGCCTTGCAGACCAACGGCTCCTTCGCCGCGTTCTCCGGCGCCGAGCCATTGCCCGACCCGGCGATCTACTTCGCTCCCTTGCGACAGATCTACGCGCTGACGCACACCTCCGCCCTCAACACGGCGGGAACACACACCCTCAGCCTGAATGTCGATACCCCGCAAGGACAAATCCTCGCGCTGGATACCTCCTTCAATGTGGACATCCAACCGCCCAACCCAATCTTCATCTCGCCGCCATCGCAGATCACGCGCCGACCGCCGGCGGACGACCCCTACAACAACGAAATCCTCACGCCGGAGACGCAGGTCCTCACCATCGTCGTGGAATTCCCCGATGGGCACAAGCGCGACCTGACGCGCACCACGCTGTATGTGGATGAGGTGATCGTCGCTGAAAACACCAAGCCTCCGTTTGACCGCTTCGTGTGGGACCTCTCGGCTTATGAAGATAGCGCCCAACACACCATCGTGGTGGAAGCGGAGGATGCGCTCGGTCTGAAAAAATCGAGCATCGGCATCCAGGTCACGTTCACAGTGACACCGGCGCCTCGTGGTGTGCAGGCGTTGTTCGCGCGCTATAGTTCGACCATCATTCTCGGGGCGATCGCGCTGGCAGGCATTGCCCTGGTGGGAATCCTCCTGCGAAGCCGGAAGCCTCACACCCCCGCCACAAAAGAGCGGAAATCAAAACCCCGCTTCGAAGACCCGCTCACCCAACCGGTGGCGTCATTGACGGCTCCCCCCGCTTCGGCTACAAAGAAAGCCAAAACCGTGCCGCGCCGCACAAGCTGGCTTCCATCTAAACCGCCGCGCGTGGCAGACGCGCCCGCCTATCTCATCCGCCTCGTGAACGGAGGCGAGCCTGCCAGCGTCGCGCCGATACCGGTCAATGAAAAAGAGATGACCTTCGGCACAGACCCAGTGCAATCGGCGCGGGTGTTGGACGACCCGTCCATTTCGCCGTTACATGCCCGCATCAAACAGACCGCTGATGGTGTTTTCACGATATACGATAACGCCTCGGTGGCTGGGACGTGGGTGAACTTCGACCCGGTCCCGCGCGAAGGGCGCCGCCTCGTTCACGGCGATCGCATCCACTTTGGGGGGCTGGTTTACCGCTTCGATTTGAAACAAGCTCCCACGGCGTCTGAACCGAGGGTTACCTCCAAAAAGAAATGAAGGCTAACCCCGTCCCTGCTGTATAATCTGGAAATCCTATGATGAAACGCACCCCGCGCGCGCATTTGAACGTCGAAGCACAGACCCACGCCGGCATGACTGGCAAAAACAACGAGGATCGCTATGCGGTGGCATCGTTCACCCTCACCGGCAGTGAACGGACTCCGGTCCTGTTCGCCGTGCTGGCAGACGGGATCGGCGGACACCGGGCGGGCGAAGTGGCGGCGGAACTGGCGGTCAATCACATCGTGGATGTGGTGGCAAAAAGCGACGGGCATCAGATCCGCCGGACACTGGAAGACGCGGTGGCGGATGCCAGCAACGCCATCGCCGCGCACTCCGCATCGAACGACAACCTCAAGGGCATGGGGTCCACTTGCGCCACAGCATGGATCGCGGGCGACCGCCTGCACACAGCTTCGGTGGGCGATTCGCGCATTTACCTTCTGCGCGGCGGGAAGATCCAACAACTCTCGGTGGACCACACTTGGATACAAGAGGCGCTCGAGAAAAACATCATCACGCCCGAAGCGGCGCGCGAACACCCGAACGTGCACGTCATTCGCCGCTATCTCGGCTCGGCAGTGCCGCCGGAACCAGACTTCCGCTTGAAACTCTCGAAGGAAGATAATGATGAGCAGGCAGAGGCGCATCAGGGAGTAAAACTCCAGCCTGGCGATGTGGTTTTGATGTGCAGTGACGGGCTGACCGACCTGGTCTGGAACGATGAAATTTTGGAAACCGTGAAATCGAAATCCAACCTGAAGGAAGGGGCGGGGGCGTTGATCGCCCTCGCCAATTCGCGCGGCGGGCACGATAATATCACCGTGGTGTTGATCTCGATCCCCGCCGATTACACCTCGAAGCAGGTTAAAAAGCAGGATTGGCTTTCCTGGCTGATGGGAGAGTAAAACAATGACTGTCAAACATTCCACCGATGTCGAGGCGAAGAACGTCGCCGCCGGCACAGACACGACCATTCAAGTTCTCATCTCCTCGCAAGAGGGACCGAACTTCGCCTTGCGAAAATTTTCCATGCAACAGGGCGGAGGCATGCCGCGTCACACCAACATGGTCGAACATGAACAATACGTCCTGCGCGGCGAAGCGGATATCACCGTCGGCGACGAGTCGCATCATGTGAAAACGGGCGATGTGGTTTTCATTCCCGAAGGCGTGATCCATTCGTATAAAAACACGGGGGAAGAACCGTTTGAGTTTCTGTGTATCGTCCCCAACAAGGAAGATAAGATCGTGATTGTGGGTGAAAAATAATTGTTGATTTGTAGGGGCACAGCGGGACAATCAACCGTCATTATCCTCTCAGGTTCCGCCGTGCCCCTACATGAAATTTACAACGTCTGTTTCCCCGGGACTCCCGCCTTGCGTGGATAATTACTTGGCGTCGCGGCGACTTTATCCACCAACACAAGATAACGATCATCTTCCACATTTGGCAATTTAACGGGGATCAATTCTCTTAATTCTCCACCCAATAACTTCATCGCCTTCCGCGCGGATTTTGCTTCAGAGTGAGCGGTTTCACCTTTTTGCGCGAGCATCGTCCCGCCCACTTTGACCAGCGGCAAAAGATATTCGCTCAACACGTTGAGGTTCGCCACCGCGCGCGCCACTGCCCAGTCGTATGCTTCGCGGTGATTTTTGTTGTGTCCCAAATCCTCCGCGCGTGATTGAATCACATTCACCCCATCCAACCCCAGTGTGCCGACGATGTGCTGGCAGAACATCGCTTTCTTGCCAATCGAATCAACGACTGTTAATTTCAAGTTCGGGTAAAGGATTTTCAGCGCGAGCCCGGGGAAGCCCGCGCCAGTCCCCACGTCGATGAGCGAGGCGGGAGGGTTGGCTTTCCACGCGAGGACACACGAGAACGAATCCAAAAAATGTTTCGTGCGGATGGACTCCGCGTCGCGGATGGCGGTCAGGTTGAATTTCTGGTTCCACGCCAGCAATTCTTTTTCGTACATCATCAACGACATCACCTGCCTGCCTGTGATGTGGACGTTGAACAATTCCCGCGCCTCGCGGACGAGTTTTTCCATGAAAATATTATACATGCTTGCGCGGTACGTTGTAAAACAATCAGCCACGTATTTCACGAATTATCACGGATTTATTGATTTCTTGCCTCGCGATGAGCCAAACGAAAAGCCAACCCTCGAACAGGGTTGGCTTAATTCGTGTAAATCAGTGTAATCTGTGGCTAAGGTTCTGAGAGCTTTACTTCTTCACTTCTTCTTTCACTTCCACAGTCGCTTTCGATTTGCCGAACTTGCGATACAACTTGCGCCCGCCGAGGAAGAGCAGGTAAAGCGGGATGGCAACCAGAACGAGCGCGGGAAGCGTGAACAGCGCGAAGGTGATGAGGAACTTGACGAAGCCCTGCGTGAAGTAGATCAGATTCTGGATCGCGTCATTGGCGGCGCCATCCAGTTTCCAGCCGCCGATCTCCACAGGCTGGACGGTCTCTTCGGCGATCAAGCGGACGCTGACGGCGGAGAGCGCAACCGACTCATCGTAATATTTGATCTGCCCTTTCAGCACTTCGATCTCGCTCTGGATCTGTTGAAGCTGGGTGTAGACCGCCAACACGCCTTCGGTGTCGGTGGCTTGATCGAGAATTTCCAGCAGTTTTTTCTCCGCGGCTTGCCTGGCTTTGAGTTGCGATTGCAAGTCCACATAGATGTTGGTTATGTCATCGCTGGTGCGATTCTCGTAATTTACTTTCACCGCGCCTTCTTTGATCGCCTTGAGCGCGTCATCGAGTTTCTCCTGCGGCACGCGGATGGTGATCGAGGCTTCCGGCGCTTCCACGCTGTTGGGTCCGTAATACGTGGTGTACAAATTGGACGAGACCACGAATCCGCCCATCTCTTTTGCCAACGCCTCGATCTCGCTCATGCGCGTTTTCGGGTCGGCGACCACGATGGCAAGGTCCGCGTTTTGGATGACCATGCGCTCTTGCAGCGCCTGCGCTTTGGAAGGATCCATTCCTTCCATTTGCGCGCTTACCTGGTCGCTTGCTGGGATCGGAGCGGAAGCAAACGATTCTTGTGGAGCCCCAAACTCAGGCGCGCCACCGCCGTAACCGGGCAATTCGTTTGAGACATAACTGAATGTTTGTCCTACTCGCAAGCCGAACAAATTCATCAGCAACGATCCAACGAGGACAAAAGCAACCACCACCGACAGAACGATCAAAACTGGGCGTTTCATGTTTTCTTCTCCTTGATAAGGCAAAGTGATTTCACTCTACAGACGAATCACCTTTTAGATTGTTCCGCATCTCTCAAACAATCTCCAGTCTCTAATCTCCCTCAAAACTCTCTAATTCCCAATCACCAATTACTCAATTACCCGCCTACCACCCCTCCATCAACCTCATCGCGTGCTTCTCCGGTAACTTCGCGGCGCGGATGCGCTTTTGCACCGCGGGGATGTCATACTTCACGCGACGCGGCTCCCATTTTTTTTCCTCGGTATCGTAGATGGCATAGGCGGCGCGCGGATCGCGATCGCGCGGCTGACCTACCGAGCCGGGGTTCATGATCAAGCGCGGCTTCAATATCATCGCCTCGTTCACTTTCAGCGATTCAAGCGTCACGCGCTCGTTTTCCGGGTGCAGGCGGAACATGCACTGCAAATGCGAATGCCCCACCATGCACCACGACGTGCTGAAATGCGCAAAGTTGAGGCGCGCCGAAAGCGCGTTCAAAATATACTCCCAAACTGAATCGCGCGGGCTTCCATGCACGAGGCTGGCATCCCCTTTCACCGTCAGGTTCGACGGCAATGAAAGCAGGAAATCCATGTTTTCCTTCGTCAGCACTTTTTCGTGATACTCAAGCGCGCGCCGCGCGTCGCCGTTGAACGACTCAAAGGGAATCTTGCCGATCGCCGCCACATCGTGGTTGCCGAGCAGGCAGGTGAGGTTGGGCAAACCGCGCACCCTCTCCACCACCTCGTTCGGGTCGGGACCATAGCCCACCAGGTCGCCGAGGCACCAAGTCTCGTCCACAGCGCCGGCGTCTGTCAGCACCGTTTCGAGGGCGGTAAAATTCGCGTGAATATCCGAGATCACCAGGACGCGCATATCACCCCAGCAATCCCGCGACGCGCTCGATCAAAATTTCAGCCGCATCTGTTTTACTCATCAACGCTAACGATTCCTCGCGTCCATCTGCGAACAATAAAGTTATACGATTGGTTTCCACGGCAAACCCGGCATCCCCTGCCGAAATATCATTTGCCGCGATCACATCCAGTTTTTTGGATTCTAACTTATTTGCCGCGTTTTCCAACAGATTTCTGGATTCTGCCGCAAACCCGACCACCACCTTCGGGCGCGTCTTTCCGCCATTGTGGCTTGATACGGCCTTCAGGATGTCGTCCGTCGCTTCGAGGTCGATCTGCGGCGCGCCGCCTTCCTTCTTGATCTTATCCTTCGCCGAATTCTTCGGGCGGAAGTCTGCCACCGCCGCCGCCATGATGAGCGCGTCGCTCCCGGCGGACTCTTGTAGAACAGCATCGAGCATCTGTCGCGCCGTCTGCGCTTGCATGACGCGCGCGCCAACGGGAGGTTTCAACGCGGTGGGCGCGGTGATTAAGGTGACTTGGGCGCCGGCGTCCAACGCGGCTTGGGCAATGGCATAGCCCTGCTTGCCAGACGAATGATTCGTCAGCACGCGCACCGGGTCGAGCGGTTCTTGAGTGCCGCCGGCGGTGACGATCACTTTCCGATTGGCGAGCCAGCCGTCCCGCCCCAAGATGAGGCGGATGTTCCCGATGAGTTCGGGCGTTTCAGGCAGTCGCCCTTTGCCGGCGAGTCCCGAGGCGAGGCGTCCATCCGCTGGTTCGATGATGTGAGCGCCGCGTTTGCGCAGGGTATCCAAATTTTCCTGGGTGGCGGGGTGGTCGTACATGCCGCCGTCCATGGCGGGCGCGAGCAGGAGCGGGCAGGTTGCGGCGAGAGCGGTCACTGTCAACAGCGTATCTGCCTGACCGTATGCAAGTTTGGCGATGGTGTTCGCAGTGCAGGGAGCGATCACGAGCAGGTTAGCCGTGTGCCCCAAGCCGATATGCAGGACGTGGGCTTCATTTCCCCACAGGTCAGAGTCGGTATAAGCCCGCCGCCCGGTGACCGATTGAAACGTGAGCGGTGTGACAAACTTTTGCGCGGCTTCGGTGAGGATCACATCTACCAACGCGCCGGCTTGTGTAAGTTTGGAGGCGAGGTCGGCGGCTTTGTAGGCGGCAATGGAGCCGGTCACGCCGAGGAGAATACGTTTGTTGGAAAAGACAGACATGATCAGGATTATACATCCACAAAAAAAGCGACGCGGGGATGTGCATCGCTATTATCATGAATTATTCGCGGGCTGGGGTAAGCCGGCAATGGGTCATGGGTACGGCTTTCGCAGTTAGGCTTCGATTCACCAGACGTTATCCATCATAAGACGAAGAATCTTGTTGGACGTGGAGCGCGCAGATTTACGCTGGCACAAAAAGAGAGATCTGCGTTTTTCAGCGTGAATCAGCGTCCCCGTTTTTATTTCCGATAGAGTCTATTATTTACTGAAGACGCCGACCAGTTCGCCTTGCGCAAGAATGTGACCTTCCATCGCTTTGAGCAGTTCGCCCTTGTTTGCGCCCGGCAACAAACCGACCATTTCATCGAGCGCATAGAGTCTGAAGAAGTACCGATGTGTGCCGCTCGGCGGGCATGGACCTCCGTAGCCGATGTCGCCCCACGAATTTTTACCGGTAAACGGGCTACCCTGCCCTTCCGGCACATTCTTGCCGGTGACCGCCAGATCTTCGGGCACACCGCGCGCCTCGGCGGGGATGTTGTACAACACCCAATGCGCCCAACCGCCGGGCGCGTCGGGATCGTCCATGAGGAGGGCGAACGATTGCGTTCCTGTGGGCGGTTCGCCCCACGCGAGCGCGGGGGAAATGTCTCTGCCATTGCATGAATATTTCACCGGGATCGAGCCGCCATTGGCAAACGCATCGCTGGTGAGTGTGAGTTGGTTCGGCACAACAGCCTCCGTTGACTCTGCCGGGGATGAACAGGCAGAAACCAAAATGATGAGGGTGAAAATAAGCGAGTAGATTCGCATAATGGCAAGTATATCTCCTGCGCCGTCTGTTGTTGAGAAACATTTCCCCCGTGCGCTGACCCTGCCGCTTACAACTTTTTTATGAAGTGGACCAGTCGCCCCGTCTCATAGTAGCCGGTTTTGAAATGCGCTTGAATGCTGACCTCGTTCTCGAGCCAGGTATCAGACCCCATCTCGGCGCATCCATTTTCGCGCGCCCACTCCTCGGCGACGCGGATCATCTCGCGCCCCAGTTTTTGACCGCGAACGTTTTCATCCACGAACCATGCTTCGATGTAGCCGACCGGGCTGGATTCACACCCCTCTGCCACATCGCGCAGGCGGGTTTCAATGAAGGCAACCAGGCTTCCTTCGGCGCGCGAAGCGACGAAGACCGCCTGCTTCCCGCCCTCCAGAATTTCGTCCAGGTCCCAATCCAAATATTCGATGGGGGCTTCGGGCCACAGCAGTTGCCGCATTCTCAGCCATTCGGGTTTGTCGGCCGCGGTCGCGCGGCGGATCTCATACGTCACGGTCTCACCATAGGATCAAGAAGAATCGATGCGAGCCAGATTATAGTCAATATCCAAAGACTGGCAATGATTCGCGTCTCACAAACCCAGTTCCGCGAAAGGAATTCTCTAACTGGAAGCGATTCCGAGCAAGTTGAGTTTTTGTGGCTCTACCGTTTTTTCTATTGTGGAATTCTTAAAAATGGTTTTCTCAGTGTCGCTGTGGCTAAAGGGGTTTTGATCTGCTGTTCTTGTATCTCATCCCGCTGGTTTATAGTTTGGTTCTCACCTCGCCACCAGCGCCAGCGGACCATTTGAGTTAATGAGCGACTGCAATTCGCTGTATGGCACAACAACGGTTTGCGGTCCCGCCGCGTACGGCGCCACCTGATACTCGTCAAAGGTAATCAGGATGCCATCGCGCGTGATATTCCAATTGCGATAGTTCTCTTCCATTGGTTCCGCGCCTTGTTCGAACCCGCCATAAAACCCGATGTCACGGCGGCTGAGTTCGGCAATACAAAAACTCGAAATTGTTGTTAAGTAGCCGGATTCGGCGACGAACAAATTCTCCAGCGAAAGCGCCTTCCCTTGTTCGAGGTCGTAGTTGAGCGTCAGGCTGTAATGAAAGGGATGAGCCGCCCCGTCGGTGTAACCGGAAAAGATGAATTTCAACGCCCAAATTCCGTTGTTTTGGTACACGAGCGCGTATTGGGCATCGAAGGAACTGCCCGATGTGATGGGTGTGGAGGTCATATGGGCAAGCACATTCTCGCGGAAATATTGGATTTCCTTCTGCATCATTTTTTCCGCCTTGTTGTTGAAGTCTGCGACGCGCTCATCCTCACTGCCAGCCAGCCGGGGAATCTGACCCGTGATGATGTACTTCGGCGATGCGCCCTCCTCCCGCATCGAGACCGTAGTGAGGCTGACCCGGCTACTCAACGGAGTCGCATCCTGTGTGGGCTGGGCTTTGGCAGTGGCAGTAGGCGCGGGCGCGACAGGGATACACGAGCCCAGAATTACAATGGCAAGACCAAAAACCATACCAGTGATCCTCGAAAAAGTGTCCATCGCATCCTCCTTTTTCACTTTTTAACGGCGACCGCTATCTTTGAGTTCCAGCCAAATTCCTTCTCGTTTTCTCTACCGTGTATAAAAGGTTTCTGTACCGCCAAGACCTGCGCTGAGACTGTCGAAGCGACTCTAAGGTCGCCAAATTAAAAAGGTCTTCTTTGCGCTCTTCGCGGTGTAAATGCGCGGTATTGAGGTCGCGTTCATTTTCAGTACTTCACGAAAGTTCAGGCGACAGTTCGATTTGCTTGGCAAATCGAACTGTCGCCTGCCTTGACGCAGTACAACTGCGTCAAGAACCTATTTTTGTGATCTACTGATTTTTTATGGTTCGCTGACCTTCACGCGTTCGAATCCCACAACCACTGGGAAATTTTCATACGATGCGATTGTGACCCCAACCTTGCCGGCCCCAAGTTCGAAGCGCGACACATCCACGCGGCGGAGGACGGTTTCATTTACAAGCAGGGTCAGGGTATCTCCGGAACATTCCAACCCAATAGATTGGCTTGCGCCGCTGGGTTGCGCATCTTTGATCGTGCCATCGGTAATGGGAGTATATTCGGCGACTCCTAAAGCGAGCCATTTTCCGTAGAGGATATTGTACAGCCCATCAGTGGAGAGGTTGAATTCCAGCCAGCCATCTGTCTCACTGTAGCGGCAGACCAACCCCGCCGAGGCGGGTGTGCCAGCCAGGTTTTGATACTGCGTTTCGATGCGGATGTCGGCGTAGTCTTCCGGTCCGTAAAGCGCGTAGAGCCAGGTGAAGGGTGAATCAACCTGAAGGAGGAGAGAGCCGTCCGCCACATTGACCGCCGGCACAGAATCGTTACCCGCTTGTAGAATCACCCAGCCGGCGATGGAGTCGTTGAAATCCTGAACAAAGTATCGCGGGAGCGCGGTAGGCGAAGGCTCGAAGGTCGGCGTAGCGGTTAATTCAGGGGTTGGCGAGGCAGGCAGAAGGGTGGGAAGAGTCGTTGAGGTTGAGAAGAGAGAAGTTTCAGGCGCGGGAGTCGCAGTCACACGTTGGCAGGCGGTGACGAAGAGGAGACATCCAAGAAGAAGTTTTTTCATCGGCATTTTATAACACAGTTTAATAGATAACCCCGCAGTTGAACTGCGGGGTTATCTATTTGTGTGGAGATGCCGGGAATTGAACCCGGGTCCGAAAGACTCGACCCTCGGAAATCTACGAGCGTAGCCTGCCGAAAAGTTTCATCACAGAGATCTCGGCGGGCAGGTAACCCTGTGACCATCTGCTGGTCTTTCGCGCATTTAGCAGAGTCATACGCGGCACTCACACCATTGTTTCGCCCGGTCCGTCACCGGGTGGAGGACGGCTCCGGCGGACGTGGCATCCTAAGACGCCAACTGTTATGGTCTCATCGCATTAAGCGGCGAGGGGCATAGCAGCGTAGGAAGTGCGATTGGCACTTGATTGTTTGCGCTGAGTTTGCGAGTTCGGCGCCTCTCGGCTCGCATTCCGGAACCAGCCTCTCCCGTCGAAGCCTGTCATCCCCGTCAGTGAGAAGTGTTCCCGTTTTGCAAAATAATTATAGCATACTTGCAAGGATGACAACTGGCTTGCCCTTGCGCCTTCTTTATGCTAGACTGTTGCAATACTTTTGTAAGGGATGCCGCGCATGAGCGAAAAAATTCTTATCATTGACGACGATCTTGATACCCTGCGCCTCGTGGGGCTGATGCTTCAACGCCAGGGATATCAGATCAGCGCGGCAACCAACGGGCAACAGGGCTTGGATAAAGCGTTCGACGAAGACCCCGATTTGATCTTGCTGGACATTATGATGCCGGATATGGACGGCTACGAAGTCACCCGCCGCTTGCGGGCGAATCCATCCACCACCGAAACACCCATCTTGATGTTCACCGCAAAAACCCAATTAGACGATAAAGTGATCGGCTTTGAAGTGGGGGCGAACGATTACCTGACCAAACCCACGCATCCCTCCGAATTGCAAGCGCGCGTCAAAGCATTGCTGGCGCGCGCCAATGAAAAGAAAGGCGAAAGCGCATCCGCCGCCCCGGTCAGCGTCGGGCAGGAAGGATACGTTGTCGGCGTGATCGGCGCGCGCGGCGGTTTAGGCGCCACCACGGTGGCTTTGAATGTTGCGGCCGGCTTGCATACCCGCGCCAAAGGGCACGTCATCCTTGCAGAGATGTTACCCGGGCATGGCGCATTATCGCTGGAGCTGGGGTTGAAAGCCTCCACCGGGCTGGTGGATATGCTAAGCGCCACAAAATTGTCGGATATTACCTCGGATAGCGTTCGTTCCTCCCTCACGCGTCACGCGTCCGGCTTGAACATTCTGCTCGCCTCCGACCGCCCGCGTGATATGCACTTGATCGGCCAGAACGCCAACTACGGCGCGTTCATCTCAAAGCTCGCGTCTCTCGGACGATACATTGTCCTTGATCTCGGCGCGGGATTGCAACCATTCACTCAGGTGGTGCTCCCTCATTGTAATGAGATCCTCGTGGTGCTCGAGGGCAACCCGAACACGATCATCAACACCAAGGCGCTCATCGAGGATTTGAATTCGTTCGGCATCAATTTGAAAAATATTCACCCAGTGCTCAACAACCGCGTGAGGTCGGATACGCAATTGCCTTCCAGCCAGGTGCAATCCAAGTTGGGATACGAGATGCTCGCCACCCTTACCCCCGCGCCGGAACTCTTCACGCAAGCCACCCGCACGCAGACCCCCGCCGTGATCTGCCAGCCAGACAGCCTCACCACTCGCCAGATCGTCAAACTTGTTGACTACATCGCCGAACAAGAGGCGCTACCTCGATGAGTCTCCCCTCCGCCACTGCAACAGCGCTTGACGCTTTGCGTGCGGCAGAGTTATTCCGCAAAGCCAGGCGCGTTGTTGTCTTAACAGGAGCCGGCATTTCCACCCCCTCGGGGATTCCAGACTTTCGCTCAGAGGGGACCGGCTTATGGTCTCACAATGAGCCGCTCGAAGCCGCGTCGCTCACCACATTCCGCACATCCCCCGAGAAATTCTTCCAATGGTTCCGCCCGCTTGCCGGACAAATTTTTTACGCGCAACCCAACGCCGCGCATCTCGCGCTTGCCGACCTTGAAAAGCACGGCGCCGCCATCACCATCGCAACCCAAAACATAGACGGGCTTCATCAAAAGGCAGGCTCTGAAAAAGTTCTCGAATTGCATGGCACGATCCGCGCGCTTTCCTGCGCGCAATGTTTCAAAAAATACGAGTCGCCGCCGTTCTTGCAACCGTATATCGAGGATGGGACCATCCCCACCTGCCCAAGTTGCAACGGAATCCTCAAGCCGGATGTGATATTGTTCGGGGAGCAGTTGCCACACGCGGCATGGAATGAAGCGCAACGCGAAGCGCGTCAAGCCGACTTGATGCTGGTCGCCGGTTCCTCACTCGAAGTCCTGCCTGTGGCGGGGCTTCCCATGCAGATGGTTGACCGCGGCGCGCACCTCATTATCATCAACAACACACCCACCTATATCAACGTCCGCGCGGATATTGTCTTCATGGACAACGTGGAAACCATCCTGCCGGAGATCATCAAAAGAGCGATTCATGGCTGAAATCAAAACCCAAACCCTCGGAAGTTACCTGCGCCTGATCGAAATCTCGCGCGACCTTGCCTCCACCCTCGACCTCGACATTCTGTTGGATGATATCGTGCGCGCCGCTTCGCACATTACCCATGCAGAAGCCGCCTCGATCTTGTTATACGACGATACGGCGCGGCAACTATATTTTCAAGTCGCCACCAATATAGACGATGCCACCATGCGCGGGCTTGTCGTCCCGCTCGATAAAAGCATCGCCGGCTGGATCGTGCTGAACCGAAAATCGTTGCGGATCGACGACGCCGAAAAAGACGAGCGCGTCTTCAGCGAAGTGGACCAGACCATCGGGTACTCCACCAAATCTTTGCTCGGAATACCACTCATCACAAAGAATAAAGTAGTGGGTGTGCTTGAAGTGGTCAACAAAAAGCGCGGCAAGTTCACCGACGCGGACGAATCGATGCTCAGCGTGTTGGGCGCGCAGGCGGCGGTTGCCATCGAGAACGCGCGACTCTTCCAGCAATCGGATTTGATCCAGGAATTTGTGCATGAGCTCCGCACGCCTTTGGCTTCGCTCAGCACAGCCACCTACCTCCTGCTCCGCCCTGAGATGTCGCGCGAACAACGCGACCAGATCGTCAACAACATCCACAATGAAACCTTGCGGCTCAATTCTCTTGCGTCGTCTTTCCTCGACCTGGCGCGGCTGGAATCGGGACGCGTGCAATTCCGCAAGACGCGTTTCAGCGCGGCGGACCTGCTGTACGAAGCGCGCGACGTGATGATGACCAAGGCGCAGGAAACGAACATCCAGATCCGTGTGGATGTTCCCAACGATATGCCGCTCATGGAAGCCGACCGCGACAAGATCAAACAAGTACTGCTCAACCTCACCAGCAACGCCATCAAATACAACCGCCCGAACGGTTCCATTCTGATCGCGGGGAATTACACCGACACTGACCTGTACGTCCTTGTGCAAGATAGCGGCTTGGGGATCCCGGAAGAATCCATCCCGCATTTATTCGAAAAGTTTTACCGCGTGCGCGACCACGAAGGCAAAGCGACCGGCACCGGGCTTGGGCTTTCGATCTGCAAGCAGATCATTCAGGGGCACAATGGGCGCATCGATGTGAAAAGCCAAGTAGGCGTTGGCACTTCGATCACATTTTATATCCCGCGCGTCCAGCGCACGATACCAAGAGAATAAAAAAAATGGCGACCAAGTGGTCGCCATTTTTTTATGGATTCACCACTACTTTGAGCGCGCCGGGTTGCGCCGCGCGCTCGAATGCTTTTACCGCCTCTGTCAGCGGATATTCCGCATCGATCAACACCGTGGGGTCCACCTGGCGTTCCTCCATCAACCGCAAGGCCGGCTCGAACGGACCGCATCGTGAACCAATGATGTTGATCTCATCCACCACGATGGATGAAAAATCGACGCTCATCTCGCCTTTGTAGGTGGACTTCAACACCAGCGTCCCTCGCGGACGAATTGCCCGCCTCGCCAGCGCAAAACCGCTCGGCGACCCGGTCGCTTCCACCACCACATCCCAGCGCCATTTTTGCACATCCGCCTCGTTGATGAGGCGAATGCCGCGCGCGGTCAACAAATCCTGCTGGCGTGGATGACGGGCAACCACGCGCAAGTCGCAACTGGTCAATGCCAATGTTTGGGCGATGAGTTGTCCCAGCCGCCCCGCGCCAACGAGCAGAACCCGGTCTCCCGGCTGGATGCTGATCTGCTCTTGAATCTCAAGCGCGGCGGCGAGGGGTTCGGCGAACACAGCCATCCCGTCCGGCACCGAAGCGGGGACTTTGTGCAGGTTGGCAATGGGCAGGCTGGTGTACTCGGCGAAGATCCCATCGCGATTGACGATTCCCAGCACGGTTCGATTCTCGCAATGTGTGGGGCGCCCATTCAGGCATTGCTCGCATTCTCCGCACACCGCGTTGATTTCACCCACCACGCGTTGACCGATCCACGAAGCGTCATCTGCCTTGACCACTTCACCCACAAACTCATGACCCAAAATACCGGTATAAGGATAATATCCCTTCACCAGTTCGAGGTCGGTACTGCAAATGCCGGCTTTGCGAATTTTCACCAAAGCCTCGTTGGGCTTTTGCGGTTGGGGCACTTCGCGTAAATCGATCTTATTATTTTCAAGCCACAGCGATTTCATCTATTCCTCCGTCGCCATCCAGCGATTCCGCCCGCTGTTCTTTGCCGCGTACATGGCGGTATCTGCGCGATGCAGGAACTGCTCCCAGTCCTCCTGCCCGTTCTTGAATTGCGCCACGCCGATGCTCACGGTCATTGAAATGAGTTTTTGTTTTGCCGCTTCCACCTGCAAGTTGCGGATGTGGCTACATAAGCGTGAAGCCTGCTCCTGGGCGGCGTTCAATTCGCTGTTGGGGAGCACGATCAAAAATTCCTCGCCGCCATAGCGACCGATGGTATCCGGGTGGCGGATCTGCTCGCGCAGTCGCGCCGCGATCGTGCGCAGGGCTTCATCGCCCGCGGCATGACCATACGTGTCGTTGACTTGTTTAAAGTGGTCGATATCCACCATCGAGATGGACAGCGGCGTGTTATAACGCGCGGCGCGGATGACCTCTTCCTGCAAATCCACAATGATCTTGCGGCGGTTCGGCAGGAAGGTGAGCACGTCGGTGTTGCTGATCTCGTGTGATTGCGCCAGCACCGCCTTGAGTTCGATCTCTTTGACCTCCAGGGTGCGACGAATCCGCCTGACTTCCTCTTCCAGCGACCTGAAGTCTTCGACCAGTTGGTTATATTTTTCGTTGAGGGTATCGTTATCTAGCACCGCGCCTCCCAAATTGACGCTCGAGCGCGTCTACAGAAAGATGGATCATCGTCGGTCTCCCATGCGGACAGGTCCGCGGCGAATCGCAGGCTTCGAGATCGGTGAGCAGGGCGCGTTGTTCGTCTGTGGAGAGCGACATGCCCGCTCGCACCGCCATACGTTTGCATACGCGGGCGGCGAGTTTTTTCTCCACTTCATCTTTCAGCGGCGCCTCGTCCTCTTCGAAATCCTCCACCAGCGCCCGCAATGCCGAGGAGGGATCACTGCCTGAGAACAAGACGGGCATCGCGCGGATTTGGAACGTGTTCGGACCAAACTCCTCCACGTCGAAGCCAAAATACTTCAAAACGGTCAATTGCGAAATAAGCAATTGGGTGGATTGAGGCGGCAGGGTGACCGTGACCGGCGTCAGCAGGGCTTGCGAGGCGATGCTCTTCCTCTCGCGTTGCGCCATGAGTTTCTCGAACAACACGCGTTCGTGCGCGGCATGTTGGTCGACTAGGTACAGCCCATCGGGTCCCTCCGCCACGAGATACGTCGCGCCGATCTGACCGATGAGCCTTAGCAAGGGAATACGTTCAAATGTCGCCTGCTCGCGACTACTGCCTACTGCGTTCTGCGTACTGCTTATTGATGACTGCTCACTGCCCACTGATGACTGATCACTGCCCACTGGCTCGCTATGCCCAATACTCCAATCAATTCCAACATTCCTCGATTCCACTTGCGCGCCCCGCCCGCCCCACAAACTCGATGCCACGTTCGGAACCGGGGAATACGCCAACAACGCCTTCCGCACAGATCGTTGCACAAAGCTGAATACCTGATCCTGATTCCGAAAGCGCACCTCGGCTTTGGCGGGATGCACGTTCACATCCACATCCCCGGGTTGGATCTCGAGGAACAATGCCGTGAGAGGATAGCGCCCCACCATCAACAGCGTGTGATACGCCTGCATCAATGCCGTAGACAGCGCCACATCATGCACCCAGCGTCCATTGATGAAGAAAGTGATTTCCCTGCGGTTCGAACGCGTTAACGAAACGGGACTAATGAAACCCGTGAGAGTCATGCCCTCTTCCACAGAATGAACTTCGAGCATTTGCTTCGCCACATCCACACCATAGAGCGCGGCAAGGATGGCGCGGCGGTCGCCATCGCCCGATGTTTGCAAGACCACATTCATTCCGTCGGTGAGTTTGAATCGTTTCCCGGGGTACGCCAGCGCATAGCGCGTCACTAACGTGTCGATCACGCGGCGTTCGGTCATGTCTGTTTTGAGGAATTTCAAGCGGGCAGGAACGTTGTAAAACAGGTCCTCCACGCAGATCGTGGCGCCAACCGTAGTGCCGACTTTAGTCGGCTTTTTATTCACGCCGCCTTCAACCATTAATCGCGCCCCTTCTTTTTCATGGTGAGCCCGCGAGGTGATCGTCATGCGCGAGACCGAGCCGATGGAGGCAAGCGCCTCCCCGCGAAAACCCAGCGTCACGATGGAAAAAAGTTCGTCGGAGCGGACCAGCTTCGAGGTGGCATGATGCGAGGCGGCAAGTTCCAACTCTTCCGCGGGGATGCCGGCGCCGTCGTCCGCAATCTCGATCCGCTTTTTTCCCGCCTCTTCCACATGGATGGTGATCGTCTTCGCGCCGGCGTCAAGCGAGTTTTCGAGCAGTTCCTTCACAACCGAAGCGGGACGCTCGATCACTTCGCCCGCGGCGATCTGCGAGGCGACTTCCGGCGAAAGCAGGCGGATGGGCATGGCGCGATTATACCCGCTGAAAATCACGCGAGTATTATATAATCGCCCGATGCGATTCTCCACCCTCTTCTTCGACCTTGACGATACGCTCTACCCGAACTCCAACGGTTTATGGCAAGCCATTCGCGGGCGCATCCAGCAATACATGACCGAGCGCCTCGGCATCCCCGAAAAAGACGCGCCTGCCCTGCGCGAACAGTATTTCAAAATGTACGGCACCACGTTGCGAGGTTTGCAGGCGCGGCACAAGGTCGATACGGAAGACTTCCTCGCCTTCGCGCATGACCTGCCGCTCGGCGATTTCCTCACCCCCAGCCCGGTGCAACGGGACGTGATCGCTTCGCTTCCCCAACGGAAGCTGGTCTTCACCAACGCCGACGCCAACCACGCTCGCCGCGTCCTCGCCGCGCTCAACCTCAGCGACCTCTTCGCCGGCATCGTGGATATCAACGCGGTCGCTCCGTATTGCAAGCCCATGCCCGAATCCTTTGCCATCGCGCAGGAACTTGCCAACGAGCCCAACCCGCGCAAGTGCGTGATGATCGACGATCTGCCGCGCACCACCCGCGCCGCGCTGGAGGCGGGCATGGCAAGTATTTTATACGGCAATGAAGAAACGACTCCGGAAGCCAGCGGCGCGTTCGTGAACTGGAAGGATTTGCCGACTTTGTTGGGGTAGGGTTTTACGCAGTACTTCGTATCGCGTATTGCGTATCCCGCATGAGTACCTTCCTGCGATAGCCTTTATTCGACAAGATCAAGAATCTTTTTGGACGCAGATAAACGCTGACCCACGCTGATTCAAAAAAATCTGCATTTATCAGCGCGTTTCGCGGTCAGCGTCCCATTTTATTTCAGATAACGCGTAACTCACCCGCGTCGCTCAAACAGATTTGTTACAATCGTTTCAGCAAACGTTAATCCCCGCATAGTATCTTTCAGGGCAATCACCAACGGAGGCATTCGTGGATAAATCCATCAAACTCATTCTCGGCTCGATCGTCGGGTTCATTTTTCTGGCGGCTACCTTTTCGGCGGGGATTCTCGTCGGACATTTCATGCCGGCCGGCGCTCAAATGCCGATCGTCAACGACTTTTTACCGGTTCAGCCCACTGCCGCGCCGGAGCAACTCTCTGCCACGCCCGAGGATATGCAGACCCTTTTCGCCCCCTTCTGGGAGGCGTGGAATATCGTCCACAGCGAATTCGTCGATCAACCGTTGGACGATGTGACGCTGATGCGCGGCGCGATCCGCGGCATGATGGAAGCGGTCGGCGATAAGCAAACCTTTTACATGGACCCCGTAGTATACGAAGCCGAAACATCGACGCTTTCCGGTGAATATGAAGGCATCGGCGCATTCGTGGATACAACAGGAGATTACCTCTCCATTATCAGTCCCATCGAGGGCTCGCCCGCCGAAGCGGCAGGCTTGAAACCCGGCGACCTGATCGTCGCCATCGACGGCGTGGATATGACCGGCACGCCGCCAGAAGAAGCGCGTCAGAAGGTCATCGGTCCCGCGGGGACAACCGTCACCTTGAGCGTGGCGCGCGAAGGTCAGGAAGAACCGCTGGAATTCATCATCACCCGCGCCAAGATCACCATCCCCAGCGTGACCGGAAAAATGCTCGAAAACGATATCGCCTACATTGACATCAACCAGTTCGGCGATAAAACGACCAGCGAACTCAACACGGTGCTGGGTGAACTCCTCCCCCAAAACCCGAAGGGCATCATCATCGACCTGCGCAACAACGGCGGCGGGTATTTACAAACGTCCATCGAAGTGGCGTCTGAGTTCATCGACAAAGGCGTGATCCTCTACGAGCGCTATGGCGACGGAAGCCGCGACACGTATAACGCATTGGGCAACGGTCGCGCAACCGACCTTCCCATCGTTGTGCTGGTGAATGAAGGCTCCGCCTCCGCCTCTGAAATTCTCGCGGGCGCCTTGCAGGATTACGAACGCGCGAAACTCGTCGGCGTGATCACTTACGGCAAAGGCTCGGTGCAACAATGGATTCCTCTCTCCGACGAAAACGGCGCGGCGCGCGTGACGATTGCCCGCTGGCTCACCCCAGACGAACGCCTCATCGACGGCGTCGGCTTGACTCCCGATTTCACCGTTGAACTCACTGAAGACGATGTTGCCGCCGAACGCGACCCGCAACTCGACAAAGCCATACAAGTGTTGTTAGAATTGATCGCAGGGAAGTAAACGATACCAAACCTCACAGGTTTTAAGAACCTGCGAGGTTTACAAGGAGATGCCATGTTTTTCGACCCAACCTATTTAATCTGCGTAGCGCTCCCATCGATGCTCTTAATGGGCATCGCCTCGTGGTATGTGAAACACGCCTACAACAAATGGAGCCAGGTCCGCGCCAGTAGCGGACTCACCGGCGCCGAAGCCGCAAAACAACTCATCTCGCGCTCGGCATACGTTGGCGAAGCCGGCGTTCCCGACCTGCGGAACGTGCGCGTGCTGGGCATCGGCGGCAACCTCACCGACAATTACAACCCGCAGGATAAGACCCTCTATCTTTCGCCAAGTGTGGCGAACAGCCCGTCGGTTGCGGCGGTGGCGGTTGCCGCGCATGAACTCGGTCACGCCATGCAAGACGCGGAAGGCTATCTCCCCATGCGCTTCCGCTCCGCGCTCGTTCCGATGGTGAACATTGGCTCGAACCTCGGCTGGATTCTCATCCTCGCCGGGCTGATCTTCCGCTTCACCGAACTCGCCTGGGTCGGCGTGTTCTTCTTCGCGGGAGGCGCGCTCTTCGCGCTCGCCACCCTCCCTGTGGAACTTAACGCCTCGGCGCGCGCAAAACGACTGGTGGCTGAAGCGGGCATCATTCGCACGGAGGAAGAACAACGCGGCGTGAATCAAGTGTTGAACGCCGCCGCGCTCACCTACGTTGCCGGTCTGCTCACCGCCGTGATGCAACTGCTGTACTACGTGTTTCTTGTTTTCGGCATGGGCAGGCGCGACGATTAACAACACCGCGACTCTTGTTGCGTAAACATAACTCACCTCGAAATTAATCTTTCGAAGGTGAGTTTATTTTTTGGACGCTGACCACCTAAGAAAGTGTTTCTTAAGTTTGTGAACGGCATGAAAAAAAGAGCATCCGCCACAGAGAACACCGAGTTCATAGAGATTTTAAAAGGGTTTTCTCAGAGTTCTCTGCGCGCTCAGTGGCAAAGAAAGAGTTAAGAAACATTCTCTAACGCGCAGACAAACACTGATTTTTGCTTTTTCAGCGTGAATCAGCGTTTATCCGCGTCCTGCATTAAATTCGGGGGAATCATGTTTGCTTGTGTATAATCTTTCACCATGCGGAAGTTCATCATCATCCTGCTTGCTTTTTTAGGCGCGGGATTCGTCTACCTCAGTTTCGGCGAAATCGAAATCATCCTCCAAACCATCCGGCGCGGAAACCTCTGGTTCATCCTGCTCGCCCTGCTCATTGAAAGCGGATGGATCGTGGTGGCAGGCGCGACCGTCCTCGCCTTATATCGAATCCTTGGATTGGATGAAACGCTCTATCGCCTCTCGCTTCTTTTCACGGCGGGGAATTTTATCTCCACGGTGATGCCCAGCGCGGGCATGGGAGCCGTGGCGGTCTTCATCAGCGAAGCGAACCGCAGAGGGCAACCCACCGGCAAAGTGACGATCGCCAGCATGTTATACATCTTCCTCGATTACATCGCCTTTCTGTGCGTGCTTGCGCTGGGATTGATCGTGCTCTTTCGCCGCAACCACTTAGACGCCGCAGAACTCACCGCCTCCGGCATCATGTTCTCGATCGCGACATTGCTCGGATTCCTCTTCTACCTCGGCTCAAAATCGGAAGCGCGGCTGGGCAACGCTCTCACGCGCATTGCCCGCCTGCTCAACCGCCTCGCCCGCCCGTTCATCCATCGCGAGTACCTCAGCGAATCAAAAATGCGCGCATATGCCCGCGAGCTGGCAACCGACCTTCAAACCCTTCCCCAAAATTATCGGAAATTCCTCAAGCCCATGCTGTTTGCCCTGCTCAACAAAACCATGTTGATGTGCGTCATGGCGGCGATCTTCCTTGCCTTCCAGGTCCCCTTTTCTGCCGGCACCATCATCGGCGGGTTCTCGATCGCCTATCTATTTCTGGTCATTTCCCCCACACCGGCGGGCATCGGCATCGTGGAGGGCATCATGCCGCTCGCGCTTTCCTCGCTCAACGTGCCCTGGAGTCAGGCGATCATCGTCACACTGGCGTATCGCGGCGTCACATTCTGGTTTCCCCTGGGAGTCGGCGCGTGGGCGTTGCGCATGTTACACATGACCCCGAACCAACAGGAAAGCCCAGCCTGATCCGATATGACACTCGTCTCACTATTGGATTCCTGGAAGCGCGACCCTGACACCGCCCCCAACATCTCCGCCTGGCAGACGCTCCCGCCGCGCCCCGCGCAAACGCGTCCTTTCCCCGACGACCTGCCTGCTCCGCTTTCCCAAGCCTTGATCGCCAGTGGAATCCACTCGCTCTACTCGCATCAACTCGAAGCATGGACAGCAACGCAACAAAATCAAAACATCATCCTCTCCACGGGAACCGCCTCTGGGAAAACACTCGCGTACAACCTGCCAGTTTTTTCAGAATTGGTCGCAAACCAAAATTCGCGCGCCCTGTATCTCTTCCCCACCAAAGCGCTTTCGCAAGATCAACTGTCTGCCCTCGCCAACTTTAAACTTGAAACATGGAACGTGACACCCACAATCTACGATGGCGACACCCCCGCCTCTGCCCGTTCTTCCATCCGTAAAACCGCCCGCATCCTCCTCACCAATCCAGACATGCTTCACACCGGCATCCTGCCGCACCACACCAACTGGGCAGACTTTTTCACCCACCTCACATTTGTAGTGATCGACGAGGCGCACACCTATCGCGGCGTCTTCGGCTCGCACGTGGCAAATGTGATCCGCAGACTCAAACGGGTCGCAAAGTTTTACGGCAGTGCTCCAAAATTCATTTTGGCATCCGCCACCATCGGCAACCCGGCGGAACTTGCCGAGAAACTCATCGAGGAGCCGGTCATGTTAATCGACAACGACGGCTCCGCCCGCGGACCGCGCCACTTTCTGCTCTACAACCCGCCCCTCGTGGACGAATCCCTCGGCTTGCGGAAATCATCCCTGCTCGAAGGTGTGCGGCTCGCAAGAGAATTGATCAACAGCAATGTTCAAACGGTGGTGTTTGCGCGATCCAGACGAAGCGTTGAGATCATCCTGAGTTATTTACAAGGCGAGCTCACCCCAGACTCCAGCATCGAAGCGCCGCTGATACCCTACGAGTCTCTGCCCAACCCCCGATCGTTTGTGCGCGGGTATCGCAGTGGGTACTTACCAAGCCAACGCAGAGAGATCGAAAAGGGACTCCGTGACGGCACGATCAAAACTGTTGTTGCCACAAACGCGCTCGAACTTGGCATCGACATCGGCGGGCTGGGCGCGGCGGTCCTCGTTGGGTATCCGGGCACCGTCGCATCGGCGAGACAACAGGCAGGTCGGGCAGGACGCGGGCTGGAATCCGCTGTCAGTGTGCTGGTGGCGTCTGCCAGTCCCATCGACCAGTTCCTCGCGCGTCACCCGGAATATTTTTTCGAACGTTCGCCCGAACGCGCGTTGGTCAACCCCGATCATTTGTTGATCCTGCTGGAGCATTTGCGTTGCGCCATGTTCGAATTGCCGTTTCAACAAGGCGAGGGCTTTGGCGCGATCTCATCGCAGACTATTGAAGAGTATTTGAATTTTCTCGTCGAGAATCACGAGGCGCACTTCTCGAACGAAAAATATTTCTGGATGGCAGACGCGTATCCCGCCGCCAACATTTCCCTGCGCTCCGCGTCGCCGCAAAGCTTTGTACTGCAAACAATCGTTGACGACAAACCACAAACCATCGGCATCGTGGATGGCGAAAGCGCGGTGTGGATGACGCACCCCGGCGCGATCTACTTGCACGAAGCGCAATCCTATTTTGTCGAAGAGTTGAATCTCGAGGAACACATCGCGCGCCTCAAACCCATCGTCAGTGATTACTACACCGAACCATTACAACAAACCGAAGTGGAGTTGTTGTCTATCAACGAAACACAAGATACGCAGTCGGCAATACGCAATACGAAAACATGGGGCGAACTCAAGATCACCACGCAAGTGACCGGCTTCCGCAAACGACGCTGGCACACCCATGAAAACCTCGGCGAGGAACCGCTGGATTTACCGCCCTCCGAAATGCAGACGACCGGCTATTGGCTGACTCTCTCCGAAGAAACGATCACGCGTCTACGCGACCTTGGGGCTTGGTCCAACGACCCCAACGACTACGGACCTGGTTGGGACAAGATTCGAGAACGCGTCCGCGCGAGAGACAAGTTCACCTGTCAGGTATGCGGCGCGGTGGAATCCTCGCGTCAGCACGATGTCCATCATAAAGTCCCATTTAGGGCATTCACTTCACGGGAGGAAGCCAATCGGTTGGAGAACCTCGCCACGCTGTGCCCATCCTGTCATCATAAAGTGGAGCAGAACGTCCGCATGAGGAGCGGGCTGGCGGGGCTTGCATACGCGCTGGGGAATCTCGCGCCGTTATTCCTGATGTGCGACGCGGCGGATCTGAGAACACACATTGAGCCGGTGGAAAACAAAATCTTCGGGATGCCGACCATCGTGTTGTATGACTCCATCCCGGCGGGAATCGGCTTCAGCCAGAAATTATTCGAACTGCACGATGAACTCCTCGCCCGCGCATTGGAGTTGGTCGGCGCCTGCGCCTGCGCGGATGGTTGCCCTTCCTGCGTCGGTCCCGGCGGCGAGAATGGATATGGCGGTAAACAGGAGGCGCTCGAGATCCTCAAAGTTCTCGCGCGAGCATCAGACTAAATTTCTATATTGCGTTAATAGTTTTCTTGCGTGGGGCGATTAACATAGGGACATTGAAAATATTCAGAAATGTCATTGCGAGGCGGTGTTTGTCCGCCGAAGCAATCCCCTCACTGTGTTGGAGATTGCTTCGCTGATGAAATTTACCCTGAGTTTATCGAAGGGTTCGCTCGCAATGACGAGAATCGGAGACTCACATGAGCAAAATCATAGGCATTGACTTAGGCACAACCAACTCTGTCGTTTCGGTGATGGAAGGCGGCTCGCCGACCGTGATCTCGACCGCGGAAGGCGGACGACTCGCGCCGTCGGTTGTGGCGTTCAACAAGAATGGCGAACGGCTCGTCGGTCAGACGGCGAAGCGGCAAGCGGTTATAAATCCCGAAAACACAATTTACTCCATCAAACGATTCATCGGGCGTCACTTCGACGAAGTTGAATCGGAACGCAAGATGGTCTCTTATGAAGTTGTAAAAGGACCGACAGGCGACGTGCGCGTGAAGATCCCGATCACGAACCGCGAATATTCCCCGCAGGAAATTTCGGCGATGATCTTGGGCAAGTTGAAGTCCGATGCCGAAGCGTATTTGGGTCAGCCGGTCACGCAGGCGGTGATCACTGTCCCCGCGTATTTCAACGACAGCCAACGCCAGGCGACAAAAGACGCGGGCAAAATTGCGGGTCTCGAAGTGATGCGCATCATCAATGAGCCGACCGCGTCCGCGCTTGCGTATGGACTCGATAAAAAGAAAGATGAAACGATTCTCGTCTTTGACCTCGGCGGCGGCACATTCGATGTGTCGGTGCTGGAAGTTGGCGAAGGCGTGATCGAAGTCAAAGCCACGAACGGCGATACTCACCTCGGCGGCGACGACTGGGATCAGAAGGTCGTCAACTGGGCGGCGGATGAATTCAAGCGCGAGCAAGGCATTGACCTGCGCAAGGATCGTCCCGCGTTACAACGTCTGCGTGAAGCCGCGGAGAAAGCCAAGATCGAACTTTCGACAGTGATGGAAACGGAACTCAATCTGCCCTACATCACGGCGGATGCTTCCGGTCCGAAACACTTGCAGTTGAAACTCTCGCGCGCCAAGTTCGAGCAAATGACAGACGACTTGCTTGCGCGTTGCCGCCATCCATTCGAAGCCGCGTTGA
The DNA here is from genome assembly GCA_044222305.1 of Anaerolineales bacterium. Lineage (GTDB taxonomy): Bacteria > Chloroflexota > Anaerolineae > Anaerolineales > Villigracilaceae > Defluviilinea. The sequence goes on from JBGANO010000041.1 coordinate 25,461, forward strand.
AAGACGCCGGCATAGACGCGAGCAAACTCAATGAGGTGGTTCTCGTCGGCGGTTCCACTCGTATGCCGATGGTCGCGGACCTTGTGCGTAAACTAGCGAACGGCAAAGAGCCGAACAAAGGCGTCAACCCTGATGAAGTGGTTGCCATTGGCGCGGCAGTTCAAGGCGGCGTGCTTGGCGGCGAAGTCAAAGATATTCTCCTGCTCGATGTGACTCCGCTCTCGCTAGGCGTCGAGACGATGGGCAGTGTGATGACCAAGATGATCGAACGCAACACAACCATCCCTGTCCGCAAGACGGAAACATATTCGACCGCGGCAGATAGCCAGACCGCTGTGGACATCCACGTCCTGCAAGGTGAACGCCCGATGGCTGGCGATAACATGTCGCTCGGACGATTCCGACTCGACGGCATCCCGCCTGCGCCGCGCGGTGTTCCACAAGTAGAAGTGACGTTCGACATTGACGCAAACGGCATCTTGAATGTGACCGCGAAAGATAAAGCCACAGGTAAAGAACAGAAGGTCACGATTACTGCTTCGACGAATCTAAACAAGAGCGACATTGATCGCATGATGAACGAAGCGCGCTCGCATGAAGCGGATGACAAGAAACGCCGCGAGTTGATTGATGCCAAGAACACGGCAGACAATCTTGTGTACCAAACCGAAAAAGCACTGCGCGACCTCGGCGATAAAGTCCCCTCTGCGGAACGCGGCGAGATCGAAACAAAGATCAACGACCTCAAGTCTGCCGCGCAGAGCGATGATATCAACAGCATCAAGCAGGCGTCTGAAAAAGTGGAGCAAACCTTCCACGCGCTGAGTCAGCAACTCTATGCTCAAGGTCAGCCCCAACCTGAAGCGGCAGGTGGACCGTCTGTCTCGCCAACCGACGGCGATGTGATTGACGGTGAAGTGAAAGAGTAAAACCAAAGTTAGAACTCCGAGTTTTTCAAAAACTCGGAGTTCTTTTTCTCTACCGCACATGAGTTTTTCTTACCGCTAAGCGCGCTAAGGTCGCCAAGTTAAAAAGGTTTTCTTTGCGTTCTTTGCGGTGCAAATGTACGGTAGTGAGTTTTCTTTTTAATTCGCAAGAACAAACTGCCTGTGAGTTTCGTTAATAACGATAAACTCAAAACCCTTTTGTTATATAATCCTCCCCATGCAAAAACGTTTTAACCGCAAGTGGATCGCGCCGATTCTGCTCGTGATCGGCATCGTAATCTTTTTTCTCCCGCCCGTCTATTCACGCGCCATGCCGCGCATTGACGGTTGGATCTCCAGCATCAAATATCTCATCAACCCGCCCGATGAAGCCACCTTCCAGCCGCAACAACAATCACCGGTGGATCTTGCCGTCACAGAGATGATGCAAACCCGCGTCGCGACTCAAGCGCTTGAGGCGACTTCGACTCCCAAGCCGGGTCCAACGTTGACGCCGACGGTCACTTCCACGCCTCTGCCTGCTTCGGTTTCGTTGACCGGGTTCAAATATGTAGACCAACGCAACCGCTGGAATTATTGCGGTCCCGCCAACCTGACCATGGCGTTGGACTTCGTCGGCTGGGGCGGCAACCGCGACGATATCGCCCGCGTCATCAAGCCGGGGATACAGGATCCCAAACTCGACTTTATCCAACAGGGACGCAGTGACGTCAATGTGATGCCCTACGAGTTGGTGGACTTCGTCAACGATGAGACCGAATATCGTGCATTATCGCGTCTCGGCGGCGATATTGATGTAGCCAAACGATTACTCGCGGCTGGATTTCCGTTCATTGCCGAAAAAGGCTATTACGAAAAAGATTACACAGGCAAGATCGCCTGGCTTGGGCACTATCAATTTGTCACAGGCTATGACGACGCCAAAGGCGAGTTGACCGTTCAAGACACATGGAACGACGGTCCCAATTTTCGAATCTCGTATGAAGATTTCATTTCAAGTGAAGCATGGTTATCGTTCGACAATATTTTCATTGTCGTGTATGCGCCTGAACGCGAAGCCGAGTTGATGCAAGCCTTGGGTCCGTACGCCGATGATACCTGGGCGTCGAACCGCGCCGGCGAAATTGCTGAAGATCGCATTGCCGCATCCGAAGGCATTGACCAATACTTTGCGTGGTTTGCCAAAGGGACGAGTCACGTGGAGTTGTTCGAATATGCCGACGCGGCGACTGCGTTCGATCAGGCGTTTGCAATTTACAACGACTTGGGCAAGGATGACAAGCAACGTCCGTACCGCATGATGTGGTATCAAACGGGTCCTTACAAAGCGTATTTCTACACCGGTCGTTATCAAGATGTCATTGATCTGGCAAACGTAACTCTCATTGAAACCATCTCCAAACCTACATTGGAGGAAAGCCTCTACTGGCGCGCGCGCGCAAAATACATGATCGGCGACACCCCTGGCGCCATCGCTGACTACCGCGAAACGCTGAGGTTGCATCCGAATTGGGGTCCCGCGATTCAGGCACTGCAAGATTTAGGGGTTCAACCGTAATCGATGATTTCTGTAAATTTGCAGTTGAACTGCAAATTTACAGGATCTTCTGTGACTTTATGGATTACCATGAAAATCGAAATTGACGCTTTCGATTTTCATGGTAATATTTCTGTATGGTAAAGCGTGAGACCCTTGTAAAGGAGATACAGACCGCCTTAGGGCGTAGTCGCATTGTTGCTCTTGTTGGACCTCGTCAATCGGGGAAAACTACCCTTGCCCGGCAGTTCGTACCTGCAAATTCCCTAAACTACTTCGACCTTGAAGACCTCACCAGTTTAGCGCGTCTCAATGAACCCATGACATCCCTGCAAGACCTGCAAGGACTGGTGGTTATTGATGAAATCCAGCGCAAGCCAGATTTGTTCCCCATCTTGCGGGTACTGTGCGACCGTGATCCTCTTCCTGCACGTTTTCTCATACTTGGAAGCGCCTCGCCCGAATTAATGCGCGGCACTTCTGAATCGCTGGCGGGGCGGATCGAGACGGTTTCCATCAGCGGATTCAGCCTCGCTGAAGTGGGTGTTGATTCGATCTCCGAACACTGGCTGCGCGGCGGATTTCCCCTCTCGTTTCTTGCCGTATCCGAAGCGGATAGCCTCGCGTGGCGGAAGAACTTTGTTCAGACTTTTCTCGAGCGTGATCTGCCGCAATGGGGAATTCGAGTTCCTCCTGCGACCTTGTTACGATTTTGGACGATGTTGTCGCATTATCACGGACAGATCTGGAAAGCCACCGAACCCGCGCGCGCTTTGGGTATCAGTGAGCCGATGGCGCGTCAGTATCTTGATATTTTGGCAGGCGTCTACATGGTGCGCGTTTTACAACCGTGGTACGCCAACCTGAAAAAGAGACAAGTAAAGTCGCCTAAAATTTTCTTTCGCGATACTGGGATATTGCATTACCTGCTCGGCATCCGGTCGAGCCTGGATTTGCAAACCCACCCCAAGAGCGGAGCGTCGTGGGAGGGATATGCCATCGAAGAAGTTATCCGAGCTATCGCGCCGGACGAATCCTATTATTGGGCGACTCACAACGGCGCAGAATTGGACCTTATGCTTCTCAAAAATGGACGTAAGATCGGACTGGAATGCAAACGCGTGGACGCTCCGAGCCTGACACCCTCCATGCGAAACTCACTGGAAGATTTGGAGCTTGATCGCTTGTTTGTTATTTACCCAGGCAAGACGGCATATCCGCTCGGAGAAAAGGTCGAAGTATTGCCGCTTACTTCGATTTCAACATTGACGAAACGTCTATCAGACTAACGAACATGAAACTCCTCCACTTCGCCGACGCTCACATAGACATGGCAAACTATGGACGCCACGACCCTGAAACGGGACTGCCCCTGCGCGTGCTGGATTTCCTCAAGTCGCTGGACACCATCGTGGACGCGGCGATCGCTCAACGGGTGGACATGGTCATCTTCGCGGGAGACGCGTACAAAGACCGATCCCCCGCGCCGACGTTTCAACGCGAGTGGGGCAAACGCATCATTCGCCTCTCGCAGGCGAAAATCCCCACATTGTTGCTTGTTGGCAACCACGATCTATCTCCCGCCATTGGACGCGCCCATGCGATTCAAGAGTTCGACACCTTGCAAGTTCCGTTCATCAAAGTGCTGGACAAGCCGCAATTTTTGAAACCGGGCGACCTGTGGGATGTGCCTGTGCAAGTCATTGCCATGCCGTGGATCACGCGCTCGGGCTTGATGGCAAACCTCGAAATGAGCGCGGCAGAACCAAGCGAGATATTTTCCAGCCTCGAATCTCGCATCTCCGGTCTTATCGAAGAATACATCAATGAAGCGGACAAGAATCTGCCTCTGATTCTCACCGCCCACGCTTCCGTCGAAGGCGCGACGTTTGGCATGGAACGGATGGTGATGCTGGGAAGCGACCTCGTACTGCCGACCTCGCTGGTGAAAGACCCGCGTCTCGATTATGTTGCGATGGGGCATATCCATAAGCCGCAAGATGTGAACGAGGGGAATCATCCGCCTGTCATTTACCCCGGCTCCATCGAACGGATTGACTTCGGCGAGGCGAAAGACGACAAGTTTTACATCATCGCGGAGGTGGAGCGGGGAAACGCAAAGGTGGAGTGGAAAAAGATCGAAGGGACGCGTCGGTTCGTGGAGGGCAAAGCAGTTATAACGTCGAACGAGAACGTGACCGAGTTCCTAAAATCCAAATTGCCGAAAAATTTATCCGAGGCAATTGTCAAGTTGATTGTGGAATATCCAAGAGAGTGGGATGCGTTGATTGACGAATCGGCATTGCGAAAATTTGCGGCGGACGCGTTCGAGTTCCATCTCGTGAAGAAACCAAAGATCGAGGCGCGTGTTCGTATTCCTGAAGGGCAGGTTGTCAGTAGCATGAGTCCGCTCGAACTGCTCGGTCAATATTTTGATTCGTCAAAAGTGAACGACGCGGACGAATTACAAAAACTCGCGCGGGAAATAATCTCGGAAGAGGAGTGAAAGATCAGTAGAAACGTATACAGGTAGATACGTATACAGGTAAACACGTATACACGTTCCCTGTGTACCTGTTTACTTGTTTACCTGTTTACTTGTTACTTCATCATCCTTCATCACGCACACCGAGGAGCGCGCATGTCGCAAAAGAATCCCAACTACCGCTGGTTCGTCGTCGCCATCTTTTTCTTTTTCATGTTGTTGCATCAGACCGACAAGTTGATGATCGGCTCGCTGCAAGTGCAGATCAGCGAAACGTTCGGGCTGAATGATTTCCAATGGGGCTTGGTCAATTCGGGCGCGCTGGCGGTGGCGACGGTGTTGTATCCGCTGTGGGGATATTTATACGACCATTATGCGCGCTCCAAATTGCTCGCGCTGGCGTCGTTCATTTGGGGCGCGACCACGTGGTTGAACGCAATCGTCCGCACGTACACGGGATTTTTAATTACGCGCGCTTCGACAGGTATTGACGACTCATCCTACCCCGGCATTTACACCCTCGTTGCAGATTATTTCGGTCCCAACTTGCGCAGTAAAGTGTATGGCATTTTGCAAGTTGCGCAACCGCTTGGGTTCTTGATGGGTTTGATCCTCGGGCAAATGGTCGCGCCGATGATCGGCGGCTGGCGTTCGGTGTTTTACATCACGGGCGGCTTGGGAGTTGTGATCGCGCTCTTTATTTATTTTGGCGTGAAGGATATGCCGCGCGGCAAAGCCGAACCCGAATTCGAAAATGTTCCCGAAATGGCGACCTTCCGTTTTTCGTGGGCAGAGGTGAGGCAGATCTTCCAAAAGCGCACGATGTGGTTCATCTTTTTACAAGGGTTCGCCGGCGTGATCCCGATACAGGTGATCATCTTCTTTTTCTTTGGATATCTTGAAACCGAGCGCGGCTACGATTCCAACCGCATCATCGCTACGATGGCGCCGGTCATTTTGATCCTTGCGGCGGGATACATCGTCGGCGGATTTCTCGGTGATTTCTTTTTCCAACGGACGAAAAAGGGACGCATCCTTGTCTCCAGCGCGGGGGTTTTGCTCGGCGCGATCTTTCTCTACTTTGCCATGACCACGCCGCTGGATCAACCGAATCGCTTCTTTCTCCTCATGTGCCTGACCGCCGTTTTCATGCCCCTCTCATCCCCGAACGTGGTCGCCACCGTCTACGATGTGACGGTTCCCGAAGTCCGCTCGACGGCGCAGGCAATCGAATACTTCATCGAGAACAGCGGAGCGGTCACCGCGCCTGCGCTCACCGGCGCGTTGATCGTCGCCACCGGGGATAGATCGTTTGCCATTCTTTCTATCTGTGTGACCGCGTGGCTGATCTGTTTCCTGTTCTACCTCGGCGCGTTGTTCACGATTGATAAAGACACGAGTCACCTGCGAACGCAAATGGCGGAACGCGCGAAGACGATATAGGGTCGTCAAGACTCTCGTTTATAAAACTTGGGTATCTTTAGATGTCGGAAAAAAAATTAGGCGGTTTGTTTTTATTCTTCTTTGTAGCAATATCCATCTTCCTTACGTTAGGAAAGATGGGCAACGAATTTAATCCCTTTGCATTCCTAGGCGGGGATATGGCGGTTTATGCTTCTATTGCCGCCGCGCAGGATGATCCTGGTCTGTTCGCGCATGATCCGTTTTTGTCTAACGAAAAAAATATCAATAGCTATAATATGATCTTCTTTCCGATCATACGCGAGTTGAAGACCGTTTTCGGGAGTTACGGGACAGCGTGCCTCTTCCTGCTTCCTTTCTTTATTTTGATCCATTTGATAGGCTATTATGTGTTAGGGAATTCAATATTTAGGAACCCTTGGGCGGGCTTTTATACTTCTCTAATTGTTTCTGTTCCGGTGAGTACGTATTACGATGATTGGGGAATTTTCCTGGATGCATTGCCTCGATTTCTCTATCAGGCGCTGCTTCCATTTCTGCTTGCCTTATCTATTGTGCGCGGACGTAATCCAAATTGGTGGCCCGTGATTCTATCTGGATTAGGTATTCTCAATTATGTTCATCCAGTGAGTACTCCTGTTTGGGCTGTGGCAATCATGATTGGGTTGTGGATATCTGCGGATGGGGCGGATATATGGAAAAAGACTCGGATGATGGCTTTGGCAATCTTGATCTTGGTCGTCATATTATCCCCATTCTTGGCGAATTATTTCAATAGCACGGTCGATGGCACAAGTACATCAGAGGACTATGATCTGGTGATGAGCGTATTGAAAGACCGATTCTTTATGATGCGGGATGCCGGACTCATAGACGTTTTATTGAACTTCTTGTCCAGCCGGATGGGGCTCGTATTTGACCTTGTTTGGTACTTGGTTCTCGCGCTTGCAGCAGGAGGCATAATCTATGGCGCAAAATGGTACGAATCGTCTGGGCTGTTCCCTTCTATACGGCAGATTACCGCATGGATGATAGGGATTCTCATTGCTGGCGCAGTTATTCCGGCCATAGAACAGGCTGTTTTCGCAAGGTTGCGGGAGATCCCACCTGAATTTGAGTTATTGAGAACACTTAGATTTATGATGCCATTGATTCTGCTATCGGCTATGTGTTTTTTATGGATAGTGAAAGACAGGTATCAAAATCAACTGATAATGAGTCATTCTGCTTCCCGAATTTCGATCAATATTTTTTTTATGATTTTGCTGATTGCCTGGGGGGGGGTAGAGGATTTGCATTACGCATCGATTTCCGCGCAGCAGTTTATCAAAATATACGCTGTTGGGGAAAAGCAGAGATAATTTGTCCCTTGTCTGATAAGAGCCCGGATTTGATTGGGGTTTTGAATGTAATTCGAGATGAGACGCCTATCGGATCCTCTATTTTCTCTGAAGGAGAAATTTTGGCGATTCGATATTATGCATTCCGTCCTCTTATGTATACATACAAGGATGGCGCTCCGCTGGCTTATACAGACCAACAGCAATTATTGAATGGGAGTGACCAGTATATAACGATGACAAAACTGGCAAAACTCCGAAACATGCCTGATCGGCGCAAGAAGTATATGAATGACCTGGTCGAATTTGCCCTGACCATGGAAGCTGACTACATAGTTCTTGACACGCCTTACGATCCGGGCCTGTATTACCCTACGATACTTAATTTTATTTATTCGAACGCGAATTATTCCCTTTATGAAATTATCCGCTAAGCTTGGTGATTGCCTGCTCTCTTGTTCGCGAAGTCTGTTCGACGACGCAGGCAATTGAACATTTCATCTACGAACGCAAATGGCGGAACGCGCGAAGACGATGTGAAATTTCGCAATAGGGGCGGGGGTAATCATTTTTCAATGTAATCAAACCTTGACAAATTAGAACATGTGTTCTAAACTGTGGGCATTGACCGCCCCCCTTCATATTGTGGCTACGCCCACAGGAGATCCCTATGAACCGTTCTTTCTCTGTCAAGCTTCTTCCGCTCATTCAAAATGCCGCCCATAAGCGCGGGCTGATCTTTGGGGGGATCATCCTCAGCGCCCTACTGGGGTTTGAAATCTTCAACTTCTCCAGCACAGCGTTTGCCCTGCGCGATATCCTCGGCGACCTGGCATTTGGTCCATTCAATTGGGCGACCATTTTGGCGCTCGCCTTCTGCGGCATCGACTTCGCCGGCATTGCCCGCATCTTCACCCCCGAAAAAGGGCGCGACGAGCCTGCCGAGGTTTGGTATTTGCTTGGCGCTTGGCTACTCGCCGCGGCATTCAACGCCACGCTAACCTGGTGGGGCGTGTCCATCGCCATTCTCCAGCACAATGCCCAGGGCGGCGTTCTGCTCGGGCAGGCGGCGATGACCAAAGTGGTGCCGGCGCTCGTGGCAGGGATGGTGCTCATGATCCGTGTGTTGTTGATCAACACCTTCTCCATTGCCGGTGAACGCCTCTTCTCTCTGGATGACAGCCCCTCCGCCCGCCAAAGTTTCAACAACCGACCGGCGTATCGTCCCGCCAGTGAGCCTGCGCGGGCTACCAATTCGTCCTTTCCGCGCCCCGCGCCCAAACCCGCTCCTGCGAACTACTCGCAACCGCTCTATAATGAGCCTACCTATCACCCCATCGGTATGACGGCGCAAGCGGGAGGCAATGAAAATCCTTCCTTCCGGAGGTAAATCCCCACACAGGATTCCCTGCTTCAAACCATCTCCTACAACTGAAGAACATCCAACAAACAACGACGCCGCGCGATTTGCGCGGCGTCGTTGTTCATGTGAGCGAATGGGAGTAGCCCGGCTGATCGTACAGCCATGTTTTTCTGAACGGCTTCGGACGGAATACGGAGAAGAACAACAACGGGCGGTATCCCATGCGGCGGAAAAGATGCATCGACATGTCCGATGGGATGGCCACCATTTTCTTCACTCCCAATCTAATAGCCTCCGAATGGGCGGCATGGACAAGCGTGGTGGCGAGCCTGCGTTGGCGATATTCCTCCATGACGTACAATTGGTTGATGTAGCCCACGCCGCGATATTTCGTAACGAGTTGCACCCATCCCACCGCCACCCCGCCTTCCTTGATGAAAAAGTTGTGGATGTGCTTATCGCGCAGGGTTTGCACATGAATGCGCTCGCCTTCGGCGGTCAGGCTGTTATTGGCGGATTCGGTCTGTTGTATGGTTATTGCCTTGTGGATGTTGAGCGGGATGGTGCTAACCTGCAAGGGCAGGTCGTAACCCACAATGGGACCGGTGCGCACAAACTCGTGACCCAGTGTTGAAAAATGTTCTTTCACGTTGTGATCGCTGGGGGTCGTGTGAAAAATATTTACAATGTGCTTTTTCCCCTCAGGGATCGGATATGCCCGGACGGCATCGGTCACCTTGTGAATATCCGCGCTCAGGGCGAGGAATTCATAGTGGAAGGAGGCGATCGGCGCGTCGTTGTACATGGATATCCCGATGGGACCCGCCTCTTCGTAGCGCGTGCCGTATACCACCTGGTACACGTGATTATAGGAGGCGATCATCGCCTCCACCGCCCACCAATTTGGGATATCTGTTCGCGCGTTGCTCATGCAGTTAGGACGTATTCCCCCTCCGAATGGTTACTGTTTTACAACTTACGCGGTTGGCGGGCAGTTTGATTTGCTTGGCAAATCGTGCCGCCATCGTGGTTGCACTGCGGCGAAACAGGCTCAACTGCGCAACTTCTATGTTTTTATTGCAATGTGGTCTCGCCGTTCGAGAGCGCGTAAAAACTCCTGCCGTTATCGTATACAAAGTCGGT
>JBGANO010000042.1:0-35353 GCA_044222305.1 Anaerolineales bacterium
TCCGAACATAAATTGGAGGTCTCATGTAGTGGTTATACCACTTTTCCAAAACTCTCGTCTGCTACTGCACTAGTATTACGCCAAACGCCTTCCATTTATAATCAGGATTGATTTTGCGACGAAATGTTTCTGGTTTTTCATCGCGTAGGTTTTCCAGCGAGACCCTCAGGTCTGCCATAGATTGATACCGGTAAGACGGGTCACGACTGAGCGCGGTAAGAAGAAATCCCTCGACCGAATCAGGGATTGACGGAACAAATTTTTGAGGTCGAGGGAGAGGTTCTGTGTTTTTTTTCAACATGACAGCCATGGGCGTATCCGCTTTGTATGGAAGACGTCCCGTTATCATCTCGTAAAAAATTGTTCCCAATGCATACACATCAGAACGCGCATCTGTCTGCCCCAGTCCTTGCTCGGGCGCCATATATTGAGGCGTGCCAATTCCCACGCCTGAAACTGTCAAGTCCGTGGTATCTTCGTTATCTAAAATTTTTGCAATGCCAAAATCGCTCAACATCGAATGCCCATCGCCAGTGAGAAGAATGTTCGACGGTTTTATATCGCGGTGAATGATATTTTGTTGATGAGCTTTTTCTAAAGCGGACGCAATAGGAGCAAGTAGTTTTGAAGCCGCCTGCCAATGGAAGGCCCGGCCGCTTTGTTTTTCTATGTGCTGTTTAAGCGTGCCGCCTGACAGGTATTCCATTACGAGGTACGGCTGGCTGTCCTGTTCTCCGTAATCCAACACCTTTACAATATTGGGGTGCGATAACTGCGCCAAGGCTCTCGCCTCACGCTCAAAGCGCTTCAAGGAATCCAGGGAAAATCGACGTTGCGGAAGGATCACCTTAATGGCAACATGTCTGTGCAAGTGCGTATCCAACGCCTTATAAACAACTGCCATCCCGCCTTCCCCGAGTTGCTCTAGGATGTGGTAACGCCCAAGAGAGATTCCGATCATATCTTTCATTCTTTGCCGTCTATGTTGGGATAAAGTTGTTTCATTTCGACCAAGTCACACGCCAATCGAGCACATTGCCGCCGGTTTCTGTTATCTGGTAAACCTCGCCGGTTAGTAGAGAGATGATGAATACCTCGCCAAAATCTGAGCCCTGTGTTCCCTCCCTGCTGGAAACGAACGCTAGCCATTGCCCATCCGGTGAAAAACAAGGTCCTCGCGACCAAATATTCCCACTATTGAATGTAATCTGCTTTTTTGCAGAGCCATCCCGGCGCATAATCCAAATCTCCGAGACTTCGCTGGTCATAGTGGATTGATATGCGATCCACTCGCTGTCCGGCGACCATGAGGGAGCATAATCCTCGACCGCTTCCATGGCAAGAGAGATGGGATTACTACCTCCCACATCCATTTTCCAGATGCTGGCTTGCCCGCGACTTTCCAAGGTTGAAAAGGCTATTTCTGCGCTGTCAGGGGACCAGGCTGGTAATACCGCCCCACTCAAGTTGTGATAAATTTGATCCACTAACAATTTGCTAGAGACATCGTAAACGGGAAAGTAATTAGCGCCGCTTCTTATGTAACAGATCACCTGCTTGCCATCTGGTGAAAAGGAGGGAGAAGAACATTTTCCTAACTCCTCGGAACTGCCCCGAAACGTCATATTCCATAAAAACATTTCTTGCAGAAGGCAGTCATCGAACGCCAGCGTTTCTCCGTCCGCGGAAAGCCAAGGAGCATAGTAGCAGCTCCGGATCGGATTGTCTGGTGTGAACAGCAACTCTGGCTGTTCACCTTTGGCAAGATCAAGCATATAAAGTAGATCGGCATTGTTGTTATTTCGAGTCACAAACACTATTTTGCCTTGCCTCCAAGAGGATGGCATCGAGGTAGCGTCGCTGGATATATCTTTGTCAGTTAAATCCGTTCCTCCTATGAACGGATCATTCTGTGCGCAGCGAAAACCAATCAAATCTGACGACTCATTTGGGCTTTTGCTAGATCGAGCCGATGGGCGCATTCCATCTCTCAGGCTGAGCCAAGAACCGCCTCGGATTGGATGTTTGCTTCCGCTCGCGGGCCCAGTTGGGTTGTCATAAGGAGAGTTTTCATAATAACCAATCGCATACCAATCCGATGTCCACTCGAGAACATTTCCTGCCATGTCCATCGCGCCATAAGGGCTGGAGCCTGCGGGAAAACTGCCGACCGGGGCAACTTCCTCATACCCGTCATTCAACCCAAATTCAGGGGCATTTAGGTTGGTGCAATTTGCATCACATAAATTGGCAAAATTATCTTGAATTTCATCATTTCCCCAAGGGAACAGTCTACCGTCGGTTCCGCGCGCGGCTTTCTCCCACTCCGCTTCAGTCGGCAAACGTCCACCAATCCATTGGCAATAGGCTGATGCGGCGGCATAGGTAACATTGATTACAGGATAGTCTTGATAAATTTCATTATCGTAGTAATCCTTATGAGTTCGCGAGGAGGTTTTTGAAGGCGGAGGGCAAGCGTCCTCTTCTACGCAAACATGATACATGGAATTAGTAACTTCGACATTATGTATCCAAAATGCACCCAGATAGACATTGTGCATTGGCGCTTCTGCTCCCCAAAAGTATGGGTCTCCCCGGTTGCTCCCCATGATGAATTCACCTTCCGGGACAAACACAAAGACAGAGTCATCTTTGGCAGATGTTTTGGTTTCAATCGAGATTGGAAGTTCAAGCAATGGAGATCCACCCAGAATTGGCTCGGCTGTGAGGGTTTTTAATTCCCCAGTGGCTTGCTCTGTGGGTTGAGGCTGAGGGGATGGCAGATTATTCGACCTTGCAACTATTATGGCACCGATGGCACAGAGAGTTATTCCGCCAACCAGACCAAGCCACAACTTGGGTTTAACCATCCGGGTGTTAAATTTTTGAGTTACCGAAAAGGATGTGGGTGTTTTTGGGATTATTCCCCGCGCGAGGTTTTCCAAAATTAGGGCGAATTCACCCATGCTCACGTAGCGGTCCTTAGGATTCCTGGCTAACGCCTTTTCGATAATCTGCTCCACCGATCGGGGAAGTCCGGGAACGAACTTGGTTGGCAGGGGCAACGACTCTGTTTTCTTCTTGATTAAAACATTTAGGGGTGTATCCGCCCTGAAAGGTTTTCTTCCTGTAATCATTTCGTAGAATACCGTTCCAAGAGCGTAGACGTCTACGCGATGATCGAAGCCCTTGTCGCTCCGTTCAGGTGCCATATAATCCGGCGTCCCAACACCGACCCCGGTAGCTGTGAGTTCGAATGTTTCTTCTGTCTCAAGGACCTTTGCAATACCAAAATCGGAAAGCATGGGAATTCCCCCCGCATTGAACAGAATATTCGAAGGTTTTACATCCCGGTGAATGATTGTCCCTGCTTGTCTATGTGCATACTCAAGCGCGCGCGCGATAGGGGCAAGCAAACGCGCTGCTTCCATCCATGGCAAGGGCATTCCCAAACGTTCCTTAAGCGTACCGCCGGAAAGGAGTTCCATCACAAGAAATGGGGTGCCGTCTTCTTCGCCGTAGTCCAGCACCTTGACAATATTGGGATGGCTCAGATTTGCAGATACCCTTGCTTCCAGTTTAAATCGTTCCAGTAGTGATGTTTGATGTTTAGATGGGAATGACTCAAGTTGAATCACTTTGAGAGCAACCTCGCGATCTAGGCGGGTATCATATGCTTTGTAGACAACCGCCATGCCGCCCTTGCCAAGTTCCTCATGGATGGTATATCGATTGATTTCCATATGTGCTCAATCTGACAGAATTACAATCTTGTCATCCTTAGCGGTTCAAGAAGTCTCGCATTTCAGAAATTTTTCCCTCCAGCAATGCAATGCGGGCTTTATCTAGATAGCGGTAGGCTTCCATCTGGGCAGGATTTCCTGTAAAAGATACAAAGAAAGATGCATACGAATTTTCAAGATCATTCACCGCGCCAACCAAATCCATCGGGTTGAGGGTTTTGGGTATTTCAATGGGTTCCAAATGTAATCTCCAGTCAGCTTCAAGCGCGGATAGATCCTTTCCATACACACTGGAATAATCCCCATTGTGGTAAACAAGTTTTAGTGCATCGACACCGTATGTATCAACCAGGTATTTAATAAAGCATCCGGCGGCGTAATAGTTTTGCAGGTCGTTGATATGCCCCAAGTAGGTCGTTTGAGAACTCGAGATAGACGGCAGGGAATTTGCCTGTAAAAATGAGGCGCAGAAGGTTTCTATCGGTAGATGTTCTGATTGAACAATGTTCTCCATGCCGAGGTAAACCGCCGTACCTTCGCCCATCATAGTCGAGGATGGCGATCCAAAGGAATGCCACATGAACAGGTGGGTTAATTCATGGGTTACAAGGTAGCGTTGATCGTCTGGGTTTCCCGTGCCGTCATGCAAAAAAAACGTTCGAAATAGTATAGATGCGCCTCGTCCGCGTAGAGCAAGATTTGGAGGTTCAAAATTCGTTCCTGCCACGTAAACATCATAGGGATATGGAAATATCAGACCAAGGCGGCCTTCAAGAAAAGCGAGCGCGTTCAGTTCGAGGCGGGCAAGCGCCATAGGGTCTTGAGCGGGAAAGGTATCCGGCTGGTAGTGAAGGATAAAACGTCCCGCATCCAACGACCAGGGATAGTTTTTATTTACATCGCCACCAACGGTCGAAAATTTCCATGTTCGTTGGGAAACTTCCTGACTGGGCAGGGGAATTTGGACGAACTGCCCATTCAGTAATGTGTCCCCTGCCATAAAATTTACAGAGCGCAAGGCGTTTTCTGAAACACCATACTCCAAGGCGATGCTTTCGATGGTGTCGCCATTTTTTACCATGTAGCGATTTAACGCTACTGCGCTTGAAGTCGAGTTGATGGCAAATGGTTCGCCACGAAGAGGAATATCAAGAACCTGCCCAACAATAATCATATCGGTAGTGAGCGAGTTTGCTGTTTTAAGTTCTTCAATAGATACATTAAATTTAGAGGCAATCCCAATTAGCGTATCTCCTTGTTGAACCGTGTAGATCATTGGCGTTGGAGTGGCGCTGACAGGTTCGGTTTTTGTGACAGGTAAAGATGTTGGAGATATGATGAGAGATGTGAAAGTGGGAAGCGGTTCAAATGACGGAGTCATCTCTGTGAGTGGCGGTGAAAACTTAATAACCCAGACGAACAGGATAACAATTAGAACAAGCAAAGCAACGAGAATTCCCACGGTTAGCCACTGAACTGGACGCAAGTGAAACCGACTCGATTTGTTGCTTCTCATCCCATCACCGTGACCAGGACCCAGCCCAACCGTGATCGTCTGTGATCTGCTCCAAACCACTGCTGTTGGGGTGTATCTCCCACAAGCCGTCGGGGCTATTGAATAATATCAGATTCGATTGAGACCAACTGGGTCGCCCATAATTGCCTTCGATTACCAATTGTGGATCGCCACCGCCCGCTGGGATCGTCCAAATCCCAGTTGGGTTTGCACCCTGCCCGGTTGCCGAGTTATATGCTATCTCTTTTCCATCGGGTGACCAAGCGGGCCAGCGGCTGTCATCTCCGCCGAAGGTGATTTGGCTGTTCCTTCCATTGCCCAAATCATAGATAAAGATCTGCCATGTTCCGCTGTCGAGGTGCATATAGGCAAGTTGGGTACCGTCAGGCGAAAAGACGGGACCGCGCCCGCTCAACCCGGTTGATCTGTCCTCCCCCTTAGAATAGATACGTATGTCCCCGTTGGTATTGTAGGAAACGCCGAGGTTGTGCCGGACATATACAATTTGTTCTCCCGACACGGAATAATGTGCCTCGCGGTCATCATATCCCTGACTACCGAAAAGCATAAAGGGGGCATTTCCACTAATGTCTATCTGCCAAATATCATACGTTCCATCGCAGTTGGATTGATATAGAATGGATGCGCCATCCGGCGACCAACTGGGGACCGAATTGTCGCAATTGCTATTTGTTAGAAGGTCTCTATTTCTTCCGTTTGAATCGGCAACATAAATACTGGCTTCCCTTCCCGATGTTCCGATCACATAGGCAATTTGCACAGGAAGGTCGCTTTCCGATTTGATGGATGCAGGTTCTTCAACAGTAAGTAGGTCTGACGTGGGAGAAGGTTCAAATGTAACTCCACGATCTGTTGGAGAAGGAGAAGTAGGATTCGCGGAGCTTTCATTGGTTGAGTCTGGTGTAAATAATGCGCGCCCAGCCAAAAGAGCCAATCCTAAAAATCCTATCAGAAGAATACCCAGCACGCCCATCCCAAATGCTATCGGGAAAATTGATGACTTCTTCTTGGCGTCAGTTCTTGTACCGAATTGATCATATGTGGTTTCACTCGTATATGGCTCAACAAACTCTTCCGTCGAATCTTCCCCATGGAAGATGGCATCGAGCGCTTTTGCAAATTCACCCATGTTCTTGTATCTTTCAGCCGGTTTTTGGGCGAGCGCTTTGATAAGAATCTTTTCCAATTGTCCCGGGAGCCCTTTGACATATGTTGATGGACGGGGAAGCGGCTCAGTGCTTTTCTTAAGCATCACTGCCAGTGGAGTATCCGCATGATACGGAAGCCGACCAGTTATCAATTGATACAACACCACACCTAAGGCATAAATATCTGATCTCTCACTTGCCTCACCCACTCCTTGCTCGGGCGCCATGTAGTCCGGTGTGCCAATGCCCATACCGGTATCTGTCAGCGTGGTTACCGTCTCGCCTTCATCCGCCATGATTTTTGCAACCCCAAAATCAGAGAGCATTGGGTCGAGGTCGTTTGCCATCAGGATATTGCTGGGCTTAATATCGCGGTGAAGAATGCCTTCTTTGTGCGCCGCATCCAACGCCCTCGCCATTTGAATTATTATTTGCATAGATCTTTTCCAAGGGATGGGCTTACCTTTCATTAAGTCCTTAAGCGTGCCGCCTTGAATGTATTCCATGACCAGATACGGACTGTCTTCATACTCGCCAGAATCGAATATCTTGACGATATTAGGATGCGAGAGTTTCGCAAGCATCCGGGCTTCGCGCTTGAACCGCGCAAGAAATATATCCAACTGTTCCTTACCCGGCTGGATGAATTTGATGGCAACACGTCTGTCGAGGGTAGTATCCAACGCTTCATACACGACAGCCATCCCGCCTTTGCCGAGTTGCGAAAGGATGCGGTATCGCCCAAGATTTTTCCCGATTAGAGAGTCCATGCCAATTCTCCCGGTAGCCGCAAGGTTTAATGCTACTGTATTTTACCGCCCAATCAGGTAATATCCTGCTTTTTCAAGGTAATTAACGTTGCGACAAAGAACGCTATGGATAGAAATGCCAACATGAACCAATTTCCAAGTAGGCTTGGTACGCTGTTCGAATAACTCAGCGTAAAGCCATACGGAGTCCGTATCTCGACCGGCTCGGGGTTGTCAATCGTGACCGTTTGTGTCACCATTTCATTGACAGTGACCAATTCATTTTCTACCACAGAAGGCATGGCAACCGGGTTCCGGCAGCCGGGAATTTCTTTCATCTCAGTAATTATCGTGACGGGCTCCCAAGTTGGATCGGGTTTTTCCACCTCCACAGAAACAGCCTGCGTGATCGGGTCCGGCTGGAAGCGGGTCAGGGATAACGTATCCAGCTGTTCCAGGTTTGCGGTGGAGCCGAAAGCCTGCATTGTCCAGCGGGTCAGGGTAAAGGCGGAGAATCCTTTCGAAACACCGGGCAATTCGAAGATAACCCCGGCAAATGTAATCTGCAGAAACAGCGCTCCCAAGATAATGTAAGTGACCGTATTTTGGTTAGGTGAGATGGATGAGATAAACAAGCCCATGTTGATGGCGGTCAGCACTGCGAGGAAGAGCGTCAAATACATTTCAAACACAACCGGAAGAAAGACACCGTAGGATGGAAATCTCACTTTCGAACCGATGACCAGCAGAAAGAGAAGACATTGGACGGCGGCGAAGATTCCCAGCGGCATGACCTTGGAGGCAAGGTAGGGGATCAATTTCATAAAGACCATACGCTCGCGCAAATAGATCGTCCGCTCCTTGACAATTTCATAGGCGGACGAGAACAACCCCAGCATAACTGCTGTCAACGCCATGATGAACAACAATTTTTGGGCGTTGCCAACCACGAAGTAACTGGCGCTGCTTTCGCCTGCTACCATTTCAGAAGCAAGTTGCCGACTGATCGCAGCAGGCGAATCGCCGGTAAGCCAGCTTGAGTCGGCAATGCCAAGGATGAGAAAAGCCAGCAATGGCATGACAGCCAGAAGGATGATCAGAAGCGTCTGGTCGCGGAAGATCAGAGAAAAATATCGTTTTGTCAGGAGTAAGAACTGGTAGAAGAGCGCTATGGGAGAGAACTGTTGCGTAGACCGTTTCCCCCGCGAAGCGCCTCTGCCACCGATCATTGATTGGAAGCGATCCTGCACCTGCTTGAAGAATGACGACGCCCGGTATTTTCTTTCCCAAGTCTCCGCGTTTTCGAGCGCCTTGCCCGGTTCGGAATCACTGATGAGGTTGTATATCTCGGCAAAGTCGTCGCTTCCCACGCCAAAGAATTCACATGCTTTTCTGGGAGGACCGAAATAGACCATGCGTCCCTGTGAAAGAAAGGCAACTTGATGACACTCGGTAATATTTGCCGTGGCATGAGTGACCAGAATAATGGTCTTACCACTGTCAGCGAGATTGCGGAGGATTGCCATCACCTTTTTTTCCAAGCCAGGGTCGAGCCCGGAGGTTGGTTCATCTAAAAAGAATAAAGGCGGATCTGCAAGCAATTCCACTGCAATACTGGCGCGTTTCCTTTGTCCGCCGCTTAAGCTGGAGATCACTTGATCCTGTTGCGCGTTCAATTCCACTTTAGCGAGCGCGTCATTAATACGAGATCGAATTTCTGATTCGGTCGTATCCGGCGGGAGGCGCAATCGAGCGGAAAATTCCAGCGCCTCCCGCACTTTCAGATCCGAATGCAAAATATCGTCTTGCGGAACGTACCCGATCATGGAGCGATAGGCATCATAGTTATCGTACAAATTGTCCCCTTCCACAAGCACTTTGCCTTGAGGCGGTATAAGCCCGCTTAACACCTTCATCAATGTTGATTTTCCAGCGCCGCTTCCTCCCACCAAGGCGATAAATTCTTGTGGGTAACAAGAAATGCTGATGTCGTTAAGTATCTTCTTTTGCTTTGAGCCTTTTCCGGCAACCCAGACGAGACCATTACCATCTATTCGCAGTCCACGCGAGGCAGAGTATTGGTTGAGAGTTCCATTCCCATCATAATTCAATCGGAATGGGCCGATTTGAATAACGTCTCCAGCCTTCAGCCGCTCGGCGCGCGTGATTCGCTTTCCATTGAGAAAAGTTCCGTTCTTGCTGCCCAAGTCAGTAATGTTCCATTCGGGCGTCCCAGGTTGGATGGAGGCATGTTCGCGGGACACAACCGGAGATTGGAGAGGAATATCCACTTCTTTCCCACGGCCAATGATCTGTCTTCCCTGCCTGGATGGAGCGACTCCGCGAAGATGCACATACCCTGTTGTGGAGGTCGTCCTTTGGATTACCGTTTCCCTTCCAGCTGGACGCGGGGTTGAAATTTCTTTTTCGGTTGAGTCGTGAAAAGTGATGAAAACCGCCGTTTTCGGTTCCCTGCCCAATTGCAGTCTCATCTGATCCTGCAGTTTTATCTCTCGGATCTGTTTTCCTTCCAAATAGGTGCCGTTTCTGCTGTCAATATCGCGATACCACCAACCTCCAGCGCGTCGTTCAAAACTGGCGTGTTTGCGCGAAACAATATTGGATTGAATGACAATATCGTTTCCGGCAAGCCTCCCCAATGAAAGTGAGGCTTCCTTCAAATCCACAATAATGGATTTTTCTCCGGGTATTTCGATGGTCAGGGTCGCCGGCATAGATACTCTCCCGCAGGTCAAAAATAAAAGGTGATGGAATTCTCTCACGAACAATGTTCTCTGTCTACAGTGGGGACACTGCTCTAAATGTCCAATTATCAAGTTCAACACGAACTTTCAACATCTCAAGATTGCGCCTTGCACCCTCGCCGTGATCGGACAGGATTGGCGCGCATTTGGCGACTTGCCAGTGTTTGAGTTTAGCAGATGGAATTCGCAATTGGAGACACGAAACAAATATCCATCTGGAAATGCGCTTCCTTTTGATCCGAAGCAATACCCGCCCAAGAAAGCAAAGCAGACAAAGCCTGCTACACCGAAATCCACAAAGCCCAAATATTCCAAGGGGTTTGACGATGTCGAAAGGTGGTATCGAAGTCGTTCTGAGGGAGATGAATGATGACCTAATGAAAGTGGCGTGACGGGGGTGCGCTGTTTGGCGTCGGATAATGAAAGCAGGCAGATCGCTTATTTTCAAAATTATGGGTTTCTTGTAAATTTCCGTTTCGTTGGAAATGGTAAGGATGATGATTCTGTATGCTAAAATTCAGAAATCCCATGCACGCAAAGGGGCTTTCCCCATGCCGCGAATATTTGATAACATCGATCTAAAACTTCTGCCCGATCTCCAGCAAGCGATGATGGACGCCCACCGAGCGGATTTTTGCGTGGGATATTTCAACCTGCGCGGCTGGAAGAATCTGGATCAACATATTGACCAGTGGCAAGGCGGCGAAGGGAATTGCGTCCGTTTATTAGTGGGGATGCAGAAGATACCTCAAGAAGAATTGAAACAATTTTATAAATTCACCAGCGACGACAAAGAACTCGATAACCAGACCGTCATCCGCCTGAAAAGAAAACTGGCGGAAGAATTCAGGACTCAGCTGGCGATTGGCGCGCCCAGCAATGACGATGAGCAGGCATTGAGAAAATTAGCGGTTCACCTGCGTGAGAAGAAAGTCATGGTCAAACTGTATCTGCGGACGGGATTGCACGCCAAACTATACCTCTTCCATACTCAGGAAGCGCGAACGCCCATCATTGGATATTTGGGAAGCAGTAATTTGACTTTTGCGGGTTTATCAAGCCAGGGCGAATTGAACATTGACGTGTTGGATAGCGACGCCGCTAAAAAATTATCGAAGTGGTTTGACGACCGCTGGGATGACCGCTGGTGCATTGATATTACCGACGAACTGGCGGAAATCATCGAGACCAGTTGGGCGGGCGCGGAGCAGGAACGCCTGCCGTATCACATCTACGTGAAGATGGCGTACCATCTCTCACAGGAAGCGCGGACGGGGTTGAACGAGTTCCGCATCCCAAAGGATTTTGGCAATCTGCTATTCGATTATCAGACTGCGGCGGTCAAGATCGCGGCACATCACCTCAACAAACGCGACGGCGTGATCATTGGCGACGTGGTTGGCTTGGGGAAAACCTTGATGGCGACGGCATTGGCGCGGATATTTGAAGACGACTACGATCTCGAAACGCTGATCATCTGCCCCAAGAACCTTGTCAAAATGTGGGATGGATACAGGGATCAATTCCGCCTGCGGGCGCGGGTGTTATCGAGCAGTCTGGTTTTGCGCGAATTGGCGGACATGAAACGGTATCGCATCGTGGTGATTGACGAGAGTCACAACCTGCGCAACCGAGAAGGCAAAACGTACAAAGCGATTCAGGATTACATTCAAAAGAACGACAGCAAGGTGATTTTGCTGTCTGCCACGCCGTATAACAAAACCTATCTGGATTTGAGCGCCCAGATTCGCCTGTTCCTGCCCGAGGACAAAGAACTGCCCATTCGCCCCGAACAGTTGCTAAAGGAGATCGGCGAGACGGAATTTGTCAGCCGCTACCAATGCGGCGTGCGGACGTTAGCCGCCTTCGAGAAAAGCGAGTATCCCGACGACTGGCGCGAGTTGATGCGCTTATACATGGTGCGGCGCACGCGCAATTTCATCAAACAGAATTATGCGTATGACGACGGCGACGGGCGAAAGTATTTGCTGTTGGCAAACGGGACGAAAGCGCGCTTCCCGACCCGCAGGCCGAAAACCGTAAAGGCTGATTCGGAAAATAGAACGGAGATGGATCAGTATTCCCGTTTATATTCAGATGAAGTTGTGGAAGTGGTCAACTCGCTCACATTGCCGCGTTATGGACTTGGGAATTATATGGAGAAAAAAGCCGTCCCTGCGCCGAATGCGGCAGAGAAGAAGCAGTTGGACGATCTCTCACGCGCGGGCAAGCGTTTGATGGGCTTTAGCCGAACCAATCTCTTCAAGCGGCTTGAATCCAGCGGATCGGTGTTCCTTGAATCCATCGAGCGACACATCCTGCGCAATTACATCTTCTTGTATGCATTGGAAAACAACCTGCCCTTGCCGCTTGGAACACAGGACGCCAGTTTGCTGGATACTCGAAATAACGACGAAGATGCCGACCTGTTCAACTTCATTGACGACCCTGAGGAGGAGGAAACGCCCGATGAAATGGTGCAAGCCGTCAATGGAGAGTCAGATGCGGGGTTGAGAAGCGAGAAAGAATTCAAGAAGCGGGCGAAGGAAGTCTATGAGTTGTATCAAACGGCTTATAAATCCCGCTTCAAGTGGCTTTCATCGCGATTGTTGAGCAGGAAACTTAGGCAGGATTTACAAAACGACGCGCAATCACTGCTGGGCGTTTTGAACAAGTCGGGCGATTGGGATTGGACGAAAGACGATAAATTCAACGCCTTGTATGACTTGATCGCGAAGAAACACAAAAACGAAAAGGTGTTGGTCTTCACTCAGTTTGCCGATACGGTGCGTTATCTGGAAAAATGCCTGAACGAAAAGAAAGTAAAAGCCTTCGCCGCCGCAACGGGCGGGTCGGCTGACCCGACCGCGCTGGCTTGGCATTTCAGCCCCGTCAGCAATGGCACGAAGAATCAGATTCGCGCAGAAGACGAATTGCGGGTTCTGGTGGCGACCGATGTGTTGAGCGAAGGTCAAAACCTGCAAGACTGCTTCGTGGTCGTAAATTACGATCTCCCCTGGGCGATTGTGCGCCTGATCCAACGCGCGGGACGTGTGGACCGCATCGGACAACAATCGGACGATATTTTCTGCTATTCGTTCCTGCCTGCCGAGGGCGTGGAAAAAATCATTCGCCTGCGCGCGAGGGTGAAACAACGTTTGAAGGAAAATGCGGAAGTGGTCGGCTCGGATGAATCGTTCTTCGAGGGCGAAGAGGACGAGCGGAAAATCATTGATCTGTACAATGAAAAAGCGGGCATTCTGGAGGGCGACGAAGAAGGCGAAGTGGATTTGGCTTCCTACGCCTACCAGATCTGGAAGAACGCCATCACGCTCGACCCAGCGCTGCAAAAGAAGATTCCCGATATGCCGCCTGTGGCGTATGCGACTAAGCAGACTTCCGAAACCCAGACTTCCGAAGTTTTAAAAACTTCGGAAGTCTCTGGGGCGGAAGGTGTCATTGTCTATATCCGTACCTCCGAAGGGAACGACGCGCTGGCATGGGTGGATAAGGCTGGCAATCTGGTGACCGACGCGCAGTACGCCATCCTCAAAACGGCTGAATGCGCGCCGAACACACCGCCGCAGACAAGGCAGGAGAATCATCACGAACTGGTTCGCTTGGGCGTGGAGAATATCGTCAAGGATGAGAAATCCTTTGGCGGGAATCTGGGCCGCCCGAGCGGAGCGCGTTCGCGCACATTTGTGAGATTGCAAGACTTCATCGCCAAGAATCAGGGGACGATTTGGGTCACACAGGACCTCATCAAAGCGGTGGACGATATTTACAAATATCCCTTGCGCGAATCTGCCCGCGACGCGCTCAGCCGCCAATTGAGATCGGGCATCGAAGACCAGCGCCTGGCAGAGTTGATCGTTTCACTGCGCGGAGAAGACCGCTTGAGCGTGATCGAGCAGGATCAGATCGAAGACAGCCGCGAACCGCAGATCATCTGCTCGTTGGGGTTGGTGCCTGCGAGCCAGACTTCCGAAGTCTTAAAGACTTCGGAAGTCTCAGGGAGTTAATGATGCACTTCAAAATAGCCGAAGCCAGAAGATATTTAGCCTCCTTCGATTTGCAGAAACTTTTTGTAGAGGGGCTGGGCTGGGACCGCGCCAACCAGACCTTTGAAGTTGTCGCAGATGGGGAGCGCTTTACGTTGAGCGCCGTCGCACACAAACGCGGACTGATGGCATATCTCTGTTCGCCCATGCCCGACGGCGCGATTCCGCCGTATGCATTGCGCGCCAAGATCGAAACCAAGGCACGGGCTATTTCGCACGAACATTTGATCGTCTTCGCGGATAAAGACAGAACGATTCAAAAATGGCAGTGGGTGCGGCGCGAGCCTGAAAGGCCCATCGCCCGCCGCGAGTATGAAAAGACCGAAGTCATCCTCCAGCGATTGCAGGCGATGGCGTTTGACTTATCCGAAGAAGAAGATTTGACCATCGTTGAGGTTGGTCGGCGCGTGCGCGGCGCGTTGGATGTGGAAAAGGTCACGAAAAAATTCTACGATCGTTTCAAGAAGGAACACGACGACTTTTCCAAATTCATCAAAGGCATCCCAGAGAAGGACATGCAAAGCCATTACGTCTCGGTGACGTTGAACCGCTTGATGTTCGTGTACTTCATCCAAGCCAAAGGATTTTTAGATAACAACCCCAAGTACCTGAGAGGGCATCTGGAAGAAAGCAAAAAGCGCGGCAGGGATTTGTTTTACAGTGATTTCCTCTGCCCGTTGTTCTTCGACGGCTTTGCAACGAAAAAACGCAGCGCGGAAACGAAGAAACTGCTGGGGAATATTCCCTACCTCAACGGCGGCATCTTCGAGCGGCATCAAATTGAAGAACTGCACGGCGAGAAGATTCAAATTCCCGATAGAGCCTTCGAGCAGTTGTTCGATTTCTTCAACGAGTATCGCTGGCATTTGGACGAGCGCCCCAACAAGGACGATAAAGAGATCAACCCCGACGTGCTGGGCTACATCTTCGAAAAGTACATCAACCAGAAGCAGATGGGCGCGTATTACACCAAGGAAGATATCACCGAGTACATCGCCAAGAACACCATCATCCCGCATTTGTTCGATAGGGCGGGGGCGGCAGACTTCCGAAGTCTTAAAGACTTCGGAAGTCTCTTGCGCGACAACCCCAACCGCTACATATACGCGGCGATGAGGCATGGCATTAAGACTTCCGAAGTCTTGGAGACTTCGGAAGTCTGGAAAGATGACCTGCCAGCAGAAATCGCCATTGGCGAGTCAGACCCAACGCGGAGAGAGGCGTGGAACAAGCCCGCCCCAGCCAAATTCGCGTTGCCCACCGAAATCTGGCGCGAGGTGGTAGCCCGCCGTCGTCGTTATCAGGAAGTGAAAGGAAAACTCACGCGGGGCGAGGTGACGTCCATCAACGATTTGATCACGCTCAATCTCGACATCCGCCAGTTCGCGCAGGATGTGATCGAAGACAGCGACGCGGATTTGCTCGCCGCGTTTTGGAAGGCGCTGACGCAGGTCAAAATCCTTGACCCCACGGTTGGCTCGGGCGCCTTTTTGTTCGCCGCGCTCAACATCCTCGAGCCGCTGTACGAAGCCTGCCTGATGCGCATGAGCATTTTGGTGGAGGAACTCGACCGGTCGGGCGAAAAGCACAGCCCCAAGAAGTATGAGCCGTTCCGCAAGGCGTTGGAACAGGTGCGCCAGCGACCCGACGAAGATTATTTTATTTTCAAGTCCATCATCATCAACAATCTGTACGGCGTAGACATCATGGAAGAGGCGGTGGAGATCTGCAAACTGCGCCTGTTCCTCAAACTGGCTTCGCAGGTGGAGCCAGACGCGGCGAAGGAGAATTTGGGCATCGAGCCATTGCCCGATATTGACTTCAACATCCGCGCGGGGAATACGCTGGTGGGCTTTGCCACGCGGGAGGACGTGCAACGCTCGGTTCAATTCGGGACGGTGGACGGGGTCGCCTCCGCGCGGCTTTTTGCCATGCCCGAAGAGGACGCGCAACTACAGCGCATCGAAGAGAAAGCCGCAGATGTGGACAGGCTGTACAAACTCTTCCGCCAGCAACAGACCGAACTGGGCGGCGAAGTGAACGCCGATGATAAAAAGCAGTTGGAGAAGAAATTAAACGCGCTGGAAAATGAGTTGAATATTTTGCTGGCGAAACAATATGGTATTCAACTCCCCTCTCCTTCCAGGAGAGGGGACGGGGGTGAGGTCGCATATAAAAACTGGCTGGCTTCGCACACGCCTTTCCATTGGTTCGTGGAGTTTTACGGCATTATGAGCGAGGGCGGTTTCGATGTGATCATCGGCAATCCGCCGTATGTGGAATTGGCTGTTATTAAAGACTATCAAACAATTGGATATTCATGTAACGATGCAGGCAATCTGTACGCGTTGGTTATCGAAAGAGGGATAACCCTTGGGAGAAAGAGTAGTCGGCAAGGATACATTGTGCCTGTATCATCAATTTCAACTGACAGGTATGAATCATTACAGAAATTGCTGACGGATAAAAATCTGCATTTCAGTTCTTTTGATGATCGTCCTTCAAGACTTTTTGATGGTCTTGAGCATATACGATTGACCATCCACGTCATTAGTCCGAAATCAGATAAATCCGCCTTTTACTCTACCAAATACAATAAATGGGTTGCCGAAGAGCGCAATTTCTTATTTCAAATCCTTCGATACACATCGTCAACAAATACATTATTTGAAGGGAGTCTGCCTAAACTGACTCAAGATTTAGAACATGAAATTCTGGATAAAGTTTTTTCTCAAAAGAGGCGCCTGGCTTCATATTACAAAAAACATTCCTCTCATAAAACTTTTTATTCGCGCAAGGTCGGTTATTTCCTGCAAGTATTGGACTTTGAACCTTTGGTTTTAGATGGAAAAGGCAAACGCCGACCACCTTCTGAATTCAAAGAATTACCCTTCGACTCTAACGAGCAAGCACAAGCAGTATTGTGTTGCCTAAATTCAAATCTTTTTTATTGGTTTCTCACTGCGTTTTCTGACTGTAGGCACTTGAACAAAAGAGAAATTGATAATTTCCCAATTGATCTTGAACGGCTAGTTGGCAATAATGGCAAATCTCTTTCTACGTTGGCAAAAAGGCTCTCCGCTAATTTACAGAAAAATTCTGAGACCAGAGTTATGCAATTCAGTCACGATAAATTAACTGTGCAATCAATATTACCCAAAGCAAGTAAGCCAATCATAGACGAGATAGATCGCGCGCTGGCGCGTCACTTCGGGTTGAGCGATGAGGAGTTGGATTTCATCATCAACTACGACGTCAAGTATCGGATGGGCAAAGATCAGACTTCCGAAGTCTTAGAGACTTCGGAAGTCTAGAAGCCAGCCAGATCAGATTTCCGAAGTCTTGGAGACTTCGGAAATCTTGGGGCGTAGTAGAATTCGGAAGTCTTGAAGACTTCCGAATTCTGACCTTGGAGGACTCGCCATGCCCCGCCGAGAAGTTCCCTTTCTCCCCGACCAGTATTATCACTTTTACAATCGCGGCAACAACCGTCAGGCGGTCTTCTTTGAGCGTGATAATTATCTGTACTTTTTGAGGAAACTCAGGCAGTACCTGCTCCCGTATGTGGATATTCCCGTCTATTGTCTCATGCCGACGCATTATCATGCGGTGGGGAGGGTGAGGCAACAGACTTCCGAAGTTTTAAAAACTTCGGAAGTCTCAATGCAGGCAGTCTCTGAGCAGGTGTCACTCGCCATGCAAAAGTTTGGCATTTCCTATACCAAAGCGACCAACAAACGTTTTTCGCGCGTGGGGGCGTTGTTTCAGGGGCAGTTTCAGGGCAAGCCGATTCAAACCTATTCCCATTTGTTGAATTTATGCGTTTATATTCACGCCAATCCCGTCAAGGACGGTCTGGTGTATTTGCCCGAGGAATGGGAGTTTTCGAATTACCTGGAATGGATGAACCTGCGCAAGGGGACGCTGGTCAACCGCGAGTTTATTGAGGAGAATTTTGGAACAGCTGAAGAATACAAAAGGCTGGTGATGGAATATATCAAGACGAGGAATCTGCCCGATGAAGTCCGCAAGTACATTCAAGATTTGGAAAAGTGATCTATCCACAGACTTCCGAAGTCTTAAAGACTTCGGAAGTCTTGGTGGCCTAGGCGACCCCGCCCTGCTCAACCAGCCTTTGCTGGCTATCTTCTCATCCGCCAAATGTCCCGCCAGTTCCATCCTCAAAGCGCATGATTACGCCAATGAAATACGAGACGGCGAAATGGGAATTATCGGCGGCTTCCACGCGCCCGCCGAAAAGGAAGTTTTGGAAGTTCTGCTGAAAGGCACATGCCCAATCATCGTCGTTCTGGGGCGCGGGTTGGAAGGGGCGAGACTGCCTGCTGTGTGGAAAACCGAAATTGAGAAGGGCAGGCTGTTGGTAATCTCGCCGTTCAAGAAATATCAAAAACACGTCACGAAGGAAATAGCGCTCAGGCAGAACGATCTTGCGACAAGAATTGCGGGGCGAGCGCTGATCATCCATGCCAGCGAGGGAGGCAGTTTGCAGGGACAAATTGAGAGGTGGAGATCGGAAAGCGTTGATATAACGTATTTGTCTGAATAGATCGGATTTGTGGTAAATTTGCGCCTATCCTGGTGAAGTAAGGTAAGGGAGATACCATGAAGGCAAAGATAAGCGCAAGAGGATATACCAATGTGATACTCGTGCTGAACATGAAGCGGTTTGTCGCCGCCGAGGATCAAGAACGGTTCGAAAGTATCCGTGGGACATCTCAACTGGCTGAAACGCTTCGGAATGGCTGGTGGAACGCCAAAAGCGCCAAAACGCCATTCACAAGAAATATCCATGACACAAAAGGGGAACAGGCAGTTAACAACATGTCTACAGAACAAGTGGGATTCGCAACAGGCGTATTCCGCGCGCTTTTTCTGGAAGAACACGTGGTCCCCACCTATTTATTGAAGAAAGAAGAAATTAAGTTTCCAAAAGATTTGATGGACAATTTTCAATTCCGCAATCTATTCCTGCATACATGGAATACTTGGAAGATTTACATCAGACCCACCGTGACGGGAATGTTCGTAATTCGTCTAACGCGGGACTACAACAGCCCTCGCGAACTCGTAAAAATAGCCGAAGACGTTCTGAAATTACACGAGTCGCTCGATGTGCAAAGCGCAAGAGCCTGGCTTGCCAAAAAAAAGCAGGAGTTAAAAGACCAACCTGATGAAATAAAAAAAGTTGAGAGATCGGTTTCAGCATTTCTGAAGTGGCTGGGGAGCAAGGCTTCCGACAAGAGCGAACTGCTGTACAACCCTGTTCAATGGAAAATAGCAATGGAGGTTGCATCGTTGTTCGTCAAGGCAACGGGCGAGATCACGGTCCTTGGCGCGGAGCCGCTCCACTTAACCAAGCCAGAACCGCGATTATCCATGCCTCTGCACGACTCCTATGTTGTCTACCATATTGACGAGATCTACGCCGATGAATCCATTGTAATTAGAGAAGGAAAATCGAATCAAACAAATACAAAGCCTGTCGGTTCAAACCCGAAAGAGAACGAGCCTTCAAGGCAAATTCCTGTAACGCCGGAAGCCTTGAATCGTTCTCCGTTGATAAAACGGACTCTGATCAATTTACTGGAAGGCGCGATCTTAGAGCGCGGATCAAGCGATGATACTATGGGCAACAAGAACCTTTCGCTAAAATTTCCCTTACAACGGTGGCAAATTGTTGATCGGATTATGGAAAAGAATCTGGCGTCCTGGATGGGCGAAATCTTTTTGCTAACCACAAGGACCGCCTTGATCATTCCATCGCGGAGATATAAAGGAGATAATCTTCTTGTGTCCACAACACCGGGCGCCACATTGAAAGTTAAGTATGCGCGCTATTGGGGAGCGATTGAGCGCATGATCGAGTTTGGCATGGAAATCCGCGCATTGGCTCAACTAATTGAGCGCGCAAGTTACGAATCTTTGGAAGAAACAGCGCAAACCGTGGATACCGCTCGCAAAACGCTTCAAGCCGGGGATATTGAACTGGACAGCCACCTTCCTCAACACGTCAGTAGCGCGGGGAATTTGCGCAGGCTGGCGGCTTTATCCCAGGGCATGAGCGATCCCTTGGTTTGGAGTCGGTCCGAATACGCGATTATCAAAGCTCAATATTTGTTGGAGGAATTGGGCGTTCCAACATTACTTACCCATATTGACAGGAACATGACCAGCCTTAATAGTCTGGTTGATCATATTGACGAATTGTATGCTTTGGATCTGGCGGAGAAAAACAACGATCTTTCCGCAGTCATGACGCTCGGGTTAACAGCCGTGTCGTTTATCCTAACTCTGATCATGCTGCCTTCGTTCTGGACCGATCTTCAACAAATAGAACTGACCAATCAAGTGTTGGGCAAGATATTTAAAATAGAATTATTAAATTTCATCGGTTACTCTGGCACTATTCTTAGCTTGGCTTTGATTGTTTTTTCTCTTGTGCTCGCTTATCGCGCAAGTAAACACACAAGTCAAATTTGGGGTGTTATAAAGCGGGCGCTAAAGCGGATGGGAAGATGAAGATTGACATGTGTTGAAATGAACAAGAAAAGCCCGAAGTTTCGGGCTTTTCTTGTTTTGTACGGTGGTTCCATGATGATTACCTCCATCAAGTGTTTGATTCCGCTGGTCATTCATTCTTCATCAATACATCGGCGGCGATCTACCTTGATGCTTGTGCGGAAGAAATAACAGTGTAAGTTTCGTTGGACATTTCATGTTTCACATCCTTAGACTGCCCAGGGATATTTTTCAGGTTGGAGATCCTCGGTATTGCTTTCTTCAGCGCTCCAGATCGCCTGGTTATCGGGGAAAAGCCTTTCAATTCGGCGATCAATGACCTGCTTTTCAAGTTTGCGTTCTTCGCGTTCGCGCTGACGGGCTTTTTGCACGGCGGGCGAAGGCTTGCGATGATACTTGTGTACAACAACCGTCTGGGTTTGGCTGGGTTGGATGGCTCGCGCTTTGGCGTTCAAGATTTTGAACAAACCAATAGCAGAGGAGATGCCAACGATAGCCAGCGCAACGCCGAGGGCGATCATCACAGCCATGAGCCCGAAGTTGACCGTGTCGTACAAGCCCGCCTGAAAATTCGTCTTCTGGATGGCGGCGGCAGTTGACGCATTCAGTTCCTGCTGTCGCTTTGCGGCTTCATAGTCTGCCTGTTGCTTCATCTGGTTAACTTGAATCTCGGTTTGCGCCTGGAGAACTTGCAGGTCTAATTCTGCTTTTTGGCGATCTATATCCGTAGCCACATTCATCTCATTGGCTGTTGCGGAGGCGATCTCTCGGTTCAACCACTTGGCATCTTTGACGTTCGCGCCGAGAGCAAATGCTCCGAGCAGAACCACGATCGCCAGAAAGAAAAACCATTTTGCGCCTGTTGAGTGTCCGTTTTGGTAATTCATCGTAAACTCCTTTCTTTTTGAATGCGGCAAGTTTACAACCGCTTTTAAAAGGAGTGTTCACTTCCAACCCCCAGATTTATCATTTAATTCTATGCGTTTTCTCACACTTTTCTATCAAAAAAGAAAGGTGGATTGGAGCAACTCCAATCCACCAGTGAAGATTCGTTTTGTATTTGACGAGGGATTTATCGGCTATTTATATCCGCTTGAAGCAATTGCAACGCCTGCAACCTGACCAGTTCAGGGTAAATCGCCTTGTACACACTGCAATACGGCGACGAAACATTCGATGTCCCTGTGATATTCTTCGCGTGGATGGGGCATCCGCCCGCGCACCAGTAGCGCCACTCGCAAGTGTTGCATCCGTTTCGCTGGTCAATTGGCGGGTTGGGGAAGTCATCGAAGCGCGGCGATTCCAGCATCTGGAGAGGAATTCCTGGCAGGTTGTAGCCTGTCAGCATGTGACAGGGGAGAACGCTTCCGTCGGTGTCAATGCTGAGGTAATTCCGCCCCGCGCCGCAGACGTGTTGATGCGCCGCGCCGAAGTTACTGCGGTCAATCAGCCCTTCCATGAAGTTGTAATCGGGCAGGTTTGCCTCGATAACCTTCAACGCCTCTTGCAGGGCGCGCGTCACTGATGCGTTGTCCGCCGCGAGGGTGTCCGTAAGATCATGCGCACGATAAAAGTTGAGGTTTAGCATGAGGCGGTGTTCGAGCGCAAAGGCGACCAGCGCGGGGACCTCATCTACATTTAGGCGCGTGATCGTGGTGATCAGGTAGGGTTTGAGTCCCTCCTCCAGCGCGAGCAGAACGGATCGGAAGACTCGCTCGAAGGTCGGGTTGCCGTTGCGAACGGGACGCTGACGGTCGTGTCCTTCGCCGAAGCCGTCCAGCGAAATAGAGAGGCGGAATCCTTCTTCCTGGATGAATTGCAACCGCTCGCGATTGAGCAGTGTGGCGTTGGTGACCAATACCTCGTTCAGCCTCAAACCCGTTTCTTGCGCGCGCGATTTTGCCCGCTCATGCAGGGCGGGAATTAACTCCCAATTCATGGTTGGCTCGCCGCCCGCGTACTTGATCTTGACTTCGGGATGCCCGTGTTTTTCCGCCAGGTCGAACAGACGATCCACCGCCTGCAAGCCTGTTTCCAAACTCATGCGACGCATATCCTTGCTGACAAAACAATGCGCGCAAGCCAGATTGCAGGCGCGGGTGAGATACAGCCAGGATTCAAGCGGCGAGGCAGTTTGATTAAAGTTTATTGTTTGGGGCTGGGCTGATACTTCTTGTAAAAGTCCCGCTTCGTAAAATTGAGCGATGGCGAGTTGCGCGTCGTAAAAGTCTATCGAACTGGTTCGGGACCATTCGGCGGGATCGCGCGGCTGGGAGAAGAAATCCAGAATCTCCCGCGCGGGAGTGTTGAGAACATACAGCGGAGCCTTCGCATTCGTCATAAGCGCCGCAGAATGATCATCAATGGGCAAGGAATATCCTTGCCCAGAAGCGCGTACTAATGTTTTGCCTGTCAGCGAATGTTTGACCGAGAAGACCTCTCCATCGCCATCACAACCTGCGCCATACTCTGCGGGTAATCCTTGCAGGTTTGGCGGCGCGATGGGAAATGAACAGGCACAATCACTATCGCACCCACCGTTAAAATTGTGAGCGGTATCTTCGAGCGGATGGGAAAACAAAACTTTTGGTTTCATGAGGCGCCCCAGACATGGTAAGGAAAACCAACTTGACCGAATGGCATGATTATAGCCGAAACCATTCTTAGCGCAAGAATGCAAAATCCCCGATTGGCGTCGGGGATTTTTGGAACGACAAATATGTCTATATCGGTTATTCGGCAAACCACAAAGCGTGATCGCGCATCACAGTTTGAATTGTTGATTGTTCGTTCTTCTTTACGATCTTTTCGGATTTCTCCGCTTCCAAAACAAAACCGCTGAATTGTTTTAGTTCTTCAAAATTCAGTTTTGCCAGTTCGAGCAGCAGCGTGCGGCGTCCTTCGCGTAAACCGCGATGGTCATCTGCGAATGCCGCACTATATTTGAGTCCCAGCATCATATAGCGCGCGGCTTCTTTGAGAAACTCATCTTTCTTTTCATTTCTCCACTTTGCCAGCGCCACCATGCCGCAGCCTACATAGTGCTTGCCGATCTGCGACCACAGTTGCGGATTTCTACGCGCCTTTTCCTCGTCAACAAACTTTCCGTTTCTGAGCCAGTAGGGTTCAAGCACGGGGAGCGATTCGAAGTCTTTAGCAGCTTGTTCCGCATGTTCCATATCGTTGGCAAAATATCCAAGCCAAACACGGTTGGACATAGCATCCACTTGACGGTATTCGATCCCCGCTTTTTCCGCTTCGTTTGCGACCAATTGGAATTGTTTGTCTGATTTCTCGAACCAGGCTTTTTTCTTCGCAGAGTCTGTCTCGACGCGGATACGGTCACGATACAAACAGGCTTGCTCTAAATTGGCTTCAATCACCCGCGCCGGTTCGGCAAGTTCCTTGAGCGCGATTTCAATAGCATCCTGCGCCTCGCGCAGATATTCTATCTGATTGGAAGGCGCCTGCGCGGAAAAGGCGAATCGCCGCGTCGCTTCTGCCAGCGCCAGATTGCCAAACCCGACCCCGCGGCGATACCCCACCGCATTGGCAATCCGTACGGCAGATTGCGCGTGTTTGCGCGCTTCCTCATATGCTCCTGTAGCGATGAAATACTGCGCCAGCGAACTATGACTGAGCGCGGTGCGGTGCCCAACGGCTAGCTTGTACCGAAGATTTAAGCCATCCCACATGTTTTCGAAGGCAGGCAGGAACTGACCATCCAGCATTTGGGCAAACCCCAAGTCGTTGCGCAAGGTGGCTTCCTCGTGATCGAAATGAATCAAACGGCAGTAATTCAACCCCCGTCTAAAATCCTCGATTGCATTCTCAAACGACCCGCGAATGCGATGCAGATACGCTCGTTGGCGCCGCGCCAAACTGAGGATAACATTCTGGGACCATTTCAAACGCTGTTCGACAGCCATTTTTTTTATTTCATCAATGATGGCGCTGAATATCGCCTCAGCGCGGCCATAATCTTGTGGTTCGCCGAAGACCAATCCCGTTCCCAGCCAGGTTTCCAGCAAAGCGTGGAGAAGCGTCCTTTGATCTGAGGTAAGCCCGGAAATAGAGGAAAGACTTTTTTGAAGAGCGGGAACTTCGTCTCGATACTTTTGACCCGTCGCCACCTTGAGCCAGATTTCATGAACCAACAACATGCCTTCGATGAACGGCTTCCAGAAATTTCGATCTTCCAGGCGAAGCCACCCCAGCAATTTCCATAGATTTTCATCGTCCAGTGTCAGCCAGAAGTTGGTCAGCTCGATTTGTAGGGGTATCAAGATCTCGTCGTTGTTGCTGGTGGCGGCTTCGTGACCGTAACGGTAATACATTTTCAGCCCCCCAAGAATCGGGTCGTCCTCAGACGATTTTCTTTTGTCATCTTTCGTCACTTGACTGCGTAAACGGTAATGAATAAATTCCGTTTTCAGGCGTTGGCGGGAAGATTCGATCTTACGGATTTCTTCGACATACTCTTTCGATGGCGCAGCGGATCGTTCAGAACCTTCCTGCGCCAGGCTGGCAAAAATATTCTGTAGTTCTTTGTTCTTTTGCTTGATGGCTTCTTCTTTGTAATATACGTAAATGGCTTGCGCGGCGGTTTGTCCTTCGGCAGCATCAGCGTCCTCCAAATAGACATATTTTTCGAGCAGATCATACATATCATCATGGAGGTACACCCGGTCATCGTCAAGGAACGTCTTTGCAAAAGACGTGTTCTTAAGTGTTTCGAGCGCTCCTTTTGCTTCGCGGAAAGAAATGCCTCCGCGAATCTGCATGAGCAATTCAGGATTGATGCCTTTCCGCGCGCGCCCGGCGGTTTTGAGCGTTTCGCCCAGATCGGGCTGGCTGAGCAAGTAATCGATAACTTTCTTTTCGAAGGTTTCCGTTTGATATTCCGATAAATTCTTGAATGCTTGCGGATCCCGCATGCGCGATTCAAGGAAAATTGCCAGCAGGATCGGGCGCCCTTGGCTCAACGCGTGAAGTTTTTGAACTTCGTCCTCCGCGAAGGAGACGGATTGACTCGTTTTCTGCGACCAACGATTCGCCACCGCTGTCAGATACGCATTGCTTTCCTCCAGAGTGAAGAAACCCAACGGGATCGTCGTGGAAAGCGGAAAACCTTGGAAAAGGGCGGAGGCGGCTGGGCGTCCCGCAAAAAACACCGCGCCGCACGGCAGGTCCCCGACCCAGCCTTTCAACCACTCCCAGGCAGGAACAAAGCGTTTGCCCGTGGGGTATACAAATTGTTCGGCGGTATCGAAAAGCAATAGAACGCCGCGTTCTGCGCTCATCTTTTTTACGCCTTCGGCGCAACTGTCTAACAATTTCTGCAGTTGCTCGTGAATGGCTTTGCTGTCTCCGCCGGCGCGCGCCTCATCCAGCCTTCGCCGCGCGGTAATGAACGGATTGAAGTAGTGTTCGTTGTCGGTTTTCTCGAAACATTTATAGATCGCGCGCGCCAAACCTTCGGGAGTGTGGTGGTCAAAATGGTACAGGTCAATCAAGCGCGCGGGCGCACCGTCATGTTTCTTTTCTACTTCGAGAATCCGTTGGAGGAGGCGCGTCTTACCGATACCATACTCGCCGCTAAAGAAGGCAAGGTGGAATTTCTTATCATTCAGCCAGCCACGGACTTGGTCCAAGATGGTTTTTCGCCCGATGAATTCTTCAAGTGTTTTGTAGGAAAAATGTTCTGGAAACATAGTGTGCGGCTCCCCGGTCTTATGCGTGATGCGCCTTGCTTGCATTTAACGGATTGAAAATATTTTTAGGCAGAGAAGTCTTCGCCGGCAGCATTTGTTGATACCATGTCCTGGCGGTGGGATATTCCTCTTGCAGTTTCATGCTTATTTGTTGTAATTGTTTCATGTATTCAGTGTCTCGTCCTTTCAAAGCCAGCCATTTTCGAATGGGATGGACTACAGACTGACCGAGTTGGTATCCCTTGCCCTCATAGCGTAGTAGATAACTTTCCAATAACAGATTGATGAGATTGTTGGTTTTTGCCCTAGATTCACGATCATCACCGTAAAGATACTCATCCACATCGGGAATACGAAAAGGAATACCCACGAGAGCTAATCTTTCGATAAAAGGACGAATGTTTTCTAAATTTCCCCGCTCCCTTTCTGGCAGTGTTTCCTCAATAATAATATTGATAGCCTCATCCAGGGCGGCTGATAGTTGTTTGTTCGATTCCGCCATGACGCGCACGATCAGAGGATAGCCGCCGCTGAGATCAGCGATTGCATCGTATTCGCTCGGGTCGCGCTTTAACTTTCCCTGTTTTTTCAAGTTGTCTAATTGCTCAACTACAAAGTTAGCCTTGAGAGGCTCAAGTTTAATAATATCGGCGTCTCGCAATTCGGGTCTCGACCAAATCGGACGTTTACCGCGCCCGGTCAAAATAACGAAAACGCGCTCGGAGGCGAGAATTGGCGCGAGGATGAATTTCTCGAATTCTATTCGAGTGTCATCCGGGCATTCATAGATCGAATCCACCAACAACACGGGGGTGGCTTGCGCTGAACGATATGCCAGCCCACGCGCAAAATAATCCTTCTTGAACTCGCGGTCATCGGTTTCGATGGAGTCAATTTCCAGATAACTTGCCAGGCGGTTCAATACGGCGGGGATATCGTCTCTCTGAAAAGGTCTATTTGCATTAAGACAATTATTTTTGTTCGCTTCGAATTCAGGAGCAGAATAAGGAAAAAGACTGATCAAAAATGGGCGTAACTCTCTCTGTTCATTAAGTCTGCGGTAAAGTTCGAATAAAAAAGTAGTTTTACCGCTGCCTCGTTCTCCCTCAAAAATGAGAGCGCCTCGGTTTCTTTCCTTCGTGAACGTTTCAACACCCTTAAATTCCGTGTCCCGATCCGTGAACTCGGCTGAATTGAATATCTTATATGGCTGTAACATAGAACGACTCCCTTGAAAAAAATAAATCATCTGGCAAAATTTCTATTCTATTAGACTTGATAACATTGCGAAGCAGGTTCTGACATTTCAAAATGATCTGGCGGGGTAATTTTTCTTTTTCCCCCAACTGGCGGGCGAGGCTTAATTCTACATTCCGAAGGTCGGGCGCGCTAATGGCATCCAAGCTGTCGAAAGTTCTGCGGCTGGCGACGAACACGCGGCGGCGAATTACTTCGGCAAGCAGGTGATCGTCCCACGTCAGCGCAGCGGCGCGTAGGATGCCAAGATTCGTTAGCGCGGGCGCGTCGGAGATGTCCATTGGCAGGAAGAACTTGAGATAGATGTTTTTCTTTTCCCATGTTTCCAGCACGTTTAACAGAGGTTCTATCCAAGCCAACAATGCTTGTGGAGATTGGGTTTCCATGAACCCATCCAGCCCGTCTACAAGAATGTGAATGGACTTTACGCCAAAAGCATTATTGAGCAATGCAAAACTGTCGTCTAAAGACAGTGATTCGGAAGGGGATTCTTCTTCCAACTCGCGAGCAAGTTGATGGTGGGCGCGGTCCAACCGTGGGAGGTTGGAAAAGGCGGGGGTTCCAAGAGTCTGCTCGAGGTCCGAGAGGAAGCGGGAGTCGCGCAGAGTCTGCAAGTTGAAGTCCAGCCCAAGCGGAAGTCCCAACAGCAGTCCTTTTAATTTCTGTCTATTTTCAGAGCTTAAAGCAAAAAAAAGATCGGGGTAAGACGCCAGGTACATGAACGCGGCGCTCGCCAGGGATTTTTTGATCCCTTTAAAATGAAAATCGTTTTCCGTCGAATAATCATCGGGAACGTAGGTGACGGGAAAACGAATACCGCGGCTGTCTTTGTAGAAATTTGACGTATAGATTCTCAGCGCGCTCTTGCCGCCGCCCGGCTGGGCGAGGATGGCGACCGGCTGCTCCGAGAGGGCGATCTCCACCGCTTTAGGGATGATCAGGTACTCTTGCAGATGCGCATCTTTTGTGCTGTCCAGATATTCGAAGGGGTCGAACGCGAATCCGAAGGCGGAGAGCCCTCTTACGGCAGGTTGCATGTCCACAACTTTCCCTTATTAAAAAAGAGGGAACTTCCTTTCCGATATTTGCATATTCGGGGTGTATACAGATTACTTTTGCGTCAACATTGTAAAGCCATGTGTGCGAATTGTATATATCAGCGCGTCATTTTTCATCCTTCAATCATCTCGTAGCTTTCTCACAATTTTCTCACAGCTCATTGTGAAGCAGTTCCACCCCTTTTCCGTGACGCGTGACCAGATAAAGCGGTTTTTTGGGGTCTGGCTCGATCTTTTGCCTTATTCTCATAAGCACGTTATCCATCGCCCCGCGCCATGTTTTTGGGTGGGTCCAAGCTATATCTCCTTTATCCGGCGGCGTACCCAACTCTTTGTAGGCGTAGTAATACAATTCTTCCAACGAGGCTAATTTTTCTGAGTGAGCGGCGAGATACTGCAACACACGGAATTCCAGCGCCGAACTGTTAGCAATACGTTTTTCTCCCAACCAGACCTCGCTCCGTTCCGGGCGGAGGCGTAATGGGGCGGGATGTTCAAGAATGAACTTACGGGTCTGCGCAGGGGTAAGACGTTTGCCCTCCTTTTGATATTCCGCCATCAACGGCGCGGCAAACCCAAGCCAGGCGCGGGGAGAAGTTCCGGCATATTCTTTCAGCCAACTCAGAAACTGATCTCCATCGCACAGAGAGTTCAACGATGCCTTTTTTGAGGACAGCGCGCATTCCAAGCGTTTTTCCAATATCTCCTGCAACGCCTCCGCCGACCATGACAAGTTTGCCTCACTGGAGCGGTGACGTTCCACGCCGCTGGTTTTATGCAGGACGCTTCTGAATGGGGCGGGAGCGAAAAACTTGAACGCGACATCCGGCAGGTCGAAGAAAACCAACGTGGAAAGGACCGCTTCCAACGCCGCCTCGATCTGTTCACCCGCCTGACGCGGAGTCCACCGTTCGAGTCCATCGATCAACAGCCAAAGACGTTCATACTTTGCCGCATGTAAAACCGCCAGCAAAAGGCGAAGTTGATCTTTTAAGCTGGTTTGCTCCTTGACGATCGGGGGAAACGATTCTGCCAGCAACTTCAAATACCATTGCAAGTCGTCCTGTGACAGACGATTTGCCTGATCCTGAATGTAGAAGCCAGCCTCAAAGGGAAGATAATTTTGCAGAAACCACTGCAAAGCGGATGCGACATTCCGCGAAGGTTCCCCTAATCGCTGAGGCAGATTGCCCTCCATGACCAAATTCTCTACACAAATCTGCAAAGCCTGTTTCACGGCTTGTTGAGCGAGCGCGGTCCCGGTGGCAGGCGCTTCGAGAATCGGTTCCGGTCGCCACACTGCTGTAAAAGTATTTTCCTTTTGCTGTCTTTTCAACTCTAGAAGCGTTGCCGTTTTGCCGCTTCCTATTTCGCCATACAAGATGTTCGAATGTTCTTCCTTGAGGCGCTCAAAAACAGGCTGGGAAATGAATACATCTCCCAGCCAAGGCTCGTTTTCCGCCTTGAGCGTTTTGAACAGAGATTCGGCAGATGGAACGCTTTTCATGCTTAGAGGGCTTCTAGGTCTTCGATATGCAGGTATTCATAATTATCTTTATCATCGGGCAAGTATTTTTCCACGTGCTGTAACAGCAACTTTTGTCCCAATCTTACCATTCTGCCGGGAGAGCCGTTTGCTTTGCGGGCGAGGATATCATCAGGCTCTATGCCCGGCGCATTGAATAATTGATTGAATTCCAGTTTGTCATTAGAGCATTTTCGCGTCCGAACTTTGCATTGATTGACCAAACTTAAGTGAGCAACGGTTTGACGGTTTTTCGCGCCGATTGAAAAACTAACAACCCTACTATTGTGCGCGCTTAGCCAGTCAGATTGCTCAGCCAGTTTTTCATGAAGATTTAGAGATATTTGTTTTTCCACGTATGGGTTTAAATCAATGGTGGAGATCAGGAAAAGATTATTGTGCCTGGGAGCCGGCTGCAGTTCTATCAAGGCGTTGACTTCTTCCACTCGAAGATCAGACGCATCTTTATCAGACAGCCACTCGGTAATTCCCGATAACAAGAGCGCCTGTTTTTTCTTCTCTTCCTCTTGTAAACGCCCTGCAAATTTTCTGATCTTATGGAGTGAAATGGAAGGAGAAAGATCGTGCCAGCGAATTAGCCGTCCTGCCAAATCGCGCTGTTCGCCTTGCAATGAGTAAAACAAAGTTGGCGTTTCTGCCAGCGA
Organism: Anaerolineales bacterium; assembly: GCA_044222305.1. Classification (GTDB taxonomy): domain Bacteria; phylum Chloroflexota; class Anaerolineae; order Anaerolineales; family Villigracilaceae; genus Defluviilinea. Next base: position 30,766 of record JBGANO010000042.1, read on the forward strand.
CCATATCCATTGCTCTGCGAGCGCGTGTAGGTACAGCTTTCGGGGATGATCCGCTTGATAATTCTCAATCATGCTTGGAGTAACAATAGCGAAAAATACGTCTTCTTTAAACTTTATCTTGGACTGCAATGCTTTGCAATATTCGAACAACGCCGCGCCAGCATCCCAAGAATTTGCAAATTCAAAGATTCGATTTTGATCAGGTGTTGGGAGTGTAAATCCAGGCAACTCCCAACCAACAAGCCATTGGCCGTCCAAGACGGAATAAAAAGGATTGTCAGCGTCTGCAAAAGGAGAGCAATCCAATTCATGAGTTTTTAGCCAGGCAATCAATCGGTCTTCGGATATATGATCTTTTGCATAAAAAGGAAATTGTATCTGTAACGGGAAATTTTCAGAATCAGGAAAATCCAATTCAACCTTGAGGCCGCGTATTTGGTCTAAAAATTTGCCTGCGTAATCGTCAATCGTTTTTTTCTTGAGATTAGGAGGAAAAACACTAGCGATAATCTTGGCAGTATTAATGCTAATCGGATATTCCTTGAGCGTAGTTAGAAGATTATGAGGAGCTTGTTCGTCCTGCCGTAAAGCGGATTGAAGTTGTTTCAGGGTAGAAGTCGGTTTTTTTTTCGCGTCTTCGAATATCCTTTCGCACACTTGGAAGCAAAGATTAACATCGTCGGTTATTTCTATGATTGTTTTTACTGCGAGCGAGTCCCATAATTTATCTTCGACAAAAGTAGTATATGCCTCGCAAAAATCCTTTTGTAGCTCCTTATCCCATTCTTTCCAATCGTCGCTCAAACCCAGATATTCCTGCAATGTCTTTGAAAAATTATTTTTTGCATCCCTGAAATCGGATATGATTTGTTTAACCTGTTCCCTCTTTTGCCGCTTTTTCTCCTCTTCCAACTGCTTGATACCGACAAATATCGCAGTAATCAGCGAAACGATTGTGCCGCCTGTGCTTAGAAAATTCTTTTTCCAACCACGAATCTGAGAATCGCGTTTACTTTCAACGGCTATCTGCCAATCTTGAATATCCAGAAGATTACCGTTAGAACTCAGTTTTAGTTGAACGATTTTAGAATATGTTCCTCGCGGCTGTGACGGTTGCACCAATAGAGTGATTGAGGTTGTTGTTCTATTAAACTGGAGGATCAGTTGTTCGCTCCACTCCAAGGGCGCATCAGACGGCGGCTTGATGGCAAAGAGAAGCCCTTCTCCAGAGAATACCAGACTTGGGCAATTTAATGAGCCTGTTACCCATAAGTGGATTTCAGATGGTTCAGTATCGTCAAAAAGAATTTGAGATGGATATTCCGCATGAATCTGAGAAGAGTCTAATGGCGTCATTTTAATGACGCTCTTTTTCAAGCTCAAGGTAGTAAGCGTTGATTGCGCCCAAGAAGTATTGAATAAAAACAGCAAAATAAGAACTGCGGGTGAAATGATCCAGCGGTAATTCCGCCAGAATCCCCCATCTGGTTGGCGAAGAAACGCGATCCAAACTAGAATAAGCCAAACCGTGAGAATGATGGCATTCGTCCAGAGCAGATCTACATCGAACCCGAAGAAATAGAAGAAAATGCACAGCAGAACTGCTGCCAGGACAGGCGCAATTAATACTTGCGGCCCATAGCCTGCCAGAGAAAGATTCCTCCTGCTGGTATTATCGTTTACTTCCGTCATGGCGCCAACCCTCACTTTGTGGTCTGTATACGAGGAACGATGGGTGGATTATACAACAAGGCGTGTGCCTATTCATCAGTTTTTGTGGTTCACGAGGGTTGCACTATAACCGGAATCTGAATAGGCACACTTCATCGGTCTGGCGTTTTTCTCACGTTTTCCTTGTGACAACGTCGCCTATAAAAAGATAGATGCCGTTAGAAAAATGAGTTCAAATATCCGAAACCTGACGAAAACTGTAACAAAGCTACCTCAATAATTGGGAGTCAAGTACAATCATCAAGGTTATATCGAAATGGATAAGAAACCACCATGAAGTCCTACCGTAAAAAACTCTGGTTCAACCTCCTCACTCGTCGTGGATTCGTAAACATCACATCACAAGTAGAAACCTGCCTTCATGAGAGTGGAATCCAGGAAGGCATCGTTTTGATTTCAGCCATGCATATAACCGCATCCGTCTTCATCAACGACGACGAATCAGGCTTGCACCAAGATTATGAAAGGTGGCTGGAGAAACTTGCCCCTCACGAACCAATCAGCCAATACCGCCACAACGACACCGGCGAAGATAATGCCGACGCGCACATGAAGCGCCAAATCATGGGGCGTGAGGTAGTCGTTGCCGTGACGGGCGGTAAACTTGATTTTGGTCCGTGGGAACAGATTTTCTACGGCGAATTCGATGGGCGGCGAAGGAAGCGTGTATTGATAAAGATCATTGGCGAATAAGAAGTCCTCATGGCTTTACCAAGAGGACTCTCTGCAACTTCCAATTACTTGACTGACTTGGGTCGTCCTTTCGATAGGAGTTGGACTAAATTTGGTGAAATCTCAAAGTGGTAAGTGTGACAGACTTGTGAACGGGATGAACAATCCCTCTTCGAATAACTCCGTCGCGTCACCACCCATCGTCAAGCCGCCGATATCCATGGCGTGACACGTGCTGGCAAACCAGCCGATGCCTTTGCCCTTGTAAAACACAGGCGAGACGATGGTCTGGTCGAACAAATGTCCCGACGCCGCCCACGGATCGTTGGTGATGATCGTGTCGCCGGGTTGCAACGTTTCAATCGGGAATTGCTTCACCACATGATCGCGCACGCAATTCGCCATCGTATTGATGTGCCCCGGCGTGCCCGTCACCGCCTGCGCGAGCATGCGCCCTTGCGCGTCGAACACGCCCGCCGAAAGATCGCCCGCCTCGCGCACCAGCGTGGTGAACGACGAATGGATCAACGCCGCCGCCTGTTCGTTGACGATCGAGAGCAAACGCTTCCATAACACTTCGAGCAAAATCGAATCAATCATATTGACATCCTTTTTTGCCACAGAGATCACAGAGAGCGCAGAGAAAAAATCTCTTCTTTTCTCTGCGCTCTCTGTGGCTAAGAAGACTTCGTCAGCACCAAACAACCATTCACATCCACGCGCGCCGACCAGTTCGGCAAAACAATCGTGGTGGACTCTGCCTCTTCGATGATCGCGGGACCGTTCGCCTTGAACGATGATGAAAGCGACTCGCGCCGATAGACGGGAGTCAACACCGCGCCAGCCTCGGGATTGAAAACCACGTTCCGACTCCCATACGGCTGGTCCAGTTTCTGCGACTCTTCTCCCACTTTCAACGCCTGCCCTTCGATCTCCAGTGTGGGACCCGACACCACCACGCGCCAATTCACCGCCTGAATCGGGACACCCTCGCACAACACGCCATAGAAGCGCATGTACTCTTCCTCAAAACGCTGTTCAAGCAAGTTCAACGTTTCCGCATTGATCGCATTCCCCTCGAACTCCACGCGGATCTCATAGCCCTGCCTCAGATAACGCATATCCACACTGCGCGTGACGCGAATATCCTCCACAGCGACGCCCGCGTTCGTCACGATCGCGCGTCCCTCGGCTTCGAGGTCGCGCAGAATTTTCATCAGCAAAGGCGCCTCCACTTGATCGATGCGCGTGAGATAACTACGCGTGAAATCAAATGAGATTGGCGCGAGCAAAAAGCCAAATGCGGAACCGACTCCCGCAATCGGGGGGACGATCACTGTTTTCACATTCAACCGCTCCGCCACCCCGCTCGCATGGACAGGACCCGCGCCGCCCGTTGTCACCATCGCGTACTTTTGAATGTCCAATCCCCGCTCCGCCGCATGGACGCGCGCCGCCGACGCCATGTTCTCATTCACCAGTTGATGAATCCCCCACGCGGCTTTGATGATTGAAATATCGAGTTCCTTTGCCAAACTCTCGAAGGATTTCCCGGCGGCTGAGGCATCGAGTCGAATTGAGCCGTTCGCAAAATAATCCGCGTTGAGGTAGCCGATGAGCAGGTCGGCATCCGTCACGGTGGGACTCGTGCCGCCGCGGGCGTAGCAGGCTGGACCGGGGGTCGAGCCGGCGCTTTCTGGTCCAACCGCTGGCAAGCCGAGATTATTCACATGCGCCACACTCCCTCCGCCCGCGCCGATCTCGATCATCTCGATCATCGGCACGAGCAGGGGAAGTCCACTGCCGCGCTTGAAGCGATGCACATGCGCCACTTCGGAAACCGACGTGACGCTCAACTCGGATTTGTGCGTGAGGATGGCTTTCGCGGTTGTGCCGCCCATGTCGAACGCGAAGATATCTTTGAAGCCGTTTTGTTTGCCCCAATAAACGCCCGCCAACGCGCCGCCCGAAGGACCCGACTCGACGAGGCGGATCGGGAAGCGCGTGGCGGTTTCGATGTCTGTTGTGCCGCCGCTGGAAAGCATCACGTTGAGCGGAGCGTTCAAGCCCGCCTGCGCCAAACCCGATTGAATGCGCTCAAGATAATTCGAGGTGACGGGTTGCACATACGCATTCGCCACTGTGGTGGATGTTCGTTGATACTCGCGCATGGCAGGCGAGACCT
>JBGANO010000043.1:0-14254 GCA_044222305.1 Anaerolineales bacterium
TGTTCTTCCTCCACGATGCGGCGGCCGATCTCCCAATAGGCTTCGACCATTGCGAAGTTGACGGCGGCGTATGCCTTCTGGCGGGCTTGCGCCAGAATAGCGCGAACTTCGTCAAAGAAAGTGGAACGTGGAACGACTTTATTGGTTTTCATATTCTGATGGCGGTCGGAGTCACAATGCCGCTTCTGTTGCAACAGTGATTCTCTTCTTCGACAACTCGCAATACTTCGCGTCCACTTCGATGCCGATGGCTTTGCGTGCATTTGTCACTGCCGCGATGATGGTTGAGCCGCTTCCGCTGAATGGGTCAAGGACGGTGTCGCCGACATAACTGAACAGTTTGATACAGCGGCGCGGCAGTTCGAGTGGAAACGGCGCGGGGTGACCGATCTTCTTTTTGCTTTCGCCGTTGAACGTCCACACGCCGTTGGTCCATTCCATGAATTCGTCGCGCGTCACGTCGGATATTTTGCTTCCGCCACTTTTCTTCCATTGTTTTTTGTACAGCACGAGGATCAATTCCACCGGCGCGATGACGAACGGCGCGCTGGCGCTCATCCATGATCCCCAGGCGGTGCGGCGCGAAATGTTTCCCTCGTTCCAAATGATGGTGGAGTGATAGCCGAAGCCGATCTGTTTTGCGAGCGTGGTCAAATCCGCGCCGACGCTTTGTTGCCCGCCTTTATTTTTATCGAGCGGAATGTTCAAGCAGAAGCGACCGTCGTCTTTCAGCCATTCGTAACAACGCGCCATCCACTTTTGGCTGAACTCGAGATACTCCGCGTATGAAATATCGTCTTTGTGTGAGTTGTAAGCGATGTCCACATTGTACGGCGGCGAGGTGACGATCAGGTCAATGCTGGAATCGTCCACGCAATCGGTGGCGACGACATCATCGTGGATGATTTTTACTTGTTCAGTTTCAAAAAAGATTTTGGGGTCGGGCATGGGATTCACTTGCGCGGATTATAGCACGCCGATTTTCCCGCCCGCTTCGCCCTACGGGTTGGGTTGATTCGGCGGCGCGGCTGTTGACGCAACCTTGGCGTAGTGCAACTGCGTCAAGAACAAAGTGCGTAGTTGGCGTTCTCCCTTCGACAAGCTCAGGACAGGCTTACGCCAACGGGGACGTTAGAGAACGTCCCCTACACGTATAATTATTTTCGGTCCAACTGCAAATCAATCGCCACGACCAGCGCGGCTTGCGCCCACTCGCTGAGCGAGCCGTCGGATTCGCGCTCGTTGTATTTGTCGGCGAGCAGGGTTCGGGCGGCGGATTCCTCGTCCGCAGACTGGACCAGCCGTCCCGTCGCGTTGAAGCGGCTTGTCCCGATCCGCACGCTGACGTTGGGATTCTTCGTCAGGTTCTTCACCCAATCCGATTTGTGCCCGCCGCCGGAGAGGATGTAGAGCGTGTCGCCTTTCATCCCAAACCAGATTTCGATCTCGCGCGGGTTGCCGGTGACGCGACCTGTGGTGGTGAGGTAGCAGAATTCCTCGTTGACGAGTTCACTCTTCATCTTCACTCTCGTTGGAAAGGAAATAGGTTTGCGCGGGCAGGAGCAGGTGTTTGCGCGTCCACGTGGCGTAGACGGTGGTGCAACGCGCGCGGGGCAGGCGCTTGATGCGCGAGGAGTCATAGAGGAAGATCGAACGGTCCGTGATGTATTCGATCACTGTCCAATGGTCGTGGTAGCCCTGCAAGCCGAGGATGATGGCGCGGTTGGGCGTGCCGTCGAGGAAGGTTTGCATGGATTTCCAAAAGGTGGTCAGGTCGGGGTTGGGCACGCCGCGCCATGTGACTTCGACGCTGGAGATTCTCTGTTTGCCGACGACTTTATCGAGGATCAACAACATCTGCTGGTGGTTGATGCCGCCGATGAGCAATTGGCTCAACAGCCTGCGTTTGGAGAGGAAGTGGATGAGGTCGTCGAATAGTTGTTGTGTTTCGATATTGGGTGAGCGGTTGATGATGCGTTCCGCGTTGATGATGCTATAGAGTCCGCACAGCGAATCGAGACCGCCCTGTTGGAACGGGAGCAGACCGGATGGGAGGCGGGAGGCGCGGGGCATTGCCCCATTGTAACGCAGTCGAAAATAAACCTCTTGCGAAAGTCATTTTGCCACAGAGAACACAGAGATTCTGAGAAAAAAACTCTGAGTTCTCTGTGGGCTCTGTGGCAAAGCGTACGAGTTTTAACATTACCGGTAGAGAAATCCGTGCTAAGATTGAGTTGAGATGAGACAAATCCTTTACCTTTTGATCATCCGCGCAATGCCAAGCCAAAGCCTGACGGGTACAAACGTACCTGACAGGCTTTTTGTTCGTCAAGGATTTGCGGATTGAAATCCGCGTTCCGTATAGGAGACAGAATGCATACACCCTGGGAATATCGCTACGCTTTTCGCACCCAACAAATGTCCAGTTCGGTCATCCGTGAATTGTTGAAGCTCACCGAACAGCCGGAGATCATTTCGTTTGCCGGTGGTCTGCCGGCGCCCGAGGTTTTTCCGTTGGAGCGGTTCCGCGAGGCAAGCAATACTGTGCTGGAGAATTTCGGACCGCAGTCGCTTCAATACAGCACGACCGAGGGACACCGTCCCCTGCGTGAGATGATCGCGCGGCACATCTCGCGCTTCAGTTCAGAAGTGGGCGCGGATAACGTTCTCATCACCTCCGGCTCGCAACAAGCGTTGGATTTCGTCGGGCGGCTGTTCGTCAATCGCGGCGATTTCATCGTGGTCGAATCGCCGACGTATGTCGGCGCGTTGCAGGCGTGGAATGCGTACGGCGCGCAGTACATCCCCGTGAGAACGGATGAACACGGGATGATCGTGGATGAATTGGAAGCGGCGCTGCGTGTCGGACCTAAATTTATCTACGTTCTTCCAAATTTCCAAAACCCCAGCGGGTCCACCCTGAGCCTTGAGCGGCGGATGCAACTCATTCGGATCGCGGATAAATACGGCGTGCCGATCATCGAAGACGATCCGTATGGGCAGTTACGTTATGAAGGCGAACATATCCCATCCATTGTGGCGTTAGACAGCGAGTATCGCGGTCCGAATGGCGGGCATTACAGCGGCAACGTGATCTATCTCAGCACATTCTCGAAATTGCTCGCGCCGGGTCTGCGGCTGGGATGGGTGATCGCGCCATCGGAAGTGATTCAGAAACTTGTGCTAAGCAAACAAGCGGCGGATCTGCACACTTCTTCGTTCAATCAATATATCGCGTTCGAGGCGGCAAAAGGGGGATTCCTTGACGAGCATGTGAAGGTGATCCGCGCCACGTACAAGGAACGCCGCGATGTGATGATTGAAATGATGGAGGAGATGTTTCCCGCCGGTGTGACATGGCGAAAGCCGAAAGGCGGCATGTTCCTGTGGAGCATCCTGCCTGAGGGCATGGACTCGGCTGAGGTGTTGAAACGCGCCGTCGAAAAGAAGGTCGCGTTCGTGCCGGGCGAAGCGTTCCACCCAACAGGCGGAGGCAGGAACACGATGCGGCTTAACTTTTCATATTCCTCGCCGGAGACGATCCGCGAGGGGGTTACGAGGTTGGGGAATACGTTGAAGGAATTGATCACGGATAAATAAGATTAGGACGCAGATGAACGCAGAAAAACGCAGATTATTTTCTTTGAATCAGCGTGGGTCAGCGTTTATCTGCGTCCAACAAAGATTTTCGACTTATTGTGATTAACGTAAAGTGGCGCTTCGACTTCGGTCTTCGTCTCCGCTATCGCTCCGCTCAGACCTCCGCTCAGCGCGGACACAGCCCCTACAAATTCTTGATCGCCGTCATCAATTCGTCGAACGATTTGATGACGGCGCAATCTGCTTCGGGGAAAAAACCACTGGGATCGAAAAGAACAGGTCGAAGTCCCGCGCGGCGCGAGCCGACAATGTCGGCATAATAATTGTCGCCGACGTAGATCGTTTCGCGCGCGGAGAGCCCTGCCACGCGTTTGAGCGCGTGCTGAAAAATTTCAGGCTCGGGCTTGAACGAATCCACTTCGCCGCCGGCGAGCGAGAATTCGAAGAGGTCCGCGATGCCGTGCGATTCGAGTTCCTCGGCGAACGGTTTGTCGCGGTTCGAGATAACCGCCATGACATATCCATGTTCTTTCAATTCGCTCAGAGTTTTCTTCACATCCTCGGGGACGATGCTTTTGGGCGCGTAGAACTCCTGCATGTAGGCGGAAACTTTCGGCGCGAGCGATTTTGATCTTTTGGCTGGGATGCCCAATGCAACGAGGCGGCGATAACTATAGTTCGCCCAGAATTTTTCGCTTTCATTCTCGTATTTTTTTGTATCGTCGAGCAGGTCGGAAGAACTCGCCCAGTACATAAATTCCCAGCGCATGGCGCGATGAAAATCATCCTCGCTCACTTCGAGTCCCAGCGAGCGGACGTGTTCGGAGAAAATCTCGCCTCCGCCGGGGATGTTGTGGCGAAGCGTTCCGTCGAGGTCGAAGAAGATGGCTTTGATTCCGTTCAGAGGCATGAATACTCCAAGAATTTTTAACACAAAGGCTTGCACTGAGCTTGCCGAAGTGACACAACGGACACAAAGGGAAAACCAAAAACCTTAGCCACGGATTACACTGATTTTCACGGATTATTTTTAAAAATCAGTGTGAATTCGTGAAATCCGTGGCAAAGAACTTTTTAATTTCTCTACCCGCCGATGTGGGACATTTCTACTTTGGGCAGGTCAATTGTATTTTCAGAGCGAAGTTCCGAGTAGCGGTCATCGCGTTTGCCCCAGATGCGCGCGATGGTTTGAGAGATTTCATCATCCGATGCGCCGTTTCGCATGAGCGATTTCAGATCGTGACCTTTGACAGCGAACAGGCACGTGTACAATTTTCCTTCGGCAGAAATGCGCGCGCGATTGCAGTCGCGGCAGAACGCGTGCGTGACCGATGAAATGACCCCGATCTCGCCGCTCCCGTCTGTATAACGCCAGCGTTCGGCAACTTCGCCGGGATAGTTGGGGTCAATGGGTTCGAGCGGCATTTCGGCGGAAATCATTTTGACGATCTCCGCCGATGACAGCACATCGTCCATGCGCCAGCCGTTGGTGTGACCGACGTCCATGTATTCGATGAAGCGCAGGATGTAGCCCTTCTCGCGGAAGAAGCGCGCCATCGGCAAAATGCTGGATTCGTTCATCCCGCGCTTCACCACCATGTTGACTTTGATCGGTTCCAGCCCGACGAGTGCGGCTGTGTCCATCCCTTCGAGCACTTTCGCCACCGGGAAGTCCACGTCGTTCATCGCTTTGAAGGTTTCATCGTCGAGCGAATCCAAACTCACGGTGACGCGCTTCAAGCCCGCGTCTTTCAACGCCTGAGCCTGCTTCGCCAATAACGCGCCGTTGGTCGTGAGCGTGAGGTCGAGGTTGGGAATCTCGGCGAGCATTTTTACGAGCCGGTGCGCATCCTTGCGGACGAGAGGCTCGCCGCCGGTGAGTCGAATCTTTTTCACGCCATGCTGGACGAAAATGCGCGCCAGCCGCGCGATCTCTTCGAAGGTCAGCACTTCGCTGTGCGGCAGGTAGGGGTAATCGGAGCCGAAAATTTCCTTCGGCATACAGTACACACAGCGGAAGTTGCACCGGTCCGTGACGGAGACGCGCAGGTCGCGCAGGGGGCGGTTTAAGGTGTCAGTGAGGTTCATGGTTGAGGATTAGAGGCAGGCATCCACGTCGAAAGAAGCGTCTGTCCATTATCGGTATCTCCCGAAAGTTCAAGGCGACAGCTCGATTCGCTCGGTAAATCGTGTCGCGTCACCTTGACGCAGCGCAACTGCGTCAAGAACTTGTTTTCGGAAGCGTCCGTCCATTATAACAACTCCGCCGAATGGCTATTTGACTAGCCATCTCTGCCGTGCTATCATTTATCCTTATTCGCACTTTATCAAAGGAGTTATTTATGAAAGTCAGTGTTGAATTTATTCTTCGTATCATTGGCATGATCTTTATCGGGGTTATCGCGGGCATCTGGGGGTTCAGCCTGGGCGGAAATGACTTTTCGGAATCCATCCGCTATGCGGCGATCATTGGTTTGCTTGGCGCGCTCACGGGGCTGGTGCTTACGCCCTATGTGACGACGCGTCCCGCGCGAGCGGTGCGCGTGCGGCTGGGGCGGCTCTCGGCGGAAACTTTGTTTGCCGGGTTGCTCGGCATGATTGTCGGTTTGTTGACCGCCGCGCTGTTGGCGTTTCCTCTTTCGTTACTGCCCAAACCTTTCGGTCAGATCATGCCGCTGGTCGGCGTAATCGCGTTTACGTGGCTGGGCATTTCGCTGTTCGTCATGCGGCAAGGGGATATCATGGGCTTGCTCAGCACGTTGAGCGGTCGTGGCGGCGAAGGCGGCTCGTCGTCTTCTTGGACGAATCTCAACCGAACCATCTTACTGGATACGAGCGTGATCATTGACGGGCGGGTGACGGACATCGCCAGAACGGGATTTTTGCCCGGCACGCTTCTCATTCCGCGCTTCGTGCTGAACGAATTGCAATACATCGCCGACTCGCCGGATGGTTTGCGCCGCCAACGCGGGCGGCGCGGCATGGACGCGCTGGCTGAACTGCAAAAACTGCCGAACATCCTCGTGCGCATCAGCGACATCAACGCCGAGGGCGTGCGCGAAGTGGATGATAAGCTCGTGGTGCTTGCCAAGCAATTGAAATGCCCGATCCTCACCAACGATTACAATTTGAACAAGGTCGCCGAACTGCAAGGCGTGACGATCCTCAACATCAACGAACTCGCCAACGCGGTGAAGTCAGTTGTCCTGCCTGCCGAGCGCATGACCTTGAACATCTTCCAGGAAGGCAAGGAACATGGTCAGGGCGTGGGCTACATGGACGACGGCACAATGGTGGTGGTGGAGAACGGTCACGATTACATCGGTGAATATAAAGAAGTCGTCGTCACGAAGGTCCTCCAAACCGCGGCAGGTCGCATGATCTTCGCGCGGGTGGAAGATGATAATGGGAAGAGGAAGAAGTAAAACGTAAACAAGTAAACAAGGAAACAGGTAAACAAGGAAACTGGTAGACAGGTAAACACGTAGACAAGTGCGGTCGGAGGTGTTTACGTGTCTACCTGTCTACATGTGTACTTGCCCACTTGCGTACCGCAGGTAAAAATGATCAAACTCTACAACACCCTCACCCGTAAAAAAGAAGAATTCCAAACCCTCGAACCGAACGTCGTCAGGATGTACGTCTGCGGCGTGACGGTGTACAACGACGCGCATGTTGGTCACGCCATGTCTGCCATCGTGTTCGACATCATCCGTCGGTATCTCGAGTATCGCGGCTACAATGTGCGGCATGTGATGAACTACACCGATGTGGACGATAAGATCATCAACCGCGCCAATCAACTCGGCGAAGACCCGCTCAAATTGTCACAGCGTTACATCGAAGATTACGCCAATGACCTCAAAAATTTGAACGTGCTTCCCGCCACGTCGAATCCGCAGGTGAGCAAGACCATGCCGCTCATCATCGAATTCATTCAAGGCTTGATACAAAAAGAAGCCGCGTATGCCGCCTCGAACGGCGATGTCTATTTTAGCGTCGCCGAAGATAAAGACTACGGCAAACTGTCGGGCCGCAAGATTGAAGACATGCAGGCCGGCGCGCGTATCGAAATCGGCGAAGCGAAAAATCATCCGATGGACTTCGCGTTGTGGAAAGCCGCGAAGCCCGGCGAAATTTCATGGGACAGTCCGTGGGGCAAGGGGCGTCCCGGCTGGCACATCGAATGTTCCGCCATGAACCTCGCCGAACTCGGCGAACAGATTGACATTCATGGCGGCGGCAACGATTTAATTTTTCCACACCACGAAAATGAGATCGCGCAGACCGAATCGTACACGGGCAAACAATTTTCGCGCTACTGGATTCACAACGGCATGTTGCAACTCGGCGGCGAGAAAATGTCCAAGAGCCTCGGCAACATCGTCAGCATCAAAGATTTTTTGAAAACGCGCGACGCGGATGTGATGCGGATGCTCGTGCTGATGGGATCGTATCGCGCGCCGCTCATCTTCAACGACGAGACTCAAGACGCCGCGGAAAAATCGCTCGACCGCCTCAAGTCCGCATTGCGACCTGCCTCGCCCGCCTCCAGCGGACTCTCCGCGGGGACCGCCGCCGAACTCGCCGCGCAAGCCGAAGCGATCAAACAATCCTTCACCGCCGCAATGGACGACGACTTCAATTCCCCGCTCGCGCTTGCCGCGTTGCATGAACTGGTCAAAGCCATCAACACAGCCCGCGACAACGGCGCGAATGATTCTCAACTCGAACCCGCGCAAAAAACTTTACGTGAACTCACCGGCGTGCTTGGCTTGCAACTCAAAGAAAAGACCGGTTCCAGCGAGAACGAAGCGAAGGTCAATGCTTTGATTGCCGAACGGACGGAAGCGCGTAAACAAAAACAATGGGCGCGTTCCGACGAACTCCGCGACCAACTCAAAGCGCTGGGCGTGACCATCGAGGACAGCAAAGACGGAACAACGTGGAGATGGATGTAATTTCGTAGGAGTGGACGGACTGTCCGCCCCTATCCCTTCTCGATATTCAGCATCAATGCGCCCATCAACATCGCCGTCGAAATCAATAGCGTAAAATCCCCGCCGCGCCCCCACAGCGAAAAACCGATCCATGGGAGGATGAATGCCAACAGGGAGGCAACCCGCGCGACACGCGAATGCGCAAACCCCACACACGCCATCAGCGGAATCCATGCGAAGGCAAAGTCATAGTTTTGCAGGTAGGGGTTCACGAGTAGCGCCATGCATGCAAACAAAGCCACCAGCCTGCCATCCTTTAATTCGGGAAACACGCGCGCAAGCAAAATAACAAAACCAACCAGCAACGCGAGCGACACAAGGAACGCCTGATCGAATCCAAGACCGCCCAGGGTGGTGATCGCCATCGGCAGGCTGACGCACATCCTGCATCCCGACACGCCCTTGAACGCGAAGAGCGAACCCCAGTAATTGGCTACCCAGTTTCCATCCGCAAGAAACCCGATGACAAACAGAAATAGGCCGGTCACAGCCATGCTCTTCAACGCGCGCACAGCGAAATCGTCGCGGCGCATCCAGAGGTGGACAGCCACTGCAAGCAAGACGAATCCTCCCACGTGCGGCTTGAACGTCGCTAGCGCCATCCCCGTGACAAGGATGGCGGTATTCTTCCGGCGCAGGGCATAGACCATCATTGCCATCCCCAACATGGTCGGGAAAACATATTGCCCAACCATCAACGCCCCCAGGATGGGAAAAAATAAGGGAGCCAGAACAAACGAAATCAGGCGCGAACGGGGGGTCCATCCATGTGTGATACACCAAACCGAGAGCATGAGCATGGCGGCGTTGAGCAGGAACCACATCCGCACCGCAATCGAGATGGGAAGCAGGGCAAGGGGCAGGGTTGCCAGCGCGTACCACGGCGGATATGGATAAGGCAGGACGAATACCTGCTCCACAGCAACGCCAAGATCGTTTGCCACCATTTGCTCCTGGCTTGCCAGGTCATACAACGGGATGCCGCGCAGGAGTCCGGTATCTGCCCGGTAGAGCACTTGAAAATCAAGGAACGGTTCGAGCGGAAGCGGCGCGAACCATGCGACCGCCAACATGACCCCAAGCGTGACGATCCCCAGCGCGATCGTGAGAGCGATTCGTTTCATGCGCGTTGATTGTATCCTCCCTCATTCAAATTATGCTATGATGCGAACAGAATGCAAACCTCAACGTTGAGTCGCGCTCAAGCATACTTGTCAACGTACCTCCCGTTGGCGTGGGTTTCGCTCGCCTTCCTCACGGGAATTGTGCTCGCCAGTTATCTCTCCCTGCCGATTTGGGCTTGGATGGCGCTCGTCATTCTCTTCATTATTCTCGCCGTCCTCGCCCGCATCTTTGCGACTCGTCTTCATAACTCAGCCCTTCGACAAGGCTCAGGACAAGCCTTCATCCTTCATCCTTCATCCTTTCTCCTTTCCCCCTTCTCCTTCATCCTTTTCGCCTCCCTCTTCCTCGGTTCAGCCCGCTACCAATTCTCGATCCCCAACTTCGACGCGTTCCACATCGCCTTCTACAACGACCGCAATTACGATTTACTCATTACAGGTTATCTGATCGAACCGCCCGATTACCGCGACTCCTACACCAACCTCCGCCTGAAAGTGACCGCCATCGATACCGGCGACGGCGACCTCGAAGCCAATGGTTTGCTCCTCGCGCGCGCGGATATCAACCAAACCTTTCACTACGGCGAAATCATCCGATTGCGCGGCAAGCTCAAAACCCCGCCCGAAAACGAAGACTTCTCGTACCGAGATTACCTCGCGGCGCAAAACGTTCATTCCTACATGTCCAGCGCCGAGGTGACGGTCCTGCCCGGCCACGGCGGCAACCTCTTCTCCGCCGCGCTCTACGCCCTCAAGGAAAAATCGCTCGCCAACATTTATCGCATCTTCCCCGACCCCGAATCGTCCCTGCTGGCGGGCATCCTCCTCGGCGTGGATACGGGACTCACCAAAGAACTGCAACAAGCCTTTAAGAATACCGGCACGGCGCACATCATCGCCATCTCGGGCTTTAATATCAGCATCATCGCTGGGATTTTCTTCACAATGTTCAGCCGCTTCTTCGGTCCGCGCTGGGGGTCGGCGCTCGCCGTGTTCGGGATCATCTTTTACACCCTGCTCGTCGGCGGCGACGCGGCAGTGGTGCGCGCCGCAATCATGGGAACTTTTGCGCTGTTCGCGCGGCAGATCGGGCGTCGGCAATTTGCCATGAACACCTTGCTCGCCGTGGCAGTGTTGATGTGCGCGTGGAATCCGTTGTATATTTGGGATGTCGGCTTCCAACTCTCGTTCTTTGCCACGCTTGGTTTGATCCTCTACGCCGAGCCTTTTTCACAAGTCGCGTCGAATCTCCTGCATCGCTTTCTTGGCGCAACCACTGCCGAAAAAATCATCCAACCTCTTTCAGATTTTGTCCTGCTCACTTTCGCCGCGCAACTTACCACCATTCCCATCATGGCATATCATTTCCAACGCATCTCGCTCGTTTCGTTCCTCGCCAACCCGTTCATCCTGCCGGCGCAACCGGCGGTGATGATCCTCGGCGGAGTCGCGGTGCTCCTCAGCCTGGTCTGGTTGCCGCTGGGTCAACTCGCGGCGTGGGTCGCCTACCCATTCACGCTGTACACCATCCGCGTCGTTGAACTCTTCGACCGCGTGCCGCATGGGACGATCTTTCTGGGGGACTTCTCTTTCGGATTCGTCCTGCTGTTCTACGCCGCGCTTCTTTCCCTGACGTTCGGCTGGTCTACCCTTCGGGAGCGTATCCACTCCCTACGGGCGAAGGCAGGCACACTCGGCGCGGGAAGCGCTATCGTCCTGTTGACGATCGCCCTGCTCCTCGTCTGGCGCGCGGCTTCTTCCGTCCCAGACAGACTCCTGCACATCACCTTCCTCGATGTCGGCTCGGCGGATGCCGTCCTCATTAAAACGCCGACGGGCAAAAACATCCTCATCAACGGCGGACCCAGCGTAACCATCCTTTCAGACGAACTTGGCAGGCGCGTCTCCGCCTTTGACCGCTCGCTCGACTGGCTCATCGTCGCCAGCACGGAGGAGGAACAGGTGGCGTCACTGCCGCGCGTGCTCGAACGCTACACACCCGATCACGTGTTGTGGAGCGGCAACCGGCAGGGATCGTTTTCATCGCGCGTGCTGTACGAATACCTCACCCTGCAAGCCATCCCCGTGACGTTCGTGGAAACGAACCACACGCTCGACCTCGGCGACGGCGCAACATTGCAAGCGCTCACAACGGGCGCGCGCGGTTCGGTGTTATTAATAGAGTGGCAGAACTTCCGCGCGGTATTGCCCATCGGCATGAGTTTCGAAGCCATCGCCGAACTGCGCGATGGCTTGTCGGTTGGACCCGTGAGCGTGCTATCGCTGGCTGACTCGGGTTACGCCCCCTCCAACCCGCCGGAATGGATCGTGAATCTCAACCCGGAGTTGATCGTATTGAACATCGCCGCCGGCGACGAGAACGGGATGCCGGACGACGAGACGCTCGAAGCAACCCGGGATCATGAGTTGTTACGCACCGACCAGAACGGTTGGATCGAAATTACTACCAACGGTGAGCAAATGTGGGTGAACGTGGAACAGAATCGAGGAGAGTGAACCATGAGCGAACTGACCATCTCAACTTCGCACGTGCAAGGCAATGTATCGGTGACAATTTTGGATCTCGCCGGTCACCTGCACGGCGCGACCGAACACCAGTTACTGGATGCCGCTCGACAGGCGTACGAAGACGGAGCCAGACATCTTGTGTTGGATACCTCTGGCTTGGATGTGTTATCCAGCGCGGGCTTGCGCGCCATTCAAGGCGCGTTCAAACTATTCACCCCGCCGCGCGATGTTGAATCGATCAACCGGCACGATAAGGAGCAATACAAGTCCCCTTATTTCAAAATGATCTGCTCGAACCCGCAGATCTACTACATCTTGAACATTACCGGCTTCGTGCAAAACATACCCATCTACAACAACCTGGAAGAGGCGCTCGACTCGTTTGAATAAACCGTTCGGGATGCAGTGGCACTGCATCCCGAACGCAGTACAACGGTGATCGAACAAAAAATGCGGGAGGTGATTAATTAGAACTTTCGCTCGCAGGCGGTCTGTGACCGCCGTACTTGTCAGCGAAGCGACGGTCACAGACCGTCTTAGAGCAGTAAAAGCGAAAGTCCTGTTAATGTACAGGCCCTAACTTATGAAGCGATTCTCACCGCACCGCATTCAACGCCGCCGCGAAAACATCAACCATCTTCTCGATATTGATTTCCTCTTTCACAATTCGATACGACTCTTCGCCCATCCTTCGCAGACGCGCTGTATCCGACAGCGCGTCTTTCATTGTGGAGACCAGCGCGTCGAAATCATCGGGCGGGACTTGCCATCCGTTCCCTTTTCTCACGAGATCATCCTGCGTGCCATCACCCTGCGCCACGATAACGGGGAGACCATAACTCATCGCCTCCTGCACAGCCAGTCCCCCGGTGCCCGGCAAGACGAAGAGGTCTGCTTCTGCAAAGTAAGCCTTCAACTCCTCCCCATGCTTTGCCCCCACAAACTCAGCCGATGGATAAATTTCAGCCGCCAATGATTCAAACTCTTCACGATGCGGTCCATCGCCAACGATAACCAGCCGCGCGTTTTGAATCTCAGCGCACGCGCCGAGTAGCAAATCCACATTCTTGCGGAGTTGCAAACGCCCCACGAAAAGGATTACAGGTCGAAGGTCAAATGTCGAAGGTCGTTCTGGCATTTGCCAAGCGGGAGATGGAGAAACTGAATTATGCGCGACGAAAATTCGATCGAGCGGAAATCCCAAGTCGGCATACTCGTCCGCGCCGCGTTGACTGTACGCGATCAGGGCGTCGAATTGACGGAGGAAACTAATCCTCCTCTGCTCTCGAAATCCGCTGACAGGCGGCGCGCCGAGTCCCCAGCCGATAACGGGTTTGTCTTGCGCGTGCATCCAATTCACAGCGGAAGATGTCGAAAGATAACGCGGGTTGGCTTCCACGATCAGCGCGTCGGGATTCCATTCTTTCAACCAGTTCAGCAGTCCCTGTTGGTAGCACAAGTAAAAATTCCCGCCAAAGAGATGTATGTTTTTCCCTAACTCGTATCTCGTAACTCGCAACTCGTCCGTCGTTGTAATGCCTTCGCTTGGGCGCGGCAAGCCGGTGAACAGGCTCATCCCGCCGTCACAGGCAGAGGCGACCAGGTCAAAGAATGGAGCGCGATATGTAGGAAGCACACGTTGTTGCAGGGCAAGTTTGCCAGAGAATCGGTTCATGATGGAATATGCGGAGCCTGCCACGCGGGAGATTTATGCGCGTGGACAACTTTCCACGCGCCGTCCAGTTTCACCAGCACGCGGCTTTCGTTGTGAGACGCAACCTTCACGCCCTCCGCAGACGCCGTGCTGATGAGCAATGTATAACTTGCAATCGCGGTCTCGCCATAGTTTTGAACATGCAAGTTCGAGAGATCGAATCGAGTTTGAGATTTTCCCTTCACCTCTGCGCCGAAGACCGTGCCTCGTTCTGCATTGGAAGACATCATAAATTCATGGAAAGGCAATCCGTCAATGCGATGCGGCGTGATCCACCACTCGTACAG
>JBGANO010000043.1:14264-25483 GCA_044222305.1 Anaerolineales bacterium
ATCCTGAATGGATTGCAAATGTTTTTTCAGGAAAGCGATGATATCGTCGTTCATCATTGAGGTATCTCCTGTTCTTATAATCTACCGATTGACTGCTGACCATAGACCATGGACGATGGACGATGGATGCATGGTCAACGGTCTATCGTCCATCGTCGGCTTTATCACAACAGCACCTTCAAATATTCATCCACCATTGTATCCAACCCAAGCGCCGCCTCCGCCCTCTCACGCGCGGATGTGCGGAAGCGCTCATTATCACGCAAGACTTCCTCCGCCGCTTCCGCCAGCGACGGGATGTCTGGTCGCTCCAACTTCCACGGGTTCGCGCCGTGTGAAACAAGCCGACCGGCATCTCCCCGCGCAAGTTCAGCAAGCGAGCCGGTGTCGAAACCGACGACGGGCAATCCGCACGCCAGCGCTTCGATGACCGAATTCGGGCAAGGCGGATTCACTTCCGCAGAAAACAACAGATGCGACGAGCGTTCGAGAAACGGAATTTCCTCGCGCGGCATCGAATCAATAAAACGGAGTTGGAAATCTTTTTGTTCTTGCAATTTCTTTTTCGTGGTCACATCCACGCGCCCAACGATGACCAATTCGATTTTATGTTTCTTCGATAACTGTTGTGCAAGATCAACCGCGTAAAACAATCCCGAATCCAATCCGCCCGCGAGGCTTCCCTCCACCACGAGCAGGCGATAAAAATCCGTTGGGCGTTCATGCGCTCCATTCGGCGAATATTGATTCAAGTCCACGCCGTTGAGAATTACCGCTGATGGCACACGCGCCGCGCCGTACCAATCCTCCCACCAGCCTTTGACAAATTGACTTTGATAGATCACTTTATCTGCCAGATGTTTCCGAATGAAAGAAAGATTCCAATTGCCATAGATCGCGCGGAGCGTGTAACGCAAACCAGCCCAGCGCATGCGATGCACCCAATTCAACCCGTCGAGGCGCTGGACGATTAGACGTCCCTTTGAACGCGCCCTCCGCAGGCGAGGCAGGTTCTTCGTCCCGGCGAGAACGAGGATGGCATCCGCTGGCTGATTCAGATCGTAGGTCACATCCACGTTGCGAGCGCGGAGTCCGCTTTCAAATTTGAGTCGAAAGGATGTGACGCCGCCGAGTCCCTCGACGCGGGGGAAAATACAAATGCGAGGCATGAGGGTATTATAATTGCCGCGAGGAAATCACATGGAAAAACCCGATATTGAGTTCGTCAATTTCCTGAAATCGTATCCCACCTATCCCACCACGAAGACCATCGACGACCTGCGCGCCAGCGACTATTCCCGGCTCGATCTCGGAGGGCACGTCTACCTCGACTACACCGGCGGCGGGCTGTATGCCGATTCGCAATTGCGGCGTCATAACAAACTCCTCACCGAGCACGTGTTCGGCAACCCGCACTCCACCAACCCCACCTCGCTTGCCGCCACGCAACTGATCGAACACGCGCGCGAATATGTGTTGCATTTTTTCAACGCCGACCCCGATGAATACCTTGCCATCTTCACGCCCAACGCCAGCGGCGCGTTAAAACTTGTCGGCGAGTCGTATCCATTTGCAAACGGGCGTTACCTGCTCACCTTCGATAACCACAACTCGGTCAACGGGATTCGGGAATTCGCCCACGCGCGCGGCGCCGAGGTGACGTATATTCCGGTCGCGTTGCCCGACATGAACGCAGACGCTTCGCAACTCAGCCTCGAACTGGCTCGCCCATCGGAAAGCGGTCACAACCTGTTCGCCTATCCCGCGCAATCGAACTTTTCCTCGGTGCAACACCCACTTGAGTGGATCGACGAAGCGCATAAACACGGCTGGGACGTTTTGCTTGACGCCGCCGCGTTCGTGCCCACGAGCCGGCTCGATCTCAGCGCGGTGCATCCCGACTTTGTTCCGGTATCGTTTTATAAAATGTTCGGCTACCCCACCGGGCTGGGCGCGTTGATCGCGCGCAAATCCGCGCTGGCAAAATTACATCGTCCATGGTTTGCGGGCGGGACGATCACCGTCGCCTCAGTACAGGGCGATAAGTTTTACATGGCAGATGGCTCATCCGCGTTCGAGGATGGCACGATCGACTACCTCAACATCCCCGCCATTGAAATCGGGCTCAAACATATCGAATCGATTGGCTACGAGGTGATCCACGAACGCGTCCACTGCCTGACGGGCTGGTTACTCGAAAACCTGACCCACCTGAAACACAGCAATGGGGCGGTTCTGGTGCGAGTCTATGGACCAACTGTAATGGCGGGAAGAGGCGGGGCGGTCACCGTCAATTTTTACGATACTGATGGCAACGCCCTCGATCATCGCTATATCGAAGAACAATCAAACACATCCAACATTTCCCTGCGCACCGGCTGTTTCTGTAATCCGGGGGCTGGGGAGGTTGCGCTTGAAATTTCGCGCGTGGAATTGGATGTTTGTTTTACCAGCCCGGGTCACGAAGATCGCCTGTCGGTGGACGATTTCCGCACCTGCATCGACGGCAAATCCACAGGCGCGGTGCGAATTTCCATCGGCTTGATGACCAACTTCAAAGATGTGCAAAAATTTTTATCCTTTGCAAAAAGCCTGCTCACCTAAAGCGTCTTGCAGGACGATCTTCCAATGTAACTCTTATGCGCCAGCCTTGACTCTCCTTTTTTAACGCGTATAATTGCCGTCGTTGGATGTAAAAAACGAGTACTTACCAGCAAGCGCTTCAGAAAATACTCTGGAAGCGCTTGCCTTTGTTTGTCTCTGATACCAGCCGACTACACGCTGTATAGAGACAGATATACTCCTTAACCTTCTTTCAGGAGAAAACACGTGGAAACCAAGGGATTAACCGCACTACGTATCAGCCTCGCCTCGCCTCAGACCATCATGTCGTGGTCATACGGTGAGGTACTCAAACCCGAAACAATCAACTACCGCCGCCTGCGCCCCGAAAAAGATGGCTTGTTCTGTGAAGCCATTTTCGGACCCCAGCGTGATTGGCAATGCTACTGCGGCAAATACAAGAACCCCCGTTACAAAGGAATTACCTGCGATAAGTGCGGCGTCGAAGTGACTCGCGCCGCCGTGCGCCGCGAGCGCATGGGGCATATCAACCTCGCCACCCCGGTCGCGCACATCTGGTACACGCGGCGCATCCCCTCCTACCTCGGCATGTTGCTGGATATTTCACGCCGCAACCTCGACCGCGTGCTTTACTTCGCCCAGTACATCGTCACCTACGTGGATGAGGAAGCCCGCACCAAAGCCCTGAAACGAATCGAAGATGAAATCTCGGATACCGAGCGCGAACAGGCGGCCGGCGTCAACACCAAGATCGCCGAGGTCAAAACCAAGCGCGATCATACGCTGAGCGAGATCGCGCAAAAACGCGCCAACCTCGAGCAGGGGTACGACGAAGTCATTGCAGAAAAAATGGACCCTGTCATCAAGGTGGGGCAGAAGCTCGAAAAACTCCTGCAAGACCAGATGGGCGAGCACGCCAAGAAGGCAGTGACCTTCGACCTGACCGATGAAAAGATCCTCGATGCCGGTGACAAGGTCGCGGCGAAGCACATCACTCAGGTGCAGAAGATCGTCCAAAAGAAACTCGAAACGCTGGAAAATGAATTGAAAGACCAGCGCGCAAAAGAGCTCGAAGACCTCAAAATGGACGCGGGTCGCGTCAAAGCCGACGCCGATATGAAAATGGAAGCCCTGCGCTCGCAACTCGAAGAGCAGACTTCGGTTTCCTCGAATCAGTCCTCCCGCCAGCGCGACGAATTGCTCGAACTGCGCCCGTTTACCTTCCTCAGCGAAATCCGCTATCGTGAATTGAAGCAACGCTGGGGGCAGGTCTTCCGCGCGGACATGGGCGCTGAGGCATTCTATGATGTGCTCGAACGCCTCGACCTCGATAAACTCACCGAGGAACTCTGGCATGAGGTAAAGACCACCAAGAGCAAGCAGAAGCGCAAGAAGGCGACCACCCGCTTAAAGGTTGCGGAGGCGTTCAAACGCTCCGGCAACCGCCCCGAATGGATGATCCTCACCATCCTGCCGGTCATCCCTCCCGACCTGCGCCCGATGGTGCAACTCGACGGCGGGCGCTTCGCCACTTCCGACTTGAACGATCTGTATCGCCGCGTCATCAACCGCAACAACCGCTTGAAGAGACTGCTCGAACTCGGCGCGCCGGATGTCATCATCCGCAACGAGAAGCGCATGTTGCAGGAAGCGGTGGACAGTCTCATTGACAATTCACAGCGCGGCAAAGCCCTCTCCCGCCGCGGACGACGCGAACTCAAATCCCTGAGCGACATGCTCAAGGGCAAGAAGGGTCGCTTCCGCCGCAACCTGCTCGGCAAACGCGTGGACTATTCCGGTCGTTCGGTGATCGTGGTGGGGCCACAACTCAAACTGTATCAATGCGGGCTTCCCAAGAGCATGGCTCTTGAACTGTATCGTCCGTTCGTCATTGCGCGGCTGGTGCAAAATAATTACGCCGCGAACGTGAAGGGAGCGCGTCGCCTCATCGAGCGCAACCGTCCTGAAGTGTGGGAGGCGTTGGAAGGCGTCATCGGCGACCGCCCTGTTTTGTTAAACCGCGCGCCCACGCTGCACCGGTTGGGCATCCAGGCCTTCGAACCGCTCCTCATCGAAGGCTCGGCAATCCAGTTGCATCCGCTCGTCACCACCGCCTTCAACGCGGACTTCGACGGCGACCAGATGGCTGTGCATGTTCCGCTTTCACAAAAGGCGGTGAAGGAAGCGCGCGAGTTGATGCTCGCCTCCAAAAATTTATTGAAACCCGCCGACGGCGAACCGATCATCTCGCCTTCGAAGGATATGGTGCTGGGCGTGTATTACCTGACCATGTCTAAGAAAGCGAACCACAAGGGTGATGGGCGCGCCTTCGCCGACATGGACGAAGTGGAAATGGCATACGCCCTGGATCAGGTGGAAGTCCATTCCGAGATCAAATTGCTCGCCAACACCTGGTACGACGACAAAGGCGACCGCCTCGCCGAACCGGAAACGCGCCTCATCGACACGACGGTGGGCCGCGTTATCTTCAACCGCATCCTTCCCCCGGAAGTGCAATTCGTGAACGAGAAGCTCGATAAAGGCGGCGTGAAAGACTTGATCGCCGAGGTGTACGAACTGTGCGGGCAGGAAAAAACCACCGACACTGCCGATAACATCAAAACTCTCGGCTTCGAATATGCAATGAAATCCGGCACCACCCTTGCAGTTGCCGATATCTCCATCCCGCCGGAACGAAAAGGCATTATCGACGAAGCCCTCAAAGCCGTTGAGCTCGTGCAACGCGACTTCCGCCGCGGCTTGCTCACCGAGCAGGAAAAGAACGAGCGCGAGATCGAAATCTGGCAGGCTACCACCGAAAAAGTTTCTGACGCCGTCAAGAAACACATGGATCCGGATGGCAACCTCTCGACCATGGCATCTTCCGGCGCGACCAAAGGCGGATTCTCGACCATCAGTCAGTTGGCGGGCATGCGCGGGCTTATGGCTGACCCCTCCGGGCGCATCATCCCGATGCCGATCCGCTCCAACTTCCGCGAAGGACTCACCGCGCAGGAATACTTCATCTCGACTCACGGCGCGCGCAAAGGTCTGGCAGACACGGCTCTGCGCACCGCCGACGCCGGTTACCTCACCCGCCGCCTCGTGGACATCGCGCAAGACATCATCATCAACGAAGAAGATTGCGGCACGCGCGATGGCGCGATCATCCGCCGCCGCGACGATGTGGCGGGTCAATCGCTCAGCAGTCGCTTGTTCAGCCGTTTGCTCGCCGAACAGGTCATCGACCCGAAGACCGGCGAAGTGCTCGGCGAATACAATGATTTGATCAACCAGGATATGGCGCGCAAGATCGCCGCTTCCGGCGTGGAAGAGGTGAAGGTGCGCTCGCCGCTCACGTGCATTTTACAACACGGCATCTGCGCCAAGTGTTATGGGCTTGATCTCGGCCGCGGCTTGATGGTGGGACTCGGCTCCGCCGTCGGTATTGTCGCCGCGCAGTCCATTGGCGAGCCGGGCACACAACTCACGCTCCGCACCTTCCACACCGGCGGCGTTGCCGCCACAGGCGCAGACATCACCACCGGTCTGCCGCGCGTGGAAGAACTCTTCGAAGCGCGCAAAATGCCCAAGGGTGAAGCCGTCGTGGCAGAGATCAGCGGCACGGTGCGTGTCAAACAATCGGAAAAATACGCCGACCTGCGCGAAGTGATCATCGAACAGAGCGAACTCATCAGCGACGAATACGGCATCCCCGAAGATTGGAAGTTCATCGTCAAGGATGAGGCGGAGGTCAAGGCGGGCGAAACGCTCGCCACGTTGGATGAGGCGAAGATCGTCGCCCAGCACGGCGGCCGCGTTCGCGTCGAAAAGAAGGACCGCAAGGTGGTCGTCTCGTATGACCGCCGTGAAGAATCCATAAACGAAGTTCCGACCACCTCCCGCCTGCTCGTGAAAGACGGCGAAAAGATCGAAGCCGGCACGCCGCTGACCGAAGGCTCGCTCAACCCGCACCGCGTGTTAAAAATTCAAGGGCGCGAAGCCTGCCAAATGTATTTGATGACTGAAGTGCAAAAGGTGTACCGCTCGCAAGGGCAGAACATCCACGATAAACACTTCGAGGTCATCATCCGCAAGATGTTGAGCAAAGTGCAGATCACCCGCCCCGGCGATTCAAAATTCCTGCCCGGCGACCCGGTCGAACGGCTCGAACTCCGCAAGATCAACGAACAGTTGCTTGCTGACGGCAAACAACCCGCGAAGTTTTCAGAAGTGTTGCTCGGCGTTACCAAAGCCTCCCTCAGCACCGACTCGTTCCTCTCCGCATCGTCCTTCCAGCACACCATCAAAGTGCTGGCGGGCGCGGCAATCGGCTCCACCAGCGACCCGTTGCGCGGCTTGAAAGAGAACGTGATCATCGGCAAACTGATCCCCGCCGGCACCGGTTTCATCAAAGAGCCGGTCAAGAGCGAAGACGTTGCCCTTGCAGAAGAAGGCGACGCGTCAATTTCGCCAGACGCCTCCGCGGCTGACTAACAAAAATTGGGACACGGCAAACCACCGTGTCCCAATTTTTTTATCTTCCTCTCGTGAGAGTTATAATGCCAATCATTTTTGCCACAGATTCTCACAGATTATTTTGCCAACCCATTCTACCCCGTGAAACCTGTGGCTGAGGTTGTATGCCACACCCACGCATTTCAAAAAAGCCAGAGGGACTTCCCACGCGCGGGAAAACCGCCGCCAACCGACTCCGCCGCGTGGACAATTTCATCCTGCTCTACGAACCCTCGCTTCTCTCGCGGATGGACGGCTGGTTCGCCAACTCAATCTTCGTCGACCTCGGATACGGCTTCGACGCGCGCACCACGCTTGAATCCGCGTCACGCTTTCGGCGCGTGAACCCGGAGTTGAAAATCCTCGGCGTGGAAATTGACAAAGAGCGCGTGGAAGCCGCGTTGCCATTTGCAGACGGCAAAACATTCTTCCGGCTGGGTGGATTCAATTTGCCATTGCAAGAGGGAGAGCATGTCCGTTTGATCCGCGCGTTTAATGTGTTGCGTCAATACGAAGAGAAGGATTTCGCTCCCGCCTATGAACGACTCGCGGGGTACGTTTTGCCCGGAGGGTTGATGATCGAGGGGACCTCCACGCCGTATGGTCAACTTTGGGTGGCAAATGTGGTTCGAAAAGAAGAGACTAGAGACTGGAGATTCGAGGCATTGGTGTTCAGCACGAACTTTCGTTTGGGTTTCGATGTGGAGGAATTTCAAACCGTCCTGCCAAAGAATCTAATTCATCGCGTGGTCAAAGGCGAGCCGATCTATGATTTCTTCGAGGCGTGGAAGAAATCGGCAAAAGAGACGTATGTGACGAAAACATACGGGGTCAGGCAGTGGTTCATCGCCACAGCAGAATCACTGGCGGGAAAGGGATTCAAGGTCAATGTACAGAGGAAGTTTTTATCGAAGGGATTCCTGCTCTGGCTTCCCGATTAGACCGGGATGGTATTATCATTGGGGCAACCAAAGGAAACCCATGCCTACGAAATCCTCCTTCATATTTTTTATCATCGCTCTTCTACTGGCATCCCTCGCCTGTGGCGGGACCGCTCCCATCGCGCCCACCACCGACCCGAATGCGGCGCAAACTGCCATCGTCGAAACGATCGCCGCGATCCAGGTCCAGGATACGGCATCGGCTCCGCCGCTGATCGGCGCAAGCCCCACACTCGCGCCCACCGACACGCCCTCTCCCACGCCGACCATCGAATTCACCACCACGCCGGAGAAACCCATGATTTCCGTCGTTGTGGATACGTTTTGCAGGATGGGACCGGGAAAAGAGTATGAAAAAGTGGGCATCCTGCTCGTGGGCGAAACCACCGAAATCGTCGGGCGGCACGTCACCGGGGAATATTGGTATGTGCGCAACCCGGACGTGGGCGCGGAATTTTGCTGGATGTCCGGCGAGTACGCAATGATCACCGGCAATTATGCAATGCTACTAGTGCAGACGCCTCCGTTCGCGCGACCCGCAGACTTCGAGATCACCTACCTGGGCATGGGCAAATGCTCCAACGATTTCTGGTCCGATATTCGCCTGAAAAGCATCAGCGACCAACTCTTTGAATCCGTTAGCCTGACCGTGCGCGATCTCGACACAAACACCTTCCGCTCTGCCACCGCGAACGATTTCACTTTCGTGGACGGTTGCGGCGGGGCGCAGGAACCCTCGGACTATTTGATCCAGGGCGGAACAGTGCGCCTCAGCACGCCCACCTTCCCATTCAACCTGAACTCGCACAACATGTCCATTTCGATCACCTTGTGCACCGATTCGGACCTGCGCGGGCAGTGCGTGACCAAATCCCTCTCGTACATTCCGTGAGGAATTCCGTTCGAAGACGCGCAACCTTCCTTGACGCATCCTCTCTTTCCCCGTAAGATTGTCCCCGCAATAGAACATACATTCAGAAAAACTTAACCGCTAAGCCCGCCAAGCGCGCGAAGAATCTAAAAGGTTTTCTTAGCGCTCTTCGCGCTCTTAGCGGTTCAAAAAGGATTTCATTATGGACCTTGGAACTATCCGCAAAATAGACATCGACACTGAAATGCAACAGTCCTATCTCGATTACGCCATGAGCGTGATCGTGGCGCGCGCCCTGCCCGATGCGCGCGATGGACTCAAACCCGTGCAACGCCGCATCCTCTACGCGATGTACGACATGGGCATCCGCGCGGACTCGTCGTATAAAAAATCCGCTCGTATTGTTGGTGAAGTGCTGGGTAAATATCATCCGCATGGCGACTCGGCGGTGTATGAAGCGATGGCGCG
Organism: Anaerolineales bacterium; assembly: GCA_044222305.1. Taxonomy (GTDB): domain Bacteria; phylum Chloroflexota; class Anaerolineae; order Anaerolineales; family Villigracilaceae; genus Defluviilinea. Next base: position 23,646 of record JBGANO010000043.1, read on the forward strand.
CATGGCGCAGGATTTTTCGATGCGCACCTTGCTCGTGGATGGACAGGGGAATTTTGGTTCTGTGGATGGCGATCCGCCCGCCGCGATGCGTTACACCGAAGCGCGTCTCACCAACGCCGCGCTCGATATTTTATTTGACCTCAACAAAGAGACCGTTAACTTCACCGCGAATTTCGACGACACATTAACCGAACCCAACGTTTTACCTGCCGCGATTCCGAATCTGTTGGTCAACGGCGCGACGGGTATCGCGGTGGGCATGGCGACTTCGATCCCGCCTCACAACCTGAGTGAAGTTGTGGACGCCCTCGTCTACATGATCGAAAAGTGGGAAAAGCTCGACGACATTGATGTCGAGCAATTAATGAAGTTCGTGCAGGGACCCGATTTCCCGACAGGCGGACTCATCATCCAGGAAAAAGATGCAGAGGGGATCGAAGCCGCGTACGGTTCGGGGCGCGGACGCGTCACCGTGCAAGCCAAGGCGCACGTCGAAGAGATGGAGCGCGGCAAGAATCGCATCATCGTCACCGAACTGCCGTACATGGTCAACAAGTCGAGTCTCATCGAGCGCATCGCTGATCTCGCGCGCGAGGGTTATCTCGAAGGCTTATCGGATCTGCGCGATGAGTCGGATCGTCAGGGGATGCGCATCGTGTTGGAGATGACGAAGAATGCCGATCCCGATGTCGTCCTGCGCGACCTCTACAAACGCACGCCGATGCAGACCACGTTCAGTATTAATTTGCTTGCGTTGGTAGACGGCGAGCCGCGCACGTTAACCTTGAAGCAGGCATTACGCGTCTACGTGGAACACAGGCTGAACGTCGTGAAAAGACGCGCTGAATTCGATCTGGCAAAAGCCAAAGCGCGGGCGCACATCCTGGAGGGATATTTAGTCGCATTGAAGAATCTGGATGAAGTGATCAACATCATCCGCTCCGCATCGGACGTGGAAACTGCGCGCGCCAAACTGATGAAACGATTCAAACTGACGGAGTTGCAGGCGACCGCGATCCTTGACCTGCAATTGCGCAGGCTCGCCGCGCTCGAACGCAAAAAGATCGAGACCGAATATAAAGAAGTGAGCGCGATCATCAAAGAGTTGACGACGCTGTTGAAATCGCCGAAGTTGATGCGCGGCGTTGTGGCGGATGAATTGTTGAAAGTGAAAGCGCAATACGGCGACCGTCGCCGCACGCAAATTGTGAATCTTGCGAAATCGAAAGATGGCAAGACGACGCAGAAAGCGTTGACCGCGCGCGACCTTCTGCCCGAACAACAAGTGTGGATCGGCGTGACCGACGAAGGCTTGGTCTCGCGCACCGCAGATGACAAGCAGCCGAAACATTCAGGCAACGACGCGCCGCGCTGGCTGGTGAAAGCCGCAACAACGGACACAATTTATTTTGTGGCAAAGTCTGGTCGCGCCGCCGCAGTTGCCGCGCACATCATCCCGCAAGCCGAGAAGTTGAGTCAAGGCTCGATGTTCTACAAGGTCTCGCCGTTGACGGAAAATGATTCGCTCGCGGCGGTGTTTGCGTTGCCTTCAAGAAAATCGGCTTTGCCCGAAGAAACCTGTGTGCTGACCACAACACGATTCGGCATGATCAAGAAAAGTTTGATTACAGAGTTGCCTGGTCCATCCTCACAGGCATTTGTATTGGTCAAAGTGAATGAAGGCGACCGATTGATCTCGGTCGGATTAACCGACGGCAAGAAGAAAGATATCTTCCTCGTCACCGCGCAGGGCATGGCGATCCGCTTCAAGGAAGATGACGTGCGCCCGATGGGACTCGTCGCGGCGGGCGTCAACGGCATGAAGTTGGACGATAAAG
>JBGANO010000043.1:25491-34494 GCA_044222305.1 Anaerolineales bacterium
ATCCGCTTCAAGGAAGATGACGTGCGCCCGATGGGACTCGTCGCGGCGGGCGTCAACGGCATGAAGTTGGACGATAAGGATGAGGTTGTTGGCACAGAAGTTTTGCCCTCCGAAGGAGAAGTGTTCCTGCTCACGAACGACGGCAAAGCCAAACGCGTGGAAGAAAAAGAATTCCCGACTCAAGGTCGTTACGGCAAGGGCGTGATCGCGTGGGAATTACCTGAAAAAGAAAAACTCGTCGGCGTTGTGACGGGCAAACCGAATCACATGGCGACCATCCATTTGAGCAAAGGCGCGCCAAAGTCAACAAGACTCGACGCGGCGAGTCTACGCAAACGCGCCGCGACGAAGGGCGATGTGGTTGTGGAAGTGAAACCTGGCGAGGAAGTGGTTTCGGTCAATGTCGCTTGGGAGGCGGAGAGGTTTGTGGGGGAGGTCAAAGTAGAAAGTGGAAAGAGGAAAGCGGCTGTGAAAAAAGCTTCTGCTAAACCAAAGAAGAAAGTGGTTGCGAAAAAGGCAACGTCTTCTGCAAAGAAATCTTCGGTGAAGGCAAAGAAGCCAGTTAAGAAGGCGAAAGTAGCGAAGAAGAAGAAATAGAGAGTCGGCGGTACAAAAATCTCCGAGTTCTTAAAGAACTCGGAGATTTGGGAGCAAGATATGCCTCGCAGATTAATTCCATTCATCCCTGAACTGCACTATCACATCTACAATCGCGGCAACAACCGCGAGCGGATATTCTTCGAGCCTGAAAATTATTTGTTCTTCCTGAAGAAGATCAAACAATATCTCGTCCCCGTTGCGGATGTGCTGGTGTATTGCCTGATGCCGACGCATTATCATGTTGTGGGACGTATCAAGCAGACCTCCGAGATTTTGAAAATCTCGGAGGTCTTGAACTCGGGGGTCTCGGCGGAGGTCTCATCTGCCATGATGAAACTCTCTGTTTCATACACCAAAGCCATCAACAAGAGGTTTCAGCGTGTGGGCGTTTTGTTTCAGGGACAATTCCAAGCCAAGCCCATTCTGACTTCCTCCTATTTGCTGAACCTGTGCCGATATATTCACGCCAACCCCGTCAAGGATGGACTGGTTGCAAATATTTCCGATTGGCAGTACTCCAACTACCTCGAGTGGATCGGCGAACGCGACGGCAAACTGGTTGACCGGGCCTTCGTTCAAGATAACTTCGACACTCCCGATGAGTATCGCAAATTCGTTTTGGAGTATGTACGCACGAGACAATTGCCTGAGGATGTTCAGCGATATTTGAACTCGCTGGATGGTTGATGGCGAGACGACAAAGACATCCGAGTTCTTTAAGAACTCGGATGTCTGATTTTCAAAATCGACTCGCCTTCGGCGAGAGGAAAAAACAGAACGCAGAAAACACGCTTCGCGAACAGAAAACAAGATCACCCGCTGGGGAAGAGCCCCACCCCAAAACCGATATTGAAGTTCCTGTCGGGCGGGTGGTTGTTGAGGCGGATCGCAACACGCGCGCCGTCTTCATTGAGGTCCCACGAGCCGCCGCGCAGACTGCGAGATGTACCGTTTTCTGGGCCTTGCGGGTCTTTCGTGTTTTTGCCTGCTCTGCCCTGATACTCTTTTTCACTAAACCAATCACCGCACCACTCCCAAACATTGCCAACCATGTCGGCACAGCCGTACGGCGAATCGCCGCTCAGAGTGAGATCACTGTTTGAAAATCTGCCAACATCAGTCGTATCTCCGATGTTTGATTCGCTTGTGTTGGCTTTCTTCGGGTCAAAATCATTTCCCCACGGATACACGCGTCCATCTTTGCCGCGCGCGGCTTTCTCCCATTCGGCTTCGGTGGGCAGGCGGTAATTCTTTTTCGTTTTCTCACTTAACCATCTGCAATACGCGGTTGCATCGTCCCACGAAACATTCACAACAGGGTGACCACCTTTCTCGGTGGGGAACTGGTCGCCGTCCCAGCCGCGCGGCGGGGGTTGGTCTTTTATATCGCGAAGAAAAGCTTGATATTCGCGGTTGGTGACCGGGTATTTGCCGATGGAGTATTCGGAGAGTTCAACCGTGTGTTGGGGCTGTTCCCATTCGACATATTGTTTATCAAGCCCATCCTTAATGGCTTGCGCGGCTTGTTCTTTTGTCGAGCCCATCAAGAATGTTCCAGCAGGGATTCGCACCATCTGCGGCTCGAACACCAACCTTGCAACCTCAGCAGGCGGCGCGGCTTGCGGCACTTCGGCGCTACGCGTGAGGGTGAAATACAGTTTCAATTCGTCGGTTGGCAAGCCCGCGAAGGTGGCATCCTGCGTTTGGGGTTTGTGCTTCATCATCAAGATTCTGCGGACTGCCGCAATGCCGCGCTGAGAAAGGAAGGGAACCAAAGCAGGCGGAGGTTCGACACGCGCGGCAACTTTTTCACCCACAGCCTGTACGCCTGCATCGCCTTTTTCCATTTTTCTTTCCTGTGAGAATTCAGCGAGGTAATATTCTTCCAGTTCACGCAAATAACGCGGCTCTTCTTTCAAAAGCAGGTTAAATAAATCAGGATGCGCGGCTTGAATCGCAACCACTTTTGCAAGGCGTATCGGTTTGACTGATTCCTTTAATTTCTCTTTGCGTTTCTCAGCCAGTTTTGAGAGCATGAGGAAGGTGTTCACTGTGCGCTTGATATTGCGCGGGTTGTCGCCCAATCCCTCGGCAAAGACTTTGTGACAATCCTCGTGAGCCCATTCGCCGCTCAGTCCCTCCACGAACTTGCCCATGTCGTCCTGAATCACAGGCGGGATCTGGAACGGCAGTTGAATGATCTTTTCGAGATACTTGATGCCCTCAATCGTGAATTGCGGTTTGCCTTCCGCGTCTTTTTTATCCTTCACATCTTTGTACTTCATCTCGATGCCGCGCGCGATCACGTCCTGGTCAATGCCGAGAACGAACACGCAATCCCGCACATCGAGAAATAATTTGATCGCTTCCAGCACTTGAATGGCTTTTTCGGGCAAACAGCGGTCGAGATCGTCCACAAAAACGACAAGGCGGTTTGGAGAAATATAGGATTTGATGAGCGTGGCAAATTTCTCTTGAAATTGTTCCAACGAACGGACCTGCTCCACATAAATTTTCGTCCGTTCGCGCTGGATCGCGCTTTCGAATCCACCCTCGATGCTTCCCTTGCCCGATTTTTGCAATTCTTTCGCCATATCCGCCAGCGTTGCCAGCGGAGGAATAAACGACAACCCGATTTGAATCGCGCCTTCGGCAACCTTCGCGCCGAGTTTGGCGAGGTCAATGGTCACGCCTCCCGTTTTCTCGAATTCAAGTCCGCGATACAGCATGGTTTTGAGGGTCTTGAGTTCCTCGGTTTCCCCGCTTTTCTTTTCGACCGCAAACAACACATTCAAGAGGAAGGCGCGCCATAGAGTTTCTTCTTTGTCATATTTCCAGGCGTCAAACCATGCCACTGTGAAGTTATCTGGCAACTGTTTCTTCACCATCTTCATCAGTGAAGTCTTGCCCGATCCCCACGTGCCGAACACGCCGATAGTCAACGGCGTGTTACCTGTCTGGATGATATCCGCAAGGGTTTCGACATACGGTGTGAAGTCAAGCGCGTCCCTTTCGGTGGGCTGGTCGTTGACGATGTAGGTTTTGGAGTCAGAGTTGGGCATGGCACAGTCCCCTTATTTGAGTTTGCTTCTCACAAAAACGCGCACTCTTTTCGCCGCTGCGAATGCGTCTTCCGCAAGATCCGCTGAAACTGTGGCGCCAGGATACCGTATGGCGACTGCATATCCCTCCAGACTGTTGAGATCGCCTGCAAGTTTTCTAAAATCCTTGTCAACGGGGATACACAACCCGAGCAAATCCACCAATCGATGGGTTCGTTCAAATCGGATCAGGTGATCCGTCAAAAACGCTTTGAGATATTTCTCCGCGCATTGCTGGCAGTGGAAGCAGGCAGGGCTCGACAACGGCGTTTCGCCCGCATGAAGGAGCAAATCCGCGCTATCGAAATCTTCTTCGGCTTTGTCCACCCACTCTTTAGCCACTTCGTTCATATAGAATTTTCCCTTTTTGGGTGATGTCAACCAGAAACCAATCTCCCAACTTCTTGCGTTTTTCGATAGCCTTCCGTGAACGAACAACGACATCCAGCCCGAAGTTCAGCGGAGGCAGTGATTTTCTAATTTCAAGTGACTTCTCGAATTCATCCCCCGTTGGCGTTTCCATCACCACCAGCAAATCCACGTCGCTGGAGGCGGTCGGCTTTCCATACGCATGCGAACCGAAGAGAATGATTTTCTCAGGATCGAACGTTTCCGCGATGTGTTTCGCAATCGCGCGAATGGTCTGCATGGGGATGCGCTTGCGCCCTGTAATGGTTGGACCTTGAAATACAGTTGGCGTTGCCATGTTTGCATTATACGTTATTTTGCCCGAGCGCCGAACATGCCGAAGGCTAAAGGCATGTTGCCCGGCTGGATGATGCCCGCGAGGGTGACTCAACCCCCTCCGCCCTTCGGGCACCTCCCCCAAATACGACGATAATCACTTTGTATGCTGATTCAAATTGCGCAACGTCGGATTTGGGGGGGGCTGGGAGGGGGTCTCACCTGTATAATTCAAACCAGCAAGGAAACCTCCACATGAAACGTTTTTCAATTCTCATCCAGATAATCACAATCACGCTTATCATCAGCGCTTGTGGCGCTGGTGAATCACAGGCTACACCCACAATCAACCCCGTTGGCCTACAAAGCACGCTGGTCGCGGCGGCGTCCACGCTGGTGGCAGAGACTCAAGCCGCCATTCCGACGGCTACGATTCCGCCAACAGCGACGTTGACAAGTACGCCCGCGTTCACCCCCACCATCCCGCCTCTGCCAACGCTCGGGGCAACATTCACTGCCAGCCCTGTTCCGAATCCATATGTTGGAGACCCATGTATTAATACCCTCCTGCCTGCTTCACTCGAAGGGGAGAAGATCAAGATCCGCATTGATAACCCAACGAGAGGGACAATCAATGTTTCGGTGTATCTACAACAAAGCGGTCCGCAAAGTGTGTGCGGCTACCGTGGTTACACTCTCACGGCAGGGGATTCGCTTGTCATCGGTGATCTGATCGAAGGCTGTTATTCCCTGTGGGCATGGAACCCCGACCCAAAAGATTATTTCATGGTGACGAACGGAACCCACTGCCTTGATACATCCCAACCCTGGGCGTTTGATATTACACCCAATGGAATCAATCTCAAAAATTAGACCCATTAGCATAAGGTACAATTGAAAAAACATCGCATAAAATCAATCACTTGTAAACGAAACTTTGAAAGTTCCTGAGCAAAATTCCCCTCCACAAAATAAACGCCCGCATGCGGCTGAAATTTATCTGCTGGCTGTCTTATTGATCTTCGGCGTTGCCGTTTGTCTTTTGCTTCCCATCAGCGCGGGTTATGATGAAGAGACGCATCTCATGCGCGTGTGGCAAATGTCTGACTTCACATTTTTGCCGAACGAAGAGAAGACGCCGTTCCCCGCCGTCTATTGGGAACTTTCGTATCGCAGACAATTCATCGTCCGCGCGGTGGAGGGGGGCTTCTGGGAAAAATATGGAAGCCTGCCGATGGACGCGTACGATTATGTGTATGGCACGGTCGAGACGCGCTCGGTCTATTCGCCTCCGCTGTTGTTGCCGCAAGCCATGCTCATGCGCTTTCTCGGAAGAAGCGAAAGACTGCCCGCCCTGCCTGTTTATTATCTAATTCGCCTGATCGGACTTCTCAGTTACACATTGCTCGCATGGTTGGCGGTGCGCTTCATCCCGTTCGGCAAATGGATTCTCGCCATCCTTGCCGCGTCGCCCGTCGCCATCCTGCAAGCCTCCACCATCAGCGCAGACGCGATCTCGAACGGCATTGCTTTTCTTTTCATCGGCGGCGTGATCGCAATCGCGAATCAAAAAGAAATTCGCTGGAAAGAGTGGGGTTGGCTGGCAATATTATTTTTCATTTTGTTTATGGGGAAAGTCAACATCGTTCCTCTCGCTATCCTCCCCTTCCTCATCATTCCTCCCTCGCGCTTCAACATGCGCTTTGGCTACCTGCTCCTGCTCGGGACAACCGCTGTCCTTTTCGCAATCGAAGTCGTTGGTTGGAACCTGCTCGCCTATTCACAACTGCTCACCGCGCCCGAAGGGACAAACCCCGCAGGGCAAGTGTTGTTTATCCTCAACAACATCCCCGAATTTTTGTCCGTTCTCGCGCAAACGATCCACGGCAGATGGTTCAGCTATCTTTTAGATTGGATCGCCATCTACGGCTTTGCATACTGGCCCGTCCCCGCATGGACGTTTTATGCATTCGCCGCCGCGTTGATCGCCGCCCTATTTGTCAACCAAGATTCAGTTCCAACTCGAACACAACTCGGATTGTTATTTGTCTTCATCGTATCGTACGTCGGCACATATTTTCTGATGTATATCACCTTCAACCCAGTGGGATTCAAATCCATCGAAGGCGTGCAAGGACGTTACTTCACGACGGTCATGCCGCTTCTTTTCCTCGGGCTGGCTGGTCTGCCCTTCCTGCAACGGATTCGTATCCCCAACGCGCTTCCGATCATCCTCTCCGTGTTGAGTCTCCTCTTTTACACAACAGGGATGTACCTTTCCTATCACGCGGTTTGCGGCTCCCAATTTTATCAGTCGGGATTATGTTACCAACCCAACTACAAAAACTGGGCGCCCGATGAACGCTATTCAAATCCCGTCTCAACGCAATTGACTCTCAAGCAGGAAATCGTTCTGGAATGTAACGGCGCAAGCGAAGTCCGCGTTTGGATAAACGCCAGCAAAGCGAACCCATCTGGGACGACAAAGTTTATCTTGCAGGATATTGACCAAGGTCGTGAGATCATTCAAGAAACTGTGAGCAATTCAGAATTCCCCAATGGAGATTGGTACGCCATCCCATTCGACCCCGATTGGGAATCACGAGGCAAATTCTATCTGTTGTCCATCGCATCCGATACAACTGGCCCGCAAATTGCCTACTCGCTCAGAGCAGAATACCCCGCAGGAAAATTATTTGAAAACGACCAGCCCATGCCGCAAGACATGGTCTTTCAAACGGGCTGTGTCGCAGGCTGGGACGCGCTTCGTCATTCCAACGCGCCCTGAAACCTCCGCGTTACGCGCCCTACGCGGACTACGAGATTATTTCCTGAAAATTCATTCATCCTTCAACTCTTTCAGCCGGATCGTCAGTTCATTTTCTATATCTCGAAAATCCCTTTTCCCCGCAAGGTTCACCAACTCATACGGGTCGTTCACAAGATCATACAATTCCTTCTCGCCCGTCACATACTCCACGTATTTCCACTCCATCGTTCGCACGGAATAAAATTCGGGGATCATCGAACCAACGCCTTCCTCGGCGGGCCAATGTTCGAGCAGAATATCCTCGCGCCACGCAATTGGATCGTTGTTGAGCAACGGGAGCACGCTCAACCCATCAATGCTTTCAGGGATGGAACCTCCCGCAAGGTCAATGAACGTGGGGGCAAGGTCAATGTTGGCGATCAGACGGTCTTCGCTCCGCGCCTCGAAGAAGGCTGGCGCGTACACAACGAACGGGATCTTCACGCAAGCCTCGTACACGCAATTCTTCGAAACCCCAAAGCGATGGTCGCCGAGCGTCGCCCCGTTATCGGAGAAAAACACAATGATCGTCTTTTCCTTCAATCCCGTTTTCTTCAACGCGTTCAACACAGACGCGATACCGTCGTCCACAGAGAGGAGCGAGCGTAGGATCCGCTTGTGCGCCGCATCCACCTCCCCCGGGGAAAGAGGCGAGATGTCGTTCAGGTACCCGGGCTTATCGCGGATATCCTCCTCGTTGAAATTTGGCGGGCGATACTGGAACCAGTCCCAGCCTGAGCCCGAGCGGAAAGTTTCACTGTGACGCGGCGCGGCGATATACGGCGAATGCGGGTTGTAATAGCCGATGAAGAGGAAGAACGGATCGTTCCGCGCTGTATTAATAAAATCAACCGATTTTTGTGTTACCACGTCTGCGCCGAAATTAACCTTCTGACCCCGGTATTCAACGATCGAACCGTTTTCAGACATGCTAAAGTTTGAATAATATTGAAGATTGCCCGCCTCTTCATTTTCGCCGAGGTTCCTGCCGAGGAAGACGCCCCATTCATCCCAGCCGGGCGGAACATACCCGCTGGGTTCGAGAGCCTCATAATCGTTCAGATATTTTCCATAATACGCCGTGCGATACCCCGCCTCCTTCATCCAGGTCGCGATGGTGATCGCGTCATCGAATTTCAGCGCGCCGCCCATCGGCATTCGATTGGTCAGCACTTGATGGTTGTGAGCATATTCGCCAGTGAGAATGCTGACGCGGCTGGGGCAACACAGCGGAGTTGTGGCAAACGCGTTCGTAAAATTAATCCCGTTTGGAATTAATTCGGTGATGACCGTCGGCATGTACGCCATGGTGTGAAACGGCTGGTCGTCGGTCATGATGACGATGATGTTCGGGCGCGAGTCGTTCAGCCGTTCCTGCAAAGCGGTTGACTTAACGTCAATATCAAAGATCGTCGGCGCATACTTGGCGGGCGGGGTAAACGCAATGGGAGGCTGGGGCGTGAACGTGGCGGGAGGAGCGCAAGCGGCAAACAGGACGATCAATACGATGAGGATGCTTTTTCGTTGCATGTTGTTCAACCAAAAAGGCAGACACACAGGTCTGCCCCTACGACGACGACGGTAGGGGCGCACCTGCGTGTGCGCCCTGGGCAGACAACGCGGTGTGTGCGCCCTGGGGGCAGACACGCAGGTCTGCCCCTACATGGTTTGTCCGTAGGGGCGCACCTGCGTGTGCACCTTGGGCAGACAATGCGGTGTGTGCGCCCTGGGGGCAGACACGCAGGTCTGCCCCTACGCGATGTCTACCACACGCCGGGCAGCAGCCGGTAGCGCGTCTTCTGAGCGTAC
>JBGANO010000044.1:0-22213 GCA_044222305.1 Anaerolineales bacterium
CCTCGAGCCCGCGCAGCCGCACGCCGTGCTCGACGCCGGGCCCGACCGCCGGCGGGTCGAGCGCGGGGCCCGGCCCACCACCACTTCAGATTTGGTCACTTCGAGTTCTTGTGGAGGAGTACTGCGGTGCGTGTTGACGAGCGTCAACTTGAATTTGCCAGATTGTGCCACGGGTCTGTTCCTTTTCCTTGTTGATAGAGGTCGATCCAACAGACGATCAGTTCCAGAAATAACGAAGGCTTCCAATCTCCGCCCTTGTTCCCGATAGTGAAAAAGATTATACGTTTGCGAAAGAGGCGTGTCAAGCAAACTTTTGGCGGAATGGCGGCGCAGGCTTTTATGATATAACTCGGACACCCAGGTCTAATTCGATGCAATCGCTTTTTCAGAATCATCCCATCCCCGGCACACTCCTCGACCTTCTGCGATTGCGGTCAAACCTGCAACCCGACTTCCTTGCCTATCGCTATTTGCAGGATGATGGGATAGAAAGCGACTCGCTCGCGTATGCCGAATTGGACTGCCGCGCGCGCGGCATCGGCGCGTGGCTCGAGACACATGGCGCGCGCGGCGAACGCGTTTTATTGCTTTACCCCGCCGGGTTGGATTACATCGCCGCGTTCTTCGGGTGTTTGTACGCCGGCGCGGTGGCGGTGCCAGCCTACCCTCCGCGTTTGAATCGTCCCGTCCCGCGCATCCAGGGCATCGTCGCGGACTCGCAGGCGAAGTTTGCGCTCACCACTTCCTCAATCCTTCACAACATCGAACAACGCTTCGAGCAGTCGCCCGACCTTCAGGCATTAAGCTGGCTGAACACGGAGCAGGTTTCCCCGGGGTCTGAAGCGGAGTGGCGCGACCCGAACATCAACGCGGACACGCTTGCCTTCCTCCAATATACGTCTGGCTCCACGAGTCAACCGAAGGGGGTCATGCTCACGCATGGCAACCTCCTGCACAACCTCAAAGCGATCCAGCGCGGCTTTCAAATTGACCCAACTGATTCGGGCGCGTTCTGGCTCCCCAGTTATCACGACATGGGTCTCATCGGCGGCATCCTCGAACCGATGTACATCGGCTTGCCATCCACGTTGATGTCGCCCGTCTCGTTTTTGCAACGTCCGTTCCGCTGGCTCGATGCGATCAGCAAATACAAAGTGACCACCAGTGGCGCGCCGAACTTTGCATACGACTTGTGCGTGGACAAAATCACGCCCGAACAACTTGAGACTTTGGATTTAAGCGCGTGGAAACTCGCCTTCTGCGGAGCGGAGCCGATTCGTCCTGAGACTCTCGAACGCTTCTCGCGGACGTTCGAGCCGGTCGGCTTTCGTGTGACCTCTTTCTACCCCTGCTTCGGCATGGCGGAAAGTTCGCTCATCGTTTCGGGAGGCGACGGTCCCGCCGCGCCGCGCACGCTGACGATTGATCGCAAAGCGTTGGAACGCGATCAAGTTGTTATTGCTTCTCCCGACGATACGAATTCTTTGACGATGGTCAACTGCGGCAAATCCATCGTTGACCAAAGAATCGTCATCGTGAATCCATCCACATTGAATCAATGTGCTGACAACGAAGTGGGCGAGATTTGGGTCGCCGGTCCCAGCGTGGCGCAGGGATATTGGGGACTCGCAGAAGAAACGCAAAGAACATTCGGCGCGTTCGTTGCTAATACTAATGAAGGTCCCTTCATGCGAACGGGTGATTTTGGTTTTCTACAAAACGATGAATTGTTTATCACAGGTCGTTTGAAAGACCTCATCATCATTCATGGGAGCAATCATTATCCGCAAGATATTGAGTTGACTGTTGAAGCAAGCCATCCCGCGTTGCAGTCCAGTTCAGGCGCGGCATTTTCAATTAATGAAAATGGAAAAGAGCAACTCGTCATCGTTCAGGAAGTGACTCGCGCAGGTCGTCAAGCGGATGTGAATCAAGTTGCCTCTGCAATTCGTCAAGCCGTTGCTGAGAAACATGACCTGCAAGTCTTTGCCATCGCGCTCGTCAAGCCGATGAGCATCCCCAAAACCTCCAGCGGAAAGATCCAACGCCGCGCGACGAAGACTGCTTTTATCGAAGGTGAACTTGATGTTGTGGGTGAGTGGCGCAGTTCCCTCTCCCAGCGGGAGATCGCGAAGCACCCCGTAGGGGAGGCTAGGGTGAGGGAGAGTCAAACCCCTCACTCAACTCAACCCACACCCTCATCTCAATCCATCCAATCCTTCCTCCTCACTCGCATCGCCTCCATGCTCGAAATGGACGCGTCCGCAATTGACCCGCGCCAGCCGTTCACCTATTACGGACTTGGCTCAGTGCAAGCCGTGAGTCTCACCGGTGATTTGGAAGTTTTCCTCAACCGCAAACTTGCTCCCACGCTTGCATGGGATTATCCGACAATTGAATCGTTAGCGAATTTTCTTGCCGACGATTCAAAACCAGAAAGAAAATCAATCCAGACTCCTCAAACAACATTCAACAATATCAACGAGCCGATTGCGATCATCGGTTTGAGTTGTCGTTTTCCGCAAGCGGATAGTCCGCAGGCGTTTTGGGAATTGTTGCGAAATGGCGTGGACGCGATCACCGAAGTCCCGTCTGATCGTTGGGATGTGGATGAATTCCACGCTGACGAACCAGCCGCAGGGAAAGTCACGACTCGTTTCGGCGCGTTCCTCGACAACGTGGACTTGTTCGATCCCGCCTTCTTTGGGATTTCCCCGCGCGAAGCCGCGCGCATGGATCCGCAACAACGCCTCCTGCTGGAGGTCAGTTGGGAGGCGATGGAGAACGCGTTCATCCCTCCGCACTCCCTCGCAGGGACTCGCACGGGCGTGTTCGTCGGCATCAGCAGTTACGATTATTCGCGTTTGCAATTTGACAACCACGAAATGATCGATGCCTATGCAGGCACGGGCAACGCGCACAGCATTGCGGCGAATCGTTTGTCGTATGTGTTCGATCTGCGCGGACCGAGCATGGCAGTGGACACGGCTTGTTCATCGTCGTTGGTGTCGGTGCATCTCGCGTGCCAAAGTTTGCGAAGCGGCGAATCTGATTTGGCGTTGGCGGGAGGCGTGAATTTAATTCTCACGCCCGAATTAACCATCACCTTCTCGCAAGCGCGGATGCTCTCGCCCGATGGTCGCTGCAAAACTTTCGACGCCAGCGCGGACGGTTACGTGCGCGGCGAAGGTTGCGGCGTGGTTGTGTTGAAACGCCTGTCCGATGCAATGCGCGATGGAGATAACATCCTTGCATTGATTCGCGGCTCGGCCGTGAATCAAGATGGGCGCAGTAACGGGCTCACTGCTCCGAACGGACTCGCGCAACAAGATGTGATCCGCACCGCGTTGAATCAAGCAGGCGTTTCTCCGAATCAAATCGGCTATGTCGAAGCGCACGGAACGGGAACTCCGCTCGGCGACCCAATTGAAATGGCGTCGTTGAACGCGGTGTTGAACGATGACTCGAATCAACGCGTGATCGTCGGCTCGGTGAAAACGAACATCGGTCACCTCGAATCGGCGGCGGGGATCGCGGGACTCATCAAAGTTGTGCTGGCGATGCAAAACGAGTCCATCCCGCCGCATCTTCATTTAAAAGAAATCAATCCATATCTCTCCCTCGAAGGTTCGCGCCTCGAGATCGGAACCTACCTCCGCCCGTGGAAGCGCCGCGACACACCGCGCTTTGCAGGCGTAAGTTCATTCGGCTTCGGTGGCACGAATGCCCATATTGTTTTATCCGATGCGCCGTTGGTCGTTGATGCTCAAACGCCTGTTCGCGGGGCTAAAGCCCCTGCTCAGTACGTGGAAGCCCTTCGGGCTGGCGTAACTGAGTCCACTTTAGTGGACTTTCAGGAACTGAGGCAGGGCTTTAGCCCGCCGAAACAAGATGTAAGCAATGCCATTGAGCAGATGCAAGCCATCGAACGTCTACGCCATTTATTGACACTCTCTGCTAAAACCGAATCTTCCCTTCAGGAACTCACACAATTTTTCAGCGACTCTTTACGCAATACGCAGTACGAAGTACAAGACCTCGCCTTCACCTCCAACACCACCCGCGCCCATTTCGAGCATCGTCTCGCAATTCAAGCCTCTTCAAATGAAGAACTGCTCAAAGGACTGGAAGATTTTCTCAACAATTCCGATTCGCCTTTGGTTGTGACAGGTCAAACCAAACCAACCGCGCAACCAAAAATCGCCTTCCTCTTCACCGGTCAAGGATCGCAATATTCAGGAATGGGGAAACAACTGTATGAAACCCAGCCCGTCTTCCGCGCCGCGCTGGATGAATGTGCGAAGATCCTTGATTCGATTCTCGATCGTGCATTGCTCGAAATTATCTTTTCCGATAAAGACGATTCTACAATTCATCAAACACAATACACGCAACCCGCGCTTTTCGCTTTTGAATATTCTCTCGCGCAGATGTGGCTCTCGTGGGGAATCAAACCTCACGCCGTGATGGGACACAGCGTCGGCGAATACGTTGCGGCGTGCATCGCGGGTGTGTTCACGCTCGAAGATGGACTTCGTCTTATCGTCGAACGCGCGCGCCTGATGGGCGGACTTCCTCAAAGCGGAACGATGGTCGCAGTCTTTGCCGACGCAACCAAAATCGCCGATGCGCTGAAACCATATCAAGACAAAGTATCCATTGCCGCCTCGAATGGACCCGACAACACGGTTATCTCAGGTGAAAAATCCGCTGTGCAAGCTGTTGTGGATGAATTAACCAAACTCGGCATCACATCCAAACCTCTTGTCGTTTCACACGCCTTCCACTCTCCATTGATGGATTCGATTCTGGATGAGTTCGAATCTTTCGCAAACCGAATCCAATTCTCTAATCCTCAAATTCTCTTTTTCTCAAACATCACTGGTGAAGTAATCGCTCAGCCCCTCGATACCGCATATTTGCGCAACCACATCCGCGCGGAGGTGAAATTCTCTACAGGGATACAATCACTCGCCAATTTGGGAATTGATGCCTTTATCGAAATTGGTCCAAGCCCGATGTTGTTGGGAATGGGTAAACGATGCCTGCCAGAGTCCAAGTCCGCGTGGTTGCCCTCGCTGAGACAGAATCAAGACGAATGGCAAACGATCCTCGACAGTCTCGGCAAACTCTACGTGCAAGGCGTGGATGTTGATTGGAAAGGATTCGATTCGGGTTACTCGCGCAATAAAGTGTCATTGCCGAATTATCCATTCGATCGGCAGAGGTATTGGATTGAAGTAGACAGGGAAACAGGTAAACAGGTAGACAGGGAAACAGGTAAACAGGTAGACACGGAGACACGTACACAAGTAAACAAGTTGCCGTCGTCGCGTTCGAATGGAAAATCACAACAGCAAGAAAAAATTATTGAACGAAAGAATGGAAAGTCGAAGCCATCCGCTGGTCGAGTAGCCCCGAGCGATTTTCGAGGGGCGTATCGAGACCAGCAGATTGATCGGAGTAGTATCGAGGCTTTTATCCAACAGCAAACCGCGCGCATCCTCGGCATGGATGCCTCGCGCTTGAATTTGAATCAACCGCTCGATACGCTCGGACTCGATTCGCTCATGGCGATGGAACTCAAGAACTCGCTCGAGTCGAAACTCGGCGCGCAAATTTCGGTGGCGAGTCTGTTGCAGGGCCCGACAATCGCAAGTCTCGCGGCGGAGGCGCTCGCAAGTTTGGATTCAGCCGAAACAAAAAATGACGCGCCGTTCATCATCGCGCAACATGCGCCGAGCGAGAATCCGCTTTCGGTGGGTCAGCAGGCGTTGTGGTTTTTGCATCAGCTCATGCCCGATGAATTTTCGTTCAACGTCGCGGGCGCGATCCGCATTCGCGGCGATCTCGATGCGCCCGCGTTGCAACTTGCATTCGAGGGACTTGTTGCGCGGCACGAGTCGTTGCGAAGCACGTTCCATGTCGTCAACGGCGAACCGCTTCAACGCGCGCATGATTCGATGGATGGAATTTTCCGCATTGTGGATTCGTCCGCGCTGGAAGATGACACACTGCGCGAGCGACTCGCGCAAGACGCGCGCGCTTCATTCGACCTTGAGGCTGGTCCAGTCATCCGAGCCGATCTCCATCTGACGCGGGACAAATCGCACATCCTTCTGTTGGCAATGGATCACATCGTCACAGACTTCTGGTCAATGACGATATTGGCGCGCGAGTTGTTGATGTTGTACGAAGCGAACAAGGACGATGCGCAAATTGAATTGCCTGCGCTCTCCGCGCGTTACTCCGATTACGCGCGTTGGGAAGCGACCATGCTCGCAAGCGAACGCGGTGAAAAGTTATGGAGTTACTGGCAAACGCAACTTGGCAATCAACTCCCCGCGTTGAACCTGCCAACGGATCGTCCGCGCGCGCCGATGCAGACTTATCGCGGTGACTCGGAGCATCTCTTCATGGATGCCGAGTTGTACGAGAAGTTGAAATCGCTCGCGCAGGAAAACGGCGCGACGATGTTCATGACCCTGCTCGCCGCATTCCAAACCTTGTTGCATCGCTATTCGAATCAAGATGAATTTTTGGTTGGCTCTGTAACGGCAGGACGAAGCCATGCCGAGTTATCGAATCTTGTCGGCTACTTTATCAATCCCATCGCGCTCAAAGCGGATTTTTCAGATAATCCATCGTTCAATGAACTTTTGCGAAGAGTAAAGCAGACCGCGCTCGGCGCGTTCGAGCATCAAGAGTATCCGCCCGCGCTGCTGGCGAAGAGACTGGGCATCCAGCGCGATTCATCACGCCCGCCGCTGTTCGAGACGATGTTCATCCTGCAAAAAGCGCACGAAGCGGATGTGCAAATGCTCAGCCCGTTCGCGCTCGGAATCGACGGCGCGCGCATGGAAATGAGCGGACTCGAATTTGAATCCATCGCGCTGGGAGGCGAACCTGCCCAATTCGACATGACCATGATGATGTCCGAACTGAACAATGGACTTGCCGCCGCGCTCCAATACAACGTGGACTTGTTCGACGCCGAAACCATCCAGCGGATGTTGAAGCATTTCGATTCATTGTTGCATGAAATCACCGCCGACCCGACAAAGCCTGTTTCGACCTACTCGTTGCTGGATGAATCGGAAAGACAGCAAATTCTGGTTGAGTGGAATCAAACACAATCCGATTATCCGCGCGAGGTTTGCATCCATGAATTGATCGAAGAGCAGACAAAGAAGACGCCCGATGCTATCGCTGTCCAGTTCAACCACCGTCCCGAAGGTTTGGGCGGCTCAACACAGCGGCTTGAAGAAAACCTTCGGGACGTTTCGTACAAAGAGTTGAACAAACGCGCAGATGAAGTGGCAAAGATGCTCGCGGCGCAAGGCGTGAAGCCCGGTATCCTCGTCGGCTTGTTCGTGAATCGCTCCGTGGAAATGCTCATCGGTTTGCTCGGCGTGTTGAAGGCGGGAGGCGCGTACTTGCCGCTCGACCCATCCTTCCCGTCAGAACGGCTCGCGTTCATGTTGGAAGATTCAAATGCTTCGATTGTCCTTACGTTGTCGGGTTTGTTGCCTGAAATGCCAAAGACAGACGCACAAGTCATCTGCCTCGACGCGCTCGATGAGGTGAAGACCAAACGCGGCAAAAAATCGAAAGCGAAGCCCGACGACCTTGCTTACATCATCTACACTTCTGGCTCGACGGGCAAGCCGAAGGGCGTGCAGATTCATCATCAGGCGGTGGCCAACTTCTTGTGTTCGATGCAAAAGGATTTGGGATTCAACGAATCGGATTCGTTGCTCGCAGTGACAACTCTTTCATTTGATATTGCCGTTCTCGAATTGCTATTACCGCTCACCGTCGGCGCGAAAGTTGTGATTGCAAATTCCGAAGTCGTAGCGGATGGCGCGTTGTTGGCGCAGTCGTTGACTGATTCGGGAATCACTTTCATGCAAGCCACGCCCGCAAGTTGGCGTCTTCTGCTCGAGGCAGGCTGGACTGGCAAGCCTGATTTGAAAATTCTGTGCGGCGGCGAAGCGTTGACGAACGATTTGGCAGAAAAACTCCTCGCACGCGGCGCGGGATTGTGGAATGTGTATGGTCCCACCGAGACGACGATCTGGTCAACGATCTATAAAGTGGATTCGATTCAATCGGGCATCTCGAACACCGTTCCCATTGGCAGACCGATTGCCAACACGCAGATTTATATCCTTGATTCGAATTTGCAACCTGTCCCTGTTGGAGTCATCGGCGATCTGTACATCGGCGGGGATGGCGTCAGTCGCGGGTATTTGAATCGCGCTGAGTTGACAGAGGAGAGATTTATCGCTCATCCGAGTCCCCTCTCCCAGCGGGAGAGGGCTAGGGTGAGGGAGAAAACAAAAGGGACTCAGTTGTATAAAACAGGCGACCTCGCGCGTTACCTCGCGGATGGAAATATCGAATTCTTCGGTCGAAGCGATCAACAAGTGAAAGTGCGAGGCTATCGCATCGAGACGGGCGAGATCGAAGTCGCATTGGCGAATCATCCACAGGTGAAGCAGGCGGTCATCGTCGCGTGGAAGGAGAGGTCGTCGGAGGCGAGTCTGGTCGCCTACGTGGTGTCAGCCGTCCCTGAGAATGAAGCGGAGCACGTCCATCTCAGAGATTATTTGCGCGCGAAACTTCCAGAGTATATGATTCCATCCGTGTTTGTGAATCTTGAATCGCTGCCGCTCACGCCAAATGGAAAAGTGGATCGCAAAGCGTTGCCCGCGCCGACGCAATCGCGGGCGGACTTGCGCGCGCAATACGTGTCGCCGCGCACGCCGTTGGAAACGGAACTCGCTGAAGTGTGCGCGCGCGTGTTGGGATTGAATGTTGAACAAGTTGGAGTGAATGATAACTTTTTTGAACTCGGCGGACATTCGCTGTTGGGAACGCGGCTGGTGTTTTTGTTGCGCGAAAAATATTCGCTCGAGACTTCGCAGTTGCCGTTGCGCGCGTTGTTCGAACAGCCGACGGTTGCGAATCTTGCCGAGGTGATCGGCAGGGTGAAGAGCGGAGGCAAGAGCGCGTATGCGGGCGGAAGCAACATCATCCGCATGAACCAGTTGAGTTTGGAGCAGTTGAAAGCCGAAGCGGTTTTGGATGCGGATATTGGCGCGGGCGATCTCGTGTATGAACATGCCGAACCGAAAAATATTTTGTTGACAGGCGCGACGGGATTCGTGGGCGCGTTCTTGTTGCATGATCTATTGAAACAAACATCGGCAAATATTTATTGTTTGCTTCGCGCGGATGATATTGCGCAAGGTCTGAAACGGTTGAAACGCAATTTGAATTCGTATCAATTGTGGGATGAATCGTTTGCGCCTCGCATCCAGCCTGTGCTTGGCGATCTTGGCTCCCCGCAATTTGGGTTGAGCGATGAAGCGTTCAATGAATTGGCGAATCAGATCGACTGGATCTATCACAACGGCGCGATGGTGAATTTTGTGTATCCGTACGCCGCGCATAAATCTGCGAATGTTTTGGGGACGCAAGAAATTTTGCGGTTGGCGAGTCGCGCGAAGTTGAAACCCGTGCATCATGTTTCCACACTTTCAATCTTGCACAACGGCGATCATGATGACGGGCGTGTCTATCGCGAGAGCGATAACATCGAAGAAACAGGCGCGCCGTTTGGAGGCTACGCTCAAAGCAAATGGGTCGCGGAAAAATTAGTGATGCAGGCTGGCGCGCGAGGCATTCCATACGCGATCTATCGTCCCGGTCTCGTGTCGGGTCACAGCCTCACGGGCGCATGGAATACCGACAACATGATCTCCAGCATGACGCGCGCCTGCCTCCTGCTGGGCGCCGCGCCCGATCTGGATGTTGTCGCCAATGTTGTGCCGGTGGATTTCGTCAGCGCGGCGATCGTCCAAATTTCAAAGAGTCCCGACAATTGGAATCAAACGTATCATTTGGAAAATCCTGCGCCGCTTCATCTCGACCGATTGCTGGTGTGCCTTGCGAATGAAGGCTTCCACACCCAACGCGTTTCTTTCGAGGAATGGCGCGCTGATCTTTTCAAAAAAGTTGCCTTCATGGAAAACGGCGGATGGGAGCCGTATCTTCCTCTCATCGAAGAGGTGGAGGAAAAACAAATTTTCATGCCGCGCATTGATCTGAGCAACACGCTCACGAAACTTGCAAGCACGGGCATCGAATGTTCGCCTGTGAATGGGCAACTTCTGTCCACGTATATCAATGCCTTCATCGCGCATGATTTGATTCAACGACCCGAGATCAAAACTCAGTGAACATCCAAATCGAATCGAATACATGGTTCGTCTGTCCGCAACCAAAACCCGATGCGAAGATGCGCGTTTTCTTTTTTCCTTACGCGGGAGGCGGACCCGCCGCGTTCGCAAAGTGGTGTAATGGATTAGCCGATTCGTTTCGACTAGGCTCAACGCGAGCATTCTCAGGGCTGGCTGTTCACTATCCAGGACGCGGTTCGCGCCACTCCGAGCCTCCGCTCACCGACCTTCGCGCGCTGGTGGAGAATCTTTCGCAAGCGATTCCTCCGCTGTTGGATAAACCGTTCGCATTTTTCGGTCACAGCCTGGGAGGATTGATCGCGTTTGAACTCGCGCGAACACTGCGCCGAAAAGGACTCGCACAGCCGAACATCCTTTTTGTCTCCGCGTGCGCCGCGCCGCAACTCCCGAATCCGCATCCGCAATTCCATCAACTGCCCGACGTGGAATTTGCGAACGAGTTGAAAAAGCTCAACGGCATCCCACCTGAAATTTTGCAGAACAGAGAATTGATGCAACTCGCGCTCCCAACAATCCGCGCTGACTTCGAAATGGTTGAAACATATCAATATCAAGCTGATGTGCCGCTCGCGTGTCCCATCGTTGCTTTGGGCGGGTTGGACGACGCCCGCGTCAGCCGCGAGCAACTCGAAGGTTGGGCAATGCACACGAACGACTCCTTTGAGTCGCAATTTTTCGCGGGAGGTCATTTCTTCCTCACAACCGCGCACGAGGCGGTATTGAAATTTGTGGAAGGGAAACTTTAAAAGATAACTCTACCCTATGTCATTCTGAGCGGAGCGAAGAATCTCCTACTGTGTCAGAGACCCTTCGCTGCCGCTCAGGGTGACATGGCGTAAAGTGAGGCCAACAACCAACAATGCGGCTGAAAAATCAACGCTTCTTCCTCTGGTTCAACAAACTGGTCTTTCCATTCTTTTACCTTTCCCATCAGGGCAAACCTGTAAAGATGGTAAAAGCAGACCACAAGACGCGCTTCCAAACGCGTGTGAACACATCCGACATCCTCGTTGTTTGGGAAATTTGGAAGGCGAAGATTTATGACGACCCGAAGTTCCCCATCCGCGCGGGGGATGTGGTGTTGGACATCGGCGCACACATCGGCGGATTCGCGGTCCGCGCCGCGCAACTCGCCGCGCCGGGGAACGTCTATGCCTATGAAGCCTCGCGCAGTAACTTTGACATGCTCGCTGAAAACAAAACATTGAATAACGTCGCAAATCTTCATGTGAATCACACAGCCGTCTCAGACAGTCGCGGCGAGATGGAATTTTTTCTGCCGGGCGATAACGGCGCGCTGGGTTCGTTGTTGCAGGACGCAAATAGTCCGCGCGAAAGAGTCCCCTCGGTGACGCTCGCCGATATTCTTTCCGAAAATGGCATCGAACAAGTTGATTGTTTGAAGATGGATGTGGAAGGCGCGGAATACGCGATCCTTGCCGGTTGTTCACGCGAAACGCTGGAGAAAATCCGCTACATCGTGATGGAGTATCACGAGTTCGTGGATGATCCGCGCAGTCACCGTGAACTGGTTCATCTGTTGGAATCACACGGTTTTCGAGTCGCTGTCGAAAATGGGATATTTCCGCAAAAGATATTGTTCGGCACGGGAATCATCAAGGCATGGCGGGAATGACTCAAACGATATGGATTCGTCCCACGAGGAAACTCGATCTCACCGCGGATCGCGTGGATGTCTGGCGCGTCCACCTCAGTTCAACAACTCCGAATGAAGCCTCCCTCTCGGCGGATGAACGTCAACGCGCTGCGCGTTTTCATTTTGACACAGACCGAGATCGTTTCGTCGTTGCCCATGCCAGCCTGCGCGACATTTTGTCGCGTTTCATGCAATGCGAACCGAACGAATTGGTTTTTTCTGTAAACGAATATGGAAAACCATCTCTGAACCGTAGTAACGACTTTAGTCGTTCAACGACTGAAGTCGTTACTACGAAGGATGTTGAATTCAATCTTTCCCACTCCGGCGACTTTGCGTTAATCGCCGTCGCGCGCGGACGAAAGGTCGGCGTTGACGTTGAATTCATCCGCGAAGACATCGAACTTGAGAATCTCGCCCGCCGTAATTTTTCTCCGCGTGAAGTTTCCGAGCTGATGGCTCTGCCTCCCAAACAACGAACGTTCGGCTTCTTCCATTGCTGGACGCGCAAAGAGGCGTACATCAAAGCGCAGGGACTCGGCTTGTCTCTGCCATTGGATTCGTTCGATGTGTCGCTTTCCCCAAATGAGCCAGCCATCCTGCGTGCCACGCGCCCCGATACAAACGAAGCCTCGCGGTGGTCACTCCATTCGTTGAATGTCGAATCAAATTACGCCGCCGCGTTGGCTGTCGAGGGAAATGTCTTGGAAATCAGGTATTGGGAATGGAAGATTAATCAGTAACTGGGGTAGTACCGCAAGATTTATCTTGCGAATGGCGGGTTTGCCTCCAGCATAAGCGCAAAGTGAACTTTGCGGTACTGTGGATTGTGTAACTTCAATCAGTAATCGAATCGAGACCCAAACACGGCAAAGTGGCATCGCTTTTTTCGTACAGCCGATAAAGATTATTTTCTGGCACGATGCAATATATCTCGACCAATTTTGATGCGGCATAAAATTTGTCGCTGAGGGAGGCAAGATAGACGGGGCGGGTTGGGATGGATGCTTCGATTATGTCCACCACGCGTTGGGAATCGAATGAAAAGGGATCGTCGGCTGGGAAGCCGGTGATGGTCACATCGGGGCGAACTCCTATCACTTTGTTAAAGTAACGAAGCACAAAGTATTCATCTGTATCCGTGTACCATTCGGCGATGACGAAGGCGTGGGGAGGAAGACTCGTGATGGTGTCATCGCCGAATTCAAAGGCGAGGAAATCGCCGCGTTTGTTGGGGTCAATGTAATACGCCAAGCCGTTGCGGACTCCCGTCCCTACTTGGGGAATGCCGAGGATGGAGTCGTCTATGCCTTGAGACTGCGCGAGGCGCGGGATGGCGCGGTACAAGGGTGGAGTCGCTCCGATGGTTAGAATCAGGATGAACGTCAGAATGACGCGGGGTTTTGTCGCAAGGCGGGAGAGGACGTGAGTCGCGCCGAGTCCCATCAACAGCGCAAAGAAAATGTAGGATGTCAGAAAAAATGCGAACTGGTCGGACACGCGGTAGAGAATCCCGAAGAGCGCGTATGTGATGAAAAATAAAACGAACTTTTGCGCCGCGCCGTTGAACGCTTTGCGAAATCCGATGATGCCGAAGACGATCCCGATCACGCCGAATTGAAGCGCGAAAAATAATCCGTACCTCGTCAGGCTTTCGCCTAGCGCGGCGAGAGATAACGTTCCGAGATTTTCAAGAAAGGTTGTGCCAGCCGCGGGACCCATCAGCTCGCCGATGGAAAAGTTTTTTGTCAGTCGAATGAATTGAATGATGAAAATAGAAAAGCCTAGTATGAAAGCGATGGATGCGAAGAGAATTTTTCGCGAGTTCAGATCAAGAGAGCGATAACGTTTCGATGTGATGAGATAAAAGCCCAACGCGGGAAGCGCGAGGAACGCTAGCAGGTGATCGGATGCGGATACGCCGAAGAAGAACGCGCTAAGCATGAATGATGATGAATTGCGTGTCTTTTCAAATTGTTCGAAGAAGTAAATACTGAGGAGCAGGAGAAAGACGAAGAGTGTGTACACTTCGGGCGTGGAGGAGTGCCACCAAAATGTGTGCGAGACAGCCAGCGCGAACGCGGTATAACTTGAAGCGATGAATGAATCAGTGTGGTTGAGGGAGAGAAGAAATACGAGCGCGACGGATGCCGCGCCAAAGATGGCAGAGATAAGGTTGACCAACCACAACGAATCGATGGATGGAAACGTGCGGACGAGGAGATGCCCCGCCACGATGTATAACGGATGATCCCACGCGGTCACGCCCACTTTGGAAAAGGGAAATGGATCGGGGATAAACTCGCTGGCGGTCATTTCGTTTAAGATGAAGGATTCCCCAGAGATGACTTCACTTTGCAGTCGTACCCCGTCGCCCCATGCCAATGAGGGGGAGAGTGTGTAAACATAAAAACTGGTCGTCAACAGAAAGACCAGCGCGGCGATCAACTTTTTATGTTGCATTCTCTACCTTACAAATGTCGTTGCGAGGAGGGGTTTTGCTCTTCCCGACGAAGCAATCTCCTGTTTTGAGAGATGTTTCCGCTGAAAATGAGATTGCTTCGCCGCCAAAAACCAAGAGCGGCGGCTCGCAACGACATGATTTAGTGCGATGTATGGTAGCAAAATTTTGCATAGACTTGATTCAATTACTCACCTTACACAAGATCGCTTTTGGGCAAGAGGTCTAATTTCGCGGGGTGGTTACCGTCCACGAATGCGCGCGAATAAACGAATTGACTCGCCGACATTCGTGAATTCGTGGCTTTATTCGAGGATGGTTCCTGCCAAAGCAAAACTGTGTAACACGTGTCACTTTGCGGCTTCGTATTTCCCCACGATCAATACAGCGTTGCTTCCGCCGAATGCGAACGAATTGCTCATGATGTTTTTCAATGGCAGGCTGCGTTTGCCTTCGGTCACATAATCCAAATCACATTCAGGGTCGGGGACTTTGTAATTGATGGTCGGCGGCACGACTTGATCGCGAAGTGAAAGGATGCAACCAATCAATTCCAACGCGCCGCTTCCCGCAATGGAATGACCGAACGCGGCTTTGTTTCCAACGACCGGTATTTGATACGCGCGCTTGCCGAACACTTCTTTGATGGCGTTCGTTTCGTTCTTGTCATTCCACTCGGTGCCTGTGGCGTGCGCGTTGATGTAATCAATATCTTCGATGGTCATGCCGGCATCGTCCAATGCGCGGCGCATGGCGAGGGCGGGTCCCTTTTGGGAAGGCTGGGTGAGGTGATGACTGTCTGCCGACGCGCCGTAGCCTTTGAGTTCGGCAAGGATGGGGACTCCGCGCTCCAACGCGTGACTCTCCGCTTCGACCACAAGGACGCCTGCTCCTTCTCCCAAGACCATCCCGTCCCGGTCGGCGCTGAACGGGCGGCAGGCTTCGGCGGGATTCTCTTCGCGCGAGGAGACGGCGCGTAACGCCATCCACGATTCGACCACGCCGGGCGAGAACGGGGTATCCGCCGCGCCGGTGATCGCCACGTGCAAACTTCCATTGCGGATCATGTTGTAGGCGTTGCCGATGGTATGCGCGGCGGTCGAACATGCCGCGTCCACGTTGACGAGCGGACCTTGAAAGCCGTGTTTGATCGAGATGTTGGAGCCGGGTCCGATGTTCATCGAGACCGGGATCGTGTATGGGCTGAGACGCTCGGTTTGATAGAAGTGCATAAAGTATGAATCTGCCGCGCTGTAGCCCCCGATGCAACTGCCGACCATCACGCCGATTTCCTCGCGGTTCACGTTTCCATTTTCGAGTTTCGCGTCTGCAATGGCTTGCTCCGCCGCGAGCATCCCCAACTGTGATGACCGGCTCATTCGCCTGATCTCTTTGATGTCGAAATACTTGTTTTCGTCGTAATCCCAAACGACGCCGCCGATCTTCGTGTGCATGCCGGAGAAGATGCCGCCCTCCAATGACCGGACGCCGGATCTGCCAGCAACCAAACCGTCCCAAAATTCTTTTATGGTGCAACCGAGCGGACTGGCAATGCCCATCCCTGTGACCACCACTCGTTCCTTCTTTGCGGTCATTGCAGACTCCTTGTTGATTTTTGTTTCATTTGACGAATCGGGAAAGGAATTCATTTGGCGAGAACGATCTGACGATGGAAAAGTCAGGAAATTCTATCATGGTTGTCGCATTACAATTGAGGGTATGGAACATCCTTATACCTTCATCAACGTGGCAATGACTGCCGACGGCAAGATCGATACGATTTCACGCCGGGGCGCGGCGATCTCTTCACAACGCGATAAAGAACGCGTGGATCGCCTGCGCGCCGACTCGGACGCGGTGATGGTGGGCGGACAGACCGTGCTCAACGAAGACCCAAAGTTGACCGTGAGATCAGAGTCCTTGCGCGCTGAACGCGTGGCGCGCGGACTTCCGCCCAACCCCATGAAGGTGTGCGTCATTACCTCTGCAAACCTGTCAGTTCATTCAAAATTCTTACACGAAGGGGAGTCGAGGGTCGTAATATTCACAACAAATCGCACATCTAAAGACAAACTTGACTTGCTCCGTTCGCAGGGCGCGGAGGCGTTCGTCCATGCCGGCGGGCGCGTCGATCTGGCTCAAACGATGCAAACGCTTTCCGAACTCGGCGTGAAGCGTTTGATGGTGGAAGGCGGCGCGACTCTGAATTTTGAATTATTGCGGCTGGGTCTGGTTGATGAGGTGTGCGCGTATGTCGCGCCGATGATCTTCGGGGGCGAGTCGGCTCCCACGCTTGCGGCAGGCATGGGCTTGGAAAGAGGCGCCGCCATCCCGTTGAAATTGACGGACGTGGAGACATGGGAGGATGGAGGCGTCGTTTTAAAATATTCGATTGAGAGGCTGAGATGATTTCAGGTTTGCACGAAAAGTTCGATGTGTTGCTTCAAAACGAGGGCGACCATGAATGCGAGGGGATCGGGAAAGACAAGGTGTGCGTGCGCGTGGTGGCGCTGGCTGAACTGCCCACGCGCTTCGGAGAATTTCACATTATTGCGTTTGAAAACAATCGCGACGGCAAGGAACACGTCGCCATTATCAAAGGCGATGTGATCGGCGCGAAAGATGTGCCAGTGCGTTTGCATTCGGAATGTTTAACGGGCGACGCGCTGGGCTCGTTGCGTTGCGATTGCCGCGACCAACTTGAAGCATCCTTGAGGACAATCGGACAAATGGAACGCGGCATGGTGTTGTATTTGCGCCAGGAAGGGCGCGGTATTGGGCTGGTGAATAAAATTCGCGCCTATAGTTTGCAAGACCAGGGACTCGATACCGTGCAGGCGAATCACGCGCTCGGCTTCCGCGACGACGAGCGCGATTATGCCGTCGCCGCGCACATGCTCATGTCGCTCAAGATCGAATCGGTATTGCTCATTACCAACAACCCGAAAAAAATTCAGCAACTCATTGATTACGGCATCAACGTCTCAGACCGCATCCCGCACATCATGGAACCGAACGAGTACAACCGTTTTTATCTCGAAACCAAAGCCGCCAAGTCGGGCCACCTGATTGACTTCCACGGCAAGAAACATTTGCCCGAACAAAGCGACCGTCCGTTCATCAAAGGCATGAGCGAAGTGCCGGTGGGCGTGTGGGATGATTAGAACGATCGTCATTACCGGCGCGACCGGCGCGCTTGGAAGTTTAACGGCAAAGACGTTCGCCGCGCGCGGTCATTCGTTGGCATTGCTTGCTCGCGATTCAAATCAATTGGATTCCCTCGCCCGCGAACTGACTCTGCCAAGCGAGCGACTCTTCACGTCGGTCGTTGACCTGCGCGACGCGCAAGCGGTTCATTCTACGGGGGAGGCTGTGTTTGCCAAGTTCGGCGGAGTCCACGGGCTGATTCATCTCGTCGGCGGCTGGACCGGCGGCAAGACCATCCCCGAAACCAGCATGGACGATTTCAACTCCATGTTCGGTCAGCACGCGCAGACGACGTTTCATCTCTTTCAAACGTTCATGCCTCTGCTCGAAAAAAGCAAATGGGGGCGCGTCATCACCGTTTCGCCGTCCACAGTTCCCAATCCGTTAGCGAAGCGAGGCGTGTACACCGCCGCGAAAGCCGCGCAAGAATCGTTGATGCTCACACTGGCGGCTGAGCTGAAAGAGTCGAACGTCACCGCGAACATCATTCAAGTGAAAGCCATTGACGTGGAAAACAAAGGCACTGGCACAACGCCCGAGGAGATCGTCGCCGCGATGGCGTATCTGTTCTCGGATGAGGCGGGGAAAATCACGGGCGCGAGGCTACCGCTGTATTAAACGAAAACTCCGAGTTCTTCAAGAACTCGGAGTTTTTTTTCTAGCGGTTATTGTTTACGGTTCGCTGATCTTGATCCAATCCATTTCAATGATGATCGGCAATACGTTGAACGAAGAGACAGAAATGCCGACCTGCCCACTGCGCAGGGCGAATTTCTTTTCGGTGATGGTGTTTACCTCGTCGCCGTTGATGCTCAACGATAGTTCATCACCCTTGCAGGTAATGGAATACTCGTTGACTTCCTTGCCTTGTTTGATCGCATTCGAGCCGCCGTTGGTGATGAGGTTGTAGCCGATATCGCCGTTGTTGTCGACTTCGGCATACAGGATGTTGTACAAGCCGCCGTTATCGATATTGAATTCGTACCAGCCCGAATCCGCGTCATAACGGCAGATCAGGCTGACCGAGTTGGTGTTTTTGCCTCGGTTGTCGGCGCGCACTGTAAGGGTCACATCTTCATAGTCGAATGCGCCGTAGAACAGGTAGTAATAGACTTGCTCGCTGTCGAAATTCCAGACCAACTTTCCATCCTCGGCTTCCACAGTGACCTTGTCGGCGTCTGCCGCGTCTGACCCGGTCACGGTGAGGATCGACCAGTCATTCGAAAGCGGGGAATCGAATTCTTCGGTGAAGAATTGACTCGCAGGCTGAACCGGCGGTTCCGTAGCCGCGGCTTGGGTATCGGTTGCCTGGGGCGGCGGGGGCGGTTGAGTCGGCGGGTCTTGCTGTTGCGGCGGGTTGGTTGGCGGCGGGGGCTGAGTCGGCGTATCGTTTCCGCCACCGCAAGCCAGACCGACGATCAGAACGAACGAGGTCAAGAAGAACAGGGGTTTTAGTGATTTCATCGCATCCTCCAATTCGGATTTTCGGCAAGTATACGCAACCGATGAATAAAAAGCAACTACTTGTCGGTACTATTTTTGTGGTAAATTCGTCAAACTATGTCCACATTTGCCATCTCCATGTTATTGATCAGCGCGGTTCTTCATACCGTTTGGAATCTCCTGATCAAACAATCCGAAGACAAATACATCGTCACGTTTTGGATGGTGACGTTCGGGGGCTTGTTCGCTATTGTCGCGTTGTTCTTCACCGGCTTGCCCCCGCGCGAGATGTGGGTCTTCGCCGTCATCAGCGTGTGCGTCGAGGTGGCGTACTTTATCAGCCTCTCGTATGCGTATCACGATAACGACTTTTCGTTGATCTACCCCGTGGCGCGCGGCGCGGCGCCGGCCTTCATTGCGTTGTGGTCGTTCGTGTTCCTGCGCGAATCGTTGAAAGCGGGCGGGATCATCGGGCTGGCGTTCATCATCGGTGGGTTGGTGGTCATCGGGGTCAATGCCCTGACGCAGGCGCATGTGACGCGCGTCCATTTCAAAGGGGTGGCGGTGGCATTGTTCATCGCCTTGTTGATTTCCATCTACTCCACCATCGACGGGAGCGCCGTGAAGAACGGATACGCGTTCCCGTATGTGATGGCGATGTTCGCGCTGGTGCCGTTCGTCATTGCCCCGTTCGTATTTCGACAATATGGCTGGGCGCGTATCAGGGATGTGCTGGTTAAACAACCGGTGCGCGTGCCGTTGGCGGGTGTGCTGGGTGTGCTGGCGTACTTGATGGCGGTCTTTGCCTATTCCATCGCCCCGCTGAGTTATGCCGGCGCAGTGAGGGAGGTAAGCGTGGTGTTCGGCGCGCTTGCCGGTTGGTGGCTGTTGAATGAACGGATGGGCGGCGCGCGCGTCTTCGGCGCATTCGTCATCTTTGCGGGAGTATTTATGATCGCGATGTTTGGGTGAAATTAGAATATAGGACTTACGCAGTTGGCGGGCAGTTCGATTTGCTTGGCAAATCGTGCCGCCGTTGAGTCCAACTTCGACGAAACAAGCTCAACTGCGTACTCCTAGAATAGTGACAATATCCAAACGATCACCGGCGCGATGGCAAGCGCCGGCAGCATATTCCCCACGCGGATCTTTTTGATCTCCAACAAACTGCTGATCGCCAGCCCCAGCAGAATCACCCCGCCTGTCGCGGACAATTCATTCATCATCAGAGGGGTCACAATCGCGCTCAACTGTGCCGCGAATAAACTGATACCGCCCTGAAAAACGAGGATCACAATAGTAGAGAACAGCACGCCCGCCCCCAGCGTGGAGGCGAACGCCATTGCGGCGAACCCATCTAACACCGCTTTGACAGCCAGTAGTTGATAATCCCCGGTCAGCCCGTCTTGAATTGAACCGAGGATCGTCATCGGTCCCACGCAAAATAGCAACGACGCGGTTAAAAATCCGCGCACAAATTTGTTCGAGCCGTCATCGCCCTCTTTTGAAAACCGTTGTTCGAGGAATTTTCCGAGATTGTGCAAACCGTCCTCGATTCTCATCCATTCGCCAAGCAATGTCCCGATCAGCAACGCTCCCAACACGATCAGCGGACTTTCCGTGTCGGTGAACATTTGCAACCCCATTGCCGCGGTGAAAAGTCCCAGCCCTGCAATGACTGTGTCTTTTAACTTCTCAGGAATGCGCGCGCCGAAGACCAACCCGATAATCCCGCCGACGAGAACGGTTGCGATGTTGAGGAAAGTGCCGGTCATATGCTCCAAATGTATATCACCGCCAGGCGCGCGAAGGACGCGAAAGTTTTTTAGAAACTTTCTTTGCGCGCTGCGCGGTGAAAAAGAATTTATTCTTTCGCCAGCGTCGTCTGATGCCCCGCCGCTTTATTTTCCAACAACTCCAACACAAAACATAACGACGACAAGCGGTTCAAATATCTTTGCAAGTCGAGATTACTTACTTCCTGTTCATCGCGCAATTCCACCACGCGGCGCTCGGCGCGGCGCACGATTGCCCGCGCCAGCGATAATGCCGCGCCTGCCAGCGAATCGCCCGGCAAAATAAACTCCTTCGGCATTTCGACGATCTCGCTGATCGCGTCGGTCTGTTCCTCGAGCCAGGTCACGCGCGACGCGTCGATCATGCGGAATTTCTCCGCGTTCTCCGGCGTCGCCGCCACCTCAGCCATGATCTTGTACAAGTCGCGTTGCGCTTCCAAAATGATTCCGCCCGAGCGCGGATCCAAACATTGCGCGCGCGCCAGCCCTAACGCGGCAGTCGATTCGTCCAGTGTGCCAACGGCTTCGATGCGCGCGTGATATTTTGTCACACGCCCTTCGCCGAGCAAGCCTGTTGTGCCGTCGTCGCCGGTGGTTGTATAAAATCTCATGGCGGCATTATAACCGCTTATAATCGGACGAATGCTCACTGAATATCACATCGAAATCATCTTTGAAGCGCTCGGCGATTCGATTCATCCGCGCGCGCTCGGCATGATGTCTACCGCCAACATCAAGCAAGACCAATTCTTCACCGGCTTTTTTGGTCGCGACGAATTCCATTGCGACAATAACGCGTTCGCAAAAACCGACGCCTACATCGAAAAGCAACGCGCGCTGGCGATCGCGTCGCTTCAAAACAACGATATCGTCGCGGCGTGGCAGGCGTTCGGGCGGATGTCTCACTCGTTTCAGGATTTCTACGCCCATTCGAATTACGTCACCCTGTGGCTGAATCGCTTCGATGGAAAAACGCCTCCTCCGCCAAGTGAAATTGATCCAGTTTCCCCCGACCTGATCCACAGCCCCGACCTGCGCTCCGGCAGGACGTACAATCCGCTCGAGTTATTGTATTTCATAAAAGGGCTTCGCGCTCACGTTCTGCCCCTCATCCCGCGCGATTCACACGCATGGATGAACCTCGACTCGCCCGCGCAAGGCTTCAAATTTGAGTATGCCATGCAAGCCGCCATCAAACGCACGCGCATCGAATACGAGAAGACCATGAAAGGTTTGCCGAGGGAATTGATCAAATTATTTTCCAACGGGTAAAGCAATTGCCTTCCGGGTGGTGGGGTAATCGCGCTGAAATTAGAAACAAATAGAACTTTCGCTTTTACCGCTCTAAGACGGTCTGCCTGCACTGAGCCACAGGCACACG
>JBGANO010000044.1:22223-34162 GCA_044222305.1 Anaerolineales bacterium
CCTAACAAAGAAAAGGCATCGTCATGATCGATCCATCCAAACTCACATTATTCATCTTTGCCGCTCTCGCTTTGCTCCTCGTGCCGGGACCGGCAGTACTCTACATTATTGCCCGAAGCGCGAGTCAGGGGCGCGCCGCCGGACTGGTCTCTGTGCTTGCGATCGAAACCGCAAATTTGATTCAGGCAATTGCCGCCGGGCTGGGGCTTTCCGCAATTCTGCTTTCCTCCGCGCTGGCGTTCGATGTGGTGAAATATCTCGGCGCGGCGTATTTGATCTTTCTGGGAATCCGCAAACTGCTTTCATCTGACAATGGGGCAGAGGAGGAAATTAAGCAGGAAAGCCTCCGTCAAATCTACTGGCAGGGAGTGGCAATCAATATTCTCAATCCCAAAACGGCATTATTCTTTTTTGCATTTCTGCCGCAGTTCGTCGACCCCGCGCTTGGAAACGTCGTCGCGCAAAACCTTCTGCTCGGCATGATTTTTGTAGGGCTGGCAATCGTCACAGACAGCCTGTACGCGCTGGTCATCAGTTCATTTGCGGGTACACTGCGCGGTAACCGGAGATTCCAAACGGGTGGACGATACTTCGCCGGTTTGGTCTATGTGGGGCTGGGGATCACCACCGCGCTCACTGGGGCGAAGAAGTGATTTTCATTTCAAGATATAATCCTTCCCATGACAATCAAAACACAACTCAACGAATCCATGAAAGACGCCATGAAAAGCGGGGACGAAGTCCGCAAGCGCACAGTGCGGATGGCGCTCGCCGCCGTGAAGCAGGCGGAAGTGGATAAGCGCATCGAACTCGACGACACGGCAGTGATCAACCTGCTCCAAAAGGAGGTCAAGAATCGCCGCGAGGCTATCGAAGAGGCGAAGAAGGCGAACCGCGCCGATTTGATCGCCGACAACGAAGCCGAGATCAAAGTGCTCGAAGTTTTCCTGCCGAAAGCCATGCCTGCCGAAGACCTGCGCGCGCTCGTGCAAGCCGCCATCGCCGAGACCGGCGCGGCCGGCCCCGGCGACATGGGCAAAGTGATGAAAACCGTCATGCCCAAAGTGGCGGGACGCGCGCCGAACGATATGGTCAGCGCGGCAGTGAAAGAAATGCTCCAACCGAAGTAACATGACATCCATTTCATTTGCCACAGAACGCGCGGAGAGGCGCGGAGAATTTTTGTTCCATCTCCGTGTCTCTATCGTTCTGCGGCTGATGTGCTCGCAATAACATGGGGATCATTCCCGCGCGGCAACGGCAAACGCCCCCGCGCATCCGCGCGTTCCAAATTACATTGCTTGTCCTTACAAGCGTCATTTCCTACGGCGCGCTCGTACTGCCGTTGCTCATCAGCCCTGCCACCATCACCTTGCAGGTAGGGGATGTTTCCCCGAACAACTATCAAGCCCCGCGCACCCTGCAATTCGAAAGCAAAGTGCGCACGGATGACGCGCGTCTTGCCGCCATGAAATCTGTCGCGCCAGTGTACGCGTCGCCTGACCCTGCCATCGCCCGCCAACAGACCGATCGCCTCCGCGCCGCGCTTGCCCAGATCACCCTCATCCGCGAGAACGATACCATCATCGCCGAACAAAAATTTTCCATTCTCGATTCGATGAGCGAACTCAACCTGCAACCGGAGACCATCGAACAAGTGCTTGCGCTCGCGCCCACGCGCTGGGAATCGATCAGGGAGGAAGCCTTGAGCGTGCTCGAACAGGTCATGCGGCGGAGCATCCGCGAGCAGGATGTGGACACGGTGCGGCGCAGTGTGCCATCACTGGTCAGCCTGTCGTTTAGCGAGGAGCAAGTCTCCCTGGTTGCAGAATTGGTCACGGTATTCGTCAAACCTAACAGCGCGTTGAATGCCGAGTTAACAGAAGCCGCCCAACAGTCCGCGATGGATGCGGTGGCGCCCGTCATTGTGGAATATAAAATCGGGCAGATCATCGTCCTGCGCGGGCAGATCGTCACCGCGCCGCAATTCGAGGCGCTCGAACAGTTTGACCTGATCAAAACCGAAACCCTCTGGCAGGATTATCTCGGCGCGGGCGCGCTGGTGTTGATCGTTGCCATGTATGTGCGTTTATATTTTTCGCGGCGGCGTATGGCGTTCCTGCTCGATGCGCGCAACCTTCTCGTCGTCGCGTTGATCTTCATCGTCTTCATCGTGGCAGCGCGCGTTACCATCCCTGATCGTACCGTGGTATCCTACGCCTTTCCATTGCCCGCCATGGGATTGTTGATCGCCACCATGTTCGGGGTGGAAGTGGGGATCGTTTTTTCCGTGGCGATGGCGCTGTTGGCTCCATACGCCCTGCCAAACATGCCTGACCTGCTTCCGTACTACCTCATCACCTCGCTAACCGGCGTGCTCGTGCTTGGCGCCGCGCGGCGCGTGTGGACGTTCTTCCGCGCGGGCATTGCCGTTGCCTGGGCGGGGGTCATCGTGTTGATCGCCTTCCGCCTCCCGTTCACCCCGACAGATGGGGCTGGCCTGCTCGAACTCAGCGGAGCCGCCGTTGTCAGCGGGCTTGCCTCCTCAAGCATCGCGCTTTTATTGCAATACTTCCTTGCCCAAACGGTCGGTCTCACCACGGCATTGCAACTCATCGAGATCTCGCGTCCCGATTCGCCGTTGTTACAATTCTTTTTGCGGAGCGCGCCCGGCACGTACCAGCACAGTTTGCAAGTGGCAAACCTCGCCGAACAGGGAGCCGAACTGATCGGCGCAGACGCTCTGCTCACCCGCGTCGGCGCGTTGTTCCATGATGTGGGCAAAGCCATGAACCCGATGTTCTTCATCGAGAATCAACCGCAGGGACAGATGAACGCGCACGACGATATGGACCCCGCCCAAGCCGCGGCGACCATCATCGCGCACGTCACCGATGGGGTCGCGCTGGCGCGCCAGTATCGCCTGCCGCGCCGCATCGACGATTTCATCCTCGAGCATCACGGCACGATGATCACGCGCTATCAATACAACAAAGCCATCGAAGCCGCTGGCGGAGACGCGTCGAAAGCGGATAAGGAAAATTTCCGCTATCCGGGCCCGCGCCCGCGTTCGCGCGAAACCGCATTGCTCATGCTGGCAGATGGCGCCGAAGCCCGCGCCCGCGCCGAACGCCCGCAGGACGAAGAAGCGCTTCGAAAGGTTGTGCTCTCCACCATCGAATCCGCGCAAAAGCAGGGACAATTCGACAACACTCAACTCACCCTGCGCGACCTGAGCATTATCACCGAAGCGTTCGTCAACATTTTGCGCGGCACGCACCATCCGCGCGTGTCGTATCCGAAGGAAGAGTCGGCCGTGACAAATGTGCTGACCGCGCCAAGGAAATAATATTGAAACGATGTCATTCTGAGCGAAGCGAAGAATCTCCTCGCCGCCATCGAGACTCTTCGGTCGCGGCGAGCGCTCCCTCAGAGTGACACAAGAAAACATGATCCACATCGAATCGAAATCTGACTTTCCTAAAACACTTCTTGAACGCGCGGCGCGCGCGGCGTTGACGCATCAAAAGCGATCCGCCGATTCCAACCTGTCCATTGTTCTTACAGACGACAAACGCCTGCGACAACTGAATCGGGACTATCTGGGAATCGACGCGCCGACGGACGTGCTATCCTTCCCCGCCTCTGAATCGGACCCTGATACTGGTTCGCCCTACCTCGGCGACATCCTCATCTCGATTCCGCGCGCGAAGGCGCAGGCGAAAGTCGCCGGTCACCCGCTTGAATCGGAGGCGCAACTGCTGGTCGCGCATGGCGTGTTGCATTTGCTCGGTCACGATCATGCCGAAGCCAAAGAGAAAAAGAAGATGTGGAAAGCGCAAGCCGAGATTTTGGAATCACTGGGTTTGGGCAAGATTCAAATTCGAGAGGAGTAGTTACTGCGTATTGCGTAGTATGAAGTACGCAATACGTAGTACGAAATATGAGATCCTTCATCCTTTCCCGTATTGCCGCGATCGGTCATGCCTTGCGCGGCTGGATGTATGTGCTGAAAACCCAGCACAACGCGTGGGTTCATTCGCTCGCCGCCGTCATGGTTATCATCCTCGGTTTCTGGTTGCAGATTCCCGCGCGCGATTGGGCTGTGCTTGTGTTGACCATTGCCATGGTGTTCACCGCCGAGTTCATCAACACCTCCATCGAAGCGGTCGTGGACCTGGCAAGCCCACAGAAACACCCGCTGGCGAAGGTGGGCAAGGATGTGGGGGCGGGCGCGGTGTTGATCGCCGCGCTGGCGGGCGTGTTGATCGGGTTGTTGATTTTGGGCCCGCCTTTTTGGGCAAAGTTGAATCTACTATTCGGCAAGTAATTTACGAAGTGCGCAATACGAAATACTTCATACTGCGTATTGCGTTAGAGAGTGTTTCTGAAAGGCATGAAAAGAGCCTCAGCCACAGAGAACACTGAGTTCACAGAGATTTTTAAAGGATTCTCTCAGAGTTCTCTGTGTGCTCTGTGGCAAAGAAGGAGTTAAGAAACAGTCTCTTAGGAGCAAATATGACACTCTCATTCCAATTCGGCACAGTCGGTTCGCCGATCGGCACGCCCAAGAAGCCGGGCGGGTCGGTGGGGTCGATTCAGTTCAGCAAATCCATCGGCTTGACCGCGTTCGAGTTGGGCTGGGTGCAGTCTGTCCGCGTCTCGGAGGAGACTTGCGCGGTGATCAAGCAGACGGGTTTGGAGCAGGGCGTTTTGTTGAGCGTGCATGCGCCGTACTTTTTCAACTTGAACGCGACAGAGGAGGAGTGGCTCAAGTCGCGCAAGCGCCTGATGGACGCGGCACACTACGGCAACCTTGCTGGCGCGACCGATATTATTTTTCATCCCGGCTCATATTTTGAACGCCCGCCGGCGGAGGTGTTGAAAGTGTCCATCCCGCGTTTGAAGGGTTGCGCCGATGAGCTGAAAAAGAAAGGCAACCCGGTCACCCTCCGCCCGGAGACGATGGGCAAGTCTGCGATGTTGGGGTCGTTGGAAGATACGCTGGAGATGAGCAAGGCGATCGGGAATGTGCAACCCTGCCTCGACTTTGCCCACCTGCACGCCCGCCCCGGCGATGGGACGATGAACACGGTGCAAGAGTGGACCAAACTGCTCGAAGCGTATCAAGCCGCACTGGGGAAGGATGCGTTGAAGCGTCTGCACATCCACCTGTCGGGCATCGAATACGGTCCCAAAGGCGAGAAGAATCACCTGGCGCTGGCGGAATCTGATCTTAAGATTAATTATTTGTTTCAGGTGTTGAGGGAGTTCGGGTGCGCGGGGCGCATCTTGTGCGAAAGCCCGATCATGGAGGACGACGCGCTGAACATGAAGAAGGCGTGGATGAAGGTGAGCGGCGAGAAGGAATGATTTTTATCCGCCCTTTAACGGCGGCGCGTCTTTGTCGTAGACGAACACTTGAA
Source organism: Anaerolineales bacterium (assembly GCA_044222305.1). GTDB lineage: Bacteria > Chloroflexota > Anaerolineae > Anaerolineales > Villigracilaceae > Defluviilinea. The sequence goes on from JBGANO010000044.1 coordinate 27,650, forward strand.
TATCCATTCCCTCCTGGTTCAATAGTTCGATGGCGGGTTGAAAGGTCGCGTCTTTGATTCGTTGCATGTCGCTCGCGGGCGCGTATACCGAAAGCCGCGCTTCCTCGTCAGACATCTTCGCGGTCTTCACCTCGGCGTTCGAGCAAGCCGCTTTGATCGTATCGATCATTTGTTTGATCGCTTCATCGAGTGACATACGCGACTCCTTTCAATTGCCAATTCCCTATTCTCAGTACTTCACGAAAGTTCAGGCGACAGTTGTACTGTCGCCTGTCTGGACGCAGTGCAACTGCGTCCAGAACTCGTTTTCGTGATCTACTGATTCTCTATTCATCTATTCGCTGGTCCTCTAATCCTCTTCCATCATTTCGACATCTTTGCAATCGTCACGCCCGCGCCGCCTTCATTATCTTTTGGCTCCTCGAACGATGTGACATATTCGCTTCCCTTCAACGCATTTCGCACCGCGTCGCGCATTTTGCCTGTCCCTTTGCCGTGCACGATGCGCACGAACAACAGTCCCGCTGAATATGCGCGCTCCAAATATTTTTCCAATTCATCGAGTCCCTCATCCACCAACTTGCCGCGCAGGTTTAATTCGAGACCGGGTGATTTTTGACTTGAGACCTGAGACTTGAGACTTGAGACTGATGATTGATAACTGTTCGCTGGACTCGGCTCACTGATCACTGCCTCACTGGACTTCCTCACCAACTCCGACAGCCTCGCCCTCACGCGCAGACTCCCGATCTGGATTTCCGCCTCCGACTCACCGAGGGCTGTCACCACACCTTCGGTATTCAACGTGCTGACAGTGACTCGCTCTCCGAGCTTTAGAGACTGGAGATTAGAGACTAGAGATTGGTCGGGTTTTCTTTCGACGGGTGCGATGATTTTTGTTTCAACTTGTTCGATCTTCTCTTCAATTGCCTTCAACACTTCAAGTGGTTGTTTCGCCTTTTTAAACTGTGACTTCAACGAATCAATGTTGCTTCTCAACACTGCCACTTCCAATTCCCCTTCCGCGCGGGCTTTGGCAAGGACTTCGCGGCGCTCGTCCTCGATCTTTTCGAGTCGCTTTTCGAGTTCTTTCGTTTGCGCTTCGAGCCTGTCGCGCGCTTTTTCTAATTTCTGACGTTCACGCGATGTGCGATTGCGTTCCTTGCGGATGTCGTCGAGCAGTTTGTCGGCGCGGAGGTCGTCGGGATGAATCTCGTCCCTGGCTGAATCAATGATCGGCTGGGAGAGACCGAGTCGCTGGGCAATGAGCAGTGCGTTGGAGCGTCCGGGGAGTCCAAGCGTGAGGTGATAGGTTGGGCGCAGGGTCTTGATGTCGAATTCAAGCGAGGCGTTGACCACGCCTTCGGTGGAATGGGCAAAGGATTTGAGTTCGGGGTAATGCGTCGCGACGAGGATCGCGCATCCCGTTTCGAGTAGGCGAGTCAAAATTGCGCGCGCCAACGCCGCGCCTTCCTGCGGGTCTGTTCCCGCGCCGAGTTCGTCGAAGATGACCAGCGAGCGATGGTCGATCTGCTTGAGGATGCGGATAATGTTGGTGATGTGTCCGCTAAAGGTGCTGAGCGATTGCTCGATGGATTGCTCGTCGCCGATGTCGGCAAACACGTTGTGGAAGAATGGAATCTCCGAGCCGCTCTGCGCGGGGATGTGGAGTCCGCTTTGCGCCATGAGGGCGAGCAAGCCGACCGTTTTGAGCGAGACTGTTTTGCCGCCCGTGTTTGGACCCGTAATGATGATCGCGCGCGTGCCCTCTTTCGGGTTCACGTCAATCGGCACGACGGTTTGGGGATCAAGGAGTGGGTGGCGAGCGTGAGTGAGATTCAAGTGTGGAATGTCGAAGGTCGAAGGTCGCAAGTCGTTTGCCTCAGAAGACCTTTGACCTTTGACTTTTGACCTTTGACCCAGTATTGGCTCACTTGCCTTCAACTCCTCCGCGTACTTCGCTTTCGCAAAGATGAGATCGAGCATGGCGAGATTTTCGACGCCGTATTTGAACTCCTCCGCATGTTCGCCGACTTGCGCGGAAAGTTCTGCGAGAATCCTTCGCTCTTCGTCGCGGGCTTGCAGTTCGAGTTCGCGCAGTTCGTTGTTGAGTTCGACGACGGGAAGCGGCTCAACGAACAACGTGGCGCCGCTGGAGGATTGATCGTGGACAACGGCTTTGATGCTTCCCTTGAATTCGGCTCGCAGGGGAATCACGTAACGTCCGTCGCGTTGGGTGATGATCGGCTCTTGCAATTTGTTCGCGGATTCGGTGAGATACCGTTGCAGGCGCGACATCAAACGTCCGTGCGCGATTTTGATTTGGCGGCGCAGGTCGGCGAGTTTGGGCGAGGCGGAATCCAGCACTTCGCCGCGGTCCGAGAGGATGCGCGTGATCGCGTCCACGATTCCGTGGGGGTCTGGCAGACCAGCCGCAATGCGCGAAAGACGCGGGGCTTCGTCTGTTTTGCGTTCGAGGGATTTTTTCAACTCGCGGCATGAGATCAACGTGGACTTAATATCCAGCAGTTGTTGCGGATCAAGAACGCCTCCGCGCGCGGCGAGGTCGACGGCTGGGCGGATGTCGTGCGCGCCGCCGATGCCGATGTTGTCGTTCGTGGAAAATAATAAACGCGCTTCGCTGGTTTCGGCAATGCGGGCAATTGCAAGATCGAACGAATCAGTTGGCTCGAGCGCAAGCGCCAGTTCCATCGAAGCGGAAAAATCGCAAAAGGCTTTGAGCCGTTCGCGGATCTTGTCGTATTCAAGGACGCGCAGGGTTTTTGGATCCACGAGGGGAATTATAACAATGGACTGATTATCATACACAATGCTTTTTGGACGCTGAAGAACGCTGATTACGCTGATAGAAAAGCCGTATTTTCAGCGCGCCTCGCGGTCAGCATCTGTTTGTGGCTCTATCGTTTTTAATGGGAAAGCCCAAACCCTTAGCCACGGATTTCACAAATTCACACGGATTGTTTATAAAATTCGTGAAAATCCGTGAAATTCGTGGCAAAGAATCTTCCTGCGAGTTGTAATCCCGTCAGAAACGGGAGAGCCCTGTTTGTATAGGCGCAAGATATTTTTTAAACCAATCAGTGCGAATCCGTGAAATCTGTGGCTAAGGTTTTTGCCTGTATCCATTCAAGCAACGCGCAGGCGACTAGAAAAATGAAGATGGATTGCAAACCGATCAGCGGCGCCTGATAGCGGCGATAGAAGGATGTGACCACGTACGGAGCAAGATAGGTCAGGTAGAGCAGGACGGAAAGCGAGAAGACCGGGTTTGCGCGAATTTTGCCGATGAGCAACCCAAGGGCGATGCAGAGCGATGGGACGATGGACAGGAAGAGAGTCTTCAACACGATCTTCCAACTTCGTTTGTGAGCCTCGAGCGCCGCTGTTTGGCGGGACCAATCTTCAAGCGCCGTGGAGGGATCGCCGAGGTCCAGCGTGGCGATCTGCGTCTCGAATTCTTGTTGAGACAGGGAGGTGGAAATCCAGTATGGCACGTTTGATTCGTCGACGTAGATCAGCCCGGCATGTTGCAAGGTTTGGATGTCTTCCATTGTCAGCGCGTTGGGCGTGGTATGCGGAATGTCCTCCACATAATGCGAGTAGACAAAGGCGCTACAGGCGCGCCTGCCGATGTTGGCAAGCCATTGCGACGGGTGGGCGCGAATCCATGCGGTGGATAATTCATAGTACGACTTGGTAAACCGCGCTTCCCCTTCCGCCAGATAGCGTTGCTGGTTCTCGTTTTTGTTGATGAGGTGATATTTGGCGAATGTTTCGTTGGTGGTCAGCCCGTCGGCATCGAGGGCGTTTGCCTGATAGAAGTCGTACCAAAAATTGGATTTGATGGGGATGAGCGCGCTGAACGCCTGATAATTTCTCACCGTCCATGCCAGCGTGGAGGCGGCGATCAGGACGAACAGTGTGGCAGGTTTCCAACGGTGGGAGAATGATCCGCCTCGTGAACGGGACAGGAGGGTGAATCCCTCCGCGAGGGCAAATGCCAGCGTCAGCGCGGGATTGGTCAGCGGCAATAGAATCGCCAGAAGATATAAATGCGCGCGAGCCGATTCGAATGATTCAAAAACCTGTTTTGAAAGCGCATAGCATGACCAGCATACAAAAAACAGATTCACCCAATCGTCATGCAGGGAACGGAAGAAGGCATCGCGGTTGAAAAAGACCAGCGTGATGAAGATCAATGACAGAAGGTGTTTGAATTTTCCGTATCCTGATTGACGGGCAATGGAAAGCAGAAAATACAGCGACGCGGCGAGCGCGGCATATTTGATCACGAACACGATCCACATCGAAGCCAGCGATTTGACGCCGAATATCTTGAACACACCCGCGAGGAAAAAGACGAACAGTGGCGGCATCCACGCGGTAGCGCCGCTCTGCGGCGTGAAGGCGTTGGCGAATCCGCGCCCGAGGGCGAGCGACTCGGCGATATTGCCGTATTCCCAGCCGAATTTGGTGTTGAGGAATTCAGGTTCGGGGATGTTGTAATACGCGGCGGCGGCGATGAACAGCAGGAAGGCGGCGAACACCGCGACACGGTCAGAGATGAATTTATTCAAGCGTTGTGATAATGAAATCGTCAAAGGTGACATCTGCCGTGCGCGCATTTTCACCGCTCCACGCGTAAAGACCAACGATGCCGCTGGTGAAGGCGCTGTCTGTGGCGGAGGCTATCTGTTGACCGTCCACATACAGGGTGAGCCTGCCGTTGCCGCAATCCGCGCCGACGCGGTAGGTGGCATTGTTTTTTGTGATCAGGTCTGAGTTACCCCATTGATCGTCGTTGGTTAAGAATAGGTCGGTTTCGCCTTCTTTTGCGAGGGCGATCGCGTAATCCCCGGCGGAGGTCATGACGAGATAGTAGTACGAGTCGCTTGCATCTTGCAGGTGGCACATAATTCCGAAGGCGGTGGATGGTTCGCCGTCGTTGTTGGCGACGGTGACTTCGATATGGATATTCTGGTACGCTTCGTCGTTTGCCGTGCTCCACACGAACCAACTTGTTTGTTGGAAGACCTTCATCCGTAGCGCCTCGCCGTCGTATTCAATGGAGTAATCCGCGTCGGTGAGCGTGCCCCATTGATCGGTTTGAGAGAAATCATCTTGTAAGAGAACTTCCCCGGTGCCAATTGGCACGGAGGTCGCCAGCGGAGGTGGAAGTTGAGTAAGGATAGGGATGGGCGTTGGAAATGGAGTCAATGTGGCTGGAGTAAGAAAGGCTGGCGTTTTCCAATTGAAAAGGACGAAGCCAACGCCCGCAACAGAAAATATAAGACATGCAACGGCAAGACAGCCAACGACCCAGCCCGCGCGTCCTCCGCCTGAAGAGGATGGAACGGCTTGGGGAGCCGAATCAATCATCCCTGCGCGAGAGGCGGGAGCAGATTTCGGTTCGGGCGCGTGTGGGGCTGTTTCCTTTTCTTCCAGCGCTCGCTTCCACGCGGAGAGAAATTCTGCGGCGGTGGCGTAGCGGTCGCTTGGGTCTTTGGCAAGCGCTTTGAGGATGACGCTCTCGATGGGTTCGGGTATATCTTTTTTGATGATCGATGGCGGAGGCAACGGGTCGCTGATGTGTTTGAGGATGACGGCGAGCGGCGTGTCGGCGACGAATGGCACACTGCCTGTGACCATTTCATAGAGGATGATGCCGAGCGAATAAATATCGGAACGCTGGTTGACCGTTTCGGCTTTGGCTTGTTCAGGGCTGATGTAGGCTGGCGTGCCGAGGATCGCGTCGGTTTGCGTGAGGCGGGGGGAGGCGCTTTCTAATAATTTGGCGATGCCGAAATCGGTGAGGAATAAATTTCCGCTTCCATCGATGAGGGCGTTGGCGGGCTTGAGGTCGCGATGCACAATGCCGTGCCCGTGCGCGTAATTCAACGCGTCGGCGAGTTGCGTGAAGAGGCGGTCGATCTCGTTGAGTGAAAGTGGTCCCGCCTCCATTTTGGTTTTGAGCGTCCCCGCTTCGAGGTAGCGCATCACGAAATAGGTGACGCCGTCGCTTTCGCCGAAATCGAAGACGGGCAAAATGTGCGGATGTTCAAGCCGCGCGATGATGCGCGCCTCCTGTTGGAAGCGCGCCGCGAACTCCGCGCTCTCCGCCAGTTGACGCGGCAGGACTTTGATCGCCACGTTCCGATCCATGGACGTTTGGTACGCCTTGTAGACGGTTGCCATGCCCCCTTTGCCGACCTGACTGATAATTCGGTAGGAGCCAAGCAGTTGCCCGGGTTGAAGAGTGTCCATGTTCATTTCTGTTTGCTCCATTCTACACGGTTTGAGTAAATTTTCAGTTGCGGTTTCAATGCGCTGATAATTTTAGCCACGGATTTCACGGATTATCGCGGATTTATTTAAAAATCAGTGTGAATTCGTGAAATCCGTGGCAAGGTTTTCGTTTCATCGACAAAATGCCAGTATTTATCAATTCATGTTATACTCCCGCCGCTGTAATAATCTGGGAATTGTTTTGAC
>JBGANO010000045.1:0-34085 GCA_044222305.1 Anaerolineales bacterium
AGAGTTTGCGACGTGTTCGCTAATCCTGTATTACCTTTCTTGGTGAAATCCTAAAATGTTTCCTGATTCTGCACTAGGATGTGTCGGACTTACGCTCCTCTTGGGCATAGTTGTAGGTTTATTCTCCCGCAGCCTCTCTCTGGCAAACGTCAACAAGTCTGTTCCACTTGCCACTTCCATCCCTACAATCGTGGAATCTCCCCAATATCCCACTGAAGTAATTTTCCCATCCGACACCCCTCCGCCGACTGAATTGTTGCTACCCACTGAAGAAGCAATCGATCCATTCATGGCGCAACGGCAGGAGGTAGAAAAATTTATTTTTGATTATTGGGATCTGGTAAGCAATAAGGAGTTTTCTACCGCTTATACATACCTATCCATGGCGTTCAAGGCAAGAAATCACCCCAATGGCATTGATGATTTTAGTAGCGGCTTCAAATATACAGACACTGTACAAGTTCTCAATGCGGAAGTAATTACTATCGACTCATCCTCTGCCATCGTAGATGCTGAGTTGGAATTTGTGACCACTGGCGGATCACCCTTAACCGCTTTTCACCGCTATACTCTCATTCGCGAGAATGGCCATTGGGTAATAGACAGCGCGCGGAAGAAATAAAGCTGGAATGGAAAATCTAATCGGTCAATCTCTCGGGCGATACCACATTCTTGAGAAACTCGGCGAAGGCGGGATGGCGGTTGTGTATAAGGCATTTGACACTTTGCTAGAACGTCATGTGGCAATCAAGGTTATACGCCGCGAAGCATTTCCGCCTGTAAAGCTGGAAAATGTATTACATCGCTTCAAACGTGAAACAAAAATGCTGGCAAAGCTTTCCCATCCTAATATTGTAAAAGTATTGGACAGCGGGGAGGAAAGAGGTATTCCATATCTTGTGATGGAATATCTGGCAGGCGGGACGTTGAAAGCAAAATTGCAAGGCACACCCATTAACTGGCGTGACGCCGCCAGATTGCTTCTTCCAGTTTGCCGCGCCCTCGGAAATGCCAACGAATCGGGAATTATCCATCGCGATATAAAACCGTCCAATATCCTGCTGAGCGAATCGGGCGTACCGATGCTAACCGATTTTGGTATCGCCAAGATCATCGAGGGAGACGAAATTACTGTTGATTTAACCGGCACAGGTGTAGGCATCGGCACACCGGAATATATGTCGCCGGAGCAAGGGGCAGGAAAGGTGGATGAACGCTCCGACATCTATGCGCTCGGCGTGGTTTACTACCAAATGGTGACGGGCAGACTTCCATATAAAGCCGATACGCCCTTAGCGATCATGCTAAAGAAAACCAATGAGGCTTTGCCGCGGCCCTCGCAAATTATTTCTGATCTCCCAGAAGGAGTCGAACATTTTCTTATCAAGGCAATGCAAGTAGACCCAAGGAATCGGTATTCGTCCGCGGAGGCATTTTCTTCCGCATTGGAGCAAATCATCGCTGAGAAACCGCTTCCTGAAGGAAAATTACCCAACGAGATGAAGCGTTCTCTCCTGCCTGTCTTAATAGGCATCGCAGGGATTATTGGCATCATTGGAGCGTCCCTCCTTGCCATCTTTATGCACAAGCAAATTACAGAAACACCAACCATGCCTGCGCAAGAGGAAAACTCGACACTGCCTCCTAACTTTGAGCCGGGTAATAGTACTGAAACTCCAAGTTTTGACCTGATCGTCACGGAAACTGCAACCTCAGACGTCTCTTCACCAGATGAAGTCGAAATGATTCTTATTCCAGCAGGAGAGTTTTTGCGTGGGGTATCCGCTGACGATCTCGCAGAATTGTCAAACCTATGTCCTGGCTGTTCGCTCAAAATGTTGGAAGATGCGCAACCTCAAACAACGATCTATCTCGACTCCTTTTGGATCGACAAGACGGAAGTGACCAATGCTCAGTTTTCCAGGTTTGTTGATGAAACAGGTTTTCGCACGACCGCTGAAAGAACGAATAATTATTCCTATGTTCAAGACGCCAGCTTGCGCGATTTTGTTTATGTCGGCGACGCAGATTGGCAACATCCACAGGGTGGGAACTCGGACATAGTCAATCAAAACGATTACGCCGTTACGCAGATCAGTTGGCAGGATGCGAATGCCTATTGTGAATGGGCAGGCAAAAGATTACCGACCGAAGCGGAGTGGGAGAAAGCGGCCCGCGGCAACGATGGTCGTTTATTCCCTTGGGGAAACCGATCGCCTCGCCGAACTGACTTAAATTTCGATTTCTCACCCGGATATATCGTTTCCGTTGGCAGTTACTTTGATGGGGCAAGTCCATACGGTGTTCTGGATATGTCAGGCAACGTTTGGGAATGGGTTGCGGATTACTATGCTGAAGATTATTATAGGAAAGCGCCGGACAACAACCCGCAGGGACCTTCCAATGAAGAGGGCCGAGTTATGCGCGGCGGGTCTTGGGCAAGCGAATACGATCCCTACCTGCCTTTTGTAACGACTTTTTACAGACTGTGGAATTATGAATACATCAGCAGTGATGTATTGGGATTTCGTTGCGCATCAAGCCAATAGATTATTTGGCTACAGATAGACTTCGTCATCGGTCAAGATATTTTTCGAGTTATTGTCAACAAGGAAAGATAAGAGGAAAACCAAGTTACAATGTACGCAATTTCATAATTATTCTGAGACCATGCCAAAAATTGACTCTTACTTCCGTTCTGATATTGGTAAAAAACGCGACAATAACGAAGATTATTCAAAATCTTATGAGCCGCCAACAAGCCGCAAATTAAACCAAAGTGGGCGGCTGTATGTTGTCGCTGACGGCATGGGGGGACACCAGCAAGGAGAGAAGGCGAGTTCCTTTGCTGTGGAAACTCTGCTTCAATTCTATTATGAAGCGCCTGAAATCCCGCCCGAGAAACGTCTGAATGACATCATTAAACAGATCAACCTAAAGCTTATTGAGTATTCCGAGAAAAACCTGCTACGCGGTGAAAAAACTGGAACTACCCTTGTTGTGGCTGTGATCCGTCAAGGTAAATTTCTTGTTGCAAATGTGGGCGATAGTCGGGCGTATTTGATACGGGATGGAAAGATAAAACAAATTACCCGCGATCATAGTTTTGTAGCCGAGCTGGTCCGCGCAGGCACGCTCAGCGAAGCCGAAGCCCGTGAATCCAAATATCGAAGCCGGCTGAGCCGCAGCGTCGGCGGCGCCGCAGACCTTGAAGTTGATATCCATCCGCCTACTCGCCTGCGCCGCGGCGATATCATCCTGCTCTGTACCGATGGCTTGACCGGACACGTTTCCGAAAAAGATATTCTTCAATCGGTGCATGGGAGTGCAAAGGATATTGCTGAACGTCTCATCGCCCTTGCCAACGAACGCGGCGGCACGGACAATGTGACTGCCTCAGTCATCAAGTACGGTGAACCGATGGCCCTTCCATTTGGACTGACAATGAGACAACTCGCCTTGACCGGCGCGGGGTTTCTAATCCTTGCGGCTTTCGCTTTTTTCGGATGGTTTACCGTCTTAAACTGGAACTCGATCTTCCCCTCGCCCACTCAAACCTTATCCATCACCGACATTGCCTTCCCCAGTGCGACGATTTCACCTTCATCCACATTCACTTCCACCGCAGAATTGACACAAACCTTCACGACGCCCGCTAGTGTAACTCCGTCACCCACAAGTACAGAATCGCCGGAAGTTTTGCAGAACTCAACAGAGTCTTCCGCAATTTCAGGGTTGGTGACTTGCGAATATACAGTCGCGAGTGGAGATATTGTAAACCGCGTAGCCGGGAACTTCGGGGTTGCGCCAGAGCAAATTTTCCGCGAGGATGGAACACAGGACAATATGAACTTGATCTTCGCCGGCGATACCTTAATTATCCAGGATGTAATCGCAGATGTATGTACGCAAAACAACGGGGTTATTCGCCCCTGAACAACCCGAGAATAATCACACATGACAGACAGTCTCATTGGCAAGACCCTTGGCGGAAGATACACCCTTGTTGAAAAAGTAAAAGAAGGTGGTATGGCTATGGTGTACAAGGCGCGCGATAATAATCTCGACCGCTTTGTCGCTGTCAAGCTTATTCTGCCCCACCACGACTTCTCTGAAAAATTCCTGGCGCGTTTTAAGCGCGAAGCGCGCGCGCAGGCAAAACTATCCCACCCAAACATCCTGGCAGTCTTTGACTATGGCGAGTACGACAACAAACCGTACCTTGTCATGGAATATATTCCCGGCGGCACATTGAAGGATCTGCTAGGCAAACCCATTCCTTGGCAGAAAGCCGCGCAGATTATTGTCCCCATTGCGAGAGCGCTCACAGCGGCGCATACGCAGGGCATCATTCACCGCGACGTCAAACCTTCCAATATCTTGATGGCTAATAGGCGCGACCCTCGTCTCTCCGATTTTGGGATCGCCAAACTCATTGAGGGCGACGAGGAAACTGCCGACCTGACCGGCTCCGGTGTGGGCGTTGGCACGCCCGACTATATGGCTCCCGAACAAGGCGTTGGAAAATCCGACGAACGCTCCGATATCTACGCTCTGGGTGTTGTTTTTTATCAATTGATCACAGGCAGGCTCCCCTTCAAAGCGGATACTCCCTTGGCAGTTATGCTCAAGAAAAGTACCGAACCTTTGCCGCGCCCCACCCAATTCGTGCCAGATATTCCCCTAGCAGTAGAAAACGTTCTCATCAAGGTGCTTGCGAGCGATCCCGCCAGCCGCTTTAAAGATATGGGCGGATTTACCTCCGCGTTGGAAAAACTACAACTGGGGGCGGATACGCCTGAAGCATTAGCCGAACTGCCATCGGACGAGATCACACGCGATCTACTCGGCGAAATGGAACGAAAAATATCAGACAGTCCCCAAAAGAAGACCTCATTGGCGTGGATTCTATCCGGTGGCGCATTATTGTTCTGCCTTGGAATTTTTATCGTCGCAATATTCCTATTGGGAAAGATAAACAGTCAGGTCGGTTCGCCTGAAGATATGACCCAACCCAGCGACCTCTCTCCCGCTTTGACCGAATCGTTTCTTCCTTTGCCTACAGCTGACTCGCCCTCTGATTTCTCTTCATCTACCGAACCGGTCTTGTCAATTGACCCTCCCAGTTCTCCAACATTTGTTGCTAAAGTCGCTGAGCCTACTGTTACTTCTGTCAGGCTTCCTTCGAATGGAAACCTGATCGCCTTTAACTCACGCATGGGCGGCAACTCTGATATTTATACTGTGGATATAAACGGCAATAACTTGTCACGATTGACTTCCAGTCCGGCGCATGACGTCTACCCATCCTGGTCGCCGGATGGGACTCAAATCGTTTATCAGACCAACGAAGGCGGTGACCAAGAAATCGCCATCGTTGACATCTCCAGCAGACAATACTACGTAATTACCAATAATATTTGTAACGATTGGGGTCCGGTTTGGTCTCCTGTCGGCGATTGGATTGCTTTTTACTCGGATTGCGACGGCGAGAGAAATATCTATAAGATGCGCTCCAATGGCAACGACCGGACTCAGCTTACTTTTAATTCCGGCTCGAATAGTTGGTTTCCTGCCTGGTCGCCGGACGGAAATCAAATTACATTTTCATCCAATCAATCGGGAAAGTATCACATTTACACGATGAACTCGGACGGGGAGGGCAAGGAGCAATTGGCAAAAGGTTGCGTTTCTTATTATTCACCGGACGGAAGTCAGATCCTCTACGGCGTTTACTGCGACGATACGGACGAACTCTGGCTTATGAACGCCGACGGCTCCAACCAGCGCCCTATCACCGATGGGGTTGAATGTAAAAACGCCACCTGGTCGCCGGATGGAAAGAGCATCGTTTTTCAACTTAGCCAGAACACTGGAGATGGACCTTTTCAAATTTATATCATGGACCTTGATAATCCGGAACGCTCGAATTGGGCTCTCGTAACAGATTACGATGTCAACGGCGCCGCGCCGGTGTGGCAGCCATAGATAAGTATTTTTATAAACAGCGCTTCGTGAAATACTTTAAATTGGAGGTCTTGGTTTCGGGCCTTCGGAATATCTGAATTTCAGAAATCAGAGCAACAGAATTCTATTGTAAGCGGATACAACGAAAGCCAAGGTTGTCACTGATCACCAATGGAACGTTCCAGTTACGGAAGGAAACGCGCGCGAAATCACCTACGTTACTCCACGATCCGCCCCGCGAGTACCAATCCTCGACCCATTCCCAAACATTCCCAGCCATATCTACACAACCGTACGGGCTATCTCCTTGTGGGCTGAGTTTTCCAACCGGCATGGTACCTTCAGGGAAAGGTCTCCAGTAATTACATAAATTCAGATCGGGATTTTGATTTCCCCAAGGATACATTCTCCCATCCGTTCCGCGTGCTGCCTTCTCCCACTCGGCTTCGGTAGGCAGGCGTATCAGTTCTCCGCTCTCTTCGCCGACCCATTTGCAAAAGTCAATGGCATCCTGCCATGAAACAAAAACAACAGGGTGTTGTTCTTTGCCGGTTGGGTGAATTCCCTTTTGCCAATCATGGGGAGACTTATGACCAGTCGCGTTGATAAAAGCCTGATATTGAAGGTTGGTCACCGGCGTTTTGCCCATCCAGTACTCATCGAGATAAATTTCACGTTGTGGATGTTCGTCGTCAAATCCAATGTCATTAGGGCTGCCCATTAGAAATTTTCCAGCCGGCACGCGCATAAACGACATTTCCACGCCGGGCGCAAGTGAGATGACCGTTTCATTATTAACTGCTTGTTTAGGCTTCACGCTGTGCGGTTTCTTAATAACAACTTCCTCTTGCGCGAATTGATCTACCGTGTCAAGTGAATTCTCGTCTACTGTATCGCGCGTATCTTCCATCGTATCAGTAGATATTTGTCTGTTTCTTGTTGCCGGTTGAAACGCTGGAACAGATTCTCGCCCGCTGGATTCCAATGCCCCTTGCCAAGCCGCGACCATTTCTCCCATGACTTGATACCGATCGTCGGGTTTCTTCGCCAACGCTTTGATCAACAAGTTCTCTACCGTCGTGGGAAGGTTTGGCGTAAATTGGGTCGGGCGGGGTAAAGACTCGGTCGCATGTTTGATCAAAACAGCCATAGGCGTATCAGCCACAAAAGGCTTCCTGCCGGTCACCATTTCATACAGCACAACGCCCAGAGTGTAAATGTCGGCGCGATGATCCACAGTCTTAGCGATGGCTTGTTCAGGAGCCATGTATTCAGGCGTGCCGACTGCCGCGCTCGTGCCGGTGAGATCAACTGTGGCTTCATCGTCAATGATCTTGGCAATGCCGAAATCGGTTAGCACCGGCTCGCCACCCGCGGTGATGAGAATATTGGAGGGCTTTACGTCGCGATGAATCATATTTTGGCGATGGGCGAAATCGAGCGCCTTCGCGATAGGCAACAAAATGGAAATGGCTTCGTTCCATGGGATAGGCTTGCCTAATTTTTGTTTGAGCGTCCCGCCGGGGAGGTATTCCATCACGAGGTAGGGCTTGCCTTCGTATTCGCCGTAATCCATCACTTTGACTATATTCGGATGAGTGAGTCTCGCCAACGCCTTGGCTTCGCGTTCGAAGCGTTTCAGTGATCGTTCCAACGCGCTCGGCAGAATATTCTCGGTGCGGATGACCTTGACGGCTACGTCACGTTCCAAGCGTGTGTCGGAGGCTTTGTACACAATCGCCATCCCACCCTCGCCGAGTTGTTCGAGGATATGGTAGCGTCCAAGGTAGTGTCCGATTAAAGTCGCCATCACACATTTCCTTCAGCGGTATGAATAAATCGCGTCATTGTTACATCTTTCAAAAAACTTTCACGGTTTCCCATAAATAAACGAAACACCTTTGGCGCTGTCTTTCACGAAGATCGTTGAAGAGCGTTTATTGATATACGTTCCGCGCACGAAATTGCCCTTGCTGTCATATTTTGTATCTGCCTGGCTGACCGACACCTTGTAGCCTCCATCCACTTTTTCGACTTTTTCAACGTAGGCTACGTGGCCGGCGTCCTTGTCCACCCTCATTACGTTGTTATCTCCCTCAAAAACCATGATTGCTCCTTTGGCGGGGCGTTCGCCAACTTCATAACCGGCTTTCACGGCTTGATTGTTCCAATCGGATGCGTCTCCCGGATGTCCGCCGCCAAAATCTGAAACGTCCCTATTTTTAGCCACATAATTCGTGCATCCAGCCAATTGATTGTGCAGCCACTTGGGCGTGGTGGGGCCATCAGGCGGCACACCTTCTCCGATCACCTGATTAAGCGCGGTTTGCTGTTGTCGCAACCCGGCAAGATGAGTCTCCAATTGCGGACGCGAGCGTAGAGCATCCAACGATGCCTGCTTCTGTGATTGTAATTCCCCAATCTGACGATCATATTCCGCAACTTCATCCTCATAATCATCAGTCCTTACGCGCCACGGAACGCCATCCGAATCGCGCTCCAGGGGCCAGTCTGGAATGACTTTGTTTAGTAAGGCATCCGCTTTTTTCTGCGCCTCTGCTTTTTTCCTTTCCAATTCGGCAATTTCCGCGTCAATCGCGTTTATCTCCGTTTGTAATTCATCCGACGATTTCATGTCGGCAAGTTGTTTTTGGGTTGACGAGATTTCATCTTGAATATTCTTTTCTGTTTTAAACTTATCCTTCCAGGACATCTTTCGATACTCTTGAAGATATTCTCCATTGACATTAGTGGATACTCCCAATATCTGCGCGCTTGCCAGTATCACTCCGCCGCCACCGACCATGACTAGATTTAGATTTTCAAGAGCGCGTTTCAAATCACGGAAGTGACTGGCCCCCAGGCTGTCAGCCGCCACCCATTCCTGTGCCTCTCGCTTCACGCGCTGACTTAACAAGATGCCTTCTTCGCAGATATCTGACGCCTGACGTAGCAACGCATCGAATTCCGCGCGGAACTGATCCGCGCCTCCTCCCTGCCAATTCAAGGAATGGATACGATTGCCTAGAATTTCCATTTCTTGAGAAATAGTGGCGTTGACTTGTTCAAGTTGCCGCGCAACTCCATCAACTCGTTCTGTTTCCATGCGGATGGTCGTCATGTATGTATCTCCAGAGGAATAATTTCAAAAGCGATTCTTAATTTCCTGTTGCAGATAAAGCGCAAGGAAAGCCCATCGCTGATCCGTCGCGGTCATAAATCCTAATCCCGAAGAACTACACTTCAGGAATCGAGAGGTGTCCAATAATTTCACTCTAATTGCGGGTTTAATGGTGACGTAGTTGTTTTTCTAGTGCATATAACATCGTCGCTAATCCTAGACTTAATGTAACGACAGGAAGCATTGAAAATAAAACAACCCCCATAGTATTAAGAAGAAGAAACACACCAAACACTATTAAAAAAGAACCGCCTATGACCTCAAAAATCCTGATCCACCGATGACCAACAAAGATATTACTTCCTTCCTCCCTTCCTTTTTGAATCACGCCAGTCGAACTTTCAATTTGTTGGTTTATGGTCGCTTGTGTATCAAGCGTTCTCTCAGGCAGGCGCGCGGCTTTTGGCTTAACAGGCTCAGGTTGTTGCTTTACCACAGGCGCAACCCCACTCGCCAGCCCATCCATTGCATTTACCACCTCCTCCATCCCCTGATACCGATCCTCTGGTTTCTTCGCCAACGCCTTGAGCAGAATTTTTTCGACGCTCTCAGGCAGGTTGGGCACGAATTGGGTTGGTCTTGGCAACGACTCACTGGCATGTTTAAACAAAACCGCCAGCGGCGTATCCGCTTGAAATGGACGCCTTCCCGTCACCATTTCATAAAACACGATCCCCAGCGCGTAAATATCGGCGCGATGGTCAATGTTCTTGCTGGTGGCTTGTTCGGGAGCCATGTATTCCGGAGTGCCAACTGCCGCGCTGGTGCCGGTCAAGTCAACGGTGGCTTCTTCGTCAATGATCTTGGCTACGCCGAAATCGGTCAGCATCGGTTCGCCCGATTCGGTGATAAGGATATTGGAGGGCTTAACGTCGCGATGGATCAGTCCGCGCTTGTGGGCGTAGTCCAGGGCGCGGGCGATGGGGATGAGCAGCCGCGCGGCTTCCTGCCATTGCATCGGCTGTCCCCTCATTTTCTGTTTGAGCGTCCCGCCCGGCAGATAGGGCATGACAAGGTAAGGCTGTCCTTCGTATTCCCCATAATCCAATACCTTCACGAGGTTGGGATGCGTCAACTGCGCCAGCGACTTAGCCTCGCGTTCGAAGCGTTTCATCGCCCGTTGCAGAATTTCAGGCGCGAGCCGTTCGATGCGGATGACCTTCACAGCCACGTCGCTTTCCAGCCGCGTGTCGTAGGCTTTGTAAACGATCGCCATCCCGCCCTCGCCGAGTTGTTCGAGGATGTGATAACGTCCGAGAGACTGACCAATGAGGTTCGACATCTTCCCTCTCTTCCTGCATGAATTTCTTTTCAGTATATAATGGGGACAATCAAACGTCAACGGATAAACATCACATGAGTATGGCAAGATTAATCTTACCCTACGGGGAGGCAGACATGGCTTCACAACTCCGAAATCGTCTCTTGCGCGTATTTTCCATCCTGCTGGTATTGATCGGCGCGGGTCTGTTCGACGGGCATTCTGCTCTCGCCCAATCCAGCATAGACACGGTCATCCACTACGTGGAAGGCGCGCCCTCAGATGAAAAGATCGCCTACGATGTGACGGCTTACGTTTCGGTGGCTGATTCGACGGGGAATCCGATTAAAGACCTTGCGGCGGATGCCTTTACCCTCGCGGAAGATTCTCAGCAAGTGACGGTTCTCAGCGCGGACCTCGCGCCAGACGCGCCTATCAATCTGGTGCTCCTGCTCGACACCAGCGGGAGCATGAACGGCGCGGGTATCGAAGCGGCTAAGTCTGCCGCGTCCAACTTCATCGCCGGTCTGGGAAATGACGACCGTGTGGCAGTGGTCACGTTCGATAACGACACAAAGATCCGCATTGACTTCACTACCGATCACCGCGCGGCGCGCGACGAACTGGAACTTGTAGACGCGACACGCGGCGCGGGAACTTGTCTCTATGACGCGGCGTATCAGGCTGTTCAGATGACTGCTACGGTTCCCTCCGGGCGGCGGGCTGTGGTGCTGTTTACCGATGGCGTAGACGAGAAAGCCGACGGCGGGACATGCAGTATCCATACAGCGGACGACGTAATTCGCCTTGCCACCGAAGGCGGGACGCGCACTCCTCTTTACACCCTCGGCATGGGAGGTAAAGTTGACCAACAATCGCTCCAACGCCTCGCGCAAGATACGGGCGGGCGCTTCTTCTATTCTCCCAACACCACTCAACTGGATGCCATTTTCATCCGTCTTTCGGATACGTTGCGTTCACAGTACGCGATCAAATATCAATCCACTGCGGGTCCCGGCTCACACACGCTGGCAGTGACCGCAAAATATCTCAGCGCGCAAGATACAGACACGCGCGGATTTCTCCTCCCTAATTTTCCGTTGCGACTAACCTTTGTCGAGCCCGCCGAAGGACAGGAAGTAAGCGGGATCACCGATCTGAAAGTGGAGACATTTGGTCAGGGCGAAACCATCCAGTCGGTCAATTTTATGATCAACGGCGCGACAGTGGCAACTGCGACCACTACTCCCTACGAAGCGCAGGTAGATTTCAGCGCTTATCCCGAAGGCAGTCTGACGATTGACGCCCTCGCGTTAGGGGCGGATGGGATCGAGTTGGCGCGCGCCACGCGTCAGGTGGAGGTACGCGCGGCAACGGTCACCCCGCCCACAGTCGAAGAAGGAGGCGATGGTTTTTCATCCGATTATCTTCTCTTCATCATCGGCGGAATCATTCTGGTTGGCGCCTTGATCGTATTCCTGATCGTGATGGCGATCCTCAGAAAGCGTAAAGAAGACCAGCGCAATAAAGAATGGGACGAGAAAGTAGGCGGACTGGGCGAGGCTACCACGGATGAATTGCTGGGCGGCTCGGACCGCACGATGGACTCGTGGGAGATGAGTTCCGACGCGCTGGGCATGTTAACCGTATCCTCCAGCGACGACTCTTCGATGCTTGACCAGCGATTCGAGATCACGAAGCGGCGCACCACCCTGGGACGTAAAGCCGATAACGACATCATCTTCCCGAAGGACAGTCCCGTTTCGCGGCATCACGCAGCGATCGAAGAAAGAAGCGGCGGTTTGTTCCTGAGCGAAGTGGAGGAGATGGATGAGAAGATTGGCAGACCCAAACGTCCGACCTATGGAACTTTTGTCAATGATAATGAAGTGGGTGGGCAGGAGATCCTACTGCAAAATGGCGATGAGATCCGTCTGGGCAAGCGCGTGAAATTGAAGTTCGAAGCCAGCGCGCGCATCCGCGCCGGGGATGAGAAAACTTATGATGGTTTCACATCCACCGGGGAGAACGACACGATGGATACGCGTCAGGAATAGGCATGGCATCATCCACCCTGTTTGGCGCTTTTCTCATCGGCGCGGCTTGCGATGTGGGGCGCAAGCGCAAGTCGAATCAGGATGCTTTGGCTGTGCTTCTTCCCGAAGATGGGATGCTCATTCCGTCCTTGCTGGTGATAGCGGATGGGATGGGCGGGCATAATGGCGGTGAGACCGCCAGCCGATTGGTGATCGAGGCGTTCCACGAAACGTACGTTCGGTTACAGCCGCCGCTGGACGCGCCTCAAACCTTGCAACACTGTGTACAAAGTGCGCACGAGTCGATCGGAGCGCGAGCCGTGGGCGATCAGTCTCTTAAAGGCATGGGTAGTACGGTTGTGGCGGCGTTTCTGTCGGATGACCGCGTGGATGTGATCAACGTGGGCGACAGCCGCGCCTATCTTTTGCGCGGACAGGAGATTTCTCAGATCAGCGCCGACCAAAGTTGGGTGATGGATCAGGTGCGAGCAGGCAAGTTGACGCTCGAGCAGGCGCGACGGCATCGCAAGCGCAATCATCTCTCGATGTCGTTGAACGCGAACCGCCCGACGATTACGCCCATATTGAAATCGGAAACGTTCGAGCGGGACGACATTCTTCTATTATGTTCGGATGGCTTGTGGGGCGTCGTTCCAGAAGCGTTTATTTGGGCGGCGTCCAACGAGTTCGAACCGCAGGAAGCCGCGGAGAAACTGGTGACGCTCGCCAACCAAAGCGGCGGGAGGGATAACATCTCGGTGATTATCGCACGGAGACAGGATCGGCAATCCGTGAAAACAATGCAAGATGATGTGACGAACGCGGGGGAATAGAAGTTTTCTAATTGTAGCAAAGTATCTTGTAAGGTATGGGTGGATACTTGAGTTGGAAAAACCATTTGGTGCGAGAGATCGGTATGGTTGCTATAACAAAAGACGCTTCTATTGGAAAAGAATCCACAATATTAACCCTAGAATAATAACAACACCCATGCTAATCAATTCAATCGGCAAAAATCCGAGAATATCAGGAGAGTTCGTCACAGATTTATTTTCCACTCGGGGCAGGCGGGAGATGGGCGGCACTTTCACTGTTGATTCTTCCCAGCGCTGGTCAACGGTCGCTTGCGTATCTTGCGCGTTCACTGCTTCGATAGGTTCAGCACGGTTCTTCTCTTCCATCTTCTGGTGAGAAGAGATGGCTTCACGTTTCGTCGCCTGTTCGCTGGTTTGTGGTTGTTGTTCGCCTACCACGCCATCCAGCGCTTTTGCAAACTCTCCCATACTTGCATAACGGTCTTCAGGGTTGCGAGCCAAGACTTTCAGTAACAGCTTCTCCATCTTCTCAGGCAAATCGCGGGTAAACTGACTTGGTCTCGGTAACGGTTCAGTGGCTTGCTTGAGCAATATCGCGGCGGGGGTATCGGCGGAATACGGCTTGCGCCCGGTCAGCATTTCATACAACACCACGCCCAGCGCATATTGATCGGAGAAGGCGGAGGTATTTCCTGTCCATTGTTCGGGAGCCATGTATTCGGGAGTGCCGATGCCCATGCCGGTTCCTGTGAGATCGGCGGTTTCCTCCAGATCTAGAATCTTGGCAATGCCGAAGTCGGTCAGCATCGGTTGCCCGCGTTCGGTGAGCAGGATGTTGGAGGGCTTCACGTCGCGATGGATCATGTTCTGGCTGTGAGAAAAGTCCAACGCTTCGGCAATCGGAATCAGCAGGCGCGCCGCCTCCTGCCATGGAATGGGCTTGCCGAGTCTCTGCTTCAATGTTCCACCGGGCAGATAGATCATCACGAGGTAAGGCTTGTCCTCGTGCTCGCCGAAATCCGTCACCTTAACGATGTTGGGGTGGGTTAACCGCGCCAACGCTTTCGCCTCGCGTTCAAAGCGTTTGAGGGCGCGCTCCATCGTAGCCATTGTCAGATTCTCAGTGCGGATGACTTTTACCGCCACGTCCGTTTCGAGGCGGGTGTCGTAGGCTTTGTACACCGTCGCCATGCCGCCCTCTCCGAGTTGTTCAAGAATGTGGTAACGCCCCAAAGATTGACCGACCAGATTTGTCATAATTTTGTCCTAAAGCAATCGTTGACTTTTTTCCCTTCTATTATATAATCGTTTTAGTCGTCAATCCACTTAATTCAGGAGGAACAATTCAATGGCTACACTGCACATGGAAGTCGAGACCGCCCGCGGCACGCAGAACACCATGACCAATACGCATTCCCAATTGATGTCCATGCTCCAAAGCATGTCCAGTTCGGTGAATGGTCTGCAACCGGCCTGGCTTGGGAATTCTGCCACAGAATTTTTTGGCGAATACGAGCAATGGAAATCATCCATGTCCACCCTGCTGGAGAACTTGCAGGTGCTCAATACCCGCCTCAGCAATGAAATCACCGAGTGGGAGTCGATGGCGAGCAAGCTGGCGTAAATCAACCTTTATTACTTTTACATAAAACGTATCCCAGGAAAAATACGCCTGGGATACGTTGGCGTCTCAATCTTCAGGTTTGACCGCCTCGCTGAATGATCTGGTAGGGCGCCCACCCGCACACGGAAGGATTCTGACTTGGTCGATTCAGCGCTCCGCACAAAAAAAAGCACCGACGTAAACGCGTTGCCGCGTCGAATCTACCAGATCAAGCCGCGCGAGCCATGGGAATTACCCAATCAGACCGAGGAGATTCCTGCGCCGCCGCGCCCGCCTCAAGCGCCGGGGGAACTTAATTTGATATCTATGTTTGTATCGCCTGTGCTAATGGTGGTTATTTACGGCATCATGTTTGCATTCTCAAGTAATATTCCGCCCATTTTTTTTGTGATGCCCTTATTAATGTTAGCCCAACCCGTTGGAAGTATTATTTCTCACAAAAATCAAGTAAAGAAATATCACGATGTTATGCAGGCTCGCGAACAAAATTATCGCCGCGAACTTGCAAAGACACGAACACGGCTGGATGCGCTGGCAAAACAACAACGCGAGGCGCTTGATCGGGAATATCCGCTCTTGCCGCGGCTGGCGCAGACCGGACTGGGCGTCAGCCACCAAAAGCGTTTGTGGTGGCGGCGCATGGCTGACCGGGATTTCCTCTCGCTTCGTATGGGAACGGGAATTGGACCTGCCTCTTTTAAAGTTAATCCGCCGAAATCATACGATCCAGATGATCCGCTTATTCCTTGGGCAAGCGAACTTGCAGAGGAATACCAGAACGTTTCCGATATTCCCCTTCTGCTGGATCTTCTCAAAGTTGGAAGCGTTGGCTTAGAGGATCGAGGCGAAGGCGTGATCTACGGATTTGCCCGGCGATTGATCCTCGATATCATCGTTCACCATTCCCCGCAGGATGTTCAAATCGTCGCGCTTGCCGATACGCCGCAGGCTCAAGATCGTTGGAGTTGGTTGAAGTGGGCGCCTCATACCCGCGCAATTTATCAAGGCGAAAGCCTCCGCAGGCTTGCCGTCAATCCACAGGCAATTGATAAAACTGTGGAATGGTTGATAGATGAGTTTGAAAATCGCAGAAAGTCAGAGCCGGGCGTCAGGAAGCGCGCCGCCAAAACCGCCATTTTTGTCTTGCTGGACGATTCAGGAGACATTCGCCGCACGGAGGATATTCGACAGCTAACGGAATTGGGGCGGGAAGCGGATATTTATCTGATGTTCGTCGGCGGGCGCAACTGGCCGAGGGAATGTCGCGCAAAAATTAACGTCACTAAGGATGAATTTAAATATACAGAAACTTTCGCCGGAGAAGACGGCGGAAAGCGATTGCGTGGTCAGGTGGAACCCGCCAGTCAATTAGATTGCGAACGCGTGGCGCGCTCACTCGCAGGTTGGGAAATTTCCGGTGGAGGAGGCAGCAGCGCCTTGCCCGAAACCGTCCGCCTCTCTGAGCTTGTTAATCATAATGAAATTACGCTCGAAGGATTGAAGCAAAACTGGACGCGTTCGAGGGATCGCGACGAATTACTCCAATTTCCCTTCGGTCTTCGCAGTGGGCGTAAGGGACTGGAGCCGGTTATCTTGAACATCTTACCGCCCCCGCCGGAATTCGCGGGCATTGGCGCCTATCACACCATTCTCGTCGGGACAACCGGCAGCGGCAAAAGCGAATTCATGAAAACTCTGGCGCTTTCAGCGGCTTGGAAATATTCGCCGCGCCTGCTCAATTTCTTCTTCATGGATTTCAAGGGTGGCGCGGCTTTTAATGTCCTCAAAGATCTGCCTCACGTGGTTGGCGTGGTCACCAACCTCAGTCCGCAACTTGTAGAGCGCGGGCTAGACGCCTTACAGGCGGAATTCGATCGGCGGCAAAAGCGCTTTGCCGAGGCGGCCGTCTCGAACATCTGGTCTTATAACGAGAGATTTCCGCAAACTCCCATTCCTCACCTAATGCTTATGCTGGATGAGTTCGCGCGCGGCATAGGCGACTTCCAGCGTCTGCCCGAAATGCTGGATAAACTTGTGAGAATTGGACGGTCTCTTGGCGTCTATCTCCTGCTCGCCAATCAGGATGTAAACTCTGCGGTGGATCGCCTGCTCAACAACGTGGGCTGGCACATCGCCCTTAAGGTGGCGCGCCAGGAGGAAATGTACGTGATTGACCGTTCCCTTCCCAAAGTGGAGCGGACCGGGCAAGGCTATCTGCACTCCATAGATGGCGACATCTACGAGTTCCAAGCCGCCTATGCCGGATCTGCCGTAGTTGATCGTGAAGAAAGCGTCGAACAGACTTTTCACATTTATCAGGTTGGCGATGATGGCAAATGGCAATCCATCTTTACGAATGCGCGTCGGCAAAGCGCGGCAGAAAAAGACCAGAATCGCCCCGTAGAGCAGGATCGGCTGATCTCCCTTATGAAAGAACTATCTAGCGAAGTGGAAGCCGCTCCGCCTATCTACTTGGAGCCGCTTGAAAAAAATATTTCACTCGAATCTGTATTGCAAGAATCGGGCATCCAACGCGCCTTTGAGAACGGCAAATGGAATCGCAAGACTGAACGCGCGCGTCTTATTGCGCCCATCGGCTACACCGATTCGACCGAAGCCTGCATTCAGGAACCCCTGACCCTTGACTTCGAAGATCAGGATGGGCATTTGTGGATAATCGGCGGACCCGCCAGCGGCAAGTCCATGAGTCTCGAAACAACCCTGCTTTCCCTTGCTTTGACCAACACGCCTGAGGAAGCGCAATTTTATATTCTTGAATTTAGCGCCGAAGGCCGCTTGAAAGCCTTTCAGTCCCTGCCCCACTGCGGGGCGGTCATCACATCCAAAGACCCGCCTGAACTGATGGATCGTCTGTTTCGATTCTTGGACGATGAAATGAATCGCCGCTCTGAGAAAAAGGAACGCGAAAAAAAGGGACAATCCCGTAAACCGGACATCTTTCTAGTCATCCACGACTTTAACGAATTGCGGACCGCCTACCCGGATCACATGGATCGCTTGACATCACTCATCAAAAGCAAAGCTATGGGCATTCATCTGATCGTTTCCACCAACCGCCGCATCGAATTACCCAATAAACTGTCCATTGCCCGCAAGGTGGTGTTGCGCCTCACTAATCGGGACGATTATTCCGACGCCATCGGCGGACGCGTGGTTGTTCCGGCAGTGCAAGCGGAGGGACGCGGCTTGTGGGCGGATGGGAAGCCGCTCGAATGCCAGATCGCCCAGCCCGTCGTTTCTCTTGACGCGGGCGATTCTCAGATGGACCTGGATGAAGTCTGCCAAACGCTGACGAAGAAATGGCGCGGCGATTCAGCTTTCCAGATCCGTATCTTGCCCTCAGAAATTTCCTTGAGCGCCTTGATGGAACAAACCGCTTCATTTAAGAAAGAGGAGAACGATCTGTTGATCCCGCTGGGGCTGTCCTTCGAAACTGCCCAACCAATCACGATTGATCTGTTGAGAGAAATTCCCCGATGGTTGGTATTAGGACCGCCTCGCAGCGGTAAGAGCAATTTCCTTGCCTGCCTGGCAAACGCGGTTTCCATCCAACAGCCAGACCAATGGGATATCCGTTATATTTCACCGCGTCGCCCAGTTCCCAGCGGGCTGAATAAAGATATGATGCAACTAGCCACAACCTCTGCCGAGGCGATCAAGACGATCAATGAGCTCATGGAGACCTTCGAGCACACAGCCAGGCTGGAGAAGCGCGTTCTGCTGTTACTCGACGATCTAGGCGCGGCGTTTGAGCCGGGGCGGGAGGCATTTTCTGCCGCATTGAATACTCTAGCCTTAAAGACATCCAGCCGGGACGATGTTATCATTGCCGGCGCCGGCTTACCGGATGAACTTCGCCCGCAACAGATGATGTCCAAACTGGTGCAGAGTTTGAAGACCAGCAAGAATGGGATTGGTTTATCCCGCGATACGAACGATG
Organism: Anaerolineales bacterium; assembly: GCA_044222305.1. Classification (GTDB taxonomy): domain Bacteria; phylum Chloroflexota; class Anaerolineae; order Anaerolineales; family Villigracilaceae; genus Defluviilinea. The sequence goes on from JBGANO010000045.1 coordinate 18,846, forward strand.
TGGAATTGCTTGGCTATACGGTTCCGCTTCAATACCGCCGCATGGAATTACCGCCCGGGCGAGGTTTCTGGGTCAGCGGCAACAAGGCGATGTTGCTTCATACTCCGCTTGCTACAGGAAGACCAGGAGCGCATAAATGACCATTCTCCACATGGATGTTGACGCCATGTTGCGCGCCCAGCGCAGCCTGTTGGATATCCAATCCAAAATTCGCGCTCGCTCGGAAGCCCTGCGCCGCGCCAACCAGGGATTACCTCATGATTGGATCGGAAATTCTGCCAATGAATATTTCGACTATTACGCGGAGTTTGACAGCCATATAAACTCCATCGTGGCGCAGTTGGGCGAGATCGCATCCGAATTATCGGTGGAGATCGCCAACTACGAAAGCCTGGATGATGGCTTTGGTGATTAACATTAGCATATGGGAGCTAGGAATCGCAGAATGACTCGCATTCACATGGACACCGAGGCGGTGCGTGAAACCGCGCGCTTGCTGAATCGGACTGCGGGCGAACTCGATAACCTGCCGTCCAAATTAAAGAATCTCGCGGGGTCTATTTCCAGCGCCTGGCAGGGTGGCAGGTCCGGTAATTACGCAAACGAACTTCGCAAAGTGGGTAATGCCTTACAACAAGAGGTTGCCAATCTTCAGCGACTCGCGGCGCAGGTAGGAAATGAGGTTAATGAGTGGGAGGATGCAGATAATAATGGGGCAAGATCGTTTATACAGAGGTCAGGCTTGCTCTTTCCCGGAGTCGGGATTCTTACTCCCCTATTGCCTTCCACATTGATTTTCAAAAATCCCTCTATGCCTGATGTCTATTCAGGGGACGATGGAGGCTCACGGAAAGGAAGCGACCTCATCAAAGACTGGGAGGCAAACTTTGATTTCACCTTTTCCGATAAATGGACCAGCGATGATGGATGGAACAAAGACACCGAACTTGGATTGGAAGCAAAACTTGGAGTATTCGAGGGCGCCTATGTGGAGGGAGAGAGGTCGAGCAACTGGCAGTTGGGACGTTATGATATTGGTGGGACAGTGGGAGAATATGGCGTCAGTCAAGGGGAGGCAGGTGCGCAATTCGGAGTCGGAGAGGATGGCTTTGTCGCCGGTGCCTACGGAGAATATGATGTAGCTACAGCTTCCGGCGGCGCAGTGGTGGGCGGATCATTATTGGGATTAACATTCAGCGCTGGCGGATCAGCCGGTTCTGCGGAAGGTTTCATTGGTTACAAGGAGGGAACAGTAGGCGCTTCTGTGGGAGCATCGGCCGTTGCCGGCGAGCTTGGTTTAGGACTGAACGTTGCTGGAGCTAACATCGGAGTCAAAGCAGGAGCTTCGCTTGGATTTGAACTTGGCGTAAAATTAGGCACGGATACTGAGATCAAGGCTGGTCCATTTAAGATCGGATTGAGTTTTGGCAAGGCTATTACAGACTAGGATATGTTTCGATCATGAAGACCTCCCCTGAACTGATATTAAAACGCGATGAATTATTGGGGTTGGCGGCTTTGGCTGAAGCCCAGACTGTCATTGGGATGGACATAAAACCGGATGAAATTGCCCGCGCGCAGAAGCAGAAGAAGGAAGTAAACAGCCGTTTATCAGCGTTAGGGTTGGTTAACAGAAACGCAATTCGCGCAGATAAGCGCGCTATAGTCCAAACATTATTCCACCCCGAGACCGCCCTGGTGGTAATGCGGGATCGCCCAGATGTGGGAAAGCAATTCCTGATTTTCCTCAGCCGCCAAAAGCAATTCCTACTTCATAGTTATCCGAAGGAGAATCAACATCGGATTGTCGAGATTAATCCCGATGAAATTGAAAGTTTGTTGACAGATTGGTTTCCTGTGAAAGCCGGGCAGATCAGCGACGCGGTCATTCTTGACGAAGGACAACTCCGCCAGTTTATCGCGAGGAATCATGAAGACGAAAGCCCAAATTCATTGGAAGGCGTAGATCCCGGCATAGAACAAAAATTGTCCGTGTCGCTCCAGAATCGAAAATGGACTGCTTCTTTTCTCCTGCTGGAGTTGGAGAATGACAGAGCTATCAACGCAGATTCATTTACGGCCTGGAACGGCGATGGTATGACGTGGGTTGCAGAATCCTACGGTTCTCCGAACAAGATACGCCTATTTTGCGGAGGCAGCCACTTCATCGGCCTGCGAAGGATGATGGTGCGCAGGCTGGCGCAATTCGAACAAATTATAAGAACCTACAACCTTTCATCAAATGAGCTGGCATTTGCTCTTATCCTACTCAATCGCGGAGATCTTGGAAACAGCATCTTGAAAGAAGACTCCTCAAAATTCACCGAGGAACAATGGCAAACGACTGCGCAAGCCCTGCAGGTGCGCGGCTTGACCACAATCTCACCCAGGGGGATTCCAACGCTTGCCGACGATATCGAGCAAGCATTGGCGCCCATGGTTCTGCCCACCCGTATTGGAAGAATACGAACGATCTCGACGCGTGGCAGCTACGCTGCGACGCTCTACCTGTTGAAAAATCGTTTATTTTGCGCGCATTTTTCGCAAGAAGACAAGCATATATTGGAGTGTGGAGGCTGGGAGCGCCTCCCTACCTATTTGCTTGACCTATTTCATGATTTTGGAATTGAGGAAATAGCCAGGTCAACTCCCGCATCCATTTCCTTGAAGACCTTGACCGAACTGCTGGAAAAGCCAGAATCATCATCCACTGAAGAAAAACTACATCAAGCCGGATTTCAAAAAAATCTTGTTGCCGTTCTGGCAGAGGATATCGCGCATCCTGTTTACCGGGCTTCCGTGATTGGGATCGATGCTTCTCGTAAAAGTTCTGGCGAAAGATTAGATAATCACCCTATGCTTTTCTTGTTGAAAGGAAGCAGGCGGGATTGGCTGTTTAGGTTTCCACATGACGGGGCGGACGCCATTGGCTTGGCAATACAGGCAAACCGCAAACGTTTTTTGACGGAGTTACTGGCAATTCTAAACCCAGCTCCATGAAGTTATCATTTCCCCATGACCCACGTCGTTGTCACCGTAGAAACCGATTCAAAAACCCGCTTTGACCTGGCTCTTCCGTTGGACATTCCCAATCACTCGTTGGCTAATTCCGTAGCGCAGGCATTGGAGGTGGACAAGAACGGAAAAGGACAATACACCCTCGTTGTCAAGACCGAGCGCGGGCGGGTGCGGATACCTCCCCAATCCACACTGGGAAATGCCAGCGTGTTGGATGGATTTACCCTGCAACTTCTCCTCGAGAAAGATGCGCCATCTTCCCGCAAGATCAAATCTCAGGCGTTTTTGGAAACGGAGACGGGGCAGGTTTTCCCGCTGGATGCAAATTCACTGATCATCGGCCGCAGGGATGTGAAGCGCGGCGTTCTCGTGGATATTGATCTGACACCCCTTGACGCGCGCAAGATCGTCTCCCGCAAGCACGCCTTGTTGGAGCAAAAGAAAAACAAATGGCATCTCACCGACCAGGGCAGTGTGAACGGCACCTGGTTGAATGGACATCAACTCACGGCGCGCGAACCGTACCCTTTGCAGGAGGGGGATGAGATCATTTTTGGAAGAAATGGCGTGGCGCTGAGGTTTTCGACAGGAAAGGAATCATAAAGTTTACGAATCGCTACTGCACCACTTCACAACAATGGCGCTGACGATTGCTACATTTATACTTTAGGGCTTCACGACAATAAAGTTGTCAAATTCATAGGTGGCAACATCCCCTTCGCTCATCTCAATCATAATACCAACTTTTCCGCTAGCCCATTGGCTGTTGGTTAATGAATCTACAAGTTGGTCGTTAATATAAAACTCAAAACTGTCCCCTTCGGCAATGACTGAGAGCCTGTTCCATTGATCGGGCTTGATTGCACTCGAGTCGGTCCACTCAATCAACGTTTTCCAATCTTCTCCTTCAGAAAGCAATACTCGGTAGGTCTGGTCATCGCAGATTTTAAATATATAGAAGTTGCTCCCGCTACCACGAAACCAAAGTCCGTAACAGGCAGAAGATTTTGGACCGCTGACTCTACGCACGTCTACTGATACAAAGAAATCCGTTATATTAAAACCTGTTTTGGAGGGCCAATCCCAACTTACAACGCCCTCTGACTTTGTGATCTCCCATACAAGTTTTCCATTGACGATACTTTTAACTCCTGTAAGCAGGTCACCAGAAGTATTTCCAATCTCCCAACCATTTGCAATGCTATCAAACGAATCGCAAAAATATGTACGCCAGTTGCTTTTCACTGAATTATTAATTAGGCTTGCGCATGCCTGGGCGGTTGCAGTTAAATTTTGTTTTCGTGTTTCGGCAGTCGCTGTCTGTTGCGCGCTGCGCGCTTGAGCCGTGGCTGTCTTTTGCATTTGTTCAGCCTGTTTTGTGGCAGTTGCTAGCATTTGTTCGGCTTGTTTTGTGGCTTGTTCAGCCTGTTTTACAGCGGTAGATTGAGCAAAGAACGCTTGTTGTGTGGCAGTTGCCTGTACGTTTTGGATTTGTACATAACTGCCAACCCCTATGCATATAACAATTATCAGCGCGAAAATACCAATAATTAATACCCAACTCCACGACGTTTTTGGTCTTTTCTCCCCCTGCTTCGCTTTCAAGAGCAAGCGCACATCTTGTTTCTCTGCTGGCTGGTCGACTGTATCAAAGGTTTCTTCTACTTGATCAACTGTAGCCAGAGTTTCTTCGGGCTGAATTGGGGAAATAGGAATTGCTCTTGATACTGATTTTTCCTTTTGGGGCGTGCTTTCTACCAGTTTCTCTAGCGCATTCGCCATTTCCGTCATGCTCTGATAACGTTCATCTTTGTTTTTCGCTAATGATTTGATTAAAACCTTTTCTACTTCGTTGGGCAAATCAGGCACGAATGTGCTTGGGCGCGGGAGGGGCTCTGTGGCGTGTTTAAACAATACCGCCATAGGTGTGTCCGCCTGAAAAGGCTTTCGCCCAGTGATCATTTCGTAGTACACCACCCCTAACGCGTAAATATCAACGCGGTGGTCAACGGTCTTTGCGGTAACTTGTTCGGGCGCCATATATTCGGGCGTGCCAACTGCCGCACTGGTTCCGGTCAGGTCAACGGTGGTTTCCTCATCAATAATTTTGGCGATTCCAAAATCAGTGAGCATAGGATCGCCGGTTTTGGTGGTAAGAATATTGGATGGTTTGATGTCGCGGTGGATCATCCGCTCGGAATGAGCATAAGCCAAGGCGCGGGCAACGGGGATAAGGAGGCGCGCCGCATCCCACCATGGTATCGGCTTGCCTTTGAGTCGTTCCTTGAGCGTTCCGCCTTGCAGGAAGGGCATGACTAGGTAAGGCTTTCCCTCATATTCCCCATAATCCAATACTTTAACAATGTTGGCATGAGTTAGTTTCGCCAGCGCTTTCGCCTCCCGTTCGAAGCGTTTGAGGGCGCGTTCTAAAACAGATGGCGCCAGATTCTCGGTGCGGATGACCTTCACCGCCACGTCCGTTTCGAGGCGCGTGTCGTAGGCTTTATAAACCGTCGCCATGCCGCCTTCGCCGAGTTGTTCGAGGATGTGATAACGCCCCAAGGATTTCCCAATCAGATCAGCCATTTAGGTCTCCCAGATCATTCCAGCATTTTGACTATTTTAGCATTGATCGTCTTTGTAGCGATATGCGCGAATGACACATATTGTTCATCGTTTCTTCCGCCACACATGGATTTTGCATCCCCGCACAGCGCGAATTGTTCCGCGATGGCGATTCCTGTCCCTTCGATTCTGACCTTGCTTAATGCGACGATCCATTCAATAGAGACTGCCCAATCAAGCGCGGATTTGGCGGACTTCGAGTCTATACCATGTTCTTTCAGGATACGCGCCGCGAGGGAAGTATCCTTCCATGCGGTGGGAAAGAAGGCGAGAGGCTGGGGAAGTTTATGAACACTCGTGCTTTTCTTCGTTTTGGAAGGAAGCGAAAGCCCGCGCATGATTGCATCTTGTAGACGACTTCGCGTTTGGTAAATAATGAAGCAGGCAGTCTCGCCGTTTATTTCAAGTGAGAGACCCTGAGAGCCGGAAGTGAAGAGATGGAGGTTGCGCGCAGAACCGTCTTTAGAAATATGTTCTAACCTAAGCAAGGACGAGGCAGAGGAAATCCACTGGACTAGCGCGGCGGGGAGTCGCTCAACCTGCCAGCCAAAGCCCGGGGAGGGGCGAATCAAGCCGCGGGCCAGGAGGGAGACGTGACCGGCTTTTTGTCGCTGTTCGAGTTGGTCAGGGGTCAGTCTTTCAAGTGTTGCATCGGGGAGGGGCAGGGATGAAATCCCAAACGCGCCAGCCAGCCAGAATAATTCGGCGCGGGAGAGGTCAAACGGGAAAGCGCTCGTTTCCTGTTTCATTGTATCGTCTCTGGTCGGACGATGGTCATATAGTTTCCGCCGCCTTTCCAAATCTTTTCAAATGTATCGCGAGAAAATACTTTTTCTGTGCCGCTCCACGGGTCGTTGACCACAACCGAGTCGGCGCTGATGGCTTTGACGAGGATGGCATGATTGGTGGAACCGTTTGGCGTAATGTCGCGCGCGGGCGCGCTGACCAGCCCCACTTTCGAGTTGACGATCACGGGACCGTCTTTGAGCGCGGCAGTCAAACCGTCCATATCGCTCGAACTGACATCGCTTTGATAGCCAAGTTCGGCGAGGTCGTCGTTCATCTTGTCCAGGGCGACGCCTCTGCCTTCCGTGCCGTCGCCCTGATCCAACATACCAATCAAGTCAGTGGGCGAGGCGGCGCGGTTGGCGGAGTCTTGGGTGTGAAAGTAGTCGAGCGCCATGCTGATGGAGGTGGGCAGACAGGCGGCGCTGCCGTAAAGTTTTCCCTGCGACTGAGGCGGAATATCGTAATACACATCGTAATCATCCGCTGGCGACGGAGAATCCGCTTCTTGCGCGGACGGGGCGCCGGGCGCAGTCTCTTTGAGCAGTTCTCCCAATCGAGTTGTCTTGGCTGGCTCCTCCGCAATTGGCGTCTCGACTTCTTTTGAGAAGGGCGAAGCGATCGTTGGCGGGGGAAAGAAACGTTCGAGAAAGGAGTTCAACCAGGCGGGAAGCCCGCTAATGAATGGCATAACCGTGAGCGCGGTGAACACAGGCAGGATGGTAGCCCGGCTAAAAAAGGCGTTGTCTGCTTGCCCGCCTGTGAGTGGAACATTAGCCATAAAAAACGAGGCATCTCCGCCGACGCCGCGGAACGCCGCCGCGCCGCGCTGGTCGGTCTGCTCCCATTCAGTGACCTCGCGTTCAAGGCGGCTCGCCAGAATTTGGAGCGCGTCAGCCTGCGCTTCAAGTGTTCGCAAGAGCGCGTTCGCTTGCGCGCTGAACTGCTCCTGTCCGCCGCCCTGCCAACTCGTTGAAAGGGTTTGAATGGCGCGGCGAAGCAATTGCGCCTCATCTTGCACGGCAAGGGAGTTTTGTTTGAGGGTGGTGGCAGTTTGGTGACCGCTGGAGGGGATGAGATGGAGGGTGGTCATGGTAGTGAACGCAGGCGGGAAATTAAAGAGGATCTCTCACACTGATTGCTGTTGCCGGCACATATCCTTCATTGCCTTTCATGTCGAACACAAAAATATAATGTCCGTATTTACCTATTCTATCGTAATCAGTTGTTTCGACAATCGAAACCTTGCTGCCCTGTTCCAACCAGATTTTCCAGTTATTGGAAGAAGGAAGAGTTTGGTATAGCGGGACACCATCATCAATAACAATATATACAAAACGAGATGAAGGCTTCTTTTTTGGCTTCTCCAATTTCTTCTTGTCTTTTGGGCGTGTTTCCGTAGGCGTTACTGTTCGAAAATCATCGGTAGTTGATGTGACTTGTAAGATGGTTTTATTTTCATCCAGTTTTATATCATGTGGAACAGGTTTTTTTTCTAACACAATCATATCAAGATGATCTGCCTTGCCGAAAGCCGATACCAGATCAGCCATATTACTGAAACGATCTTCTTTGTTTTTCGCTAATGCCTTAATTAGGATCTTTTCCATAGTGTCTGGCAATTCGCGGATGAATCTTTTAGGTCTCGGAAGCGGTTCTGTAGCTTGCTTAATCAACACAGCCGCAGGGGTATCGGCTTGAAACGGTTTTCTCCCTGTGACCATTTCATACAGCACCACGCCGAGCGAGTAAATATCCGTGCGCGCATCCACCCCTTTGCCTTGGAATTGTTCAGGCGACATGTATTCAGGAGTCCCTACGCCCATGCCTGTGCTTGTCAGATCGGCGGTCTCTTCGTTGTCGAGAAGAATCTTGGCAACGCCGAAGTCCGTCAGCATCGGTTCGTTGGATTGAGTAATGAGAATATTGGATGGTTTAACGTCGCGATGGATGATCCCTTGTCCGTGAGCGTAGTGTAAGGCGCGCGCGATGGGAATCAACAAGCGGATCGATTCCTCCCATGGAATCGGCTTGCCCAACTTTTGTTTCAACGTCCCGCCAGGCAGATAAGGCATGACGAGGTACGGTTTCTCGTCATACTCGCCGTAGTCCGTGATGGCGACGATGTTGGGATGGGTCAACTTTGCCAGTGATTTGACTTCCCGCTCGAAGCGTTTGAGGGTCCTGCCCATCGTTTCGATAGTCAACTTTTCTGTGCGGATGACCTTGACGGCTACGTCACGTTCCAAGCGCGTGTCGTGGGCTTTGTACACAATTGCCATCCCACCCTCGCCGAGTTGCTCGAGGATGTGGTAACGTCCGAGAGATTGACCGAGAAGATTTTCCATACTGCCTCGCAAAAATTAGGAAGGACTGCAATTTACCCGATACAGGCGCGTGTCCGGAAGAATTATAGTGGGAATGTAGAATTCTTCCCGTTTTTCGATTTCGGCGATAGAGAAACTTGTGTTTACCGCGCTGGCGAAGATGTATGCAACGTCCGCGCGACAAAGGTTCTCGAAATCCTCAGGGGCAGAAAATGTGTATTCCAAATCAAGTTTCTCCGTTTTGATGCCTGTCAACGGGGTAATCCAGACTCCGGCATCGGTGGGAGTCTTGACGTTTGGAGAACTGGTATCTGCCGCGATAAGCACGAGAGCCTGTTTGGGCACGTTATTAGCAAGCCACCCAATAACAAATTGATCATCCACTCTCATATACATGCAACAGGGGTCGGGTCGGTAGCTAGCCGGTGGTCGAATACATACGGCGGTTATGGCGAGGATGATGAAAGTCAATTGGGCAATCCATTGCCGTTTTACTTCGGCTGGAATACGCAAGAGCAAATCATTTATGATGTCAGCCCCTCCAATTCCTGCTAATATCGCCAAAGGAGCAAAGAGGGAAATTTGGACAAAAGGACGATCCAGAAAATATCCTCCCGTATGGTTGCCCAGAAAGTTCGGCGTAGGCATACTGGAAAATATCGCGATAAATATAATAAAAGCAAAAACTGCTAAAACCAAATGCTTGTGCGGGGTCTGTAGTGCATAGATTCCTAAAAATACAGCCAGCAAGGTTAAGATCATATCTGCCCCTTGAAAGTATGGCAAAACGGCTTCATGAAAGTCGGGATTAAGGATGGAAATGATCCAGATAATCAAGATCGCATCATAAAGAAAGAAAAACGAGTCTTCTTGGGTGATTTTATTTCTGAAGTAATAGATTACGGCAAAGGCGCATAACGCGCAAAACAAATAGATGATACTGCGGCTATGCAACAGCGCCATGCCAAGGCTTAGAATGCACAATATTATGATTCTATTACCATCGAATTTAACCTTAGGCACTAGGGATGCAACGATCCAGTAGACGACAAGAGGCGAAACAGCCAATGAGGCAATTGCGGGATACTTTCCCCAATTCACGGCAAAAGCTGGCATTGTCCACCCCAGACCTGCAAAAATCACGGTGATTATGCCGGAATATAGACGATTATTGCCAAGTCTCTTAACAAGTAGATAGAGACTCAGAATGAATAAAAGCAAAAATACATGACCTATACCCAGCATGAGTTGTGCTATGCTGAATCTACCCCCGACTTGCTGGCTCATGACGACAACAAGGCTGTGAAAACCAAGATGATAATAGCAACTTGGGTCCAAGGTTTCAAATCCGCAGGAACCGCGTTGAGGAATAGTTGGATTCTGGAGACTAGCTATTGTTTGGTAATGTTCTGCCGAATCGTAATACAGAGGAAATTCAAGCTGTTTCAAAAAGGCCAGTCTGATTGTGACGATGAGAAGAATGATAAGTAAAGAACTAATAGACGGCGGTGGAAGAGTGGGGAATTGACCGTGCTTTGCGCTCGACAAGAAGAAACCCGCGAATCCGCCAAGCGAGATTATCAGTAGCAAACTGGACAGCATCGGCAGAGCCTGTGTCCATATTCTACCTATTGCGACAATCGCGTAACTCGATACTACGAAGATGCCAATCCCTGTGCTTACTATCCAGGCAATAGTATCCTCTCGATAAGGATCAGAATGTTTCTTCAGCCAGAGCAGATATCCTAACCCGCCGAGCCCAAGTATTTCTATGATCAGCAACCCAATAATTATTTTATATTCCCACAACGCTTGGAATCCATCGCCGACCAGGTCCATAAGGGCAAAAGGTGTCATGGTGAATTACAAGCGGCAGGGGATTCCTACGGATAATTATTGTTCTTGGGAGGTTTTTGAGTGGACGGGGGAGGCTCAAGGGGTGGAATTAATATATTCCCTTGGGCGATCAATTGATCATTCTGTTGGCGAACTTGCATGGTAATTAACGCATTCGATTTAACCTTTGGACCTGTGCAATAGTATTTGCTAGCCGATCCGGAGATTTTCTCGCAAGGATATTTGGCGTTGTTGATAATAATATACATGTTAGATATACCCGATTGACTAACCTGTAATGTAACCATAAGTTGTTGATTGAGCAGCCCTACAGAATAGACGCAGATGTTTTCGTTTGATTTGTCACAATAATTCAAATCAATCGTCGTTGTGGTTGGGCTGAGATTCTGCGAACTCTGGGTTGGTTGCAATGCGGTGATCTTTTGTTCTGTAGGAGGTTTCGTTGGAATCGAAGGAGAAGTGGGATTTGATACTCTTGTTGCGGTTGAAACGGGCTGATTCTGGTTTCCATTTCCATTTGCATATGCATACGCAAAAAATACGCCGACGCAGACAATGCCCAATATGATCAACATCCCAACAAGCCCTTGCAACCAGAAAGACTTTTGGGGAGAATTCACAACTTTATCTTGAGTTTTTGTGCCACGTGTGAAAGGGCGCGCATCGTCTGTTGACGTTCGATCCTGGTCAACGGTATCCATCGTCCCAGTGGGATATTTAGGCGCATTGGTTTCATTCCGAGCCGCGGGAGGGATGGGTTGGGGGCCAGTTGATCCCCAGGTTAGTTCTTCCAATGCGCGCGCAAAGCCCTTAGCGCTGGAATACCGTTCGCCAACTTTTTTTGATAACGCCTTAACTAACACCGCCTCTACCGACGTAGGCAGGCCGGGAACAAAGGTTGTTGGTTTGGGCAGAGGCTCGTTCACGTGCTTGAATATCGTTTCCATAGGCGTATCGCCTAAAAACGGCTTTCTACCTGTGATTAGTTCGTAAAATACCACACCGAGAGAGTAGATGTCTGAGCGCAGATCGATCTCTTTGCCCAGCCCTTGTTCGGGTGACATATATTCCGGCGTGCCAATTGTCGCGCGGGTGCCTGTAAGATCCATCGTGACATCTTCCTCGATGATCTTGGCAATACCAAAATCAGCCAGCATAGGCTGGCCCGATTCGGTTAACAGGATATTCGAGGGTTTTACATCGCGATGGATGATGTTGTGCTTATGGGCAAATTCAAGCGCGTGAGCGATGGGGAGGAGCAGTCGCGCCGCGTCTTGCCAGGGCATTTTCTTGCGTAGAAATTTTTTTAGTGATCCCCCGCGCAGATATTGCATCACCAGATAGGGTTTCCCTTCATGCTCGCCATATTCAATCACCCCGACAATGTTAGGATGGGTAAGTTGCGCCAGTGACTTTGCCTCGCGTTCGAACCGCTTCAACGTCTTATGAACGATCTCAGGCGCGAACCGCTCAATGCGGATCACTTTGATCGCCACTTCAGATTCAAGCCGCGTATTGACCGCTTTGTATACGATCGCCATTCCACCCTCGTCAATACGCTCCGTAATACGATACCGATCTATTTGTGTCCCGACCAAGTCTGCCATAATAACCTCTTGGCGTCTATTTTACTGGAAATTGCGAGTTAAGGCTCGAATTTCACCCACATTCGGCACGTTCTCGAAGATTTCAATCAGACGGCGGAAAACATCCATCTGTTGATCTTCGCGCATGTCCATTGGCGACGATGGGATTAAGGTCTGTTCGCGCGTAAACGTTGACCCACTTTTCTGCAATACCCGTTCGAGTTCGTTTGATACTTTTCGGAATGAGGTGTAACGATACCTGATTTCGACAATGCCCTTCATCTCGTTGCAGAAATGCCAGTACAGGGCAAAGAAAGCGATATTCTCGATGATGATTGTTATCGGAAATACATCCATCCTTTGAGGTCAAATTTGCAACAATCAACCAATGCTCACAAATTTCCATTACATTGAAATAATGCACTCCCGTCCCGCCACTTTCATTAGGTCGTCACTCCTCCCCCTCAGAACGACTTCGATACCACCTTTCGACATCCTCAAACCCCTTGGAATATTTGGGCTTTGTAGATTTCGGTCTAGCAGGCTTTATCTTCTTTTCCTTCTTGGGTTTTGGCGGATATTGCTTCGGATCAAAAGGAAGCGCATTTCCAGACGGATATTTCTTTCGCGTCTCCAATTGCGAATTCCATCTGCCAAACTCATATACTGGCAAGTCGCCAAATGCCCGCCAATTCTGTCCGATCACGGCAAGATTTCGAGGTAATGGCGGAACGCATTGAGGAAAGAGATTCACCACCCAGGGCGGACCCATGATGCAGAAGACAATCGGAATACCCAATCGCTTCGCATGATGATACGCGTTTTGAAGTCGGCGAGAATAATTTCGCCTCATCACTTTTTCGGAACTGTGCCCGCTGTCTACCTCCAGCCAGAATAGCATCTCGCGCCCGCTTTTGTGTCCCCACGCCAACGCATCTGGGATGCCGTCAAACAAAGGAACTTCCATCCAACTCTCCCAAATCTCGATATTAGGATAAGCGGACTCCAGCCAAGCCCGCCATCGCCTCGATACGCGTCGATGACGCTCTCCCGCGAATCGGAACTCGCCTCGATATTTCGTGAAATGAACGCCTTTCGGGACATTCCATGAACGATGAGCAAGGCTCAATCCTTTGATACGGATCTCATACCCTTCATATTTCCCAATCCGCTTTCGTTCGATCAAGTTCTTCGCCCGAAGTTGCTTCAAAAGATTTCGAGTGTATCTCTCGCTGAAACCAGCAAGGGACGCAATTTCGGGTCTGTATGCCGTTTTCAACCTTGCCAATATCTGCAAGACACGGAGCGCCGATTCCTTGATTCTATATTCTGTTGGGTCAAAGCGAGGCGCGAGAACAGGAATATCACTTTCATATAGGTATGTTGGACGGATTGGTTGATAAAACTCTTTCTCCTCAGCGGAGGACTTCCACGCCGGCTGGATGGTCATCGGTATTCTTTGTTTCACCAAACGCTTGAGCTCGCTATAAAACCAAACGCCAGGCGTTTCTACCGAAACCCACAGCGCAGGGTACCTGCGTGTTTTGATCAAACGGTTGACCATCACATCAATGATCCGCGCTTGGGCATATGGCGGTAAACCGTCACGATAAGAAATGTGGTGTTTGAAGATATCAAACACCACATCCTTTCTCTGCATCAGATAGATCGGCACCCATATCAGTGGAAGGTGGGATAATCCACTATCCATCATTTTGCTTTGTGTGGGAGTTTCTGATGAACAGATCGTAGTAGCGACGGACAGCATTTACCCTCTGTTGCAACTGAACAATGCGACTTTCCCATTTGCGGATCATGCTCTCAATGTTTTTGGAATCCGTATCCAATTTATAGCCGGCCTTCCCTGATGTGGAAATAATCGGGAAACCTAGATTTCGCAAATACTCTATCCCCTTGCGAATCTTGCGGTCACGTGTGTCATTCGACAGATTGTTGATTGGCTCTTCGCCATGCGCGATGCGGATCAATTCCCTGCGAGTCAAGCCTTTGGAAGCATGGAACAACGCATCCGGGATTTTGCGAATAATGATCGGTAGTTCGCCAGTGCTGAGTTCTTCCAACAATTTTTCGTATTCGGGCATATATGACATGATTCTCCTCTTTGGAGAGCCATGTTATTTGAGTGCAAGTTGGGGAGGTTTAAACATGTCGCTTATGTGCTCAAATCCCCGACTTGCTCTCGCGGCCTCCAAACTACTTGATGCGGCAGGTCTGCAACCGTGTCGGCTCTCTTGCGCGACTGTGTCGGTCGACGGAAACTGGCACCCCGCTCTGTGTCGGTAGTTGTGTCGGTGAGCGGATTCGGTACTTCGCGATGTCAATTAAATACCAAAAGAGATAGGTTGATCTTGTGAGTTTGTTAATCATGTAAATAATCGCGTTCGATCACCGGCGGGAGTTGGAGACCCCTAGATAGAATCAAATAAACTTTCCAGCATGAACTACGAGAAGACCTTATTTGTGTACAGGAGATTTCTGTTGTGCTTGCTTGGTAGGTTAGATTTGATCCATGAATTGTCCGATAACAATACAAGTTTAGGAAGCAAATGATTTGATGACACTAGATAATTCTTCCAATGACGAATCCTTGAATCGCGCGCTTATCAAGTGTTTGCGATTATTTGCAAAGCATGGTCGCAAAATCCGGTATGAAAGGTTGTCCCCTAAAGAAGATAGCCTGGATAATGAAATGACTGAAAAGGAAACAAAAGACTTGGATAAGCGCGAGTTGGTAGAAGTGCATGGCGCCACAGAAACAAATGTCGACGGAAAGGTTTAACCAACAAAGGAATTGATATTTACAATTGAATAGGGCATCATGCGGCGTGTATAATCCCACTATGAGTATCGAAACGTCCAAGAATGGTGATGAATGGCTGACCGTTCAGGAATCTGCAAAATTGACTAGCTATCATGCTGAATATTTACGACTTCTCATTCGAGAGGTCTCGCCTGCCATGCGCGAGTATCAACGAACATCCACCACAGTGGCGAATGCGTATGTGCAACCCGTCACCTCG
>JBGANO010000046.1:0-34026 GCA_044222305.1 Anaerolineales bacterium
ACCATTTCGCACGCGGGACTCGTCGGCGGCGGAAACATCCCCAAGCCCGGCGAAATCTCCCTAGCTCATCGCGGCGTTTTATTTTTGGATGAATTTCCTGAATTCGGCACGCGCGTCCTCGAAGTGATGCGCCAGCCGATGGAAGATAAAGTCGTCACCATCAGCCGCGCGAAAGGCTCGCTAACCTTCTCCGCAAACTTTCAATTGATCGCGGCGATGAATCCATGCCCGTGCGGATATTACGGCGATTCGCAAAAACCCTGCACCTGCGCGCAGGGCGTGGTGACCAAATATCAAAAACGAATTTCGGGTCCGATGCTGGATCGTATTGACATCCACATCGAAGTCCCTCGCGTGGATTATGAAAAACTCAGCGGAGATCGTTTAAGCGAATCAAGCAAATCAATTCGCAAGCGCGTCCAAGCCGCACGGGATATTCAACAAAAACGTTTTTCAAATGGCAACTCAGATATTATTTGCAATGCCGACATGCGCGTGGGGGAGATTCGTCAATTTTGCGCGTTGCAGGAAGAGGGTCAAAGCCTGATGCGCGCGGCGATGAGCCAGATGAACCTGTCGGCGCGGGCGTATCATCGTATTTTGAAGTTGGCTCGCACGATTGCGGATCTCGCAGGGAGCGAAGACATCCAATCCGCGCATCTGGCGGAGGCGTTGCAGTATCGTCCGAAGATCATGATGGGGTGATGGGACGGGGGCGGGGTGATGGGCGATTTATATCGTCTCGTAGGACATGAGCATGAGCGATGATAATAATTCATCCTAACAATACCTTCGCCAATTAGGCGGTAGAAACTGGTTCAAAAGCAGGGTGAACCATAGAACCATACCCGAACAAGCGATTTGCTCGAAAATCTGAGCCACTAAAATGCCGTCAGATTTTTGCGGAAGTAATTTTATGCCTCAGCAACAGGTCGACAGCCGCAGTACATTCACATTCCTCTGGCTTATGTCCCAAGTGAAGCAAACGGATCGCCATGCTTCTGTGAACTACTTCCGGACGCTTATCGTGCTTGATGGCTGTTTCAATCGCCTTAATTTTTAACTTGTTGAGGTACTACGCCTTGATCTTCTTCAAAAAAACCGGTGTATTCAATTCGCGTTCGAGCAGATAGGTGAAATATCCCTGCATCAGGGATTCGGTTTCGTGTTGCACATCGGCGTCGGGACGGGCGCGCGAGGCTTCGGCGTAACTGCTCCGTTGAAAATGTCGGAGGTATTTCAACGCCTCCACTGAAATCGGATGAAGATGTTTCAGTCCCTGCCCACAGCGCGGACAGATGACGCCGCCCGCGCCGAACGAGAAGAACTGGTCTTCGGGTTGAATCGCGCGTCCGCAGTTGACGCACTCGAAGAGTTGCGGGCGAAAGCCGAGTTGGTCGAGGAGGCGCATCTCATAGAAGCGGAGGACCAGCCACACGTCCGCGTTGGAGGCGAGGCGGGAGAGGGTCTCCGTCAGCAGGCGGAAGATCGTCGCGTTTTCGGTTTCATCCTCATACGTAAAGCGATCCAACAATTCCAGCACATACGCGGCGTGGCTGGTGAGGATCAGATCGTCGCGCAGGGGCAGGTAGGCGTCTATGGTGTCGGCTTGGGTGAGGATGAACATGTCGCGCCCGGCGGCGAGTTGCAGTTTGACTTGCGTGAACGGCTCGATGTGACCTGCTTTGCGCGAGGCGATCTTGCGCGCGCCTTTGGCAATGACGCGCATCTTGCCGCGTTGACGCGTGTACAGGCTGAGCAGGCGGTCAGCTTCGCCATAATCGCTGTGGCGAAGCACCACCGCATCCACGCGCAGGGAACGGAATTTTGATTGGGGCATGGGGAGGGAGGGAGACACGTACACACGTAGACAGGCACACACGTGTTTCCTTGTCTACTTGTTTACTTGTCTACTTGTTTACCTGTTTACCTGTCTACCTGTTTACCAATTTCTCCGGCGTAAACGCTTCGGGCAGGAGTTCATTCACGGTCGTTTCTTTCACGAGGCTGCCTTTGCCGTCTGCTAAAAGAACAGTCGTATCGAGTCCAAACTCTGCCATGACCTGACGGCAACCTCCGCATGGAGAGCCGCCATTGTCTGTCACTACGGAGATGACATCAAAATCTTTTTCGCCCTCCGAAACGGCTTTGAAGATCGCCACACGTTCCGCGCACATCGTCTGCGGATACGCGGCGTTCTCGATGTTCACCCCGGTGTATGTTTTGCCGGTCTTCGTTCGCAGCGCCGCGCCGACGGGATACTTGGAATACGGCACATAAGCCCGCTTCCTCGCTTCGTTGGCAAGATCAATGAGAGATTGTTTGTCGTGTTGAGTGATTGTCATTTTTTATCCTTACGCATTACGCAGTACGCAGTACTGCGTAATTATTTGCCTTTCCTCTTTCTTCTTTCCACTTTCTTTATTGCGCGCGCGGGCATTCCAACGACGAGCGTATCTTCCGCTACATTCTTCGTCACGATTGCGCCTGCGCCGGTGCGCGCGCCGTCACCCAGTTTGAGCGGCGCGACAAGCATCGTGTCTACGCCGATGAAGGCATCTTCGCCGATCTCGGTGGGAAGTTTGTTCTCGCCATCATAATTCGCGGTGACCGTCCCTGCGCCGATGTTGGTGTTCGCGCCGATCTTCGCGTTGCCGATGTATGAGAAATGACCCATCTTCACGCCTTCTTCCAGCGTGGAATCTTTCACCTCGCCGAAATTCCCCATGTGGACGTGACTCTTCAAATGCGCGCCCTTCCTCAACCGCGCAAACGGACCCATGTCCACATCGTCTTCAAGCATCGCGCCTTCCAGCACGGAGGCGAGGACTTTACAACGATTTCCAATTTTCGAATCGCGGATGATTGTGTTCGGTCCGATCATATTCCCTTCGCCGATTTCAGTGTCGCCGTGAAGATATGTGTTCGGCATGACCGTTGTATCTTTGCCAACTCTCACGCCCGCGTCAATGTATGTGGATGATGGATCGTTCATGCTAACGCCGTTCAACATGTGTTCATGGTTGATTCGCATCCGCATCGCGGCTTCGGCTTCAGCAAGATGAACGCGCGTGTTGATCCCGATCGTCTCGTTAAAATCATCATGGACGACAGCCTGCACGGGCAGGTTATCTTTCACCGCGAGTTCAACCACATCGGTCAGATAATATTCGCCTTTCTTCTCATTCTTCGGGATGCGATGCAGAGCGTCCCACAACCAGTCCGCGTTGAAGCAATACGCGCCAACGTTCAACTCTTTGATTTTTTGCTGTTCCGGCGTGGCAACATATTCTTCGACGATGGCAGACACTGTCCCATCGGCGTTTCGCAGAATCCGCCCGAAGCCGTGAGGGTCGTCGGCAAAAACGGTGATCAGGCTGAGCGGTCCGGGGTTGAGCCGTTGGGCTTCCACAAGCCGCGCAAATGTCTTGCCGCGCAGAAGAGGCATATCCGCGTAGGTGATGATGACCAAATCCGTTTTACCTTTGAGCAGAGATTCGGCTTGCAGAGCCGCGTGACCGGTGCCGAGTTGCGGTTCCTGCAAAACGCAATCCGCAGAATCCCCCAAATATTTTTTCACTTCGTCCGCGCCATGCCCGATCACCACGACCGGCGATTCGGTTGCGGCTTGTTTCAACGCTTCCAGCACATGCCACACCATCGGCTTGCCGCACAACAGATGCAACACCTTCGGCAGTGATGATTTCATGCGAGTCCCCTGCCCCGCCGCCAGCAACACAGCAGTAACTTTCATTCGTTCCTCATTTATTCAACTCAAAAAATTATTCCGCTAATCTTCGCTAATTTACACTAATCTTTAATTGTCTTACAGAATAAATATTTGGACGCAGATAAACGCTGACCTACGCTGATCGAAAAGAAAAATCTGCGTTTTTCTGCGTTCATCAGCGTCCCGTTTTTGAAAGTGTAGATAATCATACTAATCTCTAAAGAATTCGCGAAGAGTAGCATGGATTAGCGGATAAACACTTTGCCTGTTCGATAAAACAAAACAGGCTCACCGCAATCTGCGAAGCCTGTTTACAAAAATAAGCCCCGCGCTCGCGGGAATTTGCAGGGGCGCCTGGACTCGAACCAAGATCCACAGCTCCAAAGGCTGGTGTGCTGCCGTTGCACCACGCCCCTGTAAGGCGCACATTGTAACACGGCAGTATGCGGCGGGCAACACCTGCGCCGCGCGCAGGGCGGTGTGTCACTTCTTTTTTGCCGCGCTCATCTTCAGCGTGCCGGTCACCGGGCGGGGGATCGTCGCGCCCTGTTGCCCCGGCGTCAACCCCAATTTGTTCGCCTCTTCAAACGAAATTACATCCGGGTTGAGAGGGATGTTTCCAGCCTTCTCAACCGCGTCATCCCAAAACGCGTTCACATCCTTCACTTTCGATTTCTTCTCAGCCGAAGCGAATAACGCCTCCACATCCACCTCAGGCTCCGGTTCGGATTCTTCCTCGGTGATAAACGGCGGAACATAACCACCCGGCTCCTCCGCAGGGACGGCTGGTTCAATCACCCCAGCCGACGATGCCACCCCCAGCGACTGCAAGATGTTCCCCACATCGCCGCGCACGAACAACATGCCCTCCACCGTTTGCATGATCCGATCGCGGCTCGCCAGGTCCTTCCCAGCCAACAATAACGCGTGCGACGAATCGACAGGGATGAGGATCAAATCATGGTCGCCGCCTCGAAATACATGATAACTTTCCAGGCGTTCCTGGCGGATAAAACGCGAGACCTTCAACCCCGCGCTGTAAATACCCATCAACGCGGAAAGCATCGACACTTCCATACTGCTGTCGTACAAGTCGCCAGCCCGGGCAAGCACGCGCCCGCGGTCGTTGATGAGGAACACCGCGTCGGCTTTCACTTTTTGACGAAACCCGGTCAACAACTCAGAAAGGGTCTGACGGTGCTCCTCGGTCTCTTTTGCGGCTTCGGGAGGGAAGATGGTGCGGACCAGCCCCAAACCGCGTTCGACCGCGTCCAAAAAATCTGCCAGCGGGATGGGCTTATCGAAGATCGCCATCGCGCCAGCCGAGAGCATTTCATTACGCGCCTTGCGTTCGTTCATACCGGAGATGAAGATCACCTTCAACTCGGGGTTGCGCGCCTTCACTTTGCGCATCAATTCCACCCCCGAGATGCCCGGCAAAAGGTAATCAGACACGAGCAAATCCACCTTGCGGCGGGAGGCTTCGAGCAATGCCTCCTCCCCGGAGGGCGCGTCGACAATATCCAGCGTGTGTCCCAGCGTTTGCAGGGTGGAATGCAACAGCCGGACTATGTCTTTCTGATCGTCAACAAGCAAAACGCAGGGAGATGCCATCATCAGTGAATTTACTTCAAATTCTGTTCAGCAACCCAGCACGCCACCCAATGATCGGGCCGGAGTTCCTTGAATACAGGTTCATCCTGCGAGCATTTTTCGATTGCCACCGGGCAGCGCGGATGGAAGCGGCATCCCCTCGGCGGGTTAAGCGGGCTGGGCACATCGCCTTTGAGGATGGTGCGCTCGCGCTTCAAACGCGGGTTCGGCACAGGGATGGCAGACATCAACGCCTGCGTGTACGGGTGCAGGGCTTCGCGGAACAAGTCGTCGCGCGTTGCCAGTTCCACCATTTTGCCGAGGTACATCACCGCCACACGGTCAGACACATGCTCGACCACCGAGAGGTTGTGCGCAATGAACAGGTAGGTGAGACCAAATTCCTTTTGCAGGTCTTTCAAAATGTTCAACACCTGCGATTGGATCGACACATCCAGCGCGGAAACCGGTTCATCGCAGATGATGAACTGCGGGCGCAACGCCAGCGCGCGCGCAATGCCGATCCGCTGACGCTGTCCACCAGAGAACTCGTGCGGATAACGCCGGGCATGATAATCTTCCAACCCCACTTTCTTGAGCGTTTCGAGCATGATCCCCACGCGTTCTTTGGGCGAACCGATACGATGGATGTGCAATCCCTCCATCACCGATTCTCCAATGGGCACGCGCGGGTCGAGCGAGGCGTACGGATCCTGGAAGATGATCTGCATATCACGGCGGACAGGCTTCAATTCATTTTGTTTGAGCGCGAACACATCCTTGCCGCCGAACATCACCGAGCCGGAAGTTGGCTCGACCAGCCGGAGCATCGTGCGGCCGATGGTCGTTTTGCCGCAACCCGATTCGCCCACCATACCGAGCGTCTCGCCTTTGCGCACAAAGAAACTGACATCGTCCACGGCTTTCACTTGATTGACTACACGCTGGAGTAAACCAGCCCGTACCGGGAAATATTTTACGAGATTGTTTACCTCAACGAGGGTTTCCCCTTTTTGGTTCGTGATGCTTGACATGAAATTTTCTCCAGGAAGGGGTTACTTCAACGGCGCAGAATGTCCCGCCCCATTTTGATACAGCCAGCAACGCGCTTGGTGACCGGGTCTTACCTCGTCGAGTTCGGGCTTGGTCTCGGTGCAGATAGTCAGCGAATATTTGACACGCGCCTGACAGCGCGGCGCAAAACGGCATCCCGGCGGCAGGTTAACAAGATTAGGAACGGAGCCGGGAATCACATCCAGTTTTTCTTTGAGCTCGCCCAAAACGGGGATGGAGCCGATCAATCCCTGCGTGTATGGATGCAACGGTTCATCGAACAGGGAATTGACGTCGGTCTGCTCCACGATTTCGCCGGCGTACATCACCGCCACGCGGTCTGCCATTTCGGCAACCACGCCGAGATCGTGTGTGATCAGGATGACCGCGGTGCCCATTTCACGGCGCAGGTCGCGCATCAAGTCGAGGATTTGCGCCTGAATGGTTACATCCAGCGCGGTGGTGGGTTCGTCTGCAATGAGGAGTTCGGGCACGCACGCCAGCGCCATGGCGATCATCACGCGTTGTGCCATGCCGCCGGAAAGCTCATGCGGATACGCGTGCGCGCGCCGTTCAGGGTCGGGCACGCCCACCATTTTCAACAATGCGACTGCGCGGTTCCAACCGGCATCTTTGCCCAGGTCCTGGTGCACGTTCAGCACTTCAGAAAGTTGGTCGCCCACTTTGAACACCGGGTTCAACGCCGATTGAGGCTGTTGGAAGATCATCGACACGCGGTTGCCGCGTATCTTGACCATTTCATTTTCGGGAAGTTTGAGCAGGTTGTTGCCTTCGAGGAGTATCTCGCCACCATCCACTCTGCCGGGTTTGGAAACCAACCCCATGATGGATAATGAGGTGACGCTTTTGCCGCATCCCGATTCTCCCACCAGCCCAAGCACTTCGCCGGGATACACTTCAAAATTTACGCCATCCACCGCGCGAACAACGCCGTCTTCAGTATAAAAATACGTCTTGAGATCTTTTACAGCAAGCAGAGGCTGGCTACTGGTCATGAGGAGTAACTCCAACGAACAGGGATGGGCGCATTATCAGCACTTCGCGAAAGTTCAAGCGACAGTTCGATTTGTCAAGCAAAACGAACTGCGTCAAGAACCTGTTTTTGTAATCTACTGATTATAGCAAATTACCGCGCGAGAGAAAACACTTTGCAGGGTTGGAATCAGGCGTACTGGCGGAGTGAAGCGGGTTCATCCGCTATGGTTTACAACCCGTCCCGAAATCGAAGAGTTCGATTTCGGCGAGCGGAAAGTTGGAGGATGGGTCGAGGTTAAAACCGCATAGATCTGCGCGCGCGGCGGCAACTCGCAATCTCAAATAAAGCGGAATCGATGGAAGTTGGGAGGCGAAGGTCGCCTGTGCCTGTTGGTGTGAGGCGTATTCCGGTTCGCCGGGCAAGGATCGCAGAGCTTGCGCGCACGCCTGGTCGAACTCGGGGTTTTTATAGCCGCTGATGTTCGTGCCCAGCCAGTTGTTCTTTTCGGTAGGGACCTGCGCCGAGGTGAACCAACCGCATTGCGGTTCGAGACTGTTGACGCCGATGGCATATTCGGCAAGTTGGAACTGGCGACTGAACAGGGGTCCGATCGGTCCTTGCGCGTAAAAGTTTGGCGCGTCGTAGAACACCGTGTTCAAACCGATGCCGCATTCGGCAAGTGATTGCGCGAAGATCTCTGTCACTTGGTGGCGCTGGGTGGCAGTAGTGGTGTAGTAGTCAAGAATCAGCGGCGTTCTAGCGGGCACGCTCGTTACCCCGAACGCGAGCCTCGGCGTGGATGGGTCATTGTCTGAATCCAGCCAGCCGACGGCGTCGAGTAAATCTTTCCCTGCTTTTGGGTTGAAGGTATAGGTTTGGAGGTTGCCGTTGTGAAGCGGGTGGTCGGATGGCAGGTAGCTATCGGGCGCTTGCGAGAGTCCGAATAGCACCGTATCCACCACTTTCTGTCGGTCGAGGCAGTACGCCAGCGCTTGTCTCATGCGCCCATCGCCGAAGAAATCGGGGCGGTCGGTTTGCGATTTCACCCCATCGTCATAGGCAGACGGTGAAACGCCGATGCCCAGCCATTCCATTGTCATCGTTTGCGCAGTGATGAGTTTCGCCTGCCCCTGCGATTCCAATTGCTGAAGCAAGCCCACCTGCCCGTCGAGGTGAACGGTCGGGTCAAGTATGTCGCACTTGCCCTCCAACAGTGCGCTGAAGGCGGCGTTCGAATCGAGCATGATGATAAAGTTCAATTCATCGAAATGGGGCAATCCGTTCGAGGCGCGGAAGTAATTCAGGTTTTTCGCGAGCAGGATGTTTTCGCCGGCGTTCCATTCCTTCACGAGATAGGGCCCCCAACCCAGCGGAAGGCGCGTCGAAAGTTCGAGCCGCGCCAACTCGGCTGGGGATTGCTCTCCCCAACTATGTCGCGGCAGGGGCATAAAGAAGTTGGTGTAATAATCGGGATCGATAAAGCCGGGCATTCCCCACCATTGAATGGTGACGCCATCGGAGGCGGCTTCGTACGTTTGCGTGCGGTCGATCAGGAACTTCGAGCCTGGCGTGGCGTCGTTGGCGGCAAGTTCGAATGAGTACGCCGAATCATCGGCTGTGAGTGGCGAGCCGTCGGACCATTGCAAGCCTGCGAGCATGGTGAAGGTGACGACCATCTGATCCATGCCGATTTTGCTGACGCCGTCGTAGGTCACCTTGCATTCATCGTTTCGACATTTGCTCGGGAAAAGTTGCGTCCCTTTGGCGAGACCCACCACGTTGCCGCTCGCGTCCACGATCTGGTCGCCCAGTTGCACGGTCACGGTTTCGATCTGGGCGTCGCCGTCTTCGAGGTTGGGAATCTTTTCGAGGATGACCGGTTCATACCCATATTCGACCACGTCCATGGGTCCATCGTAAATGGCGGAAAGCACACTGCGCGCCGCGGCATTCAAACTGCCGTATGGGTAGAGCGTGGTTGGCTCTTCCCCGAGGCAAATGTTGAGGGTGCGCGCGGCAGGCGTCACGGTGGGAAGAGGCGCGGGTGTTTCGGTTGGCGCATCAGGCAGGGTGGGGATTTCCGTCTCCCGTTGCGGGGCGCAAGAAGCGAAGAGGAATAGAGCCATAAAACTTGAAATGATTTTTTTCATGTGCAAATCCATTCGGTGTATTCCTCCCATTATAACGAAACCCGCGACGTTGTTGCGTCGCGGGTTTTTATTCGATCAGGCGTTTTTTTCCGCGACCCAGCAGGCGACGAAGTGACCGGGCGCGAGTTCCTTGAACTCGGGTTCCTGTTGCGAACAAATATCGATGGCAATCGGGCAACGCGTATGGAAGCGGCATCCCTTCGGCGGATTCAACGGGCTGGGCACATCGCCTTTGAGAATGATGCGCTCGCGCTTCACGGTCGGATCGGGAATCGGGATCGCCGACATGAGGGCTTTGGTATACGGGTGAAGCGGGTTGCGGAAGAGTTCTTCGCGTTCGGCGAGTTCCACCATTTTGCCGAGGTACATTACCGCCACGCGGTCTGAGATGTGTTCGACCACGCTCATGTTGTGAGCAATGAAAAGGTAGGTGAGACCAAATTCCGCTTGCAGGTCTTTGAGGATGTTCAACACCTGCGATTGAATGGACACGTCCAACGCGGAGACTGGTTCGTCGCAGACAATGAACTTGGGTTGCAGGGCAAGGGCGCGCGCAATGCCGATGCGTTGGCGTTGGCCGCCGGAAAATTCGTGCGGGTAGCGGCGGGCGTGATAATCCTCCAACCCCACTTTCTTCAACATGTTAATGGCAATGTCCCAGCGTTCTCTGGGATGTCCGATGCTGTGAATGTGCAACCCTTCCATCACCGATTCGCCGATGGGCAGGCGCGGGTTGAGCGAAGCGTATGGGTCCTGGAAGATCATCTGCATGTTGCGGCGGGCTTGTTTGAGCGACTGTGAGCGCATCTGCACGATATCTTCCCCGTTGATGAAAACCGACCCGGACGTCGGCTCGATCAACCGCAGGATGGCGCGACCAACGGTGGTCTTTCCGCAACCGGATTCGCCGACCATGCCCAGCGTTTCCCCTTCTTTCACAGAAAAGCTGACCTTGTCCACCGCCTGCACATGCGCCTTCACGCGCTGGAGCACGCCCGCGCGTATCGGGAAATATTTCACCAGGTCTTTGACGACGACGAGGTCGTATTTTTCTTCGGAGGGATTCATCGGCATGGGTTCACTCTAGTTGGATGGATTTTTGAGGGGCGCGGTGTGCTGGTTGGAATCCTGATACAGCCAGCAGCGTATAAGGTGATCCTCTTTATAGTCGATCAGGTCGGGGTCTTGTTCGGTGCAAATTGTAAGGTTATGTTGAATACGGGCGGCGCAGCGCGGCGCAAACCGGCACCCCTTCGGCAGGTTGACGAGGTTGGGGACCGCGCCGGGGATCACGTCTAATTTTTCGCGCACGCGCCCAAGCACGGGCGTTGAGCCGATCAACCCTTTTGTATAGGGATGCAAAGGTTCCTTGAACAGGCTGAGCACAGTCGTTTGTTCGACGATTTCGCCGGCGTACATGACCGCAACGCGATCTGCCATTTCGGCGATGACACCGAGATCGTGCGTGATGAGGATGACCGCCGACCCGAATTGTTCGCGCATGTTTCGCATCAGGTCCAAGATTTGGGCTTGAATGGTCACATCGAGAGCGGTGGTTGGCTCGTCGGCAATCAACAAGTCGGGGAGACAGGCAAGCGCCATGGCGATCATCACGCGTTGCGCCATGCCGCCCGAGAGTTCGTGCGGAAATGCTTCAGCGCGGCGTTCGGCATCGGGGATGCCCACCAGTTTGAGCAATTCGACAGTGCGCTTCTGCGCGGCTTCCTTGCCGAAGTCCTGGTGAACGTTCAACACTTCGCCGATCTGCTCGCCCACGCGGAAGACCGGGTTGAGCGAGGTTTGGGGTTGCTGAAAGATCATCGAAATACGGTTGCCGCGCACTGTCATCATTTCGGATTCGGGGAGTTTTAGCAAATCCTTGCCGTCGAACAGGATCTCGCCGCCCACTACTTTGCCGGGCTGGCCGATCAACCGCATGATGGATAGCGATGTGACGCTCTTGCCGCATCCCGATTCGCCCACAATGCCCAGCACTTCGCCGGGGTATACGGTAATATCGACGCCGTCCACTGCCCTCACCACTCCGTCTTCGGTGAAGAAATGAGTTTGAAGGTTGCGGACCTCGAGCAGGGGTTTCTGTGCTTCGTTTGTGTCAGTCACGGAAGTCTCCGGGGAAGGAAATTACAGCTTGAGGCGCGGGTCGAGCGCGTCGCGTAAACCGTCGCCGATATAGTTGAAGGCAAGGGAGCAGAGGAAGATGGGCAACCCCGGCACAAGCGGCAGCCACGGGCGATCCAGCATGAACTGTTGTGAGGCGGCGAGCATATTTCCCCACGTGGGAACCGGGTCTGTAATCCCAAACCCCAAAAAGGCGAGGGCGGCTTCACCCACAATGTAACCCGCCAAGCCGAGGGAGGCATCCACGATGATGGGCGCCATGGCGTTGGGGATCATGTCGCGCATGATGATGCGGAAGTTCGACGCGCCCAGCGATCGCGAGGCTTCCACGAAGGTCTGTTCGCGCAGGGAGAGCACGGTGCCGCGCATGAGTTGCGCGGCACTCAACCAGCCGAAGCCCGCCAGCACCATCACGATCAGCACGGCATTGCGCGAATCGCGCGGGCTGAGCAGGAGGATATCGCCCATGAACTTCAAGACCGGGTCGGGGATGGCGATCATTTCTTCGTTTCGCAAGAGCATGGAGGAGATGATCAACAGTAATGGCAGTTGCGGAATCGTCAACATGAATTCGACGAACCGCATGAGGATGGTGTCGATCCACCCGCCGAAGAAGCCGGAGATTGCCCCGACAACAATGCCAATCGTCTCGGAGATGAGCACCGACAGGATGGCGACTGTCAGCGATATGCGTCCCGCGTAGATTAGACGGGAGAAGTAATCTCGCCCGATATGATCGGTGCCCATGTGGTGCACGCGGCCGGTCTCCACGTCCACTGTTCCCCACGGCACAAAATATTTATTGACCGAGAGTTCTTGAATTTTGAAAGGGGCGATATACGGTGCGAGGAGGGTGATGGTGAACATCGCCAGCATGACGACAAGCGAGATCATCGCCAGGCGGTGGCGTTGGAAGCGGCGCATGACAATCTGGAACGGCGAACGCTCTTCGATGGTAACGGCTTCGGGGGAAAGGGATGCAACTTGGGCGGCAGGCATGGGGGCGGGACCTCGTTACGACAATCGAATTCTTGGATCGACGAGCGTATACAGCACATCCCTTAGCAGGGTGGCAATGACGGTCAGCACGGCAAGGATAAAGAAGATGGACATCGCCACCGGGTAATCAAAGTCTCCCAGGGCTTTGATGTAGAGCAAGCCCATCCCAGGCCAGGCGAAGATACTCTCTGTGATAATGGCGCCGCCGAACAAGCCGGGCAGGGTGAAAACTACAATGGTGATGAATGGGATGAGCGCGTTGCGGAATGCGTGCCGCATGATGACCACGCGTTCAGATAACCCCTTGGCGCGCGCGGTGCGGACGTAATCCTGCCGCATCACTTCGAGCATGCTGGCGCGGACGAAGCGGCTCCAGCCGGCGATGTTTACCATGGTCAACACGCTGAGCGGGAGGATCAAGTGTAAGAAGCGGTCTTTGAGCGACCCCGCCTCTACAGCCCCGATAATGGGAATGGAATAATCGCGGATGGATTCGGATAGCCCGGCTGGAAGGTACATCCACCCGGCGTCTTTTGGAATGATGGAAAATACGAGGATCAACACGATGCCGAAGAAGAAGGTCGGCATGGCAGACCCCATGAACGCGAGCGAGGTAAAGATGTAATCAAAGCGGGAATATTGACGCACTGCGGAGTAAACCCCAAGCGGGATGCCGATGAGGATCGAAAGAAGGGATTGCAAACCGAGAAGTTCGATCGTTTTTGGCAGGCGGCTTGCCAGCAGGTCGGTCACTGGGCGGTCGCGAAGCACCTTCCACGATAAACCGAAATCGCCGAGCAGAACGCCCCGGCTGGTGCGTCGCCCAACCAAATCTTTCATAAATACATCTTCTTTGCAACCGGTGATAATCGATTCATATTCCCCGGTATCTTCGTTCAGTTTTTCGGATTCGATCGGTTTTCGGCAACCCACCTTTAGGTCGGCGAAATATTCCTGTCCGCCAATCACGAGGGGTCCGCGCGGCTCGCCGATCAACCAACGGGTGAAACGATAAGGCAAAAATAAATCCAGTTCGAAGTAAGCGCGGATGCGCGCAATGTCATCTTCGGTAATTTGAAAACGCCCGCCTTGTTGAACCTGGCGCAAGCCCTGGAGAGGTCCGCCGGGGGCAAGGTTCAATAACGCATACGAGGCAACCGCTGAAATTAATACCACCAGCACCATTTGTAAAATACGCCGAATGAAATAGGCTGTCATGATGAAACCTCTCGGTATGATGGAAGGTGTGCCTCTTGCGAGGCACACCTTCATTCTAACACGCGCAATCGTTCAATTTTAGCGAACGAACAGGGAGATATCGATGTGTTCCCAGGTCGCGCTTGGTTCCACAATCGTTTTGATCTTGCCTTCGCCTTCGGCGGCGACAAGCGTTTCGGTCAGACCGACGAGTGAGGTGGAATCGAGGATGTCGATCTCACCGCCAAGCAGGAGGGTTTCCTGCGATTCAGGCGTGATGATCTGGATCACGATGTTCGGGGTGGTCACGCCGCCGGGCCAGAATTCATTGGCTGTGAATTCCATCTTGACGCCTTTTTCCCAACTCACGATCTTATACGGACCGTAGGAAAGCGGGGTCTCAGCCACGAGCGGGTTGGTCGCCCAATCCTTGGCGGGAACATCACCCAACTGATGAGCGGGGTAGATGGGCCACACGGGGAGGAAGTATAGCGGGTCTTGAACGCCGGGGAGCCAGGTCTGGGTATATCCAACGCCGTCGAACGTGGCGCTGGCGGTCTTGTCGCAGGTGATGAAGGAGGTCGCGCCGGACTCGGGATCGCAGGAGATCTTTTTGCCCAGTTCGAGGTCAGCGGCAGAAACGGGCGTGCCGTCTTCCCAAGTGAGTCCGTCGATGATATCGAAGCGGGAGACCAACTGCTTCATCATCACGGCGCCGCCGGTGAATTCAACTTCTTCGCCAGCCGCGTTCTTGACCTTGACGCCAGCCGCGAGTTCAACGACATCGCCATTGACATCCACAACTTTGTCGCCTTCTTTGACTTCCACGTCGTTGTTGGTGGTGCCGCCATTTTCGATGGTGGGCAGTTGTTTCACCAACTGAGCCTGGAAGTCATAGTTCAAACCGGTGGACTGGTTCGGACGAATAAGGGTATAGGCGAGTTGAGCAACAAACGCGTCTTCCACGAGAGTGAAGAGCGAGGCGGGTTCCTGCGTGAAGCCCATAATGATGGTGTCGCCGCCATCAAGAGCCCAATCAGAAACGTTGTAGGTGTAGTACGGTTCGCCCGGTTTTGGCTCGATGCCAGTCAACTTTGCGTTGTAGGCATAGGTGTCGGTGCGGTTGAAGAGCGGGATGCTCGGAACGTCCTTGGTGAATTCCTGCTGGACGATGGTGTACGCGGCAATACGCTCATCTTTCACGAGGGTGTTGTTCGCCAACTTGATGTTCGTGCTGGCGGCTTCGTTACACCAACCCATGGCGTTCTGACCTTCCCAGCCGTTGTTGGGGAAGGGGATCTGGTCACAGGCATACAAGGTCTGACCACCGGGGTCGGCTTGACCAACCCAGGCGAACGCGCCGAGTTCGTAATCGCGGCGGGCAATACCAGTGGTATCGCCGAACCACCATGAAGCGGGGGCGTGCAGGCGGACGATGCGGACGCCGCAGTCAGCCATTTGCTGTTCCCAGATTGCCGCCCAGGTCTGGCGGAAGGCGGCGCTGGTGGTGGTGAACTGCAGAGCCAATTCATCGCCTTCGGCATTGGTGCGGAAGCCCGCGCCTTCGGCGAGGGTCCAACCGGCTTCATCGAGCAACGCGCGGCCCGCATCCGGGTCATAGGGGTAGATGGTAATGTTGTCATCGCCAGCATACGCCCAGTGATCGCGGGGGATGAAGGTGTTCATGACAAGATTCGCGCGGGTGGCTTCGTCGGTAAGCGGGTAGACCGAGGCGAGCAAGTCTGACTTGTTGGTGCAGTACGAAAGCGCCTGGCGGACCTTGAGGTCGCCGAGGATCGGGTGCGGCGTGGTGAACGCTTCGCGCTCGACTTCCACTACCTCGGTTACGACGACTTCTTGAGTCACCACAACTTCGACGGGTTCGGCGGGAGCGGGCGTGCCGCAAGCCGAAAGAACCATGCTTGCGATCACGAGCAACCCGAGAACGATCATAGTTCGATTCTTGGACATTGGATTTCTCTCCTACAGATTTTGATTTTATTTTTTTGACGTGAACGTACGAATGAGGTGGATGGTTGGTTCCCCGCAACGCTCCTTTCTGAATCAATGGATTCATCATCGGACAACGCCAGATATAGGACTAGACATTGTGTCCGGCTCATAGGTAGCGGAATTATATCCAATTCTATTCGAGCGTCAACGGTAATACCAGAGAATCGAGAGAAAACGATTTTCCGGCGCGGAAACAATCCAAAAGTATTACATAAAAACAGTCCTCTAGAGGGGTTTACTTTTTCAAAAAAACACCCCGACAGTCTGCGTGTCGAGGTATCAGAAAACCGATCCGTGTGTCTATTGCGTGCCGCGCATGCGAGGATCGAGCGCGTCGCGCAAGCCGTCACCGAGAAAGGTGAAGGCAAGCACTACCAAAGCCACGCAAATCGCCGGCGCCAACAGAAGATAGGGCTGGGAATTGATGGCGGTCTGGCCATCCAGCATGAGGGAACCCCAACTGGTGATGAAAAAATCCGTGCTATCGGTGGATGGGCGAAGACCAACACCCAGATACCCCAAAATAGCTTCTGTAATGATCAGACCCGGGATCAGAAATGCCGCGCTCACGATCAACGGGCTGAGGCAGTTGGGAAGAATATGGCGGAACATAATGCGGTGATCTTTGACGCCGATACAACGCGCCGCTTCCACAAATTCTTTTTGCTTGATGGACAAAACCTGTCCGCGCACAAGGCGCGCCACGCCCACCCAGTTGACGATGGCGAGCGCGGCAAACAACAAGACCAGTCCGTTCATAAATTGCCCGATAAACGTATCGCGCAGGGCGACCATGATGATGATGAAGAACAGCAGATCGGGGAACGCGTAGATCACATCGGTCAGGCGCATGAGGAAGTTATCGGTGCGGCCGCCAATGTATCCCGCAAACATGCCGACAGTGGTTCCCAGCAGAAGGATGATGATCGTGGGAAGAAAACCAACAACGATGGAAACGCGCGCTCCATAGATGGTGCGGCTTAGGGTATCGCGACCCAGGGAATCGGTGCCGAGCCAGAACCCTGGCTCAGATTTGATATTCGTCGCGCCTTGATCGAAGGGCGGGGGCAGGAATTTCTTTCCGCCGTGCAATTCAAGCGGGTCCATGGGGGCGATAACAGAGGCAAACGCGGCCAGGAAGATGAAGAAGACAATCACGACCAAGCCAAACATGGAGGCTTTGTTACGAACCAACCGCGACCAGGCTTCCTGCCCAAGGCTTTTGCTTGGGCGAAAAACATCGTTGAATTCGGCGATCTTGCCGGCAGGTGTAGTTTGAGCAGTCATATCAAGTCCTTTTATTCTCCCAGGCGGATGCGCGGATCGATAAACACATAAATAATATCCACGCTCAAATTAGCCACTGCCACCAGCATGGCATAGATGAGGGTGGTGCCCATGATCATGGAGTAATCGCGCTGGCCGATCGCCTGCACATAGGCGCGCCCCATGCCCGGGAAACTGAACATGGTTTCAATGATGAATGAGCCAGTGACAAGACCCGCCAGCGCAGGACCGAGGATCGTAATCACGGGTATCAGAGCGTTCTTGAGCATGTGGATGAAGATCACGACTCGTTCGGCAAGCCCTTTGGCGCGCGCGGTACGGACGTAATCCTGCCGCATCACCTCCAGCATGGAAGAGCGCGTCAGGCGGGCAGTGAATGCCAGGGTTCCGAAACCCAACACTGCCATGGGCATGAGCCAATACTTGAGCTGTGTCCAATCATCCACGACAATGTCGATCCAATGCAGGCGCGAAGCAAAAATGATGATCAAAAAAATAGCGAGAACAAAACTGGGCACCGAAATTCCGCTTGTCGCGATGAATAAGGCGGTGTAATCGACAAGGGTATTTTGCCTCAAGGCGGCAATGATACCCAGTGGAATACCGATAAAGATCGCCATGGAAAGCGCCAGCACGCCCAGTCGAATGGAATATCCAAAACGGCTTTGCCAGAATGTCTTCCCTTCGGGAGGGGCAAACAAAATATCTTGCACCGTGCGCCCGCGTTGGCGATAGGAAGGACCCAGGTTGCCGCAGATCACGCCGCACACCCATTCCTTGGTCTGGCTGTTGGTATCGCCAATGACATAGGCGTAAAACTGCCGCCACATGGGCTTGTCCAATCCATAATAAGCCGCCAATGATTTTGCCGTGGCGGCGTCCACCTGGCGGCGTTCCGCGTCTGTGTCCCAAGGTCCGCCCGGGGCGCTGCGCATGACAACGAATGTCACTGCGGAAACGGTCAGTAAGACGGGTATGAGCCAGAGTAATCTTCGGATGATATAGGTGGTCATGGCAACTCACTTGTGAGCGGGATAACAGCAACCGCGCGGCAAAATTAGAAAGATAGCAGATAAAGCAGAGGTTGGGCCGGGGAACCGCAGTCCCCCGGCCCAAGTGGTTCAGTTCAACGAATCGCCAAACTTACGGGATCATTGAGGTGTCGATGGAGATCGTCCACGGTGTGAGATCGCCGGGGAAGATGTGATCCTGCGGGGTGGTCATGTAGCCGGTTACCCACGGTTTCACCAGGTAGTGATTGAGCGAGTTGTAACCAAAAGCGGCAGGAATGTCATTGAGCAGGATTTGCTGCGCCTGGGCATACAACTCGTTGCGCTTGGCAGTATCAACGGTTGTATCCGCCTCGTCCACCAAGGCATCGAACTCGGGGTTCGAATAGCCCCAGCGAGTGGAGAAAGTGCCTGTGCGCCAGTACACGCTCAGCCAGTTCTGTTGATCCGCATAGTCCGCGCACCAACCACCGCGAGAGAGAAGCGGGTAGGTGTCGGGGTCTTTTTGGATGGCGGTGTAGGTGGTGGGCTCAACCGGGTCGAGCGCCAGATCGACGCCCAGAATTTGCTTGTATTGA
The DNA here is from genome assembly GCA_044222305.1 of Anaerolineales bacterium. Classification (GTDB taxonomy): domain Bacteria; phylum Chloroflexota; class Anaerolineae; order Anaerolineales; family Villigracilaceae; genus Defluviilinea. The sequence goes on from JBGANO010000046.1 coordinate 18,747, forward strand.
GCGGCAATCCATTCGTGGCGCTGGCGGTTGCGGGCTGAGTCGGCAAATGCCATCTTGAGACCCATCGCGTTCAGCTTTTCAGCAGAGTTGAAGGGTTCAGAAGCGGCGGCAAGGGCGGCTTTCGCGGCTTCCGGATCGAAGTGCAACGGGGTGTTGGCATCGTATCCAGGATATCCGGGAGGAATCCATGTCCAGGTGGGCAGGGAGAGAGAGCCGTCCACATCACGCGCCCAAGATTCGGCGTCAAACGCCAAAGCGAAGGCTTCGCGCACTTTCTTGTCGGTGAAGGGGTTGGGCTGTCCGTTCCAGGTGGGGTGCAGGCTATATTGGATCTTGATCGTGCAGGAGCCTGCATATTTCACGTGCTGAGCAGTGAGGTCGGCATCGGCATCGATCACAGGAAGGTCTTCCGCAACCGAGGCGACGATATCGAACTCGTTATTGAGATAGGCTTCGAAGGCAACAGCCGAGTCGGTGATGTAGCTGTATTCCATCGAGTAGGTGGGAACGCTCCCGCCCGCGAAGTTGGGGTTCGGGATAAAGACGGACTTGACGAACGGATCCACACTCTTCCAGATGAAGGGGCCATTACCAATCTGATATTTGGAGCTGGTCCACCAGATGTCTCCGCCTTCAGCAATGTTCTCTTCCTTGGCAGGATAACCAACCCAGATACCCGCGATGGTCGCGAAGTAAGGAGCGGGTTTCGAGAAGTTCAGGGTGAGGGTATCGCAGGCGGTGTCTTCGTAGTCAGCGCAAGCGGAGCCATCGGCGTGCGAGGCTTTGACGCCCAGCGCGGCTTTGAATGTCTCGGGGTCATACCCTTCGGCGGCGGTGTCGGCGGCGCGCCATTCAGGAGCGCCAACGATTTCGTCGGTGATGGAGGCGTATTCGCCAGCGGTGGTGGGGTCGATATTGCGCTGGAAGGAATACTCAAAGCGCTTGGCGTTGAGCACGGAACCGTCGCTGTAGACCAGGCCGGGCTTCAAGGTGAAGACCAACTGGGTGGCGTCATCGTTGAACGTCCATGAGTCAGCGGCGCCGGGGACGGTTTCGAGCTTTTCGTTCAATGTGGTCAAGCCCATGTAGATCTTGTCGAGGTGACCAATTTCATTGACGAAGGAGGATTTCTGCGGGTCGATCACATCGGGGTAGGTACCGGTGTTGATCCGCAAGACAGCCTCTTTGGCTGGGGCTTCCGTTGCTTCGGGCTGGGCCGGGGCGTCGGTAGCGGCGGGTTGCTCAGGTTGAGCAGGAGCATCAGTTGCCGCCGGTGTAGGACCACATGCTGAAAGGATCATACTGGCGAGCACAAAGAGGCTCAGTAAGGTGAACAGTTTACGCATTTTTCTTTTCCTCACAAAAATTTAAAATTTGGATACGACGTTTGACAGGGCAACAACGGTATCGGGGTAGTAGCAACCACCTCCTTTCAAAGGATGTCTTACAAATATCGATCGGCAAAGAAACAGGCGACAAAGTGGCCTGGCTTTATTTCACGGAACTCCGGGCGGGACTCCGCGCATTTTGCTTCAGCGATCGGGCAACGCGTGCGGAAACGGCAACCGGAGGGTGGGTTGGCGGGCGAGGGAACGTCGCCGGTCAGGATGATTCGTTGACGGGTCTTTTCAATCACCGGGTCGGGGATTGGCACCGCCGATAACAGGGCTTGCGAATAGGGGTGGAGGGGATGCCCATATAACTCATCCCGCGTGGAAAGTTCCACGATCACGCCAAGATACATTACCGCAACCCGGTCGCTGATATGGCGCACCATCGAAAGATCGTGCGCAATGAATAGGTAAGTCAGGTTGAATTCTTTCTGGAGTTCCTCCAGCAGGTTCACCACTTGCGCCTGGATCGAAACATCCAGCGCGGAGATGGGTTCATCGCAAACGATGAACGAGGGCTGTAACGCCAGCGCGCGCGCAATGCCGATCCGTTGGCGTTGCCCGCCGGAGAATTCATGCGGGTAACGCGTGGAGAACGAGGGGTTCAACTTTACCAGCTCGAGCAATTGCTTGACGCGCTCGTCCGCTTCGGATTCGGTGGCAACCTTGTGGACGATCAGCGGCTCGCGGATGATCTCACCCACGGTCATGCGCGGGTTCAGGCTGGCATACGGGTCCTGAAAGATCATTTGCATCTTGCGACGCATGGCGCGCAATTCCTCGCCTTTGATCGCCGTCAGGTCGGTCCCGTCAAAGTGGACATTGCCGGAAGTCGGGCGATACAACTGCAATACGGCGCGACCGGTGGTGGATTTCCCACAGCCGGATTCGCCCACGAGTCCGAGTGTTTCGCCGCGTTTCAATTCAAAGGAAACCCCATCCACTGCGCGCACCGCGCCCACCTGCTTCTGGAGCAAGCCGCGCATGATCGGGAAGTGTTTTACAAGATTATCTACGCGTAGCAGTACATTGTTTTCAGCCATATTAACGCGCTCTCCCTGTTTTCACGTCAACCCAACATGCCACGCGGTGATCCGGCGCAACTGTTTCGAGGGTCGGGTTTTCTTTCCAGCATCGTTCCATTGCCCATTTACAGCGCGGCGCAAAGGGACAGTGAGTGGGTTTTTCATACAGAAGCGGCGGCGAGCCTTCGATCGAAGTAAGGGTTTCCTGCCCGGAGGCATCCACGCGCGGGAGACTGCCAAGCAAGCCAATGGTGTATGGATGCGTGGGGTTGATATACAACTCGTTGACCATTGAATCTTCAATGATGAAGCCGCCGTACATAACGATCACGCGTTGCGCAAAACCCGCAACCACGCCCAGATCGTGAGTGATCCAGATGATTGCCATCCCTAATTCACTGCGTAATCGCTTAACGAGGTCGGTGATCTGCGCCTGAATGGTCACATCCAGCGCAGTGGTGGGTTCGTCGGCAATGAGCAATTGCGGCGAACAGGCAAGCGCCATGGAAATCATAACCCGCTGGCGCATCCCGCCGGAAAATTGATGAGGGTAATCGGATAGTCGATCTTTGGCGTTCGGAATTCCCACCATGGCTAGCAGTTCAGCCGCGCGACTGCGAGCCTGCGCGCGCGTCATGCCAAGATGCACAACCAGCGGTTCCTCCAACTGGCGGCCGATCGTCAAGACAGGGTTCAGGGAGGTCATGGGGTCTTGAAAGACCATGCCGATCTGCGCGCCGCGTATCTGTCGAATTTCAGCGGAGGTCATTTTAAGGAGGTCGCGCCCGAAAAAGTGCGCCGTGCCCTCTTTGACTTTCCCCGGAGGGGATGGGATCAACCCTAATACCGATAGCATGGTAACACTCTTACCACACCCGCTCTCCCCCACAACGCCCAAGGTTTCCCCTTCCTTGAGACCAAACGAAACGCCATTAACCGCATGGACAATCCCATCTGGAGTTTTAAACGTTGTTTCCAGCCCTTTCACATCCAGTAAAAGATCAGGCATTTCGATGTTTTCCTTTTCAGCCTGGGAATCTTGTTGCCAAACACGCGCAGATTATACTCCATTCTAAAAGCCCGTCAATCAGGATACCGTCAAAATCAAAATTACCGCCTTTGATTCGGCAAGAATCAGTTCTCCAGAACTATATGCAATGCCTCTGGAGAAGTATTGGCGTTCCCGGGGGGTTTGTTGACATCCTCCTCCCTGAACGGTAGAATACCACCAGTACATTATTTTTTTAGAGAGGAGATTTTTATGTTAAAAGAATTCAAAGATTTTGTGATGCGTGGGAATGTGATCGAGCTTGCCATCGCTGTGATTATCGGCGGCGCGTTCGGCAAGATCGTTACTTCGCTCGTGGGCGATGTTTTAATGCCGGTGATTGGGCTGTTACTGGGAGGAGTCAATTTTAGCGAATTGGCGTTCACAGTTAGAGACGCGGTCGTCAAGTACGGGGCGTTCATCCAAGCCATCATTGACTTTCTCGTTATTGCCTTCGTCATCTTCCTATTCATACGGACAATGAATCGAATACAAAAGCCCGCGCCTGCCGCGGAACCCACTACAAAAGAATGTCCCTATTGCATCACCACTATTTCGATCAAAGCGAAGCGCTGTCCGAACTGCACGTCGCAATTGTAGGCGCGGAACCAAGTACACACGTAAACACGTAGACAGGTGCACACGTCCCGCAGGCTTGTCCTGAGCCGCCGCGCTAGGTATGTCGAAGCGGAAGCGAAGGATTACACACTGCGGGACGTTATCTTTCCTCACCTCGACTTTGCGCAGTGCAAGCTTTCTACTTTCCACTTTCAACATTTGACGTTCGACCTTTGACCTTCGACTCCCGACTTTCATCCTTCATAATTCATCCTTTCTCCTCCCATGTCCTTCCTCGATAAACTCAACCCTCAACAACGCGCCGCTGTCACAGCCGGGAACGGACCCGTTTTGGTCGTGGCAGGTCCGGGGTCCGGGAAGACGCGGGTGTTGACTCAACGCATCGCGTATCTGATCGCGGAGGAGGGAGTCCGCCCGTGGCAGATTCTCGCGGTCACATTCACCAACAAAGCCGCGAAGGAGATGCAAGAGCGCGTCAAGAAATTGTTGCCTGACCAAGCGACTGAGGGGATCATGCTCGGCACGTTCCACTCGATCTGCGTGCGGATTTTAAGACGCGAGGCGGAGCACCTCCCCATCGAATCGAATTTTGTGATTTTCGATTCAGACGATCAGGAACGTATCGTCAAAAACGTCATCCGCGAGCTGAACATCAACGAGAAGTTGTATCGCCCCGCGAGTGTGCACGCCGCGATCTCGCGCGCCAAGAACGAACTCATTGGCGCGGACGATTACCCCGCGCTGACGTATCGCGACGAAGTGGTGAAGCGCGTGTACGCCGAATATCAAAAGCGACTCGTCGCCAGCAACGCCGTGGACTTTGACGATATTCTCGTGTACACCGCGCGCTTGCTGGAGGACAACCCGTCTGTGCGAGATAAATACGCCCAGCGTTTTCGCCACGTGCTGGTGGATGAATTTCAGGACACAAACCTTGCCCAATATGCGCTTGTGAAGGAACTCTCTTCCTTTAATAAGAACATCTTTTGCGTGGGCGATCCCGACCAATCAATTTACGCCTGGCGCGGCGCGGACTATCGCAATATCCACCGCTTCGAGCAGGATTTTCCCGACGCGCAGACCATTCTTCTTGAACAAAATTATCGCTCGCGCCAGAATATCCTTGATACCGCCATGAGCGTGATTGACCGCGCTCGCAACCGCCGCAAGAAAAAATTATTTAGCGATAGAGGCGAGGGCGAGAAAATATTTTTCTACGAAGCGCCCGATGATTACGCCGAGGCGTCCTTCGTTGTAGATTCAATCGCGCAACTCGTCGCTTCGCGGCAATTTGAGCCTGGCGACTGCGCGGTGATGTATCGTACCAACGCCATGTCGCGCCTCATTGAAGAAGCATTTTTGCAAGCACGGCTTCCGTATCGTCTCGTTGGCGCGCAGAGATTCTATGGACGGCGCGAAGTCAAAGACATCATCGGGTTCCTGCGCCTCATTCATAACCCCGCCGACGAAGCCAGTCTCGACCGCATCATCAATATCCCGCCGCGCGGCATCGGCGAAAAGACTCTCACCACATTGCACATGGTCGCGCGGCAAAATGAAATGCAACCTGGCATGGTTCTGATTGATCTCGCGCGCGGCGATCAATCACCGCATTGGAAATCGTTCACAGGACGCGCCGCGCTTCCACTTTCTGATTTCGGCGGACTGCTCGCTACATGGCGCGTCGCCGCGCAAACTCTCAATATTCCCGAACTTTTTGATCGCGTCGTGAAAGACCTCAACTTCAAAGAATACATTGACGATCAATCGGAAGAGGGCGAAGATCGTTGGGAAAACGTCGTCGAACTCAAACGGCTCGCCGATGAATATTCCACGCGCGCGCTCGACGAATTCCTCGAAAACATCGCGCTCATCTCCGATCAAGACACCATCGCCGAGGGCAATGTGCCCACGCTCCTCACCCTCCACGCCGCGAAAGGTCTCGAGTTCGGCGCGGTCTTCATCGTTGGTCTTGATGACGGCATCCTTCCGCACAGCCGTTCGTTCGACGATCCCGAATCAATGGAGGAAGAGCGCCGCCTCTTTTACGTCGGCATCACGCGCGCCAAAGATAAACTGTATCTCATCCGTTCGATTCAACGCGGCGGACGCGGCGCAACCGAGGAGACCTTCCCCTCGCGTTATCTGGATGATGTGCCAGCAGATCTGCTCGTCGGCAAAACGCGCACGGGACGTTCTCCTTCGTCTGCGCTCAGGATAGGGTCTCGCGGAAGCATTCTCGAGACAAAATGGCAAACGCATCGGACTCAGGGTCAGCCTGCTTCAGTCACCCCAGCCAAATACCGCGCCGGGACGCGGATCAAACATCCCAGCTGGGGCGAAGGAATCGTGTTGGACAGTAAACTCCAAGACGACGACGAAATCGTGGATGTAGTGTTTGAGTCTGTTGGGATAAAAAGATTGTCGGCGAGTCTGGCGAATCTCAAAATCATTTGATTTCATCCCAACTCTGTTGGTCGAGTAGGCGGCGCTCGCCCGCCGTATCGAGACCAGCCGGTACGCATACTTAATTTTGTAACAAGAATTTCTTTACGACATGGTGGTCTCGACTGCTTGCGTCTCGACCACCAGAGCAATTAGGAGCTAACATGCAATACACCAACCTCGGCAAAACTGGAATGAAAGTCTCGCGTTTGTGTCTCGGCATGATGAGTTACGGATCAAAGTCATGGCGCGACTGGGTATTAGATGAAGAGCAAGCCAAACCTTTCATTAAACACGCGCTGGATGCAGGCATCAACTTCTTCGACACGGCGGATGTGTATTCGCTCGGCGAAAGCGAACGGATCACAGGCAACCTGCTCAAACACTTTGGCGTGAAGCGTGAAAGTGTGGTTGTTGCCACCAAAGTTAGAAACAAAATGAGCGATGACATAAACGACACTGGACTCTCACGCAAGCACATCATGGACTCGATTGACAAGTCGCTCCAGCGCCTGCAAATGGATTACGTTGACCTGTACCAGATCCATCGCTGGGATGATGAGACGCCTATCGAAGAGACGATGGAAGCGTTGAACGATGTCGTCCGCGCGGGGAAGGCGCGATACATCGGCGCGTCTTCGATGTATGCGTGGCAGTTTGCGAAGGCGCAACACATTGCCGAGTCTCGCGGCTGGAGTCGTTTCGCCTCGATGCAGAATCACTACAACCTTGTGTACCGCGAAGAGGAGCGCGAAATGATTCCGCAGTGCCTCGATCAAGGCGTGGGGCTCATCCCGTGGAGTCCGCTGGCGCGGGGGTTTCTCGCGGGCAACCGCCGCAAGGAAGATTGGGGCGATACCACGCGTTCCAAGAGCGACACCTTTGGACATTCCATGTACTTCCGCGACGAGGACTTTGCCGTATTGGACCGAGTCGCGGAAGTTGCGAAAGAACGCGATGTAACATCGTCGCAAATCGCGCTGGCGTGGCTGATGAACAAAGCGCATATCTCTGCCCCCATCATCGGCGCAACCAAAATGGATCATCTCGAGCAAGCCATCGCCGCACTCGACATCAAGCTTACCGATGATGAAGTGAAGCGACTCGAAGAACCATATAAACCGCATCCAGTGTTGGGGCATACATAAATTTCCACATGTCATTGCGAACCGCGCTCTTGGGTTTGGCGGTGAAGCAATCTCCTCGCAGTGTTGGAGATTGCTTCGGTCGAGAAGCATCGCCCTCGCAATGACATGCCCAATGTATTGGTAAAATAGAGGGACATTTCATAAACCTTGGAGCAAACGTTGACCGAATCATTGAAAATCTTTATCCCCATGGCAGGCTGGGGGACGCGCATGCGTCCGCATACGTGGAGCAAGCCCAAGCCGCTCGTGAGCGTGGCGGGCAAAACCGCGCTCGAACATCTCATGGATATGTTCAAGACCCTGCCGAATCCTGAAAACGTGGAATATGTTTTTATCGTTGGACCGTATCTCGGCGAGTTGCAGATCCCCGCGTTCATCAAAGAGAAATATCCTGAAATCAAGGCGCATTACGTTGTGCAGAATGAAATGAAGGGACAATCACACGCGCTCTGGCTGGGGCGTGAGTTCATGCGCGGACCGATGATGGTTGTCTTCTCCGATTCGATCATTGAGACAGACTTCGCCTTTTTAAAAGAAGAGAAGGCAGACGGCGTCGCGTGGGTACTCCCCTTCCCAGATCCGCGTCGCTTTGGGGTGGCGGAGGTTGGGGCGGATGGCTGGGTGAAACGGTTTATTGAAAAACCGTCCACGTTTGAAAATAATCTCGTGGTGATCGGGTGCTATTGGTTCAAAAGCGCGGAAATGTTGTTAGCCGCCATCGAAGAACAGATGGAGCGGAACATCACGTTGAAGGGCGAGTTCTTTTTAACGGATACGATCTCTGTGATGATCGAGAAGGGCGCAACCGTGCGAACGCAGAACGGCGACAGCTGGTTGGACGCTGGCACGATTGAAGCCACCTTGGAGACGAATAAAATCTTGTTGGAGAAGATGGGGAAAGGCGGTATACAAGTAGACAGGTACACAGGTAAACAGGTGAAGGTGATCGAGCCTTGCGCAATTGATCCGTCGGCGGAGATTTCAAATTCGACGATCGGACCGCACGCGTCCATCGGCGCGAACTGCAAGATCGAGAACAGCACGATTACAGAGAGCATCGTCGAAGCGGGGTGCGAGATAAAAGACGCGGCGTTGAGTCGCTCGATGGTGGGCAGGCAGGCAAAAGTCCGCGGAAGAGGCGCTGGGCAAGTCGTCCAATTGAACGTTGGCGATAATAGCTACGTCGTTCTGTCGTAAAATATGAACATGGTCGAATGTCGTTCAGATTCGGAATATGCGGAGCGTCCGCTTTCTCTCACGTGGGAGGGATGCAAATATGAGATCGCGGAGATCGTATCGCGCTGGCGCGGACCCAGCGAAAAAGGTTTCCGCGTGAAGACTGCCGATGGGCAGGCATTCGATCTGACGTATCGGGAAATTCCCGATGAATGGTTAGTGCAACCAATCTAGCCCGTCATTGCGAGGGCGGTGTTCTTCCGCCCGAAGCAATCTCCAACACATTGAGGGAGATTGCTTCGTCGCGAAGAGCAAGAGCGCTCCTCGCAATGACGAAAATAAATAATGGAGGTTCCATGCAAGAAGTAACGAATGTTCAACGATTATCGAAACGGGTAGCGGGATTAAAGCCTTCGGGCATTCGCAAGTTTTTCGACATCGCCGCGACGATGAAAGATGTGATCTCGCTCGGCATCGGCGAACCCGATTTCACCACGCCGAAACCAATTCTCGACGCGGGCATTCGCTCACTGCAAAACGGCGAGACGCATTACACATCGAACTGGGGAAAAATGGAATTGCGTCAGGCGATCTCCGATAATCTTCAAAAGTTGTATCAAATTAAATATGACCCGACGAACGAGATCATCGCGACCGTCGGCGGCTCGGAAGCGTTGTACCTCACATTCACCGCAATCCTCGACACGGGCGATGAAGTCATCATCCCCACACCGTGTTTTGTTTCGTATCAAGCCGAGGTCATCATGGCGGGCGGCGTGGCGGTGGAAGTGCCCGCGCGCGAGGCAAACGATTTTTGCATTGACCCCGACGATATTCGCAAAGCGATCACGCCGCGCACGAAGGCAATTTTCATCGGTTATCCATCCAACCCCACAGGCGCGGTCGCCACACGCGAAGTGATGTTGGAGATTGCAAAGCTCGCGGAAGAATTTGATCTGCTGGTTGTCACTGATGAACTCTATGACCGCCTTGTGTACGATTTCAAACACGTGTGCTTCCCCGCGCTGGATGAAAGCCTCAAGAATCGCACGATCCTCATTGGCGGCTTCTCGAAAAATTACGCGATGACAGGCTGGCGCATCGGCTTCGCCTGCGGACCTTCGGATTTGATCCAAGGTCTCGTGCGGATTCACCAATACACGATCATGTCTGCCCCGACGACCGCGCAGGATGCCGCGCTCGCCGCCCTTCAAATCGGCGACCCGCACGTGGAGGAGATGCGCGTGGAATATGACCGCCGCCGCCGACTCCTCGTGGCGGGACTCAACCGCCTCGGTCTCTCGACGTTCGAGCCGCGCGGCGCGTTTTATGCTTTTCCCAACATCCAAGCCTCGGGCATGGACGATGAGACCTTCGCCGAAAAATTATTGCGCGAGGAAAGTGTCGCGGTGGTGCCGGGCAACGCGTTCGGTCCTGGCGGCGAAGGGTACGCCCGCATGTGCTACGCCACCGAATACAGCAAGATCGAAGAGGCTCTGCATCGCATGGAAAAGTTTATGAGCAGGTATGGGTAAGAGCAGAGAATAGAGACTGGAGACTTGTCCTGAGCCTGGTCGAAGGGCTGGAGACTGGAAAATTGTAGGGGCGGACCTTTGCGAAGCCGTCCGCCCCTTTTTGATTCTGTAGGACTTACGCAAAACCCCAAGAGCAAGCGCAAATTTCGCTAATTCACACGAATTGTTTAAAAATTCGTGACAATTCGTGAAATTCGCGGCAAAAGATTTTGAACTGCGTAAGTCCTATTCTACAAACAATTCATTGCGCCCTCGCCAATGATAAATTGCCCCACCTCCCTTCTGAAATATTTTGGCGATGGACGCAAATCAAAAGCGAGTTGTTTTACACCCGTCAGCCATGATGCATCTTCGCCTGTGATCGGTTCTAAAACGGTATCCACCGCGCGGTCCAGCAAGCGGCGATAGCGGGGAAGGTTCACTGTGCGCGAGTCAAACTCTGTCACGGCATCCCACGCTCGGGCGCGTGGACATCCCAAGGTATAGATCAATCGAATTGTTTGACCCAAGCGAAGCGATTTCCCTGCGCGCGCCAAATCCTGTAACGCGCTAAACGCTGGCACAGGAGCGCGATAGTCATTCAAGTTTTTGCTAACCGTTTGGCGCACGATCAACTTTTCAGGCGGCACAAGACCAGAGCGTAAATCGTTTTGTTTTTTGTGGATCACTTCTCGAATTTTGGGCAGAAAATCTTTCAGGCTTTCACGGTTCGGAGCAGCTGCCAGTATTTCTAAAATCTCTGTTTGTGTATCTCGGATAAATGCAGGCGTATCGTGGCGGCGCGTTTCGATGCCGCGCGTTTTGACTTCCCCGTTTTGGAAGACGCCAAAGTAACGGTTCGGCACGGCGATTCTTTTATTCTGACGCGACGGCAAGAAAGCGACCCATTTGTAAACGCCTTCCAACGCGATCAACAGATCCGTGCGTTTTTTAATCTCGTCAAGCAACGGCTGAAAATTTTCTTTTTTGTTGCATCCTGATTTTTGCACCCACATCCCGTCCACGTAAATATGCAAGACGCGAAAGCCCATTTCTTCGGCGGCTTCTTTGGCAAGCAACATCACTTCGCGCCCATAGGCGGTCACGGCTTCGTGCGCCTCGATCCGCCCGAAGCGCGCATTTTTATATCCCAAATAACCAAAGCAGGTGACTAATAACCACTTATGCGCGGCGGCTCGCGCTTTGTAATCTTTATATCGGCAATCGAGTAAAGCCATGCTCGATAGGGATCGTTTGAGGTTGAACCGTTTTTCAAGCAGTGGCGCAAGCGTTTTGGGGATGAGACCCAAGTCAGCCCGCTTCACCACCGACCTCAAGCCTGCCACCGCTTCGGCGGTTTTTATCTCGCTCCCCACCGTTTCAGGTGAAATGTTGAAACGTACCATGATGCTCGGATACATCGAGAAAAAATCAATCTCGCCCACGTCTTCGTGCAACCCAACGATGGGGTCGAAAACCGTTCCGCCCATATCATCGCGAAAAAGTTCGGAGGTGGTCTTCGGTGTTTCAACTTGTTCCTTACGAAACGGCACAAGGATCTCATTTTCCAACGCGGTGACGATCTGCATTGCGGATATGCCTGTCCCAGGCGAAACCCGCGCCGCTGTCTGTATCGGCAACGACGTGACCCGCGCCATTTCCAACACCCCGTCCATGCCGTAATCGCCATACATCACTGTATTATGAATATCAATGTGTACTCGTCCCGCTAAATGGATTTGATTCCCGCGATAGATAATCTGATTGTAGGCGTGATAACTGCGTTCTTTTTTCTGGCGAATTTCTCCGCTTGCGTCACGATTCCACGGTAATGGACGATTGTGTTTCTCAGACAGGTTCAACAACAAAGGCAAAAGATGCGTGTCACCGTGCGCGGTAAGGATCAGGTCAGGGTCATGCCGATGGAGTAAATAACTCAGGAATGCAAGCGTTGTATCTTCTTTTTTTAGATCGAGGGTTGAGCAATCCCTTTTTGTGCGAACAAAGATTTTTTCAAGTTCTTTATGGAATAGGTCAGTATCCGTTTCAAGCGTAAGGATTTTCAAGGGGGCGGCTTCGTAGTCAATATCCCATTTGGAATCAAGCACACTGATCTCTTGAATCGTATTTTGTTCATCCGCTGTCACGCGGCAACGCGCCATCGGGAATGTTCCATACTTCGCCGCGTGTCGAAGGGCTACATGCAAATCCGCATCGTAAAAAACAAGATCAGGGAAAAGGTTTGTGACAGTTTGAAATAACTCAGGCAACCAGAACGGCGAATCCAATGTGGCGGCTAACACAACGGTCTCGCCGCTGATCAGGTCGTTTCGCTCGGCGCGGGCAAGTTCAATTCGTAGCGACTGGTTTTGCAGGAATTTCCACAGACCCCGCAAACGATGGCTTGGTCCCGCCGCATAAAACGTGACGGGAAAATCCTGCCGCAAGCATCGCCGCTGACCGTCATCACAGATTAGCCATAAGACAACTCCGCTCTCGGGGTGCGGATATAAATCCAACAGCCAGCCTTGATATTCATCCATTTTGTTTGGTTAGATATTGCGCCAACTGTTCGCGCAACGTCTTGATCTCCTCGCGTAAACGCATCACTTCTTTGTGGTCTTCGATTTGCATGGACAGCAAAAAAGTTTCAAAGGGTAGGAGATGTCCAGCATGCGCGGCGGCGGCACGATGTTTGTATGCGGCTGTGAATAGATCATCAAATACGATCTGATCTTCACGGCGCAAAGCGCGGCGAAACCTGGCAAGATTTGCTTCTTCTGCGTGGAGAATATCGGTAATGGTCGGAGTTACGTTTCCCATCAGAACAACCTCAATTGCATACTTTCATTGGCGGGTACGGCATAGTCTGAAAGACTCGGCGCGGCGGATCGCAAACGCTCATACAACGTAATCGAATCACCCGATGCGGTAGGCGGATAGGCGCTCACAGCCAGCCCCGCAAATCGACTCAAGTGTTGAAAGTGTTGTAATGATTTTTCGAGCAGAAAATTCCGCGTATTGAGTTTTACATTCTCATCGTAAAACGTGGCAAGAAAATCTAAAATCACAATTGCCGTTCGTTCAATCTGTTTTTGTTCAAGCAGTTTGACCGCTTCAAAACAGGTGAAGGCGCGCTGGATTTTTATATTGTCAATAATTTCTCTCCGTCCCTGTGCGGCGCGCGCGACAAGGGACGAATCAAACCGTCTGCCGCAATCGAATATCGTTAGTTCAGCATTATGTGCCAGCAGAGAAATCGCCATTAGCAAGCGCTTCGGCGATGGGGAGAGGATTAAATTCCAACGGGAGGGGCGTAAATCTAATAGATGGTTCATCCCCCCAAAGATTACTTTATCTCAAACAATAAAACTACTACTCTGCGATAGTGATTTTGTTATCGTAATATTTATATAGTAGCAAATGTGGGGTTTGAACGGATGATGACCGCACTAATAGGGAGGGTTGTTTCTGAAATCGAAATTGTGGAACAGATGAAACAGATCCATTTTGCCGCGAATATCGAGTTTGTTGTAGATGTGATTAAGATACGAGTTGACGGTCCCCACCGCAACCCCCATCTCTGCGGCGATCTCGTCGTTTCGTTGCCGTTTGCAAACCAAATAGGTAACGTGCTTCTCGCGCGCTGAAAGTTTTTCCCAGCGCTCGCGTTGACCTAGTAAATGAACATCTGTTGAACGGCGACCGCCAGCAAGAAAGTCTTTATCAGGATCGTTAGATGATCGTTTCTCCTGAGTGTTTGTGTCTTTTAGGTCAACAAGGTGTAAGGTGTCACCGAGGATGAATGAGTATTCAGTTTTCTGCCTGGGGTCCGTCCGTGAAGATCTTCTCTTTCGCGGAGTAGACATCATGGGCAGGATTATATTAGAACGCTTGTTCTGGGTCAAGGGATGAGTCAGATACCGCATCTTGCCTGTCCCCTTTTCGAGTCGCATCTTTCGCCGAATGATATACTCTCAACATGGAACAGGATTACAAACACCTCGTCCGCGAACGCATTCTCGCCAGAGATGAATTGATTCGCGCCACATTCAGCGGTGAGCAAAAAGGATCGTCCCTGCCGTGGAATAAAGTCGTTGTGCGACCTGTGGAAATCAAAGGAGAGATTCATTTACAGTTTTCCTATTTCGACGACAAAAAAGACATCACGAAAAATTATCTCGCTGACGCCGCCTCCAAAGTGGACGAATTGCTCGCGCTTCCCTTCCGAAATATTTTTGTCGAAAGCGCGGATGGCAATGTGCAGGTCAACATCTCGAAAAAGGGCAAAGCGTTGGTGAACGAAGTCAAGCCATCGAAAACACCTGCTCAGACAACTCTCGCACACGACCGCCAGAAGAGCAGACTCCTTTCCGCAGAAAACGCCGAGCCATTCCTCAAAGCGGTTGGCATTATGACGAACGACGGCAAGATCAGGGCGGATATGCAACGCAAGTTCAAACAGATCAACGAATTTTTGCGGCTTGTGGACGAAACCGATTCTTTCGAATCCTTCAGCGGAGAACCCATCCATGTTGTGGACTTCGGTTGCGGCAACGCCTATCTCACCTTTGCGATCTACTATTATCTTCACAATATTTTGAAACTGGACGCGCGCGTCACAGGCATTGATCTCAAAGCCGACCTCATCGAACGGCACAAAGAAAAAGTCAAATCATTGGGCTGGAGTCAATTGACCTTTCAGGTTGGACAGATTGCAGATTACAAACCCGAGACATTTCCAAACGTCGTCTTCGCCCTCCACGCCTGTGACACTGCCACTGACGACGCGCTCGCGCAGGGAATCCGTTGGGGAAGCAAGTTAATTGTCTGCGCGCCGTGTTGTCAGCATGAGTTACAGGAACAAATGTCGCACGTCTCTATGCCAGAGCAGTTGTTACCAATCTTCAAAGATGGAATTTTCTTCGAGCGCATGGGAGACATCCTCACCGAC
>JBGANO010000047.1:0-30398 GCA_044222305.1 Anaerolineales bacterium
GATGGTGGGCGCCGGGGCGGTGGTCACAAGAGACGTTCCTCCCAATTCGATCGTCATGGGCAACCCGGCGCGGATCGTGAATTATGTGACCGAAAGTTTTTCAACAGAGGAGACTTCTGCGCAGCCTGTAAGCGGGGATCAAGATTTGCCGGTGAAAGGCGCAGTGTTGATTCGCCTGCCGGAGATCACAGACTTGCGCGGAAGCCTGACGTTTGCAGAATCCCCGGGTTTGTTGCCGTTCGAGCCGCGACGTTTCTTTATGATCTATGATGTGCCGAGCAAAGACGTGCGCGGTGAACACGCACACAAGGAATTGCATCAACTTCTTGTTTGTATAAAAGGCGCGTGTTCAGTTGTGTTGGATGACGGACACGTTCGCGCCGAAGTGCGGCTGGATCGCCCCACCCTCGGGCTTCACATCCTGCCGATGGTTTGGGCGACCCAGTACAAATTCACGTCTGACGCGGCTCTTCTCGTCTTCGCTTCCGATGTGTACAAGGCTGAGGATTACATCCGCAATTACAACGAATATTTGGAGTTGGTTTCCAAATGATGAAAACTTCCGTTCCCTTTCTCGATATGAAAGCGCAGTACGATGAACTGCGTGACGAATTCGATCGGGCGTATCAGCGCGTGATGGCTTCGGGTTGGTACATTCTCAGCGACGAGGTGCGCGCCTTCGAACAGGAGTTTGCAGATCATATCGGAGTCAAACATTGTATTGGTGTGGGCAATGGACTGGAAGCGCTTCAATTAATTTTTATGGGGTATGGCATTGGCGCGGGAGATGAAGTGATCGTCCCTGCCAATACTTACATCGCGTCGTGGCTGTCGGTCTCCTATGTTGGCGCGACGCCAATTCCAGTTGAGCCAAACCCTGCAACGCATAACATTGATCCGTTGCGTATCGCCCAAGCCATCACCAAGCGGACGAAGGCGATCATGCCGGTACATCTGTATGGACAGCCAACGGAGATGACCGAAATTTGGAAACTTGCCGAGGGACATGGACTGCGAATCGTGGAAGACTCCGCGCAGGCGCATGGCGTGAAGTACATGGACAAGATGGCGGGGAATTTAGGTTCCGCCGCTGCGTTCAGTTTTTACCCCACAAAAAATCTCGGCGCGTTCGGTGATGCGGGCGCAGTAACAACCAATGATGATATGCTGGCGGACAAAGTTCGTGTCTTGCGAAATTATGGCTCGCGCAAAAAATATTACAACGAAGTCAGGGGACACAACTCGCGGCTCGACCCATTGCAAGCCGCGTTCTTGCGTGTGAAGTTGAACTATCTCGATGAATGGAACGCGCGTCGCGACAAACTTGCGAATTACTATTGCGAACATCTCAACGGACTGCCCGGACTTGGCTTGCCGGTCACCGCTCCGCAAGCAGAACATGGCTGGCACATCTTCGTCGTCACTCACGATGATCGGGATGGACTCAAATCACATCTCGAAGAACATGGTGTGGATACGTTGATTCATTACCCCGTCCCGCCGCATCTCTCTGAAGCGTATGCCGACCTCGGTTATAAAGCGGGTGATTTTCCTCTTTCAGAAAAGCTTGCGAATACTGTCTTGAGCCTGCCGATTGGTCCGCATGTGACACGGGAACAAGCGGATTTTGTTGTCGAGCGAATCAGGGAGTTTTGTCTCGGCGGTTAGGCAATAAGTTCTTGATGCAGTTCGATTTGCGCGGCAAATCGTGCGTCAAGGCAGGTGGCAGAGTATCAAACCGGTCTTGCCTTAATGGTTGCAAAGCGATCTTTCATACGCAGGAACATCTTTTCAAAGGCTTCGTAAGAAATGACAGACATGACGACCGTGACCAGGAACGAAAGCAATAACCCGCTGACACGATAAGCAAGATTGCTCGACGGTTCTATGAACTGTTTGATCATTTGATAAGCGAGAAAGATCCCCAGTTTGTGATAGACATACAATCCATACGAGATTTTTCCAAGATAGGTGAGCGGTTTTACCCTGAGCAGGGGCGAGATTGCCCAAAGATTTCCTTGTGTCACTGAATAAATGATGAGCGACGTGCCAATCCCAATGAGCGGGTAGGTGAGCATCAGTTCCCATTGTATTTTTGTTACGTTCGGCAACTGCGTTACCTGCCAAAGCGCGAGGATGCCGAGAATCAACCAGATGAGATTCGGGATTTTCTTCAATGGCTTCTCCAGTATGCCAAGCCCGATGACGATGCCTCCAAGCACGGAGTCAAAATGCGAAAAGGGTAACACCCAAATATCGGGGTGATTTGTGCCACGATAGATCATAAAGGCGCGGATGAATGTGCCGAACAAACCCATGCCCAGAAGCAACAAGCCCGTGGTAGATGGTTTTCGCCGATATAGAAAGAGCAACACCCACGGAATGAGCAAATAGACTTGTTCTTCGTATGAAATAGTCCATAAGTGATTTGAGTACAAAATCGCGTTGTTGTATCCCCAACGCGCCGCCATGAAGTTGTCGGTAAATGTCAACATCCCTAGCGCGCGCGTGGTCAAGGATTCGCTCCAGCCCTCTTTTTGAACGGTCAATGTGACCGCGATAATAAAAAACAAAAGATAGAGGGGCCAGATACGGAATGCCCGACGGATGTAGAAGTTCTTGATCATCACAGTTCCGGTGGCTTGGTATTCTGCATACAGCAATCGTGAAAACAAAAAAGCGGAGAGACATAGAAATAAATCAACCCCCATCCAACCATACTTTGCAACGACCTCCCAGGAATCAATAAGGGCTGAGTACCCCGCATGATGAATGAGCACCAATAGGAAGGCAAAAAACCGCAGGCTGTCGAGTTCGGGGATATACAATCCGCTTTGTTTCATTTGTATTTCTTGGGACAAAATTTTTCACACAGAACGTCCGATATGTTATCATGGTTTCAACCCTGAGGAATCATGTCACCTTACGTTGCCACGCTTCTTACATTTGCCGTTGCCCTTGTTTTCCTTCGCCTGATGGATTTCCTCGCTCATCGCGGGGTGATCGAAAGCCGCTTGAGCCGAAAACTTATCCACATCGGCACAGGACCGATCTTCGTCCTATGCTGGCTGATGTTCACCGACGTGTCCATCTCCCGCTGGCTTGCCGCGCTTGTGCCCCTCGTCATCACGCTTCAATTTGCATTGGTTGGTTTGGGAGTTATCAAAGATGAAGCCGCCGTTAAAGCCATGTCGCGGACGGGCGACCCGCGTGAAATTTTACGCGGTCCGTTGTTTTATGGGATTGTCATGGTGGCAATGACGCTGATCTATTGGAAGGATTCGCTCATCGGCATCCCCGCGTTAATGATCTTATGCGGCGGCGACGGGATTGCCGACATTGTGGGGCGTCGCGTCAAATCTCCGAAGTTATTCTGGTCGCCCGAAAAAAGCATTGTCGGCTCGTTGAGCGTTTTCCTCGGCGGCTGGCTGTTGACGATGTTCATCTTCACAATTTACGTTTGGATGGGCGCGTTCAGCGGACCCACAACTCGCTTTGTTCTGCCTGTTACATTCGTCGCTTTGGGCGCCACGCTGATCGAGTCATTGCCGTTCAAAGATATTGATAACATCACCATCGCTCTCGCTTGTGCGCTCGTTGGGTATTTAGTGTTCTAAAAATAAATATGACTCGCCCTTGAAATTAATCTTTCGAGGGCGAGTTTATTTTTGGACGCTGACTTACGCAGAAAACGCAGATTGTTATTCTTTTGAATCAGCGAAGTCAGCGTTTATCTGCGTCCAAATTAAATTTGCGGTTAAACCTGTTTCTCTTCCTCATCCTTTTTCAAAATCATCACGCGATAACTCTCGGCATATTTCATGCCTTTGTCTTTCGCTTCTCCCTCTGCCCATTCGGTTATCCATTTGCCAACTTTATCCACAGGAATTTGACTCGCGTGTTGTTGCAACGCTTTGATTTTCATTTCAAGCGTCTCGGTGATATCAACCCACGTGTCGGATTTTTCCGAACCGTGGACGTATAACCGCTTCACCTCATGCGGTTCATACCCAGCCTCGAGCAGGTCCGTGAACATCAGCCGACTCCCCGCCGATGGGAAGACTGCCGTCGTTGCCGCCTCCGCCGCGGCGCGATGGTCGGGGTGATTGATGTACTCGTTGTCATAAAACCACGCTTCGGGATTGCCGCAGAGAACTGTATCAGGCTTGAATTGGCGGATGAGGCGCGTCAGATCCTTGCGGAGTTGAATCGTCGGTTCCAATTCGCCATCTGGGTACCGCATGAAAATCGTCTCTTTGATTCCAAGTACAGAACATGCCGCGAGTTGCTCCTTTTCACGGAGTTCGGCGAGTTCCTTTTTGTAACGCCCATCCTTCGCGGGATCGTTCGAACCCGAATCGCCGCTGGTGATGACGACCGTAATAATTTCGCATCCCGCCTTCGCCCACTTGGCAAGCGTGCCGCCGATGCCGAACTCCTGGTCGTCGGGATGCGCCTGAATGGTCATCGCGATTTTTGGAATATATTCTTCTGTCATGGTTTCTCCTCTATGAATATGTCGTTGCGAGGAGGGCTTCAGCTCGACGAAGCAATCTCCTTGCTACTGAGGGTTGCTTCGTCGCTCGCTATCGCTCGCTCCTCGCGCTGGCATCTAATGCTTTCTTCCAACCACCAACATCTTATTTTGAATTTTGAACACCTTGAAAAAAACTTTCACAAACGGCAATAACAAATTTGCCAGCCATTGCGACTTGACCAATTTCTTTAAATAAAACTCATACGGGAAAGACAACTCGTGGAATTTATGCAAATCAATTATTTCAAGCCCAACGGACTCGAACAATTGCTTCATTTCGCTTGTTGAAAAAATCTGTTTGTGCCCGAACAAATGTGACGAATACATTGCGTTTAAAAACGTGGGAAACCTGCCGCCGCTGAGGCGATATGTCAACTCACCGAAGCGATGATAAAAACTATCGCGGCAGGGGGTATCGATCAGCAACAAGCCGCCTTGCTTCAATACCTTCGCCGCAGACCGTAACGTTTGCCGCGGAAAATTCACATGCTCGATGACATCCCACAAGGTAACCGCGTCGAAGCGCGTCGCGTAGCCAGATTGCCAATGATCGCTTTCGATTGGGTGCTTGTCAATGACGAGCCCATGTTTGATTTTGGCATACTGCGCGCGGCTGTCGCTCAACTCGATGCCAATCACGTTCGCGCCTTGTTGCTTGAGCAATGAAAGAAATAACCCGCCGCCGCAACCGATGTCTAGTACTCTCGCATTTTGGAGGGGGAGATGTTGATTAAGGATGTTCGCCTGGTTGTCGAATTTTTTCGCGTTTGCTTGCAGTTGAGTCTCAATGTACGCGGCAACTTCATCGGTCAGTTGGGAGGCGTCAATTTCAGGTGAGATTGCTTCAACAGGGTCGAGATAATCAATGAAATGGAATCCGCTCTTTGAAACGAATACATTTGCATTCTTCAATTTATACGCCAAACGCCCGCCCTCATGCGGATTCTTCTTCAGCGCGTCTATGTTTTCCATGGTCATAGGGAGCGATTGTAACCGAAAGAAGAAGTCCTCCGACCGTTAGGAGCGGGATTTGTCTTCGAGCGGTTTGATGCGCTTCCAATTTCCCGCCGCGAATGCCGCCAGCCCAAGCAGTTCCATGATTCTGCCTGTGAGGGCGAATCCGTTCACCGCAAACAGGCTTTGTATGACAACAAAAAATATGCCGGTGTTCAACAATACGAATGCCGCCCAGATCAATCTCTCGTTTCCACGCGGCGAGCCGCGCGAAAAACGCGGCAGGATCCAGAAAGCGACGCCCATTGCGAATTGCGCCATCCAGCCGACGAATGCGAATTCGATGTGTAGCGGCAGGAGCGACCAGATCGTCGGCGAGAACATGACTCCCTTGTTCGCCAGCAATAACGCGCCGATGGTAAATCCTAACAGCGCGTAGATCAACGATGCGCGGATAAAGTAAACACTAAGGCGCGGCATTTATCTTTCCTTGATGCGGACCCATGTGTTTGTGATAAACCCCACGCCTGAAAGCCATTGCAAAATCGCGGAAGCGATTAGTAACCAGCCGCTTAACGCGGACGGCGCGGATGCATTGACTGGTTCGATGAAAATTCGCAAGACCAAACCCACGTTGAACGAGATGAAAGTTGCCCAGCCCAGCCATTCGTGTCCGCGCGGTTTGTCGACGCTGTATTTGGGGAACATCCAGAAGGCGACGCCGAAGATCAATTGCGTGAGCCAGCCGAAGGTGAGCATGTGGAAGTAGGCGGGAAAAAAACCGCTGAGCGGGCTTGCAATCGGCAACGCCAGGATTATTCCCGCGATGAGCGCAAAGAGTAAGTACAAAAGGGCGGCTTTCAGAAACCAGCGAGTGAGGGTCGGCATGATTTACTTCCTGCTCCTGAGGACGGAAAAAACGGTCATGCCTAGAAACATCAGGATGGCGACTTCATTCAGCAGTCCGCCAAATTTACGAAGTTCAACCTGATTAGTTAAATCACCTGTCACACGCAGGAGCAGGGAGAAATGCAACAGTGCGAGATGACCATAGAACGCGGGATAAAAATTGATCGGCACGCCGAGAATTGCGGGGAAGATGATGGGCGCGTGACCGAAGATCATGGACATCACGAAGCCGACGAAAACTGTGTGCAACACCGCGTCATACAATGGACCCGCGTAGGTTGCGCCGAAGATCAGTTGAAGCGCTCCGCCGACGCCCATCCAGATGAAGCCGGCGAAGAGGCAGTAGGCGATATAGCGCGTCAATGGGATGGGATGATGGATGTTTCGCGCGGCGAGGTCGTTTTTCAGGAACCATAGCGATAATGCCAGCATGGCAAATCCGCTGAGGCGCGGGCCCCAGTTGGCGTTGAACAGCGAGAGCATCGTCCCCGCGAGAAGGGCGAGGGCGAGAATGCCGAAGATGCGAATCTGTTGGGGAGCGGGACGCAGGACGCGGCTGAGTTCGAGGCGTTCTCCGCCTATCGTCAGGATCAGATAGCAAATCCACCAATGGACGAGTTGGTAGATCGGGAATCCAGATATCCACAAGAGATTGCCGATTACCCATGACAACATACCAACTGCCATAGTGAAGGTGTGGATGACGGGCTCGCGGCGCGCCATGACGATCAGGATGAAGAACGCGACGATACTGCCGACGGTCATCAGGATCGCGCCGATTCTTGGCGCGAATAGCAGGCTGACCCAGCCAAGCCCGGCGGCGAGCGGCGCGGCGAACATCCATTTTTGGCGGATGGCGACCGCGCGTTCGAGTGGGATGAGCACGCCGAGGAAACCAGAGATCATGAGAGGTCCGTGCGCGAGCGCGAGGTTGGGGAGGGTGGGAAGAATCCAGCCTAAGCGCAACAAACCTGCCCACATGGCGAAGAGCAGGGCAAGGATAGCGAGCGCGAGGAAGGGGATGAAGCGGGTTTGAAGTTTCATTGAGGCTATTTGATCCTGTGGCTTGAAAAAATTAACGGAGACCTAGGTCTCCGTTAATGATATGGGATTTTGGGAACAGGTCAACCCTCAAACTAGTGACCGCCGCCAGATTCGACTGTGCCGTCGAAAATCTCCGGATCTGCTTCGCCGGTAACATGGAGCACGCCCCAGGCGCCTCGATCTACACGGGCGAGCGCGTGATCGACAAGGACGTAGTTGCCGGGGAAGTCCACATTGAATTCGATCATCGCCGCGCCGCCTGCGGGGATCAGCGTGGTTTGCAGTCCTTCTGCGGGCGGGCTGATCAGGTCCCCCTCGCGATAGACCCGGTCGAAGATTTCGCCGATCACGTGGAAACTGGATACAAGGTTCACGCCGCCGTTGCCCACGTAGAAGCGGACGGTGTCTCCGACTTCGGCGCTCATGTTATTGGTCAATGCGCCGGTCTTGCCGTTGAAGACGATGTATTGCGGCTTGCCGTCGAGATACCCTTCCGTATCGAAGAGTTGCAAACCCTGGCGGCCAAGCGCGCCTTCGGTATAAAACTCGCCTTGCATGATATAGAATTCCTTGTCTACGGGAGGCAGTCCGCCTTCGGGTTCGACCAGGATCAACCCATACATGCCGTGCGTCATGTGCAGACCGGCGTTGCCAAACGCGCAGTGATAGACGAATATGCCGGGATAGAGTAGCTTGAAGGTGATCTCTTTGGAATCACCGGGGGCCACGATGGTCGCCGCCGCGCCTCCTCCGGGACCTGTGGCGGCGTGGAAGTCAACGTTATGCGGATGCAGGCTGGTGGGGTCGTTGTGAATCGTCAGGTGGACGGTGTCTCCCACCTTTCCGCGGATGAACGGACCCGGCACGGCATTGTCGAATGTCCAATAGTTCATGGTGGTGCCGTCTGCCAGTTCAGCGATGACTTCGGTGGTGGTGAGGTTTACTTCGATCATGCCGTTCTCGCCATAGACCACAGACTTCGGCACATCGTTCGGGTCGCGGGAGATATTATCCACGCGGGCAAAATTATTGAAATTTCTAAAGAAGTGATAAACATTTTCGAACGGCAGGTTGGGGGCTTCGCCCGGCCCAAACGCGCGCAGGGAGAGGGGATATGCCAGTTCGTTCGGCATTCCATGAGGCACATAGAACGCGATCGAAACGCCGATGAAAATGGCGACCAATGCCACAGTGATCTTGCGCGAATGCGCGCGGCGGAGCATCAGAAAGATGAAGATCGCCGCGAACACGTAGGCAATGATCAGCCCGAAGGCTTCCACGATGTATTGCCAGAGGTATGAGAGTATTTCCATGTTTTCTCCTTGGAGGGCTGTTCTGCCCTGGTGATTAGAAAATAGTTTTTGCTTGCATGTTTATTGTATGCAGGCGAAAACTTCCAGATAGTGATAATCTTCACTAATTATAACGGAAATTGTCATATTTTGGATGAAGATTGTCATATTTAATCGTTTTACATAACCGACGGAGAAGGTTCGAGATTTTTACGTGTCAGAGGTAAAATACGCCCATCCCCCAATTGGAGATTCTCATGCCCATCACCTTGAACGGATCGTCCCTCACCATCGAAAAACTCGTTGCAATTGCGCGCGATAACGAAACAGTAGAACTTGCCCCCGAAGCGCTGGAGCGTATCAAAGTTTGCCGCGCCATGCTGGAGGAGAAACTCGCCAACAAAGAGATCATGTATGGCACGAACACCGGCATCGGTGAGTTTTCGGAGAAAATCCTCAACGACGATCAGGTGAAGGATTTCCAGAAATATCTGATCTACAACCACGCGGCAGGGATTGGCGAACCGCTTCCGATTCCATTCGTCCGCGCGGCGCTGGCAGGACGGATCAACGTTCACGCGCACGGGAATTCTGGGTGCCGACCTGAGATCACGCTGACCTTCATCGAGATGCTGAACAAAGGCGTCACGCCAGTTGTTTGTCAGAAGGGATCGGTAGGCGCGAGCGGCGACCTTGCTCCGATGGCGCAAGCCGCATTGTTGTTGATGGGGGAGGGCGAAGCGTTTTACAATGGCGAACGGCTCTCCGGGTCCGAAGCGATGCGGCGGGCGGAAATCAAAGTCCCGGGCTTGCAAGCGCGTGATGGGCTCGCCGCGATCAACGGATCCAATGTGCTGACCGCCATATCCGCGTTGCACATCTACGATATGGAACGGTTTATCAAGCAAGCAGAAATTGCGGCGGCGATGTCCATTGAGGCATTGCTCGGAAATCTCAAACCCTACAGCACGAAACTTCATGAATTGCGCGGCTTCAGCGGCGCGATCACGTCTGCAAAAAATATTATGAAAGTGTTGGAGGGGTCCGATCTAAAAACGGGCAAGATGAAAACCAAAGTGCAGGATGCGTACTCGATGCGTTCGACCCCGCAAGTGATCGGCGCGGCGCGCGATGCAGTTGCGTATGCGCGTTCGCAAGTGGAGATCGAGTTGAACGGCGTCGGCGATAATCCAATTTTTATTCCCGAAGAAAAATTGACTCTTACCGGCGCAAACTTTCAAGGGAGTCCCGTTTCACTGCCAATGGATATGGCAGGCGCGGCGATCACGATGGTGTGTGTGTTATCCGAGCGGCGACTCAATCGTCTGACGAACCCCGCTCTTTCGCAGGGACTGCCTGATTTCCTCGCCCACGAACCGGGCTTTTACTCTGGGATGATGCTCAGCCAATATACTGCCGACCATTTGATTGTTGAACAGAGAATCTTATCTGCGCCCGCGAGCATTCAATCCATCCCTGCGGCGGCGGATCAGGAAGATTTTGTTTCGATGGGCATGAACACGGCGCTGAAGAACGGACAGATTTTAGATAACGCCTATGGAGTGTTGGGAATCGAATTCATGGCGGCGGCGCAAGCCATGGACTTCCGCCAGTTCCTGCCGGGGCATGGAACGAAACGGGCGCGTGAAGTGATCCGCAAATACGTGGAGCATCTCGAAGTGGATCGTCCGTTGTACAACGATCACAACGCGATGAAGAAGTTGGTGGAGTCTGGTGAGATTTTGGAGGAGGTGGAGAAAGTGGTGGGGGAGTTGGGATAATCACATTCCGGGATAAAGACCAAAGTGGGACGCTGATTCACGCAGAAAACGCTGATTTTGTTTTTTCAGCGTAGATCAGCGTTTATCAGCGTCCAAATTAAATTCGGGGGTCAATCATGTTTGCAGACAAATGTTTCAATACCCCATTCCCCGCGGCGACTCCGCTGGAAAAACACGCCGTCAACAAATAGCCTCCCGTCGGCGCTTCCCAGTCGAGCATCTCGCCCGCGCAAAAAATACCAGGCAAATTCTTCAGCATCAAGTTTTCATCCAACGCTTCAAACGTTACGCCGCCCGCCGTGCTGATCGCCTCATCCAATGGGCGCGGAGCGACGAACGGCACGGGCAAGGCTTTGATGAATCCCGCGAGTCGTTTCGCGTCTGCGAAGTCCTCTTTCGATACGAACTCGCGCAACAAGCCCGCCTTCACGCCTTTGATGCCCAGCGTTTTTTCAAGATAACTTGCCAGCGACCTCGACCCGCGCGGACGCGATAATTTTTCTGTCAGCCAATCCAATGTTCGGTCGGGTTTTAGATCTAAAGTGACAGTTGCTGTGCCGTTCGCATAAATTTCATCTCGGATAATTGCCGACGCGCTGTAAATCAATCCGCCTTCCACGCCCTCTTTTGTCACGATGAATTCGCCTTGTCCTTGAAATTCGCCGAACGACAAAATCACAGACTTGATCGGATGCCCTTCATATTTTTCACGGAAGTGATCGCTCCACGTCACATCGAATCCGCAATTGGACGGACGCAACGGTTCGACCTCCACCTCAGCCTGTTTCAACCAGTCAGCCCACGCGCCATCTGAACCGAGTCGTCGCCAACTCCCTCCGCCCAGCGCAAGGACGATAGCATCGGCGTTCACGATAACTTCACCATTTGGTGTTTCAAACTGCAACGACTTGTCGGGGCGAATCCCAGTCAATTTGTGACGCAGATGAAATGTGACGCCTGAATCGGTTAATCGTCCTAGCCACGCCCGCAACAGCGGACTCGCCTTCATCCCCATTGGGAACACGCGCCCCGATGTGCCAATAAACGTTTGGATGCCGAGTCCATGTACCCACTCGCGGAGTTGGTCCGCGCCAAATTGTTTGAGCAGAGGTTCGATCTCTTTGCGGCGTTTGCCATACCTTGAAACGAACACCTCGAACGGATCGGAATGTGTGATGTTCAACCCGCTTTTGCCCGCCATGAGCAATTTGCGTCCCGCCGACGGCATGGAATCGTACACATCCACCCGCATGCCGCGCGCGCTGATGATCTCCGCCGCCATCAACCCCGCCGGTCCACCGCCAATGATCGCCACTGATTTTTTCATGGGTTCATTATAAAGACAAACTCCCGAAAGCGAGAAGCACACGGGTAAACACGTAGACACGTAAACACCTACACACGTAGACACGTAAATACGTAGACAGGTGGACACGGTTTGTGCTGAATCAAAACACGTACACAAGTCACCTGTGTACGTGTCTACTTGTTTACTTGTCTACTTGTTTTCTTCTATGGCTCCACGCTCAGAATACCACCCGCGAGATTCATGTTCAACGTCCACGTGCTTCCGGTGGTAAATTGCTGAAATTCAGAAACGGACTCAGCGGTGTATGTTTCCTGTGCGCCATCATCGGTGAGGAAATACACAGTCAAAGTTTCAGAGGAATCACCCAAGCGTTGATCGCTGGACACGTTCGGACTTTCATAAACAGGTTGCAAGCTATGTCCATCGAGGGAATACGTTTGGATCGTCGTCCATTCATCAACCGTGTAGGAGCAATACGTTTCGGTTTCGGTATGACATTCCTCCACCACTTCCGAGTAACCGTTGCCTTTGTCAACTGTCTTTTGTTCGCAAACATCCTTGCTTTCATCGTGACACGAGACATTGTACGCATCCGAAGGCGCATTGCCGCGCTCGTTCGAATAATTCACCGCCTGAACTTCCTGCACGGGAACAGACGTCTGCCAGTACACATCTGTCACTGTGGCTTGCACCGACGAAGTGGGAAAGACGAACAATACCAACACGCCGACACAAATGATCGCCAAACATCCCAATACCGCCGCCGCGATCAGCCAGGGCGCGCGCGAAGACTTTTTCCCGGTCAACGGCGCGGCGGGGGAGAGTCCGCTCTTTGCCTGAGGCGCAGTAAATGCCGGTTGGGCAGGCGTGAGTTTTGGCAATGGCGATCCGCAATTGGAGCAGACCGAATTACTGCTTGGGTTATCGGTCCCGCAGTTATCGCACTTCACGATTCTTGGTTGCGCGGCGGGTTGTTGCATCACGCGTCCCGCCTCGCGCGCTTTGCCCTCTTTCAAATCCGCGCCGCATTGCGAGCAAGTTTCAGCAGTGGCTGGGTTGCGCGTGCCGCAGAATCCGCAGTGGATGTCCGCGCCCGATTGCGCGGCTTCTATCTTCTTTTCATCCGTCACAAATTTTTGTTCCGATGGCAATTGAAATTGCACATTCTCTGGTTGAGGCGCGCCGCAATTTTCACACGTCTTCTCGCCGCCCTTGTTGCGCGTGCTACAGTTTGGGCAGACCCATTCGTTTTGAACATAACCAAGCGTTCGTTTTCGAGCCATGCTTGCTCCTTATTTCTTAGCCACAGAGGTCACAGAGACCTTTGAGATTTTCTCTGAGAACTCTGTGGTCTCTGTGGCTGAATTCTAAACGATGACTCACGAAAATCCATGCCACTTTCGTATTTCTTCGATTCGGGATTCACAATCCGGTTCCTTGTGCGGACTGGGATCACTCGCCTCATTCCGACGGGGCGACTTGGTCAGCGCGTGGAAGGTTGCCTCCGCCCCGTTCGCCACGTTGACCGGGTCGTAGCCGCCTTCGAGCACAAAGACGATCTTGCCGCCGCAGAATTTCTCCGCCAGCGCGACGCACTTTTGCGCCAGCATGAAATATCCATTCGTGGATAACCCCAGCGAGGTGATCGGGTCATTCCAATGCGCGTCGAACCCGACAGAAACAAAAATCATCTGCGGCTTGAACGATTCAACAAACGGCTTGAAAATTTTATCCGCAACTTCTTCGTAAACTTTATCTCCCGCGTGAGCAGGCAATGGCACGTTGACGATTCTCTTCTTCGCATGTGCCGCCTCTTTCATTGCGCCAGTGCCCGGATAAAACCCCGGTTGAAATTGATGCGCCGACAAAAACGCGACTCGCTCCTCATCGAGAAACGCGGCTTGCGTCCCGTTGCCGTGATGCGCGTCGTAATCAATGACCATCACTCGATCCATGCCGTTTGCCAGCGCGTCACGCGCGCCGATAGCAACATTGTTGAACAAACAAAATCCCATCGCCTGATCGGGTTCGGCATGATGTCCCGGCGGGCGGACGATGGCGAAGGCATTGGTTGCCTCACCGCTTAACACCGCGCGCGTGCAGGCGATCACACCTCCTGCCGCGAGCAGGGCATCGTCAAACGAGGATGGAGTCACGTATGTTGGCGCGTAATCAATGATGGCTGGCGCGTCCTCGCGGCAAACCTTTTCCAGCGCTGAAACAAGTTCGGGGTTGTGGACTCGCGCAACTTCCTCGCGTGTCGCTGGCGTCGCTTCGATTCGCGTTGCCGAAAAAGAATCCAAACGCGGTTGCAAAATATCCAACCGCCCCGGTCTTTCGGGATGATCGGGGTAAACATGATTCGGCGAAGGGACGAATGTGTAAACAGTGGGCATGGGGGAATTATAGTCTCAGTTAATCATGCGATCTTGACCCCGAAGGGGTCAAATGATTATAGATTTTGCGGGAACAAAAAATTAACCCCGAAGGGGTGTCATAGGTCATCCCTTCGGGAGTGTACAGTGTTTCTTCATTAGGCTGTCCTCAGTCAAGAGCGACATGAATGTCGCGTTACTCAAATTCTCTAATCTCTAATCCTCTAATCCTCTCCTCTTTCCCCCAAACATCCTCAACCCCTCCTCCACTTCCTCTTTTGAAACAACCCTCTCGCCCTTTGTCCCGCGCGGCGAGTTCATAATTTGTTTGATGGTCTTCGCAAATTCATCCGATGAAATGACCTCCGCTTGCATGGCGCGCGCATTGGATTGCACTTCGCGGTCGGAGGAAACGACGGTCCAATTTTTTGCGGCTTTGCCCAACTTCCTCACGCGGCTGCGGATGGCGTTGTCGGCGGTCGTTGTCCGCGAGATAAAGGCTGCGGTAACTGCGCCCAGCTTCAACGTCCGCGAAAGAGGCGCTCCGTCAAAGTAGACTTCGGCTTGCCTGCGTTCGAGTCGGCAAAATTCTTGCAGGATGGCGACCAATTCCGATTCATCATTTAGCGAATCGAGCCGCAGTCCCAGTTTGGGAATCAAGTTGTGACCGTCGATCAGATATGGCATGGGAAGTGTTTAGCCACAGAGTACACAGAGAAAAAGAGATTCTCAAAGGCTCTGTGTTCTCTGTGGCTATTAAGAAATTACTGACTCAGGTCAATTGTCTCGCCGCCGTACTCGCCGGTGAGCGTCATCGAGCCGTCGTTGTAATTGCTGGTGTAGGTGAGGGCGCCGGTCTTATCTCCGCTCACTTGCGCCTCGAAGGTGAGGAGGCTGGCGCTGTAATCGAAACCGCCCGTGCCTGTGATAGCAAAGCCTTTCGTGAATTGACACTTGTCGTAGGTGTACGCCTCGCCCACATCGCTGGGACCGAAGGTGAACGACCCGCCGTACGGACAGGCAAAGGAAGTGTCTTCGGTGAATCCGTTGTAATAGTATTCGGGCTGGATCGAAAGTTCGGTTTCGATCGCCGAGAAGATGTCGAGCGGGTTATCGAACTCGCTTGCCTTTGCAGACATGCGCGGCACATACGCGCTTATGACAGACGGGTCCCATTCGCAGACGATCTCGCGCTGTTCGGGGAGTTGTCCGTTCACCATGAAATTGGTGATGTAATCGTCGGGGCATTCGTTGCCGAAGCCGTAGATGGAATGACGTCCGCCTTCCACGTACAGGTGATATCCGTTATCCAGCCGGTCAAACACGGTTTTGCCTTGCGCGAATGGAGTCGCCGGGTCGAGGGTGGCGTTCAGCACAAAGGTGGGAACGCCCGGCGCGGTGAGCGGCTCGCGTGTGATGACCTCTTTCGGCGCGCTGGGCCAGTACGCGCAATACAAGCCGGTGTACACACTGCCATCCAAACGCGGAACGGTTCCATTCGACGCCTGACCGGCTTCAATGGTCTGCTTGATCCGCTCGTCCGGCGTGCCGCTAAAGTAGGAATCGTCGGTGCAGTTCACGCTGAAGAACATCGTGTCTGAGAAGGTGGAGTCTCCGAGGTATTCATCGTTGGCTGGGTCAACCGTGGCTTGTTGATACAGCAACCGCGCCATGGGGACGATGTCGCCTTCGTTTGCAGACGCCAGCGCGCGCAGGAAGAGCATCCGCCCGCCGAGCGCGTACATCTGGTACGAGGCGGTAAATTCCAACTGGCTGAAGGTGAAGGCCTTTTTTACCGATTTGCCGTCCGGCAATGGATATTGGTAGGCGATCGGTTTATCCGCGAGTTTCGTGGCAAGCGCGTCATACGCCGCCAGCGCGTTGCCGCCCAGTTCCGCCGCGCAGGATTCGTCTGCGTCGCAGGCTTTGAGGGTTGCCACGAGGACTTCGTCGAAGGCTTTTTCTTGCGCAAGCGCGCCTTCTTCGCCGTTCAATGTGAGGTCAATGGTTCCATCGAGGACCAAACCCGCTAAACGGTCCGGATGAGCCGCGGCGTAGGTCTGCGCGACGGAGGTGCCATAACTGACGCCGTACAACCAGAACTTGTCGTCGCCAACCAATTGACGGAACGATTCGATATCTTCCGCTACTTGATTCGTGCCGTAAAAGCTCAAGCGCGCCGGGTCGATGCCGATCTCTGAAACGCAGCTGTCTACGAATGTCCGGGCTTCGTCAATCGTGTCTTGTTGTTCGGCGGGCGTGTCGTAGCCCTCCTCGCCGACCGAGTCGTCGTAATTTAGGTAATTCGAGAAATCTTTCGCGTACGCCTTCGGGCAGGCTAACTCGCCGGAGAGACCGAGTCCGCGCTGATCGAAATACACAATATCAAAGTGTTCGAGGATTCCTTCGGAGTACCAGCCCAAGCCTCCGGAACTGATGCCCTCGCCGCCGGGTCCGCCGGGGAATGCCTGCACGAACATGCCGTAGCGTTCACCGGTTGCCTGTGAAACGGCAAACGCCACATTGAGAGTTTCAGTATTTGCCGCGTCAAAATGATTCAATGGCGCGGGAATTGTCACGCAGGTGAAGTCGGGGTTTTCTTCGCAGGGCGCTCCGTTCAATCGTTCGAGCAGACCAGCCATGTCGCCGCTTTGACGCTCTGTTGTTTCGGTAGGCGGGGGCGGCGGCGTCGGGACAGTCGGTGTCGGCGTATTGAGCAAGCCGCCGAAGTTGCAAGCGAGCGCAAACAGCGACAGACTTATCAGGAGGATAAATAGTTTGTTTCGAGACATTGGGTTTCACCTCTGTTAATTTGAATGGGCAACGCTGGATTTTAAATGCGCCGATCATTCCGCGCAAGAACCAAAAGTAAGCCTGCCATGGCTTTCTCAAGAAAGGACTCCGTCGTATTTTAGTACACGGATACTTCGACACTCCTTTCAGTCGCAGCACAAGTTTCACGGATCAAACGGATTTTCTTCCGTTTGTACAGAAGAATCCGCGTAGTCCGTGTGCTAAAGAGAAATTCTGTCAAGTTTTCTTGAGAAGACCATAGTATTACAGCGCAAGGTTGCCCGACGATGAAAACCATCCACGAATGAAAAACCACGAATACTTCGACAGGCTCAGTACAAGTAAGCGAATTGCGGGACGAATATTCGAGTATTCGTGAGAATTCGTGGACGGTTCACTCAGCCTACGCCTCCGTTTACGAATTTTGCGCTGTAATAATAGTAAGCCTGTAACTCTTGAAACTAAAAAATGCCGCCGCAATATTGCGGGCGGCATATGATTCTTGCGAACTCATTTCATGCGGTTTCGATCTCTCGCGCGGTGACCTCGAACTGCGGAGGATTCTCCAGAGTCTTCTTCACTTTGCACAATTCGGCTGAGCGGATCAACGCGCCGAGATATTGTTTCGGAAAGGCGGGCGGGACTTGAATTTCGAGTTCGATCGTATCGGCGCGGACGCGCTGAACAATGCGAATGCCCTCGGCGGGCAGGTTGCGCTGGCGGCAAAAGCCGAGGACGTAGATACCGGCGCATGTGCCGATCGAAGCGAGAAATAACTCGAAAGGCGAAGGCGCGGAATCGTCGCCGCCTCCGCTTGCCGGTTGGTCGGTTTGAATGATGTGATCCCGAACGCGAGCATCCACGCGCGCGCCGCCGGGGAAGTTGATCAGTATTTCCATGTGCTACTCCGCTATAAATTTTTCGTATATCTTGACAGTGCGGCAAACGCCGCGCGTACATGTGTTTTATAATGTATTGCATAGGATGGATGTCACATCCCTCAAAGGAGACTAACATGGCAGACAAACGACCGAACAAAATTATGGTGCCGCCTCAAGGCGGGATGTTGCGCGATCTGGTCACGCGCCTCAAATTGATCGGGCGGTTGATAGGCGACCGTCGGGTAAGTGTGTTTCTCAAATTATTGCCGCTCGCGTCGCTGGCATATCTTTTCTGGCCCCTGGATGCCATCGCGATTCCATTCATCGGCGTGCTCGACGACGCGGCGATTCTTTGGATCGGCTCGACACTCTTTGTGGAACTCAGTCCACCCAAAGTGGTGCAAGAACACATGAACGAACTCGCCAGCGATTCGGAAGATGAGTCCACTGACGATGTGGTAGATGCTGAAGCGACAGACGTGGACGGCAAATGAAGCGTTTTCTGATTCTGTTGCTCCTGCCCATCCTTGCATGTAACGGATTAAGTACGCCGCCTCCT
The DNA here is from genome assembly GCA_044222305.1 of Anaerolineales bacterium. GTDB lineage: Bacteria > Chloroflexota > Anaerolineae > Anaerolineales > Villigracilaceae > Defluviilinea. The sequence continues at coordinate 18,435 of JBGANO010000047.1, forward strand.
CCCACAAGTGAAACTGCTTCGCCCACCTCAACCGGCATCGCCCTCACACAACCGCCCCCCGCGACTCCTGCTCCGCCGACTCCGGACGCGACCACCTTTCCTGACCCGGACGCGTACGAGTGGCAAGTCGTCGCTGAACGACTTGATCGCCCGGTAGACCTCCAACCCGATCCTTTTGGCCGTTTGTGGGTCGTTGAAAAATTAGGTCATATCCGTCTCATCCAAAATGGACAATTGGATCTTGACACGTTTTTTCTCAACATTGATGATCGCGTCAACGATGACGGGAATGAAATGGGACTGCTGGGACTGGCTCTGCATCCAAACTTTGCTCAAAACGGATATTTCTACGTCAACTACACCGGCGCGCGCGGCGATACGTTCATCTCACGCTTCACCGCCGGTGAAAATTCAGCGGACCCCAACAGCGAGGTGATTCTGTTGCGCGTCAAGCAACCGTACCCAAACCATAACGGCGGCACAATGAACTTCGGACCCGATGGATACTTGTACATGGGTCTCGGTGACGGAGGCTCCGGCGGCGACCCGGAAGGCAACGGTCAATCGCTGGATACCCTGCTCGGGAAAATCCTGCGCATTGACGTGGATTCGGCTGAACCGTACGCGATCCCTGCCGACAATCCATTCGGCGACGAGATTTGGGCGTATGGCTTGCGCAACCCCTGGCGCATGTCGTTCGATTCTGTCACCGGCGATCTCTACATCGGCGACGTGGGGCAGGGCGATTGGGAAGAGATTGACTTCATCCCTGCCGGTTCGCGCGGCGGCGAAAACTTCGGCTGGGATCATCGCGAAGGCGCGCATGATTTCGAAGGCGGCGGTCCCGCCGACATGATCGACCCCATCGCGGAATACAGCCACTCTGAAGGCGGATGCTCCGTCACCGGCGGATATGTCTACCGCGGCGCAATGCCGGAGTGGAACGGAATTTATCTGTACGGCGATTATTGCACCGGGCAGGTCTGGGGGTTGATCCGCTCCGGGGAAGCGTGGCAGAATCAATTGTTGTTTGAAACGGATGTCACCATCACCTCTTTTGGGCGGGATGCCAATGGGGAGGCGTATCTCCTCTCCGATGGTGGGGCGGTGTACGTTCTGGTTTCCAAGTAGAGAAAGCCGCTCACCTATATGCGATTTGTCACCCGAATGGATGACGCGTGTCACTTTTTGGCGTCTCCCGTTTTTTCTATAATGCAGGTATCGATTCGGAGGTGCCCATGGCTCTGAAAAAATGGCAGTTACGCAAAACGATCTATTGCGAGCACGCCAGGCAGGACGTGATCCTGGAAACCCAGATTATCGTCCCGTCTGAAGCGCTCCCAGACCAGCCGCCGCGCGTCATCGCTCATCGTTGTTCCAACGCGATCGAGTGCAACAAGATCGAAAAAATGACTTGCGCCTTGTGCGGCACCAACCCGAACTATCAGGCATCCTAAAGTAACGCGTGTTTCTCCCGCGCGGTATCACTCTCTCCTCCCTCTATGTTGGTCCATGGCAACCCCGCCTGCGAAGGCGGGGTTAGCCGTTAATGTGTAAAGGTAATCAGGGGCTAACCACCCGCACTCTCCTTTTTTGGACGCTGACAAACGCAGATGAACGCGGATTTTTCAAAAAACAGGCAAAAAAGTTTTTTTTATCAGCGTTTTCAGCGTTCATCTGCGTCCCATTTTTAACACTGTCAGGTAGGTAGATCATGGGAGACTTCTATAATTATTCAACACCTTCATGTAATTCGCGCGTTCAAAGGCTTCCGGTTCGCGCACCGATTTCTGACTCATACTCCCCTGCATTTGCCTGATGGATTCGTACTCCCGTTCCTGCATCCATGTTTCGAGTTCGCTGAGAATCGGGGCGGTCGCCTGTTCGCCGTTGCGTAGCAGATTCGACGCCATCATCGCCACCTTCGCGCCCGCCATCATCGCTTTCAGCACATCAGTGTAAGTATGCGCGCCGCTGGTGAGCGCAAAATCAACGTTCAGTTTTCCGTGCAGGATCGAAATCCACCGCAATGGCAACCTCAATTCGGATGATGTGCTCAAATCCAAACTGTGAAGAATCTCCATCTCGTCCAGGTCGAAATCGGGCTGGTAGAAGCGATTGAACAACACGAGTCCATCCGCGCCTGCTTCGACGAGTCGCTTCGTGAAATTGGGGATGGATGTGACGAATGGGCTGATCTTCACCGCCAGCGGAATCTTGATCGCCGACTTCACCTCCGCCACCAAATCCACTTGCATATCTTCGATGTCGCTCGAGGTGATATTGATGTCGGTGGGAATGTAGTACATGTTGAGTTCCAGCGCGTCCGCGCCCGCGTTTTCGATGCGCCGGGCGTACTCCGTCCAGCCGCCTTTAGAGACTCCATTCAAACTGCCGATGACCGGGATGGTCAACGCCTTCTTCAAGCCAGCCACATGATTCAAATATTTTTCAGGGCTGATCCCGTACATGCCGCCATCCGGCAGATACGATAATGCCTCCGCGAACGAATTAGTCCCTCGGTTGAGATAATGGTCCAACTCGAGGCTTTCGTGGATGATCTGCTCCTCGAACAGCGAATACATCACGATGGCGGAGATGCCCGCCTCCTCAAGTTTTTTCGCGCGGTCTACTTTTCGTGAAAGAGGGGAGGCGGAAGCAACGAGGGGATTCCTCAGGTTCAGACCAAGATACGTGGTGGAAAGATCAGTCATATTGTTTACCTGTTTACCTGTCTACGTGTTTACCTGTCTACCTGCCTACGTGTTTTCTTGTTTACCCGCACCCGCGCCATTCCCAAAATGCATCGCCGCCATCTGTTGATACAGCGCCCAGCGTGACTTTGCGTCCTTTTGGGCATCCCGCATCAATTCCTCGGCGCGTTCCTCGTCCATCTGGGTCAGCATCTTGTAGCGGGTTTCGTTGTAGGCATATTGCGAGAATGGGATGCTCGGCTCCTTCGACTCGATCACCAGCGGATTTTCTCCCTGAACTGCAAGGCGCGGATCATACCGATACAGGGACCAGTGACCCGATTGCACAGCAAGTTTGGTCTGGTCGAGACTTCTCGCCATATCGTATCCATGCGCGATACATGGGCTGTAGGCGATAATGATCGAAGGTCCATCGTACGCCTCAGCCTCGAGGAATGCCTTCAACGTTTGCTGGTCGTTGGCGCCCATGGCGATTTTCGCAACGTACACATACCCGTACGACATGGCAAGCAAGCCCAAATCTTTCTTCGGCATGTTTTTCCCGCCCATGGCAAATTTTGCCACCGCCGCCCGCGGAGTCGCCTTGCTCGCCTGCCCGCCCGTGTTGGAATAGACTTCGGTATCGAGAACAAGGATGTTGACGTTGCGTCCGCTTGCCATCACGTGATCGAGACCGCCGTAGCCGATGTCGTACGCCCAGCCGTCGCCGCCGATGATCCACACCGATTTTTTCACGAGGGCATCCGCCACGCTGATCAACTCTTTTGCCTTTGAATCATCCGATGCGGAAAGTTTATTTTTCAACTCAGCCACGCGCTCGCGTTGCCCTTCGATTCCCTGATCGTCGTCCTGATTCGCGTTCAAGATCACTTCAACGAATTCTTTACCGAGTTCGCCTTCCAGCGAACGGAGAATTTCACGCGCATACTCATTTTGTTTATCGAGCGTCAGCCGCATTCCCAAACCAAACTCGGCGTTATCTTCGAACAACGAGTTCGACCACGCGGGACCGCGTCCGTTCGCGTCCACAGACCAGGGCGTGGTGGGGAGGTTGCCGCCGTAGATTGACGAGCATCCTGTTGCGTTGGCGATGACAGCCCGATCACCGAACAATTGCGAGACCAGTTTCACATACGGCGTCTCACCGCATCCCGCGCACGCGCCGCTGAACTCGAACAACGGACGCAACAATTGCGAATTCTTGATCGTCGAAGGATTGATCAACTTCCGATCCAAATCGGGAATCTTCATGAAGAAATCCCAATTCTCCGCTTCCGCATCGCGCAGTGGCGGTTGCGGCTCCATGTTGATGGCGCGGCGGCCCACTTGCGTTTTGTCTTTTACAGGGCAAGCTTCCACGCACAACGTACAGCCCGTGCAATCCTCAGGCGCGACCTGCACCGTGTACGCGTATCCCGCCGAAAACTCCTTGAACTTCGACGGCATGTGTTTGAATGATTCGGGCGCGCCTGCCAGAGCAACTTCACTGTACACTTTATGCCGTATCACCGCGTGCGGACACACGATCACGCACTTGCCGCATTGGATGCACAACTTCTCATCCCACACGGGGATTTCCAGCGCGATGTTGCGCTTCTCCCATTGCGATGTCGCCAGCGGATACGTGCCGTCAATCGGAAGCGCGGATACGGGAATCTCATCCCCCTCGAATTGGATCATCCTCCCCAGCACGTTCCTCACAAATTCGGGCGCTTCATTCGGGACGGGCGACCGTCTCGCCGCCTCAGACGTTATCGCCGCTGGGACTTTAACCTCATGCAGATTCTCCAGCGTCCGATCCACTGCTTCGTAGTTTTTCTTTACGACAGCCTCGCCGCGCTTGCCGTAGGTTTTCTCGATGGCGCGTTTGATCTCGGCAATCGCCTGCTCGCGCGGGAGCACGCCGGAGATGGCAAAGAACGCCGTCTGCATGATGGTGTTGACGCGTTGCCCCATGCCTGCCTTTTCCGCAACGCCATATCCATTGATCACATGAAACTTGAGTTTCTTCGAGATGATATCTTTCTGCGCTTCGCTCGGCAAATGATCCCAAACTTCATCGGGACCGTATAAACTGTTGAGCAAAAAGACCGCGCCCTCTTTGGCGTATTTCAACATGTCGAACCGTTCGAGGAAGTTGAACTGGTGACAAGCCACGAAGTTCGCCTGATTCGCCTCGATGAGATACGGAGCCTGAATCGGCTTGGGACCAAACCGCAAATGCGACGTGGTCATCTGCCCCGACTTCTTCGAGTCGTAGACGAAGTAGCCCTGCGCGTAATTCGCGGTCTCTTCGCCGATGATCTTGATCGAGTTCTTGTTCGCTCCCACCGTGCCATCCGAACCCAGCCCAAAGAACACACAGCGGATGGTCTGCTCATCTTCGATGGAAAAATTTTTATCGTACTCCAAACTGGTGTTGCTCACATCGTCGTGGATGCCGACCGTGAAATGATTCTTCGGTTCAGGCTTGGAGATTTCATCCAATGTAGCTTTGACCATCGCGGGGGTGAACTCTTTCGACGACAAGCCATATCTTCCACCAATGACTTTGATGTTGTTTCTATTTCCCTCAACGAGCGCATTCACAATATCGAGATACAGCGGCTCGCCCAACGCGCCGGGCTCTTTTGTCCGATCCAGCACGGCGATTTGCTTTACCGATTGCGGCAACGCTTTGATGAAATGCTCCATCGAGAACGGACGATACAATCGAACACGCAACACGCCGACCTTTTCGCCTTTTCCCACCAGATAGTTCACCGCCGCTTCGGCAGTTTCGCCGCCTGAGCCCATGAGGAGGACAACGCGCTCCGCTTCGGGGTGACCGACGTAATCGAAGAGATGATATTGCCGCCCGGTCACTTGCGCGAACTTGTCCATCATCTCTTGCGCGATGGCGGGCGTCGCCGCGTAAAACGGATTCACCGTCTCGCGCGCCTGAAAGTAGACATCGGGATTCTGCGCGGTGCCGCGTAGGACGGGTCGCTCGGGGGTGAGGGCGCGCGCCCGGTGAGCGCGAATCAGCTCCCCGTCGAGAAGGAGGCGGAGTTCGTCATCCGTAAGATTGAAAATTTTGGCGACTTCATGCGAGGTGCGGAAGCCGTCGAAGAAATGCAGGAATGGCACGCGCGTCTTGAGCGTGGACATCTGCGCGATGGCGGCGAAATCGTGCGCCTCCTGCACAGACCCGCTTGCGAGCAACGCCCAACCCGTCTGGCGCACAGCCATCACATCCTGATGATCGCCGAAGATGGATAGTCCCTGCGCGGCGATGGAACGCGCCGCCACGTGAAAGACCGCGCTGGTGAGTTCGCCCGCGATCTTGTACATGTTGGGGATCATCAACAATAAACCTTGCGACGCGGTGAACGTGGTGGTGAGCGCGCCTGTTTGCAACGCGCCGTGAACCGTGCCTGCCGCGCCGCCCTCGGATTGCATTTCGATCACGAGAGGAATCGTGCCCCATAGATTCGGTTTGCCTTTTGCCGACCACTCGTCGGCGAATTCGCCCATGGCGGAGGAGGGCGTGATGGGGTAGATGGCGATCACTTCGCTCAAGCGATGCGCGACGGATGCCGTGGCTTCGTTGCCGTCAACCATGATGATGGGTTTGTCCATGCTGGCTCCTTGAAATTTTCTCCGCTGTAAGTGTAGCCCCCGCCGGTATTGGGGGTTAGTTAGGAATGACTTAAATCCGCCTGCCTGTTGTCACCTTTTGGATGATAATTGGCGAAATTCGAGAGACGATGAATGAACTTGTGTGTTATCTCTGTCACATCGAGGAAATCTATGTCCGCCTTCAAACAAATCTTTTGGAAACATTGGTATCAATATCTCACGCGCCGCGTCGGTAATGAGCCGGTCACATTTTTGAATTACGGTTTCTGGCCCCCCGAAGGTGAGACGGTCAAACTCCAGCCCGAAGATGAGATCAACCGCGCCGCGATCCAACTTTATCATCACGTTGCCAGCGGAGATGAACTCGCGGGCAAGCATGTGCTTGAGGTCAGTTGCGGGCATGGCGGAGGCGCGTCGTTCGTCACACGTTATCACAAACCGAAAGCGTACACGGCGATTGATCAGAATCAAAATGCCATCGAGTACAACCGCAAGGCGCATAGCGCGCTCGGCATAGACTTCCGCACCGGCGACGCGCAGTCGCTCGACTTCCCGGAGAATCATTTTGACGCCGTCCTCAATGTGGAAGCCTCACACTGCTACCCTCAGCAGGAGGCGTTCTTCAATTCTGTCTTTCGCGTTCTGCGGCGCGGCGGAAAATTTCTCTATGCCGATTTTCGCACGGTGGCAGACGAGCCGAAGGTCGAGCGTAACATCCGCGCGGCGGGGTTCAACGTCCAATCGAAGACTGACATCACTGCCCATGTGTTGAGCGCGCTCACTCGCAACAGCGAACGATACCGTGCCCTCGCGCATCAATTCGCGCCGAAAATTTTGCATCCCTTCGTGGAAATGTTCGCCGCGGTGGAGGGGAGCAGTATCTATAACATGTTCGTCAATCGCGATTACATCTACTTCTCGTACCAACTCTCCAAAACGTAGTAGCGACTTCAGTCGCTTTTTCGCCGCAGAACGAACGACTGAATTCGTTACTCCGGTAAACCAACATGTGTTATGTTGACTGACGCTTCGTTTCGGATTTCGAGTTGCCTCGCCAGCGGAAAGTTTTCCCCAGCCTTGACATCCTCCCGTTTCCGCAGATAATACAATATCAAAGGCTGTGACAGAGGAAAGTAAACCGGCAGAAGCCGCCAGAGAGATGCAACATCATCGCTGAGAGTTGCATTCGACAGAAACCAGTCGAAGTTCCCTCTTGAGCCGTTCGTGTGAAAGCAGGACAAAATTAATTTTGTCCCACTGCGTAGCGCGAACCGTATTCTCAACGTTACACGAGATGCCGATGAACGTCGGCGCAAAGCGAATCGTTCTGATAAAGAATGGTTAACTTGGGTGGTACCGCGAGACTCCCTCTCGTCCCATTTTGTGGACGGGATTTTTTAATTAACCACAAAGGCTTGCACTGAGCCTGCCGAGGTGACACAAAAGTCACGAAGGTATAAAGCCTTCACGGCAAAACGGTTTTCCTTGGTGTTCTTCGTGCCCTTCGTGGTGAAAAGAGGCGATATGTCAGATCAATTAAACGAAATCGAAAAATCCGCGCTGGAGGCTTTGCAATCCATCACGGATTCAACCGTGCTGGAGGCTTGGCGCGTGTCGCACCTTGGGCGCAGTTCGCCGCTGATGACGGTCTTTGCCGGGTTGGGGAAATTGTCGAAGGAGGAGCGACCAGTTGTAGGTCAGGGTGCGAACCGTGTGAAAGTGGCGTTAGAGTCCGCGCTGGAGGAGCGATCTAAAATCGTGAAATCAGCCGCGCTGGCGAAATCGCTCGAGGAAGAATCGTTGGATGTGACGTTGCCTGGGCGAAGTGTGCATCTCGGCAGACTTCATCCATCCACGCAACAGTTGCGAAAAGTGATGAGCATTCTTGCGGACATGGGTTTTCAAGTGTACACGTCGCGCGAAGTGGAGACCGATGAAATTAATTTTCAACTGCTGAACTTCCCGCCCAACCATCCCGCGCGCGACATGCAGGACACATTTTTTGTCGAGGCAGAGGGACGCGGTGATAATCCGATTTTATTGCGGACGCATACATCGCCGGGGCAAATCCATGCGATGAGACAATATGCCGCGATGAATCCTGAAAACCCGCCGCCGATTCGCATCGCGTTGCCGGGCATGTGTTTCCGCAATGAGCAAATTACGGCGCGTTCTGAGATCCAATTCAATCAAGTGGAGGGACTCGTCGTTGGCGAGAACATCACCTTCGCGGATTTGAAAGGCACGCTCGCCGATTTTGCGCGGCGTATGTTCGGTCAACACGCGCGCGTGCGATTCCGCGCGTCGTATTTTCCGTTCACCGAACCCTCCGCCGAAGTGGACGTGGAATGTTTCGTCTGCGGTGGGAAAGGTTGTAGCGTGTGCAAGAATTCAGGCTGGCTCGAAATTTTGGGTTGTGGCATGGTGCATCCTGTTGTCTTGCAAAACGGAGGCTATGACCCCGCGCGTTATTCGGGTTTCGCATGGGGTATGGGACCCGAACGTCAGTTGATGTTGCGCTACAAGATTGACGACATTCGTTATTTCTGGGGAAATGACCTCAGGTTTTTGGAACAATTTTAGATTAGTAGAGGAATAGAGAATAGAGAATAGAGAGTAGTAAATTGAAAGGATTACGAAATGAGCATTCAAAGTTTGAAGAAGTTGCAGGTGTGGGTGCGGGCAAAGGATTATGCAGTGAAGGTTTACAAGAAGGTCTTGCCTTTGCTCCCGCCAGAAGAAAAGTGGAGTTTGAATCAGCAACTTCGTCGCTCATCTACAAGTGTGTCCGCTAATATAGCCGAAGGACATGGAAGGTTCTACTTTCAAGACAACGTGCGCTTTTGCTATAACGCACGAGGCTCTTTGGAAGAAACGCTCAGTCATCTGATCTTTTGCTTCGAAGTGGATATGATCCCAGAAACGCTTTACAAAGAATTGGAAAATGAAGGCGAAGAAATCGAAAAAATGCTTAATGGCTATATCGCCTTCTTGAAAAAAAGCAAGCAAGGCGAAAACGAACCCGGAGCAAACTATAAAGTTCGGGAGGATTCTGAGCCTTATATTGTTGATCCCTCTGAAGACGCGGATGAATCCCAAGACACCAATCTCTAATCTTCTATTCTCTACTTATCTATTCTCTACTCACTTAGGAGTAATTTATGAAAGTACCAATCTCTTGGCTGAAAGATTACATTGACATTGACGGACTCTCCGTCGAAGACATTGCCCGTAAGTTGACGTTGGCTGGTCTCGAAGTGGATGAGATCAAATATGCGGGCTTGCCGATGCCTGAATATAAAGACGGCGAGAAACACGAGTTCAAAACCAGCGGCATTGCATGGGATAAAGAAAAACTTGTCGTGGCTGAAATCCGCGAGGTGAAGGAGCATCCCAACGCGGACAGGTTGACTTTGCTCGATCTGTTCGACGGCAAAGAGAATCAAACCGTGCTGACGGGCGCGCCGAATATCTTCCACTTGAAAGGGACGGGGAAACTCGTCAAGCCGATCAAAGTTGCGTATGCCAAAGAGGGGACAACCCTCTACGACGGTCACGCGGAAGGTTTGCAGTTGATGACCCTCAAGCGGACAAAGATTCGTGGCGTGGAGTCCTACTCCATGGTTTGCTCCGAAATGGAACTTGGAATCTCCGAGGAACACGAAGGGATCATCCTGCTGGATGACGACGCTCCCGTTGGAATGCCGCTCGCCGATTACATGGGCGATGCCGTGTTGGACATTTCCGTTGCGCCGAACATGGCGCGAAATGCGAATGTGATCGGCGTGGCGAGAGAGTTGGCGGCGTTGACGGGGAGGGAGTTGCGGAAACAGGTAAACACGGAGACAAGTAGACAAGTAAACACGGAAACAGGTAAACACGGAGTACGTAGTACGCAGTCTGTGACTGAGCTTGTTGAAATTGAAATCACCAACCCCGAACTCAATCCTCGCTTCGTGGCGGGGTTGATTCGTGATATTGAGATCAAGCCGAGTCCGTATCACATTCAGCGGAGGTTGAGGCTGGCGGGGATGCGTCCCATCAGCAACATTGTGGATGCGACCAACTACGCCATGCTCGACATCGGTCAGCCGCTTCATGCGTTTGATTACGATGTGTTGAAATCACGCGCGGGGCAGAAGAATGTCAAGATCATTACGCGCGCGGCGAAGGATGGCGAGAAACTCACCACGCTGGATGGTAAAGAACGCGAACTCACCTCTGCGAATGTTTTGGTGTGCGATGAAAAGGGTCCGCTTGCGTTGGCTGGTGTGATGGGTGGGCAGGAAAGTGAAGTCTACGATGCTTCGAAAGAGGTATTGGATGTTACTGGTATTGATATAAATGCAACCGTTGGCAAAGTTACTGCACGAGGAAAAAGTACGATGAATATTCTGCTCGAAGGCGCGTCGTGGAATTTCATCAACATCCGCAAAACGGCGAAGCAACACAACTTACCGTCTGAGGCGTCGTTCCGATTTTCACGCGGCGTGCATCCCGCGTTGGCAGAGCAGGGTGTTCAGCGCGGGCTTGAACTCATGGCGGAATGGTCGGGCGGACAAATCGCGCCCGGGCTTGTGGATGTGTATCCGCTCAAGCCGAAGGACCCGACGATCACTGTCACGACGAAAGATGTCAAACGCTTGCTCGGCATTGACCTCACCGCGAAACAAATCGCAGAATTGCTCACGCGCCTCGAATTCGAATGCACGGTGGAAAAAGATTCTGTCAAAGCCGAAACGCCGCCGCATCGTATGGATATTGGCGAAGGAGTTGTCGGTCTCGCGGATGTGCTGGAAGAGGTCGCGCGTGTGTATGGCTATGACCGCATCCCCGAAACGCGCATGTCTGATTCGCTCCCGCCGCAGTTGGGCAATCCGCAACACGAGTGGGAGGAACACGCCCGCGATATTCTCATCACGCTTGGCTTGCAGGAGATCGTCAGTTATCGCCTGACCTCGCCCGAGCGCGAGGGGCGATTGTTTGCTTCGGGTCTTGCTTCCGCAGGGTCTCAGTCCCTGCGGGAACATGGGGAGTATGTCGCGCTTGCGAATCCTATCGCGCCCGAACGCCGCGTGATGCGCCGCAGTCTGCTCGCGTCGCTTTTGGAAAGCGTCGAAAAGAACGCCCGCGTCGAATCCATTGCGATGTTTGAGATCGGTCCCGTCTTTGAACCCGTGAAAAACGATGTTCCGAAAGAGCCGCGCAAATTGGCAATGGCGATCACTGGACTCCGCACATCAACTGCGTGGGACGTGAAGGATTCCGCGTCATTCGACTTCTACGACATGAAAGGACGCCTCGAACTCCTGCTGAGCGGACTCCGCCTCACCGGCGTTTCCTACACCCCGGCAGGCGCTTCGACAACGTACCTCCATCCCGGCAAAGCGGCGGACGTGAAAGTGAACGGACAGAATGTCGGCGTGTTCGGCGAATTGCATCCACTCGTGAAAGAGAAATATGATTTCGAAGATTCGCCCGTCATCGTTGCCGAGTTTGATCTGGATGCTCTCCGCAATGTACAGCCTACATACGGTGTTGTGCCGGTCTCCGAGTTCCCTCCTATGCTCGAGGATATCGCCATCATCGTGGATGAATCGGTGGCGGCGGAACGCGTCGAAGGGTTGAT
>JBGANO010000048.1:0-29962 GCA_044222305.1 Anaerolineales bacterium
AGCCCCACCACACCGTAGGATTCAAGCGTGGCTTGGCAGGCAATCGTCGCCACCGCGTTCGGGGAGACGTGGATGCCTCCCAATGTTGTCGTGTCTTCGCCCATGGTTACCTCTCTGTCATGTCATTGCGAGGAGGCTTCAGCCGACGAAGCAATCTCCTCGTTCTTGGGAGATTGCTTCGGGTAAAGAACAAGAGCGCCCTCGCAACGACATGGTTGTTTCTATTTTAACATCTTGCCTGCCATTAAGTCACGTGGTAAAATGCCGTGCCTTCAACAGGGCAGATGGTTCGGAATTATAGCAAGGAAAGGAAACAGTACGTCATGGCTAAGTGTGCAAACTGCGGCAAGTCCACCACCTTCGGGCATAATCGCTCGTTCTCCCAGCGCGCCACCAATCGCACGTTCAAACCCAATCTCCAGAAGACCATCGTGATGGAAAAGGGTCGCGTCGTGCGCAAGGTATTATGCACCAAGTGCATTAAGGCGATGGGCAAGTCGGTCGCGTAAGGATTTATTCCCCGCAACAAGAGTCACGGCATTTGCCGTGATTTTTTGTTTTAAGCGCCAATACGCAGTACGAATTACGCAGTACGGAATACGCAGTACTGCTTACTACGTACTGCGTAATTTCGCTTGCAAACTTTGAATCCCCGCCTTTGTTCCCTTCGGGTGTTTGAAGATCGCCGTCGCGGCGATGAAGACATCTGCGCCGGCTTTCTTCATTTTTGGGAGAGTGTCCACGTCTATGCCGCCGTCCACTTCGATGCGCGCGGAGGATTTCAGCGCGTCCAATTTTTTGCAGACTTCTTTCACCTTCGCAACAGCGGATGAAATGAACTTCTGACCGGAGTAACCGGGGTTGACGCTCATCACTAAAATCAGGTCTGCATCGCCCGCTACCGCGTCAATCGCCGCCGACGGGGTGCCCGGGTTCAACGCGACGCCGGCTGTGCATCCCAGCGATTGGATGTGTTGAATCGTCCGGTGGATATGCGGGCAAGCCTCAATATGCACGGTGATGTTGCTTGCGCCCGCTTTGGCAAACGCCTCAATGTGACGTTCGGGCTTTTCGATCATCAGATGCACGTCCAGCGGAAGTTTCGTGACGCGCTTGCAGGCTTCGACGATGAACGGTCCCATCGTGATGTTCGGCACGAAGTGACCGTCCATCACGTCGATGTGAATCCAATCTGCGCCGGCAGATTCGCAGGCGGCGAGTTCTTCGCCCAGGCGGGTGAAGTCTGCGGAGAGGATGGAGGGGGCGAGAAGATACTTGGACATTGTTTACAACTGTGGGCGCTGAGATGGCGCGCTTTTTATCCCAGTGCGATACGACGATAGACCGTAGATCATTTTCACCGTCCATCGTCAATCGTCCGTGGTCAATGGATCAACGCGGATTATACAAAAAGAAGATATAAATCCAGAATGGGATCAACCCGCCGACAGAAATGAGCGTGAGCAAGGCAAGCCCGACGGTTGCCCAATCAGCCTCAAAGGAAGGAGATGCCGAGGGTGGGTAGGCAGGCCGGGGGGTGGATGGAACCGGCTCGTAGGCTGGAATCGGTTCGGGCTGTTGGTATGTCGTCACGGCTTCGGGAGTCAAAGCAAGGGCGGGTGTGGGAGTCGATTCGCGTTGAGTCCCGAATTTGAGCAGGACGCGCCCGAGTTGGTCGGCGGTGCGATAACGCGCGGATGGTTCCTTCGACAGAACTTTCATCACGATCTCTTCGAGCGCGGGCGGAATGTCGGGGACGTATTCGCTGATGGGAATGGGCTGTTCTTCGAGGTGCATGCGGGCGAGTTCGTCGCTGGTGGGGGCGTTGAACGGCAGTGCGCCGGTCAGGATTTCGTACAAGACAATCCCCAGCGAGTACACATCGGAGGCGGGGGATGGCGCGTCGCCAACGGCTTGCTCCGGTGAAAAATATTGCGGCGAACCCCAGACCACATCGGCGCGTTCGTCAGGTTGTATGGTGGAGAGGGCGCGGGCGATTCCGAAATCTGTGACTTTGAGGCGGCTATCGGGGGTGAGGATCATGTTGTGCGGCTTGATGTCGCAGTGGACAAGCCCGGCGCGGTGGGCATAGCCGATGCCGGCGCAGGCTTGCACCATGATGGGAATCCCCTCCTCCACGCTGAAGCGGCCCCGCTGGCGCAGGATGGTTTTCAAATCCTTGCCGGGGATGTATTCCATGACGATATATAACTGCCCGGAGTCGAAGCCGAAGTCGTGCACGGTGACAATGTTGGGGTGCGAGAGGTTCGCCGCGGCGCGCGCTTCCATTTTGAAGCGTTCTTGAAACGCCGGGTCCTGGGAGTATTTCTCGTGCAATACTTTAATGGCAACGTTGCGCTCGAGCATCAAGTCGCGCGCGCGGAACACGTTCGACATGCCGCCAGTGCCAAGTTGTTCGAGGAGTTGATAGCGTTTGTTGAGTAACGCGCCGGATTCCATGATTGAAAAGATTATATCATCTTGAATTCAACCAAAAGCCCCCGCGATTTGCGAGGGCTTTTGGTTTTGAACGCGGTCTAATCCGCGTGTTAGACGTACTTTTCTCGCAATACGGAGGAGACGTAGTCCATGCTGGCGACAACGATCGCGATGGCAAGCATGTTGACGCTGGCGGCGCGGTAGTTTAGCAGGTTGATATTCTGTTGGAGGACGAAGCCGATCCCGCCGCCGCCGACAAAGCCGATGATCGTGGACATGCGGACGTTGATATCCCAACGGTACATGGTGTAGGAAATATACGGCGGGATGATCTGCGGCACAACGGCGAAGACGATGGTCTGCAAGCGGTTCGCGCCGGTGGCTTGAATCGCCTCCAGCGGACCGGGCAGGATGCTTTCCACTTGTTCGGAATATAACTTGGCAAGCGAGGCAACCGTATGCAAGCCCAATGCCAGCGCGCCGGCGAACGGTCCGAGCCCCACCCAAGCGACGAAGACAATCGCCATGACCAGCGCTTCGACAGAACGCGTGCCGTTCAAAATCGTGCGGATGATGCTGTAAATGACAAAGCCAATTGGCAGTGGCTGTTTTGGCGACGCCATGATCGCCAACACTAACCCAATGATCGCGCCTACGCCGGCGGGCCAATAGAGCGTGATGGCGAGGTTATTGAATTGATAGAACCAGTCCAATCCTTGCATGATGAGAACCGCGATCAACGCGCCGGCGAGGGGAGTGATGATCAGGTTGAGGAGTTTTCCGGTCGCCGCGGGAATCTTGTCGCTGATCGTCTGCCCGAGTTGGCCGAAGAATCCTCCAACGATCCCGCCGCCAAGCAGGGCGGCGATGACCGGCACAAGAATAGCGACGATCTCTCCGACTTGGGAAACAAATTTCCGCAGGAAATACAGCGGCACATCTTTATTCGGCGTAAGGTAAGCGCCGATCTGGAGAAGAAGATTTCCCAAAAACAGAGCGGACACGACCACCAGGACAGTTGCCGCCAATGTGTAGAACAGGTTGATCAGCCGATCTTTGTATCGCGATCCTGTCACTTTATCCTGTTTGGCTAGAAGCCATCGTATGAACAAGAATCCTAACAATGGCACGATGATCGTTCCTGCCAGAGTTGGAAGGAACAAATTGAACAGGGGAGATAGCAAGTTTGCAAGAAGTTGATTCGTCTTGATTCCCAACCACATCCCCAGGGGCCATCCCATCAGCGATAGGGCAATATTGCTGAGCGGGCTCTTCACATCCGACATCAGATTGCGGGCGGCGAAGAAACTCACCGGGATAGACAATAAAGTTCCAAACGTGGTAGCCAGCAGAGCCATGAATACTGTTTCAACGATTTTTTCCCAAGTGACTTTGGCTTCCTGTGAGAACATTGGCGATCCAACGCGCACTCTTCCGGTGGCGCGGATGGCTTGTGGATCTTCCTTGACCTGGCGGTTGGGAAGGGTTACCTCAACTCGAAAATTGCCTTGCGCGTTGGCTTGGAAATTACCCATTTGGATGGGAACTCCATCTGGCGCATCAGCGCTGAACCCAATGAAGTTGATGGGACCTGATGAGTTTTCCTGAAAGTTATACCCTTCTATTACGATGGATTCTCCGGGCTCCGCGCATCCGACGTTGGTGAGGATAAACGCCTCCGAGCGGTCCGGCTTGGGAGGTTCAACGCCTCCCTCAGGACAGCCTAAATAGAAAGGTTCCTCGACATTTACCGACTCAAATTTATAATCGAAAACTTTAGGATGCGCCAACGCCCTGAGGATTCGCGTCAGGGAAGCCATGCGTCTTTCAGAGCGGGTTTCTTCAAAGTTTACATTCGTTACAGTAAAGCCATATGCAAAAACGACAAGAACAAGGAGCGTTGCCAACCCGACAATGAACGACCTGAATGGAGACGGTGTTTTTTTCATGGTTGCTCCTCTATCCGACGCGTTCCGCATCTTTGCCGTAAATTTCACGGAATTTTTCGTCATTGATCTGGTTAGGCGGACCGTCGAACATCAACATCCCCGCATTGAGGGCGATGGCGCGATCTGCGTAGCGATGTACTAGATCCAAGAAGTGAAGACTGCAAAGCACGGTGACGCCATCCTCTTTGTTGATCTTTTCCAGATACTGCATAATGGAATGTGCCAGCACGGGGTCCAAACTGGCGACAGGCTCATCAGCCAGGATCATGGAGGGTCCCTGCATCATGGCGCGGGCTATGCCCACACGTTGTTGTTGCCCGCCGCTGAGTTCATCAGCGCGCTTGTATGCCTGATTCTTAATGCTTACCCTGTCAAGCTGGCCGAGAGCCATTTCGATGTCGCTTTTCGGGAAGTGATTCATGGCGCTCAACATGGGATTGACGTATCCCAACCTGCCTGCCAGAACATTGGTGATCACTTTCGAGCGCGAGACCAGATTGAAATGCTGGAAGACCATACCGATCTTGCGACGGATGAGCCGCATCTCATTCTGGCTGGCGGCAGTGACGTCCTGCCCATCCCAAACGATCTGCCCGCCGGTAGGCTCGATCAGCCGGTTGATACAGCGCAGGAGCGTAGACTTGCCCGAGCCGCTCAAGCCGATCACAGCCAAAAATTCTCCCTGATTCACATTGAAACTAACGTCCTTAAGGGCTTGCACGCCGCCATCGTACACTTTGGAGAGGTTCTTAACTTCTAGCATGATGAATATCGCCTTTCTTGGATTCCATCTCAAAAGATAACGAAAGAAAGATATAAATGTGGAAACAAATAATGCCGATAGGACTTCCGCTCGCAGGCACACGTGTGACCGCCGTGTTTGCCAGCGAAGCGACGATCGCAGACCATCCTGGAGCAGTGAAAGCGAAAGTCCTGGCCCATATTAAAGTCTTGCCCCAGGGTTTTCTCTGGGGCAAGACTTTGTAAAGCGCCTAATACTACTTACCGAGGTTTTCGAGGGTGATTCCCTGCTGAGCGACCAGAATGCGAACGCCGTCGAAGTTCTCATCAGCGATGGGACCTACTGCCGTCCAACTGTAGAAGTTCTCGTTACAGAGGGATTGGGCGCAGGCTTCGTTGTCGAGCGAGACAAAGGCGGTGATTGCTTCGATAATGGTTTGTTGCAAGTCTGCCGGGAAATCAGGGGAGAATGACATGGTGTCATTCGGGATTTCCTTGGAGAGCGCCAGAATGCGGACTTTTTGCACAATGTCTGGAGCATCCTTGATGACAGCCGCGCGAGCATCCAAGACGCGGTAATCTCCGCACCACAGTTCCTCATCCGCATTCACTGCGCAGGATGCAACGAGATCATCCGGAACGTCAGGCGAATCGCCCATTGCCCACTTGCCATTGTTGATCAACGGGGGGCTGAAGTAGGCGGTGGCAAAATCAGCTTGGCCGTTGTATACCGCAAGAATGGATTGCGGATGACCGCCCGCTTCGATGGTTTCACCAGTCGTGACGCCCAAATCCCCGAAGATGGAGGCTGGGTACAGATATCCTGAGGTGGAGCCGGCATCCGGGTAAGCCCATTTGGCGCCAGCCAGATCTTCGAACGTTTGGTACTTGCTATCGCGGGCAACGTAGAAGCCGGTCCAATAGACATTCCAACCACGGCGTTCGGAAGCCAATCCGGGTTGAACGCCGCACAATTGATTGGCGATCACATAACCCAGAGCGGGGATGAAGCCGATGGTATCTTCCGGGGAAGCGCACATTTCCTCAATGGTAGCCGCGTATGAGGTCGGGACGCTAACTTCGAAGGTCAGGCCTGTGGCTTCGTTCAGAGCCTGAGCGATCAGATCGCCGCTCGAGATCATGAAGTCCACATCCACCGAAGGGACGAACAACACCTTGATCGGATGTTCCGCTGATCCAATGGCGGGGGGCGCCTCGGTAGCGGTAGGCGGAACGGCAGTTGGCGGAACCGCTGTGGGAGCAGGCGGCTCAGTGGCAACCGGGGTGGCGGGCGCGCAGGCGGAAAGCGCGAGCGCGAACACAGTCACCATGGAAAGAAACAGGTACATCTTTTTCATCTTCTTCTCCTTGATTAATTTGTTGGGATCTTGATTTTCCCATACAGTGCATCATACAACCAGAAAACAATTTGCACAAGTGCCGCTTGGGTGGGGCTATCGCATTTGGATTTTTCGTCCGCTAATACTTCGACAGGCTCAGCACAAGTCTCCGCCAATCTGCGCTAATTTTTTAGAAAGATTAGCGTGAATTTGTGGGGACTAGCGGATTCTGAAAAAACTGTCTTCCGTACATTTGCACCGCAAAGCCCGCAAAGAACGCAAAGAAAACCTTTTTAACTTGGCGACCTTAGCGTCACTTCGGCACTCCTTTCAATCGCAGCGCAGGTCTTGGCGGTAAAAATCTTCTCATGTATGGTAGCGAGAAAAACCAAATGTTGATCGCCAAGATTTTCAAATGTGATTACCCAACACGCCCGGCAATGGACGATGAACCAAAGGGTATAATCCCTCTCATGCGTAGCGCGGTCATCGTTTACAACCCGGCGGCGGGCAGATTCTCCGTCAAACCGTTCATCAACTCGGTGGTGAAGACGCTCGAATCGGCAGGGTGGAGCGCCGAAGCCGCAGAAACCAAAAGCGGAGCGCACACGGTTGAGTTGGCGAAGCAAGCCGCACGCGAGAAAAAAGACGCGGTGTTTGCCGTCGGCGGCGATGGCACGATCGGCAACGTCGTCAACGGGTTGATCGATTCAGAGACCGCGCTGGGAATCCTGCCGGCAGGAACCGCGAACGTGTGGAGCATCGAACTCGGCTTGCGTCCGTTCACGCTGGCGAATTTCTGGGCGCTCAAACGCAACGCGCATATCCTTGCCCAGGCGCCCTGTTACGCCATCGATGTGGGCGTGTGCAACGACACTTCGTTCATGATGTGGGCGGGCATCGGGCTGGATGCGCTCACCATTCACGCGCTCGAGCCGCGCATTCGCCTTGAAAAATTTTTCGCCTTTCCCGAATTCACGGCGCAAACGCTCATGCAAGCCGCGAAATACAACGGCGTGAAATTGCGGCTATGGGCAGACGGGCAGGAAGTGGAAGGGCAATACATCGTCGCCGTCGCCACCAACATCCGCCATTATCTCGGCGGGCTTTCGAAACTGTCACCCGATGCCTGCCTCGACGATAACCTGCTCGACCTGTGGCTGTTCAGCGGCAAACATCTCGGCGACGCGCTCCGTCATGCGTATGAAATGATGACGGGCCGTCACATCAATTCTGACGTGGCGCGCAAGATTTCCTTCCGCTCTCTGCGCATCGAAGGCGAGTCGCCGTTTTTGATTCAGACCGACGGCGAGCCGCGCGGTTCCGCGCAACAGGTTAACATCCACATCAAGAATGGCGCGTTAAAATTGCTCGTCCCACCGCGCGGGATGGAATTATTGAAAAACAAATGAACTTATACCAACTCTTTAACCGCCGGGTGATTCTCGGCGCGATTCTGATCGCCGGAGTGTTGCTTCTCATCACCATCCTCTCCATCGGATTCGCATCCCCGCTTCAACCCTCCGACGTGGGGTTTGCCCCCGCCAACCTGACCGTGATCGCCGCCTCCACAGTGACCTCCAACGCGCCGCCCACGCCGACGATCGACCCCTTCGCGCCGACGCCCGTCCCCACCGGCATCGCCATCGGCAACTATGTGCAGATCACCGGCACCGACGGCGAGGGACTGCGCATCCGCTCGGAGGCGGGGCTGAACAGCGAGTTGGCATTCCTCGGCTTTGATTCCGAAGTCTTCCTTGTGCAAGATGGTCCCGTCGTTTTGGATGGATACGTGTGGTGGTTCCTCGTCGCCCCGTATGATGAAACGCGCAACGGCTGGGCGGCGGCGGACTTTTTGAGTTATATTCCATCGCCTTAAATTATTTACCGCGATGTGCCGCAAAGTTCACTTTGCGATTGCGCCACGAAATAAAACAATAGGAGTTACGCAGTTGAGCCTGTTTCGTCGAAGTTGCGCTCAACGGCGGCGCGATTTGCCAAGCAAATCGAACTGCCCGCCAACCGCGTAAATCATTTGGAGTAATCAAACATGTCTGAACGCCCCACCGGCATCACTGCCAACAAAACAAAGAGGCAACTCACCATCACGTGGAATGACGGTCACGCCAGCGTCTATCCCTTCGACCTGTTGCGCGCGGCGTGCCCGTGCGCCTCGTGCCGTGGCGGGCATGAAAACATGAAGCCCGAACCTGACCCCAATGTGTTCGTTTTGAAAATGGCGGAATCCCCGTCCACGCGGCTGGCGAATGTGGTCGCCACCGGCTCCTACGCGCTGACCCTCGTCTGGGAGGATGGTCACGATTACGGCATTTACAACTGGCACTACCTGCGCGCGTTATGTCCGTGCGAGGAGGATCGGAAAAAGTTTGGGCAAAAAAACGACTGAGCAATCAGTCGTTTTTTGTTTACTTCGTCGGTGTGGGACTCGGCGTGCGCGTGCGCGTGGGCGTTGGGGTGGCGGTCTTCGTTTGGGTGGGCGAGGCAGTTACAGGCGGTGTGCGAGTCGGAGTCCGCGCTTTGGTGGGGGTGGTGGCGGGAGTCGACGTGGGGATGTCGCGCAGGTGTTCTTCTGCCACGGCGCGTTGTTCGTCAGTCGTTGCCTCTTTGGGTAAATCCAACAGCAATTGCCAATTCTCGGCGGCGTTGTCGAGTTCATCGCGTTCTTCATATACCGCGCCCGCCCAGAAATACGCGGTGGCGCGTTGTTCGTCTGATTCGGCGAGACTTACCGCTTTCTCGATGGATTGCAACGCGCTCCCGTTGCGCTTCTGGAGCAAGTGCGCGCGCGTCAGCGCGATATTGAAGTCGAACAGGTCGGGGTAGTAGACGAGGAGCCGGTCGAGATCTTCATCGGCGGCTTCCCCGTTGCCGAGTTCGATATTGGCATAGAAGCGATAGAGGTACGCCTCGCGCCGGTTGCGGTCGAGTCCGATCACGCGGTTCATCACGCGGATGGTTTCTTCATAATCGCCGTCGGCAAATTGCATCCTGCCGAGGAGCATGTAAGCATCCGCGTCGCCTTCGTTATATTTCAGGTAAATATCGAGAACGCGCACCGCGTCGGCAGAGTTGCCGGTGGATTCATATAACTGACCAAGCAACAGGTATGTGGGCATGTGGGTCACATCGAGTTGGTTGGCGCGCAGGGCGGTGGTCAGCGCGAGATCGAACTCCCCTTCGCGTTGACGCGCCAATGCCAGCGTGTAATACACCAGCGGTGAATTCGGCAGGAGGCGGTCGGCATTGCCGAGGTCGGCGATCGCGCCGGCGATGTTGTTATCGCGCAGGCGGACCTTGGCGCGTTCAAGATATGCCTCGCCGAAGTTCGGGTCGAAGCGGATGGCTTCATCGAGCAACGGTTCGGTGTTCGCGCCGGGGTCGATGTGAATGCGCGCCCGCGCCAGCCCCACGTACGCGGGACCGAATTCCGCATTCGCTTGAAGCGCAAAGTTGTAGGCGTCGATCGCGCTCGCCATATCGCCTTTTAAGCGATACGCCTCGCCGATGTAATAGTACGGGTCGGGGCGCTCGGGCTCAAGACGCGCAATCTCCTCCATTGCCGCGATTGCCTCGTCCCAATTTCCGCTTTTAAACGCGTTGTCAAACCGGCCTTGAATATCCATAGCGAGCAAGGAGCGCGGCGTATTGACGTATAACGCTGTGGGCGTATGCGGAACTTCGAGCAATTCAGAGAAGGGGAACGGCGTGCCGCCGGCTTGAGGCTGGCTTGTGGCATTAAGCGCGGTGGGGGTAAACGTCCACGTGGGGGATGGACCCGGTGTGGATGTGGGCGGACGCGCTTGTTGCCGCGCCGGAACGATGAATCCGAAGTAAACAAATCCCGCCAGCGCGGCGATCAACACGGCGATGCCCCCAAGGCGGAAGACCGGGTTGGTTCGCACCGCCGCCCATCCCTTGAGCTTCGGCTTTTCGTGCGCGAGCAAAAGTCTTTGTTCCCACACGCGCGGGCGATTGAGTGAAAACGGCTGGACGGTTTCGTCCGGCGGCAGTGAGCCGAGCAAAATCAAGCCGCGCTTGGCGGTGGCATTTTCAGGGTCGAGTTTGAACGCGGTTTGCAGGCAGTAGACGCGCTCTTTTTCCGAATCCACTGTCGCGCTCATCCACACCCAATAGGTTGCATTACCCTGGTCGGTTTTGAGCAAGCCCGTGAGCAGCTCGCGGGCTTTGGCTTTATTTCCCTCACGCAGGGCTTCCACTGCCTCCTGGAAAACTTCGTCGGTCATGCGCTGATTTTACACCACTCATGATGCTCGTTGCCACCAAGCGCGCCGGCAATAATGAGAATACTAATCACTCGTGGAATTCCTCCACTTGATACGTGAGCACCTCGAGATGTTTTTTTCGCCACAGGTCGTAGTTCGCGCCCATTTTGTAGCACAGGTTATCCATGAACTCATCGGGTTGTGGAATTTTCTCCCACACTTGCGGTAGGAACGTCGCCCGGCGCATATCATCGCGCAGGATGACCCCATCCACATGCGGCTTCAACTTGGATAACAGGTCAGCGGCGTCTTTGTACTCCAGCGGATGCAGGCGCGTCAACCTCGAAATTTCGAGTTGGATCGCCACTAGGTCGCGTTCACTCACGGGGGGAAAGCGCGGATCCTCCAACGCGGCGGCGACCGCGTGTTCGCGCACATCCTCCGCCAGCGGTTGATACGCCTCCAATGCGCCGACGCATCCGCGCAGTTCGCCGCGAATCGTCAACGTGACGAACGACGCGCCGTCCGCGCGCAAGCGTTCCGTCAGCGACGAAACATCCAGCGGCGGAAGCGTCTCTCCCTTCACGCGCAATGTCATCGCCTCGCGCGCCAGGCGGAGGAGAGTCTGTTGTTCTTCGAGGGTGAGTTTGTCTTGCATACAATCTCGCGATGGTTCACTGCAAAGTCGCAGAGGCACGAAGATTCTTTTTAATTCACTTCCAATATTACAGCGCCAGGTTCGTAAACGGATGCGTAAGCTGAGTAAACCGTCCACGAATTCTCACGAATACACGAGTATTCGTCCCGCAATTCGCTTATTCGTGGCTTTTCATTCGTGGATGGTTTTCATCGTCGGGCAACCTTGCGCTGTACCTTTTTTGAACGCTGACCGCGTAGCGCGCTGACCCTTGCGCCGCCCGCAGGGCAGGTGAAACGCTGATAAAAACTTTACTGAAAACTACTTCTCAAGCTTCCAATATACGCGGTTATGATACACCAACGGGTCGCCTTCGCCTTCGCCCTTCGCCGCGATCACTTCCGCCACGAACAGCGTATTCTCGCCGACCGTCTGGGCGTTCAGCACACGACAATTAAAGAACGCCATGCCGCCCTCGATCAACGGCGCAGGGATCGAAAGCGTTGTGGTTGGCACGCCGTCAAAACGATCCGTGACCTGCGGGTGTTTCCCGGCGAAGCGGGCTGAAAGTTCTTTTTGCGCGGCGGATAGAATCGTTACCGCGAACTCACCGGACTTCTCGACAAGTTCGTGCGTGTGGGTCAGTCTCTTCAAGGTGACGCACACCAGCGGCGGCTCCAGCGAAATGGACGTGAACGAGTTGACGGTCATGCCGTATTGTTGACCGTCGTGCGCGGCGGTGATCACCGTCACCCCGGTTGTCCATGCGCGCATGGCGCGGCGGAGGGTTTCTGAATCGGGTGGTGGTTGAGGGTCTTGTTGAGCCATGAGGGTGTCTCCAAAGCAAAGTCATCATAACGGCGAGGGAGGGGCGAGTCAAGACGAAAAATTTACCGATAGGTGTGGGACTACTTTCAATGGATCTCTTGCAAAAGTCTTGAACCCTTAACCACAGAGACACTGAGCCACGAAGTTTTATATTTTTTCTCTCAGTGTCTCCGTGACTCACCTGTCCCGATGATCTTTCAGGAGTGGTTCAAAAAGAGTTACAGCATATTTATTCATTACTTATGCAAGAGGTCTAATGAGCGATCATTCAGGCGCCAGCAACGGGGATAAGTGCCGATCTTGACTCCCTGAAGGCGTATGATTTCAATTTAGCCAATATTGATGCGTATGGTAAGGTCATTGCTTTAAGAGAATGTTTCTTAAGTCTGAAGCCTCATTCTTTTGTACACGGATATCGCGGAACACACGGAAGAAGATAATTTTTTAAATCTCTTTTCCATGAAAATCAGTGAAACCCGTGGCGTCCGTGTCTAAAAACGAAGTTAAGAAACAGTCTCTAATATTACAGCGCAAAGTTCGTAAACGGATGCGTCAGCTGAGTGAACCGTCCGCGAATTCTCACGAATATACGAATATTCGTCCCGCAATTCGCTTATTCGTGGCTTTTCATTCGTGGATGGTTTTCATCGTCGGGCAACCTTGCGCTGTAATACTAAGCGCCGAGGCGCAAGGCTCGTATCAAGCAGGTTGATAATTTCACCTTCACCCACGAAAACTTTTAACAGTGGTGGTTTCGACTGCTTGCGTCTCAACCACCGAAGCCATCCATCACCCTCTCCTCCCTCCTCACCCACGAAAACGGCTTCGCGCCCACATCCTCCTCGCCCTTGCCGATTAAGTAAAAAGGGTGTATCTTTATTGTAGATACAGAAGGAGATACCAATGCTTACCAAAATTCAAAAGTGGGGCAACAGCCTCGCTTTGCGAATTCCGAAGACCTTCGCGTTAGACGCCAACCTGGAGAACGATTCCACAGTCGAGATTTCCCTCGTGGATGGTAAGATCGTTGTTAAGCCAGTCAGCGCGCCGCAATGGACGCTGGATGAATTGCTGGCGAGTATCAACAAAAACAACATTCATCACGAAGTTGACAGCGGTGAACCCGTAGGGAACGAAGTTTGGTGAAATCATGGGGTACATTCCGAATCGCGGCGATATCATTTGGATCACGTTCAATCCACAGGCAGGGCACGAACAGGCGGGACGGCGTCCCGCGTTAGTTTTATCCCCAGCGGCGTATAACGGAAAGGTCGGGCTGGCTATACTCTGCCCGATCACAAGCCAGATCAAAGGCTATCCCTTTGAAGTGTTGATTCCCGAAGGATCAAAGATCAATGGCGTTGTATTATCCGACCAAGTCAAAAGCCTTGATTGGAAAGTAAGGCAGGCAGAGTTTGTATCAAAGCTTCCTGCAAATACAATGAACGAAGTTCTGAAAAAGTTAGGCGCTCTCTTGAACGAGTAATTTTAGAAATCTCCCACCACCCTCTCCTCTCTCTCCACCCACGAAAACTTCTCTACATCTTTCCTCGCCTGCGCGCCCAACGCGAGCCTGCGCGATTCATCGTCAAGCAACAACTCAATCGCCAATCTCCAATCCCCAATTCTCGAATTCTCTAATTCTCCAAGAGTGTGGTCTCGATACGTCCTTCGACTTCGCTCCGCTCCGCTCAGGACTACTCGACCACCACTTGATTCCACAAACACCGCATTCCCCTCATTCAACACCTCCCGAATCACAGGCAACTCCGCGCACACGATCGCCCGCCCTGCCGCCATATACTCGAACATCTTCATCGGGTTGATCACCTCGGCAATATCCTGCCCGCTCGACGCCGCGATCGAACGCGAATACGGCATCAGCAGAACATCCGCCGCGGCTTGGTAGAGCGAGATGCGGCTGTGCTCCACAAAGCCCGTCATCGTCACGTTCACTATGCGTTCCTGCGCCAACTTCGATCTCCAAAACGACACGAGTTCGGGCGTCCCGCCGACCCACAAAAAATGGACGCGCGGCATTTGCTTCGCCAACTCGAACAACAACTCCGCGCCGCGCCCCTGATAAATATGACCCGTGAACCCGACGGTCTGCGCGTCAGGCAGATTCAATTGACGACGCGCCTCTTGCGGACTCGGCAGATTCTCGTATCGTTCCAACTCGACTCCGTTCGGAGCGACGATCACCGCTTCATTCTCCAATTTCAAGTTGGTTGACCTCTCTAAAGCTTTTCTCAACGCGGACGTAGTCACCGCCATCCGCTTGCGCCCGCGCGCATTCCAAAACTGTCTCAGCCACCACGCGCCCATGAGACCTGTCACATCCGCGTGCATTTCGAGGACGACGGGATACTTCATCCACAACCCCAGCGCGGCAGATTGAGGAAGCCATGTGTAAATGAGGTCCGCGCCAAATGTCCGCGCGGCGCGTTGGGCATGGACGATAAAGTCGAGGCGTTTGAGTCCGCTGATGGACGGGAGCAGTTCGAGGGGCGGGGAGAAGCGTACTCCGTAGTGCGTATTGAGTATCGCTTGCGAGACAGGCTCAGTTTCAGCAGGCGCGAACATCCGCACGTCATGTCCCAATTGAATCAATGCTTGAGCAACTTTCATCGCCTGAATCGAATTGGCAGTCAATGACGGAATCCGCGAATTAGTAATCAACGCAATTTTCATAAGACTTTTACCGCTAAGACCGCAAAGGTCGCGAAGAAAACCATTTAAAAACCTTGGCGTTCTTCGCGCGCTTCGCGGTTAAAAATTTCTTTTTGTCCGCGCAATGCCATGATGCCCACCGACGCCACATAATAAAACGACAACAACGCGCCCGCCGCAACGATGCCATAACGCGGCACGAGGACGAACGCCAGCGCGATCTTGATGATGCCGACAACGAGCGTGACCTTGATGGGATATTCAGGCATGCCGAGCGAAAGTAACAGCGGACGATTCCAGAACAACGTGTAATTGAACGCGAGACCGATCACGAGCGCGATCATCGCGGGATAGGCGGGGAGGAATTCTGGTTTGCTATAGACTGTGATGCCCCATTGACCAAATACAATGAAACCGATCAAGATCATGAAGTTGTATGTAAACGATAATGCAGTGATCTTTCTCAGAAAATCTTTCAACCTCGCCCACGCATTTTGCACGACGAGACGATTGATCTCAGGGAAGGTTGTGGCAATGAACGGGTCGCTGACGATGGCGAGAAAGCCTGCCAGCGTGTACGCCAGTTTGTAATAGCCCGCGGCTTCGGGCGTGAGGAAGAACGCCACCCACAACAACTCACTCTCACGGAAGATCTTGATGATCGTCGCGCTGACGTTGGAACTGAACGCAAAGCGAATCAACTCGCGCCATTCGACGATGGCAGAAAACGAAACCTGAGACCAACCTACGCCCAGCACATCTCGTAATTGAATCTGCGCGACGATGAACATGCCCAAGCCAAGAATCGTTTTGCTGAGTAAATAAGCAAATAGGATGGTTTCAAAACTGCCCTTGAAAAAGAACGCCGCGAGAATAATCACCGTTGTGACAATGCTCTGAATTAAGTTGATGCGTCCCTGCCATTTGATCTTTTGCGTTACCTGTAACACACCCAGGGAGGTTTCCATGTTGAAGTTGGCGAGCAGTCCAATCGCAAAGACGATGAACATCCATGCCGTGCCTGCGGTTTTCGCGTTGTACATTTCTGCGAGGTTGGCAGTCAGCGCGACGGCGATAAAGGCAAGCAATGAAACGACGGCTTCTGTGAGACTGGCGGCTTTCAGCAACGCGGAGGCTTTGGCTTTTTCGCCTTGTTCAAGATATGCCCCGCCATATTTCACCACCACCTCGCCCATCCGAAACGAAAAAATGCTGTTGACCGTGGACGCATACGCCATGATCACGCCGATCAAACCGTAGCCCGCAGGTCCCAGCAGGCGCGTCACCAACGCGCCTTGAAGCACGCTCAACGCCAAAGCAATCGTATTGTTGCTGAAAAGATGGAGGCTGTTCGTCACAACGCGGCGGAAGAGGTTATCTTCGCGGAGGGAGGTTCGGATTCGCTGAAACATACGATGGCAAATTGTAATCGTTATGAGCCATTATCGGGATTCGCGGAATAAAAAATCAGTCCATAAAGAGTTATTAGCCACCGAGCGCGCAGAGATTTTGAGTTTTTTCTCAGAGGACTCAGTGATCTCTGTGGCAAAGAGGGTTTTACACACTTGTTTCGCCACTCTCCGACCGGGATCAAAAAGTTACCTTCGGCAGTCTTATGATAAGATTTGTCCACGCAATCAAGATAGGAGAAACCGGCTTGATCGCCATCTTTCATTCAAAAACCGCCAAGATCATATTCGCTGCCATCCTGCTTGCAAGCCTGTCTTCCGCGTTTGGAGGACAACGATTCGCCCACGCGCAGAACGAGGGAGTCACCTTGAGCGCGGCGGCGGGTTTCGACGGGTATTGCAAAGATAAACGCTGGTTGCCGGTGCGGGTGGAGATCGAGAACAACGGTCCCGACCTGGATGCGAGCGTGCAAGTTTCATATAACAATAGCAACGGGGGCGTAACATCCACAACCACCGAAGCGCAACTCCCAACTTCATCGCGCAAATCCTTCTTTGTATACATTTTTGCCGACGGCTCGCTAAGGAATTTCGCGGTCAGCCTGTTGGATGGCACGAAGGTTCTGCAAAAGATAAAACTTCAAACAAACTGTTTAGCCGGTAACGTCATGCTGGTCGGCGCGCTATCCGATACCCCAGCGGCGTTGGATGGACTCAGCGATATGACTCCGCTGGGCGGAACCTCCCGCGTGGCGCAGTTGCGGATCTCGGACCTGCCGGAGCGATCCCAAGCCTGGCAATCGCTGGACGCGCTGGTCGTTTCGAACGCGGATACGGGCGCGCTGACAGCCGCGCAGAAACAGGCGTTGGAATTGTGGCTCGGTTCAGGCGGACAGTTGCTCGTCACCGGCGGGGCGCAGTGGCAGAGGACAACGGCCGGCTTAAGCGAATTCCTGCCCGTCGAGATACGATCCACGCGCAATGTGACGAGTCTCCTCAACCTCAGCGCGTACGTGAAAGACGAAAGCCGGTTGGAAACCGGAGCAACCCTCCCCGTCGGAGCGATGCGCGAGGGGGCGCAGGCGTTGGTCGAGCAGGACGGCGTCCCGGTCCTCGCGCGGAAAACCGTCGGCTTTGGCGCCGTCTATTATCTGGCGGCGGACCCATCGGTGAATCCGTTGGTCGGCTGGGCGGGCATGAAAACGCTGTACGAGCAGACGCTGGCAACTCGTCCGCCTTTGCCGTCGTGGGCGGTCACCTCTTTTGATGCGCAATATCCAAATACGACAGAGCAGGCGCTCGGCGCGATGAAAGAATTGAGCATGCCTTCGATCCTGTACATCTGTGGCTTGCTCGGGTTATATGTGGTCGTGATGGGTCCGTTGAATTTTCTTATCCTGCGCCGCGCAAAACGCCGCGAACTGGCATGGATAACGATCCCCGCGCTGGTGGTCCTTTTTTCGTGCGTGTTCTATGCCACAGGTTTTTCCTTCCGGGGGTTCACGCCGATCCTCAACCGTTTGATGATAGTTCAGGCATGGGATGGCGTTCCACAGGCAAATGTAAAAGCGCTGGTGGGAGTGTATTCCCCCGTCCGCGCGCAATACGATATAACCGCCAATGCGGGGTTTATACCCCATGCGTTCAGCGGCGGGTTCGGAGAATTGCAATCCGACAACAATTGGGCGTTGCTTCAGCAGGATGCTTCGATGGTAACGCCGGATACGCGCGTGGAGATCGCCGGTATGAAGGCGCTCATTCTGGAGGGGAACCTGCCCGCGCTCCCCATCAGCCACACACTGACGATAGACCTCGGCAAATCATCGCCAGCGGTTTCCGGCACAGTGATTAACTCAAGCGAATTTACGCTGAAGGATGCCGTGCTCGTCACCCCCGGCGGCTGGAAGAAACTCGGCGACCTCGAACCCGGCGCTTCGGCGGACGTGAACCTCTTCCTCCGCGCGTCAAGTTCCAATTTCTACTCCCTCCGCGCAGACGACATTCTGAATCTCAATTCCTTCACGATGCAACCCGATGTGGATGCCGCGCGTCAATATTCCTTTCTGCAAACCGCTTTATCCATCAGCGATTATGGATATCGGAACACCGGCAACTGGGGCATCTATCTCATGGGTTGGATGGATCGCTCCGACCTGCCCGTCGGCGTTGCCGGGCGGCGATATAACTCGGTGGATACGGTTTTGTACGTTCACAGTCTCACACCCAATCTCAAGACGGATGGCAATACGTTGTACCTGCCGTCGGGATTCTTTGCATGGGAATCGTCCACGCCAACAGTCGCGCCATATTCTGTGTACGAGATTCCGTCCGAGGGCTATATCCTGCGTTTCAGACCCGCCGTGCCGATTCAATTCCGCAACGTGCAGTCGCTCAAACTCACGCTGGTCAATACCAACCCCAGCGCGTTGACCGCCTACGCGTGGAATTTCGAAAATGAAACGTGGGTGAAATTAGCGGATAATGGCATGACCATCACCATCCCCGACCCGGATCGTTTTGTCGCCTCCAACGGCGAGGCGCGTATCCGCGTGGTGCAAGACCAATCCGCATATACCGAGATCACAGCCACATCCATCAGCATGGAAGTGAAACCATGAGCGCGATCATCGAGATCAAAGGACTCAGCAAGAACTTTGCCCGCCGGCTCGCGGTCAATGACGTTAACCTTTCCGTCGAAAGCGGAGAGATCTTCGGCTTGGTGGGTCCCAACGGCGCGGGCAAAACCACCACCATGCGCATGCTCGTCACCCTGCTCCAACCCGATCGCGGCGAGATCACCGTGGGCGGACATTCCGTGCGCAAATTTCCCCGCGAGGTTCGCCGCATGATCGGCTTCATGCCCGATTCGTTCGGCGTGTATAACGACATGACCGTGCAAGAGTACCTCGACTTCTTCGGCGCCTGCTACAAGATTCCCCCGTCACAGCGCAAAGCCCTCATTAACGACCTGCTTCAACTGGTAGACATCGCCCATCGCCGCGACGACATGGTGGATACCCTCTCGCGCGGACTCAAACAACGCCTCGCCATCGCCCGCGTCTTGATCCACGACCCCAGCATTCTCGTCCTTGACGAACCCGCTTCCGGCTTGGACCCGCGCGCCCGCGTCGAAATTCGGGAACTGTTGCTGGAAATCGCGCGTCTCGGAAAGACGATCATCTTCTCCAGCCATATCCTCGCCGACGTGGCGGAACTCTGCACCCGCGTGGGCATCATGGAAAGCGGCAAGTTGGTCGCCCTCGGCGCGCTCAACGAACTGACCGAAAAGGCTGTGCCGCATCGCTTGATCCGCGTCGCGTTTTTAAATCAGGTCAATCTGGATCAGGCGCAGAACGCGCTCGCCGCGTTGCCGGGCATTTCCGCCGTCCGCGCGCAGGATGGGCTGGGAAAAGCCGGCTGGTTATCCTTCGAAGCCGAGTTCACCGGCGACGATGCGTCTTTACAATCCATCCTCTCCACGTTGGTCTCGCAGGGACTCCCCATCGTCCACTTCAGCGAGGAGACTCAGAACCTCGAAGAAGTCTTCATGCGCGCCACGCGCGGGATTGTTTCATGATGGAATGTCATTCTGAGCAGAGCGAAGAATCTCTGACATCATCAAAGAGATTCTTCGCCGCAAAGAGCAAGAGCGCGGCTCAGAATGACATTGTTTAAAATGAGTTACTCACCTTACGCAAGATCGCTTTTGGTGAAGAGATTTTCTTTCGCAGGAATGGTTACCGTCCACGAATGCGCACGAATAAACGAATTGGCGCGCTACCATTCGTAAATTCGTGGTTTTATTCGTGGATGGTTTACTGCCAAGGCAAAACGGCGTAACATCAGTGAGTTAATGCGGCTAAAAAGTTTGAAGTAAATACAGGAACCAACATGGAATCCACAATCTCCATCCCCGAAACCCCCAAAAAAATAGAACGACAGGGATTTTTCAGCCGCCTCACGGACAACCCCGTCATCCTCAAAGAACTGCGCGGCAGGATGCGCGGCGGGCAAGCCTTTACCCTGCTCACCATCTACCTCGGGCTGATCGCCATGTTCATCGTATTTATCTACAGCCTCATTGCCCCGACCTATTCCTTTCGATGGGACCCGAGTCTGCGACAGGAGGCTGGCAAAGCGATCTTCGGCACGGTGGTCTTGCTCGAACTCTTCTTGATCAGTTTCATCGCGCCCGGTCTCACCTCCGGGGCGATCACCTCCGAACGCGAACGCCAAACCTACGAGATATTGCGCACCACCTTACTCTCGGCGCGCTCGCTGGTGTTGGGCAAACTCGGTTCCGCTTTCGCCTATCTTTTTCTTTTGATCCTCACCGCCGTTCCCCTGCAAAGCCTCGCCTTTTTATTGGGCGGCGTTGGGCTGGGCGAATTGATCGCCTCCGAATTGATGCTGATCGTCACCGCGGTCTTCTTTTGCACGCTGGGCATCTTCTTCTCCAGCATCCTCAAGCGGACGCTTGCCGCCACCGTCAGTTCGTACGCCGCGATCCTATTTTCATTTCTTGCGCTTGTGTTCATCTTCTTTCTCATCGCGTATACCGAGGCAATTTCGTTGAACAGCCCATCGAAATTCACCGAATATATATTAGTCCTGCTGATCTGGGTGTTCGTTTGCACAAATCCCCTCATGGCGGCGATCATGAGCGAAGTGATTCTGATCGAAGACCAAAACTTATTCTTCACCACGAACCAATTATTCGGCTCAAGCGGACCAACCTTCCTTCCCTCGCCGTGGATCGTGTACGTCTTATTCTATACATTCTTAACTGTGATACTGATCCTCCTCAGCATTTATCTTGTAAAACGCCCCGACCGTTAAACCCATGTCAACCATCGCCGAACTGAACCAACCCCTCCACTCCTGGATTCGCCGTTTGCGAATACAACGCGCCCTCGCGTGGTCTTTACGCGGCTTGATCGCTGGTCTGCTGTTATCCCTCGCCGTCGGATCGTTCGCGTTATATCAAGCCAAAATTTTGCAAACTGAGTTTCTCACGCTCATCGTCTCGGCATCGCTCATCACCGCAATTCTTTTTGGATTGATCGCCACCCTCTGGCGGATTCATCCCCTCGAAGCCGCTCGGCGCTTTGATATTCTCTTCCATTTGGACGAACGCGTCAGCACCGCCCTCGAACTGATTCAACACCCCAGCCTCGTCTCCCCTGAACTTCTGCATCGCCAACTGACGGACGCGACAACCGCCGCGCGCAATGTGAATCCGCGCCGCGAGTTTCCATTGCGCATCCAATCGCGCGAGGGACTCGTCGCCCTGTTATCCATCGCGCTGATCGCCCTCGTCTGGTTTCGCGGTGGCGCGTGGTTTCAAGCCGCGCAACAAGCCCGCGCCGTCGAGCAAGCTGTGCAGGAACAAGTTACCCAGATCGAAGAGATCATCCAACAGATCGAAGCCAACGAGGCGCTGACCAACGAACAAAAGCAAGCGTTGACCGAACCGCTTAAAGAAGCGCAACAGGCATTGCAAGATAATCCCTCGTTGGAAAATTCGGTGTCAACGCTGACGAACACCGGCGAAAAATTGCAAGCCCTCTCCGACCCGCAAGCGCAACAGATGAGCGAAGCGTTGAAGGAGGCGGGGAATCAACTTGCGAATCAAGAAGGCAGTCCGCTTGAATCGGTGGGAGAGCAGTTGGCGCAGGGCAACGCCGTCAACGCCGCGACGGAATTGGCAAACATGGATGTGAGTCAGTTGAGCGCGGAGGAGCAGGCGGGACTCGCCGATCAATTGAACGCGCTGGCAGAGTCGCTTCAATCTACAAACCCTGAGTTGGCGAGTCAATTAAATCAAGCGGCGAACGCGTTGCAAAACGGCGACACGCAAGCCGCGCAACAAGCATTGAATCAAGCCGCGCAATCCCTCGCGCAAGCGGGACAACAAGTCGCGTCGTCGCAAGTCGCAAGCCAGACCGCGAGTCAATTACAGCAAGGCGCGGGACAGGTGTTGGCGGCGGGCGGAGCAGGTCAGCAGGCGAGTCAAACGAATCAAGGTGGACAAAACTCCGCGAATGGCGGGGCAGGCTCGGGGTCCGGAAGTGAGGCGGGTACATCCCAAGGCGGAAGTGAAGCGGGAAGCGATCCCATCGCGCAGACGAGTCCAAGTGACGGCGGAGAGTCGTCATACGAACAAATTTACGCGCCGCAATTGTTGGGCGGCGAAGGCGGCGCGCAAGTGAATCTGCCGCCATCCGATCCGAACAGTGGCGATGTGATCGGGCAGGGACCGACGACGCCGGGCAATCCCGGCGAGAGCACGGTTCCGTATAACGAAGTTTTTTCGCAGTATGAGCAAGCCAATAACGAAGCAATCGAAAGCGGCGCGGTGCCGTTGTCGTTCATTCAGATCGTCAAGAATTATTTTGATTCGTTGAAACCGTAAGACGTAGCCACAGAGACCACAGAGTTCTCAGAGATTTTTCTCAGAGTCTCTGTGAACTCTGTGGCTAAGATTTTCATCGCAATGGAGAGATCATGACTTTATCAGTTGACCAATTCCGCGCGCACGCCGAAAAGATCGAAACCGAAGTGGGTCGCGTCATCGTCGGGCAAAGCGACGTGGTGCGGCATGTGCTGGTGAGCATCCTCGCGGGCGGGCACGTCTTGCTCGAAGGCGTGCCGGGACTCGGCAAGACCATGTTGATCCGCACGCTGGGCGACGTGTTGGATTTGAAATTTTCGCGCATCCAATTCACGCCCGACATGATGCCCGCCGATATTATCGGGACGGAAATCCTCAGCGACCAGAACGGACAACGCGAGTTTCGTTTTCGTCACGGACCTTTGTTTGCCAATTTAGTTTTAGCAGACGAGATCAACCGCGCCACGCCGAAGACTCAGTCCGCGTTGCTCGAAGCCATGCAGGAAACTTCGGTGACGGTGGCGCAACAGACTCACCGACTCGATGAACCGTTCTTCGTGATGGCGACTCAAAATCCGCTGGAGATGGAAGGGACGTATCCACTGCCCGAAGCGCAACTGGATCGTTTCTTCTTCAAGGTCAACGTGACTATGCCGAACGTGGACGAGATGGTCGAGATCATGGATCGCACGACGGGCAAAGAGTCTCCGTCGGCGAACAAAGCCGTCAGCGGCGCGGAGATCATCCAAATGCGCGAACTGGCGCGCGGTGTGCCGATGGCGTCGCACGTCAAGGATTTTGTCGCGCGTTTGGTGCTCGCCACACATCCCGAAGACCCGAACGGATCGCCGCTGGTGAAAAAATTCGTGCGTTACGGAGTCTCGCCGCGCGGAGCGCAGGCATTGGCGTTGGGCGCAAAAGTGACCGCGCTGTTGAACGGCCGCTTCAACGTCGCCTTCGACGATATCAAAGCCGTCGCCCCCGCCGCGCTGAGGCATCGTCTGTTGTTGAACTTCGATGGGCTGGCGGAAGGGGTGAAGACGGATGATGTGATTGGTGAACTGTTGAGCGCGATTCCGGTGAATGGGTAGACAAGTAAACACGTAAACAAGGAGACAGGTAAACAAGTAGACACGTCACTCGGAGCTGATAACTGATAACTTGTATCACGTAACTCGTATCTCTCTTTCATCCTTCATAATTCATCCTTCATCCTTTTTTATCCAATGCTCTTCGACGAATCCACCCTCCGCAAACTAAACCAACTCACCCTCATCGCCTCGCGCGTGCGCAGTGGCGCGATGAAAGGCGAGCGGCGTTCCTCGCGGCGCGGTTCCAGCGTGGAGTTTGCCGATTATCGCAACTACGCGCCCGGTGACGACCTGCGCCGACTCGATTGGAACATCTACGCGCGGCTCGAACGCCCGTTTATCAAATTGCTCGAAGAAGAGGAAGATTTAGCCGTTCACATTTTGATTGACGGATCGCAATCCATGAACTGGGGCGAGGGCGATGAAAACAAATTTCAGTATGCGTTGCGCGTTGCGGCAGGACTCGGCGCGATCACGCTCGCCTCTGGCGATGTGCTAACGGTTGGATTGCTTCAATATGGCAAAGTCACCGCTGAGTTCGGTCCCTCACGCGGACAAGCCTCACTCACGCGCTTATTCCGTTTTCTCGAAAAGATTGAACCCGGCGGCGAAACGGATCTCAATCGCGCCATGCGCGACTACTCCATCCTCCCGCGCCGCGCGGGACTTGTGATCCTCATTTCTGATCTGTTTGCAAACGATGGCTACGAATCAGGTCTGCGTCAACTCATGGGACGCGGACACGAAGCCGCGCTGGTTCACGTCCTCGCGCCTGATGAACTCGATCCGCCGCTCGCGGGCGATATTCAACTCATTGACATCGAAACGAATCTCACACAGGATGTCTCCCTCGACGGCGGCTTACGCGAACGCTACCGAACCCGCGCCCGCGCCTGGATTCAATCCACGCAGACCGAGTGCCGCAAACACAACATCCGCTATCTCGACGCGGTCACGGATCAAACCTGGGATCACATCCTGCTCCTCGAAATGAGAAGGGCTGGGTTTGTGAAGTGACCACTACTGCGTACTGCGTATTTCGTATTTCGTAATTTACGCAATACGCAGTACGCAATACGAAGTACCACTCCCGTAACCCGCATCTCGTATCCCCATGTCCCTCCTCACCCCCCTCGCCCTCACCCTCGCCGCGCTCGCCATCCCCATCATTCTTCTTTATATGCTCAAACTGCGCCGCAAACAGGTGCAAGTCTCTTCCACATTCCTCTGGGCGCAACTCCTGCGCGAACAACAAGCCAACGCGCCGTGGCAAAAACTCAAACGCAACCTGCTCCTCCTCCTGCAACTTCTCATTCTCGCCGCGCTCGTTTTTGCCCTCACGCGCCCCGCCCTGCAAGTCCCCGTCGTCGCCAGCGGATCGGTGATCGTCCTCCTCGATGCTTCCGCTTCGATGAACGCGACAGATGGGAACCCGACTCGCTTCGACTCCGCGCGCGACTCCGTCCTCGACCTCATCAACGGACTCTCCCCCGCTTCATCCCTGACGTTGATTCTGGTCGCCGAGAAACTCCAGACTCTGATTGCCGCTGAAACAGACAAATCGCTCTTGAGGCAAGCCATCAACAACGCGCAAGCGACTCAAGGAGTCGCCGACTGGAAATCCGCTTTCGCACTTGCGGCAGGCGCGGGGAACAACTCGACAATCGTGATCGTCTCCGACGGCGGCTTGCCCGAAAGCGGACTCCCCTCCCTGCCTGGCGAGGTCCGCTTCATTCCCGTCGGCGAATCGCAAAACAACCTCGCCATCACCGCGCTGGCATTGCGCCCCGCGCAAAAATCCCCGCAACTGTTCGCCGAAATCACCAATTACGATTCGACAGACCGCAACGTTTTGCTCTCCATTTATTTCAACGACCAACTCATTGATGCAAGGCAACTCTCCCTATCCGCAAACTCTCACGGAAGCCTCACCATAGACAATCTCTCCAACGCCAGCGGAATCTACAAAGCGACAATCACAATCCCCAATTCCCCAAATTCTCTCAATCCTCTAAATTCTCCCAATTCTCAAAGTTCCCTCAACTCCCTCGATTCCCTCCCCCTCGACAACACCGCCTTCGCCGTCTTCCAATCCTCCACCTCTCGCCGCGTCCTGCTCGTCTCAAAAGGGAATCTGTTTCTCGAGCAATTACTCGCTTCACTGCCCGGCATTCAACCCTTCCGCGCCCTCCCTGCAACAGACGGGACGATTCAGATTCCCAACGACCCGTTCGACCTCTACATCTTTGACGGCATTATCCCTCCCGAATTGCCGAACGCGAATCTGCTGTTGGTGAACCCCTCGACAAATCCGTTCTTTGAAGTCGGCGGGACGTACAACGAATTTCAAAACGTGCAAGTCAACCAGCACGACCTCACCAACTTTGTAGATTGGAGCAACGTCCACATCTTGCAGGCGAAACTTGTCGAAACGCCGCCATGGGCAGAGACATTGATCGAATCGGACGCGGGCCCGCTCGTTTTTGCAGGTGAGACAAAAGGTCAACGCATCGCGGCGCTCACCTTCGACCTGAAAGAAAGCGACCTGCCCCTCCAAATCGCCTACCCGATTCTCTTTTCCAACCTGATCAACTACCTCGCGCCGCCCAGCGCCTTCGACGCGACACAATCGCTGACGCCCGGCGAAAGCCTGTCCATCCTCCCTCAATCGAATGTGGATCGCATTGTTGTTGCCTCGCCGTCGAATCAGGCATACACCCTCCCGCTCGATCAACCAACCTTCACGCAAACCGACGAACTCGGCTACTACGCGGTCAACTTCATCTCTGGCGATTCAAATCGCGTTGAATATTTCGCCGTCAATCTCTTTGACGAAAACGAATCGAACATTCAGCCACGCGAAACGATTCAAGTCGGGCGTTCAACCGTCACCCCCACTGTCGCGCAACAAATCGGTCAACGCGAGTTGTGGGGCTGGCTCGCCGCGCTTGCATTGCTCGTATTGATGATCGAATGGCAAGTGTTTCATCGAAGGCAATTTCCGTCATTACCTATGTTCAAAAATAATTTGGACGCAGAAAAACGCTGAGGACGCTGATTTTTTTGATTTGTCCGAATCAGAAAAATAAGATCAGCGTTCATCTGCGTTCACACTTGCACCTGACGCAAGTGCAGGTGTCAGCGTCCCAAAAGGTTTAATGCGCTTCACTACCCCTCTCTTCCTCCTCCTTCTCCTCCTCGTGCCGATCGTGGTGTGGATGGGCAAACCAGCCAAAGGTCCGGGGCGGACGCGTGAGATCGTCTCATTGATCCTGCGCGTGATCATCATCCTGTGTCTCGTCTTCTCGTTGGCTGGACTCGAAATCGTCCAGCGTGGAGATGCTCTCGCCGTTGTATTTTTGGTGGATGTGTCCGACTCGATGCCGCCTGAGGCGATCAATGCCGAAGTGGAATATGTGCGACTCGCCCTCGAAGCGATGAAGCCCGACGATCAATCCGCAGTGGTGTTGTTCGGCGCGGACGCGTTGGTCGAGCGGCAGATGTCGGCGGCGAAAGAGTTGAGCGCGTTCACCTCCGCCCCGGTCACCAACCAGACGAATCTCGAAGAGGCGATTCAATTGGGCTTGGCGTTGTTCCCATCGGGTTATGCAAAACGGATGGTGATTCTTTCAGACGGAGCGCAGACCAGCGGCGAC
The DNA here is from genome assembly GCA_044222305.1 of Anaerolineales bacterium. GTDB lineage: Bacteria > Chloroflexota > Anaerolineae > Anaerolineales > Villigracilaceae > Defluviilinea. The sequence goes on from JBGANO010000048.1 coordinate 27,402, forward strand.
GCGCTCGAAGCGGTGAAGTTCGCGGTTGCATCCGATGCGCAGATTGTCGTCTTGCCGATCATCACCCAACGCGGCGAAGAAGTGTTGATTCAAAATGTGGATGTGCCGACGCGCTTGCGACCCGGCGAGCAGTTTGATCTTACGGTCACGTTGCAAGCGAACGAACCGACTCGCGCCACTGTCCGCGTGTTGGGCGGGAGCGAAGTTCTGTACGAAGGCGCATACGATCTTCGGCGCGGCACACAATCGTTGAGCCTGCCGTTGGTTGCGGGCGAGCCGGGCTTTGTCAATTACCAAGTGCAGATTGCCGCGACGGATGATGGCTTCTATCAAAACAACCAACTCGATGCGTTTTCACAAGTGGAAGGACCTCCGCGCATTTTGATGGTCGCGCCTCCAGCGGGCGAGACTCTGCCCGGCGGCGATCCGCGCCCCGATGAATACTCCGCGTTGTTATCCGCTCTGCAATCGGCAAATTTTCAAGTGAATGTCGTCGCGCCGAATCGTTTGCCGTCTGACCTGCCGTCGCTGGCGCAATATGATTCGGTGGTGCTGGTGGACGTCCCAGCCCGCGCACTCGGCAACAATCAAATGGAGAATTTGCAAAGTTATGTGCATGACCTCGGCGGCGGCTTGGTGGCGGTGGGCGGACCGACCAGTTACGGCGTGGGCGGGTATTTCAAAACTCCGCTCGAAGAAACCCTGCCAGTGGATATGCAAATCAAGGATGAGAAACGTCGCCCCACGTTGGGAATCGTTTTCATCATTGACCACTCCGGCAGTATGGAATCCACCAGTGGCGGCGTGACGAAACTTGAACTCGCCAAAGAAGCGGCGGCGCGTTCGATTGATTTTCTTTTCCCAACCGACCGCGTCGGTGTGATCGCGTTCGATGATTCCGCTTCGTGGGTTGTGCCGATGACCGAACTCAGCGACCCCGGTCAGGTGGTGAGCGCGATCGGCTCGATACGCGGCGGCGGTGGCACAGATATCATGGCGGGTGTGCGAGCCATGTCTGAAGTGTTGCCCGACGATCCCGCCAAAGTGAAACACGTCATCCTGCTCACCGATGGCGGCGCGGATCCAACGGGCATTCCCGAGCTTGTGCAAAAATTATTCGAAGAAGACAACATCACGCTTTCCACCGTCGGCGTGGGCAACGACGCCGCGCCGTTCCTCGAAGACCTCGCGGAGATCGGCGGCGGTCGCTATCACTTCACCAACGATGCCAGCAGTATCCCCAGCATCTTCACCGAGGAAGTGTCGCTCGCCACGCGCGCCTATCTCGTCGAAGAGCCGTTCTTCCCCGCGCTTGCCAATCCCTCGCCGATTCTTTCCGGCATCAACGAAATCCCGCGCCTGTATGGTTACGTGGCGTCGAGTCCGAAAGACCTCGCGCAGGTGATTCTCAAGTCCGATAAGGACGATCCGATTCTCGCGTCGTGGCAATATGGTCTGGGACGCGCAGTCGCGTTCACCTCCGACGCCACAGGTCGCTGGGCGCGCGATTGGCTCACGTCGGATAACTTCGCAAAATTTTGGGTGCAGGTTGTGCGCTCCACCATCGGCAACCCAACCGACAACGCGCTCGCAACGGACATCGAACTCATCGGCGACCAGGCGCGCATCACCCTCGATGCGCAAACTCCCAGCGGCGAATTCATCAACGGCTACGCGGTGGACGCCAACATCGTCGCGCCGAACGGCGAAACCAATTCGCTTACGTTGAGGCAGGTCGCCCCGGGGAGATACGAAGCGTTCTTCGATCCGAAAGAGCAGGGCGTCTACTTGATTCGATTCGTGGGGACGTCCGCTGGTCAAACGGATTCGTTCGCCGAGACGACCGGCTGGGCGTTATCCTACTCGCCCGAATACAAACGCCTCGATTCGGACCCCGACCTGCTTCTCCGTCTTGTTGCTTTATCGGGCGGGGAGGTTGCCACCGCCGACCCCGCCGACGCGTTTCTCCACAACCTCAACGCGACTCGCGCCTCGCGTCCGATCTGGCAATGGCTGATTCTGCTCGCCGTGTTGCTCCTGCCATTCGACATCGCCTCGCGCCGACTCATCATCACCAAACAGGATGTTTCAAACGGGCGAGCATGGATGATGAAGCAATTTGGTTTTAGCAAACCGCGCGCGCTGACAACTCCTCAATCGTCGCCGCGCATGGAAGCCTTGCTCAAAGCCAAAGACCGCGTCTCTGAATCAACAAAACGCACCGAGGCGACGCCTGTGAAATTTAACGAAGCGCAACCTTCAGAGAAAATTATTCAAGCCGTTGAACAAGATAAAGTGGAAGAAACAAAACCTTCCCCGCCTGAAACCGCGACATCCACAACCGCCTCCCTGCTCGCGCGAAAAAACGCGCTCAAAAATAAACGGAAGTAACACCCAGTACGGCAAAGTTCACTTTGCCTTTGCGCGATGTCGTCACCGTACAGCAAAGTTCACTTTGCTTTTTACAAAATGACAAAGTGAACTTTGTCTTACTGCGCAACTACGGTGTCAAAATTTCCTTCGCCCATTCGCGTTCGGCGTTGTACCACTCGACGAGTTTC
>JBGANO010000049.1:0-28162 GCA_044222305.1 Anaerolineales bacterium
CCCGTAACGACTGGAGTTTCGAAGTGAGAATTCGGAATGAAGATGGTCATATTAGTAAAGTTGACCATAATACGGCAAGCTCCGCTTAAGGCGGATGAAGGTATAGTCTACACATTTGGTAACAAATGATATTGTGACGAGAGGACCAGAGTGGGGAAATCCCTAGTGTGCCTGTTGTACCCGTCAGGGGCATCGCAGGGTAGCTACATTTCCGTCGGATAACCGCTGAAAGCATCTAAGTGGGAAACTCGCCTCAAGATTAGATCCCTGTAATCCAGTTAATGGAGTAAGACCGCAGGTAGACCACCTGCTATATAGGCAACAAGTGTAAGCGCAGTAATGCGTTGAGCTAAGTTGTACTAATGGTCGAGGGCTGAATCCCGTGATGTGGAGAACTTATTACTCTTCCACGCAAATCTTATCAGTTGCTGTTCAGCATTCACATGTGAAATAGTCCCTTGGTGATTGGAGCGACGGGGGTACACCCGGTCACATCCCGAACCCGGCAGTTAAGTCCGTCAGCGCCGATGGTACTTGGAGGGCGACCTCCTGGGAGAGTAGGTCATTGCCAAGGGGCTTTTCTTAAAAAAGCACACGCGCAGTCTATCCAACTGCGCGTGTTTCATGTATAATTAATCTTATAGTTCGGTTGACGGGCAAAGCCCCAATTAAAAAGAGGAGCGTGAAGCGCGCGTTTGATCCAGCGATCATTTTGTCGTTTCTTATTTTTACACTATCCCTCAACCGACTCTGCATAAGCGCAGAGTTTTTTATTTCCATGCGGGAAGGAGGTGACTTCGTTTGGCATCTGTAAATCTTCGTAGCGGCGAATCGCAAGACTCGCTGTTGAAACGTTTTCGTAAAAAGGTCGTCAAAAGCGGCGTGCTAAGCACCGTTCGCCGCAAACGCTGGTTCGTCTCCAAAAGCGAACAGCGCCGAATGGAAAAGAAAAAAGCAATCCGCCGCATCAAGCGCCGCACCTTCACCCGCGATGGCGAGTGAAACAAATAGAAAGAAACACCATGGCTAAAGAAGAAGATAAAATTCGCGCTGAGGGTCTTGTGATCGAGGCGTTACCCGGCACACAATTCCGAGTTCGGCTTGATAACGGGCATGAAGTGCTGGCATACCTCTCCGGCAAAATGCGCAAGCACTACATCCGTATTCTGCTTGGCGACCGCGTCGCGATGGAAATGTCCCCGTATGACCTGACACGCGCGCGCATCACATTCCGCCAGCGCAAAAACGCGCCCATGCCTGTGCAAGAATAGTCATCCCTTCTTTAATCATTGACGGACGACAAACGGCTTCCGATTTTTCGAGAGCCGTTTTATATTTAACAGACTGGGACGCGCGCTTCTTTTCGTGAGTGCGGCTGGTTCACCCTACCCCGAGCGGAGTCGACTCCCACACGCGCGGCAGAAACGATCCCCAGAAACCGCGCGCGCGCCGCATTGATGGCAGTAGGTCTCCTCCGCCGATTCATTTGGTTGGGAGCCAACACTTTTGCCGCGGCGTTTTCGAGCATGGGAAGATGTCGGCGCGCTCGCGCGCAGGGACCGACGATACAAAACAAGCGCAACCCCGATCATGGCAACTCCCACCCCGCCGACAATCCATGGAAGTTGATCTGCCGAAGTGCGGCCCTGCGTATCCTCACCCAACGGCTCAGACGGTTGTACCTGGCTGGCCGCATTCGGGGAGGCGAGCGCTTCCGTATTCCGTTGATATGCCACTCCTATTTGATAGGAATTCCCCATGTTAAGATCGCTTTTGTTAATGGTCGCCACAAGGAACCTGCCGTCTGGCGAAGGCGCGAATGTATTAGCGGGAGTAACGGTTGCCTCACTGCTATCAGCAGGGATGCTGAGTGTCAGGATAAACTGGCTTACCTGATAGTCGCCGAACCATTTGTAGTTAAACGATCGCTTGTTATTGTCGCGCGCAATGGCTTGGTAGTACTCGATCCGATAAGGCACGTAGGCATCCACGTTCAAGGTGATGGTCTGCCAGTCGCCCTGCTGGGCTGGCGTTTCAAATGGCGCGTTGACCAGTTGTCCGTTCGCGCTGAACGCCACCGCGGTCAGGTTTCCCTCCTTCGGGAACCGCAACGTCACCTGGGCGGGGAGCGGCGTTTCCGGCGAAACGATAAACTCATTGATAATCAACATGCTGGGCTGATCATATTCCGCCCACAACTCGATGCTGAGTGATTCAAATTTGACCTCCCCCTGAGCGCGCACAACCGATGGAAAGACCAACAAGAGAGAAAAGAGAAGAATGGCAAACCGCTTTTGCATGTGAAACCTCCAGGTACTTCTCCCGAATCTTACCATGTAAACCGGCGCGAAATCACTGTGGTTTCTGGAGGGCGCGCGCCAATTGCCAGCATGCGTGGTTGACCGGGGTTTCAATATTATGTTTCCTCCCGATCTCGACCACTGCGCCGCAGATTGCGTCTATTTCCGTCGGCGCGTTGCGAAGCACATCCTGCAACATAGATGATTGATTCGCGGCGGTCTTGCGCGCCACCTCTTCTGCAATCGCAACGGGATCATCGAAGGGTAGTGTTATTTTTTCCGCGCGAGCAACCTCGGCAACTTCACGCGCCAGCCTTGCCATCATCTCGCGCGCGGACGGGCGATTCAACAACTCGCCGTTCGGCACGCGCAACAAAGCGGTCAGCGGATTGATCGCCGCATTGATGACGAGTTTGCCCCACACGAGCGATTGCGCGTCTTCGACGAGGTGCACGTTGAATTTTGCGGAGGTCAAGGCTGATTCAATTGAGTTGATTTTTTCATGCCGTTGAATGGATACAATCCCCTCGCCTCCTGCACGCGCTACACCTGGCGCGATCAAGGTTGCGCCCGTTGTCGTGCTTCCGAGGGCAACGCGGGAATATTTAGCCACAGAGACCTCAGAGAGCGCTGAGTTTTTTTCTCTTTTTTTCTCTGTGAACTCTGTGGCTAAATCGTTTAGAACTTGTGACAGGGTCTCGCAATTACCAATCCCGTTTTGGAGCGTGACCGCGAGTCCATCGTCCGCGAGACATTCTGAAAGTTGACGCGCGGCGCGTTCCGTCTGCCATGCCTTGACCAGCACAAGCGCATGTTTCGCGCCAACACATTCACGCGGATCGTCCGTGGCGTGGACTTTGAATGCTGTTTCGTTTCCACCTGAATCAACAATCCGCGCGCCGTCTTTTTGCAGGGACGCGATCCCCTCTTTCCATGTGCCGAGCATGGTGACGTTGTGTCCCGCCTGTGACAAGCGCGCCGCGAACAACGTGCCGAGCGCGCCGGTGCCGGCGATGAGGATTTCCATATTCATGTGTTACGCAGTAGGCAATACGCAATAAGGCAATACTTCGTACTGCGTATTGCGTATCTTTCAGATCAGCCGAGTTCCTTTTGCAAAGATTCCCACTCTTTGTCGTCCATTTCAACTGTGTGTTCTTGTGCGGGGAAGCGTTTGGATTCAACGTCCTCGATGAAATCGCCGAATGCCTTTTGCATTTCGCCGTGGAAGTTTGCGTATTTCTTGACGAACTTCGGCGTGAAGCGGGCAAACAATCCGAGCAGATCGTGCGTGACCAGCACTTGCCCGTCACAACCCAAGCCTGCGCCGATGCCGATGGTGGGGATGGAAATTTTCTTCGAGATCAATTCCGCCAGCCGCGCGGGGACCGATTCAAGCACAATGGAGAAACAGCCCGCCCCTTCGAGAATGAGCGCATCTTCCACGAGTCGCTTCGCGGCGACGGCGGTTTTACCCTGCGCGCGGAATCCGCCAAGCTGGTTGACCGATTGCGGCGTGAGTCCGAGATGTCCCATGACGGGAATCCCCGCGTTGACGATGGAACGGACCGCATCCGCGCGTTCGCGTCCGCCTTCGAGTTTGACCGCGTCCATGCCGCCGTGTTGGAGGAAGCGGCCTGCGTTGCGCGTCGCTTCTTCGACGGAGACTTGATACGACATGAACGGCATGTCGCCGATGAGCAGGGCGGTTTTCGCTCCGCGTGAGACGGCGCGGCAGTGGTGGAGCATCTCTTCCATCGTGACGGGAAGCGTGTTCTCGTATCCCAACACGACCATCCCGAGCGAATCGCCGACGAGGATGGAATCGACTCCCGCCTTGTCCATCGCCAACGCGGTGGGATAGTCGTAGGCGGTGAGCATGGTGATGATCTCGCCGCGCTCCTTTTTCTGGCGATAGGTGAGCGTGGTGACTTTTTTGCGCGCGATTGTAGTCGTACTGGTGGAAATTGGTGTTGCAGACATGGTATCCTCCGATAAATGGTAGGAGCCGTTTGGTGCGGTCGTCCCCTTGTCGCCGCGCTGGACAGGCTTGGGTGAATTTTTCCGTCGCGTTCACGCAAAGCGGATACGCGCGGTGTTGCTTCGCAATTATTCCACAATTTTCCTTTTTCGCCTATAATAAATTTATCAAAGTTTTCATCTACGTAGGGGCGAGGCGTTGTCCTGAGTTTGTCGAAGGATCATCTCGCCCCGTGTTATAAATCAACAAAGGGCGGGTGGACCCCGCCCCTACAATGACACGAGGAGAATTTCCATGAAACGCATGTTTGGCTTTTTGATCGGGATACTGGTCGGCGGTCTCGTCGGTTCGACGATTGCCCTGTTGATGGCGCCTGAATCTGGTGGGGAATTACGAGGAATGATCCGTGCGCGCGGCGAGAACTTCTTCAACGACGTTCGCCACGCGGCGGATGAGCGCAGGATCGAGTTGCGCCACCAGTTGGATTCGATGCGCGCGCCGAGGGAAGGGTAGGGCATATACAGGTAAACAAGCAGATAGGTCACCTGCCTGCGTGTGCGCGTTTGTGCTTGCGCGCGTCTTCATAAAACTCCTCTGCCTATTCCTTCTATACCATCAATGTGCTGAAATAATTTAAATAACGTGAATAATGGATAATAATTTCATGTCACGCTGAGGGGCGATCTTTGCCCCGAAGCATCTCGGAAAGGCTCATCCGAGACCCTTCGGTCGCGAAAAACACGCTCCCTCAGGGTGACATGGTCGTGCGTTTGGCTTATCCATTACTGACGTTAAATAGTCAAGCCTGCGGACTTTGCCCGCAGGCTTTTTTTGTGTGTTATCAATTCGATCCTCGCAACCTTTGAACCACGTAATGCGACATCAATGTCGCATTACACTCTTTGCAGGGTATGAATCGCCGCCGTTGATGCGGGTCCGCCGAGCGATTGAGGCACCGCGGTCTTCGTATTTATGATTTGATTTGCCTCTCCCTCACTCTGAATTGGACTTCTTCGACTGTTTTCCCCTTTATAGTATAGGCTCTCAAATCCTATCAAGAATTTGCCCTGTCCGTAGATGTGATAGGTTAAGAAGCAACTACGTTGTATTGATTGGGTTGTTTTGGCAAAGTTTATTGCGCGCGACATTTCGCGCAACGGTTCCCGCTTTGAAACGGAGATAAAATGAAACCCTACAAACAACTTATGCTCGGGTTCGTGTTAATCGTCTCGCTGGCGTGTGGCGCTTTGCCAGTACAGCCAGAAGTTTCTTCAGTTCCAACTTCGGCTCCCGGTGCAGTCAACACATATATTGCCCAAACGGCAGAAGTCGCATACACACAGACCGCCTTCGCCGCGCCGCCCACGCCCACCTCAACGTCAACTCCTTTTGTAACTGAAACGCCTCCCCCGACGATTAACGTGTATATCGAACAGTTACAACTAGACTCAGATTCCTTGCTCATTATCGGTCAATTGACCGGAACGTTGGCTGAAACGGATTATCAGAGTTACGCAACGCTTAGCCTGTACGATTCCCAGAAACAAAAACTTCTTGAACAAGAGACCCCTTGCGCCCAACTGCCGCGCGAAGGGGACAAACTCTGCTTATTTGTATTTTCAATTTCAGAACTTCCAGCCGATTATGCCAGTTACCAAATCACAGGGGAAATCCACCTCGGCAACAGCTTGATCTTAGCCAGCCACACTGAAGGTTTTTTGGATGAAGGAGAAGCGCAAGTAAATGCAAACGGGAATGGCGCGCAACAAAACCCCTCGGCATCGCTGCAACCCGTTCAGCCTACGGCATCCCCACAACTCGCTCAGCCTGCGGTATCCATCTCGAAGGGAGATGTTTCCATTTTTGCCCACTTTCCTTCTCTTTTTTACAGACCTGAAAACGGCTCGTCTGTAAGCGTCGACGTAACCTATTTCGGCGATCCCGCTTTAGCGAACGCTTCGAATGTCGAGATTTGCGCTTCCATTGTTGAACAGCGGAGGTACGAATCGGGAAAAGTTGCGCAAGTCACCCTAACTGACGATTGCAAGGAGGCGCGCTTTTCAGGATCTGATAAGTCGGCAAGCGCGTCCACCAATTTTTTCTTCACGCCTTCAGGCTATGGCTTTGTTTTGGTTGACAGCCCCGACGGGCGTTATCGAATTTCGGACCTTCGCGCCTCGATCGAGGTGAAACAAAACCAGCAAGTCTTGGCGGCCTATGAGGAATCGCACCGCCCTCCCGTGCCCGCGCGCGTGGTCAAGACTTCGTTTACTTCTAACTCGCAGGCGACCGCCACCGTTGAGGTCATGGCAGGGCAAGGTCAAACGTACGACCTTGCGCTCAGGGTCTATCAAGTCGAAGTGGATCCGGACGAAATTTTCTGGAGTAGAATCCTTTTGTTTATCCCTTGCTTATTCCCAGAAGTTTGCGATGATCGGGAGCGGGTTGGGGAATCTTTCCAACCGATCGAACTCATACCCGGCACATATCCGACAATTTCCACCAGTTACTCCGCCGCCCCAGTTTCTGAAGAAGGAAATTTCATTAGTGGATATGAAATATTCGTCTATTTTGAAGATATTTTTATCGGTAAATAATAAATTCTGATATCGCGCTTACTCGATATGACTCACCGCCACGTAATGCGACACCGCGAAGCGTGTCGCGCTACATTCTTTGCAAGATATGACTCACCGCTGTAGATGCGGGCCCGCCCAACGACTGGATCAACGCGGTCTTCGCGTTCGGGATTTGATTCGCTTCTCCCTCACCCCGCAGCTGGGTCACCGCATCTACAGCCTGATACACGCCTGAGGCGCCGCCCGCGAAACCGCGCGCTTTCATTCCGCCCATCGTCGCGCAGGGGATTTTTCCCGTCTTGCTTATCTCGCCGTCCTCGGCGAGTTTCCAGCCCTTGCCCTTGATCGCAAACCCAACTGCTTCGAGTTGCAGTGCGGCGTAGACGCTGAACGTGTCGTGATATTCGAACAGGTCAATATCATCCAGCACCGCGCCGACTTGCTTCATCGCCTTGCCTGCGGAGATTTGCGCGGTGTCGAAGTACAGCATGTCTTTTCGGTCGTGCAATGCCAATGTGTCAGACGATGCCGCCGAGCCAGCGATCTTCACCAGCGGACGCGAGAAATTACTTAGCAATAAATCGCGGCGAGTTAGAACAACTGCCGCGGCTCCATCCGCGTTGGGAGCCATATCGAACATGTTGAGCGGGTCGCTGACCATTTCGGCTTTGGCATAAGTTTCGGGCTTGATGGCTTTGCGGAACATCGCATGTTTATTTGCGACTCCGTTCGCATGGGCGGTCAATGCAAAGCCAGCGAATCCGTCTTTGGGAACATCGTTCTCGTGCATGTAGCGTTTCATCAGCAACGCGGCTTGCGCGGAGGGAGTCATGCCCTGCACAGACTCAAAATCCGCATCGCCTGTTGTGGCAAGCGCCGCGTCCACGCCTGAGCCGACCTTGTCTGTAAATTTTTCCACGCCGACGACGAGCGCGACGTCCACCATTCCGCTGGCGATTGCGAGATAGCCCTGCCGCAACGCCGCGCCGCCCGACGCGCCTGCCGCTTCGATGGTCACGGCTTCTATGCCGAGTAAGCCTGCATAGTCCGCGATCAACACGCCGAGATGCGCCTGATTGGAAAGATTCGGCGCGAGCATGTTGCCGACGAATAGCGATTGCGGTTTTAGCCCGCCAGAATCTTTTACTGCGTCTTGAATGGCGGCGAAGGCGAGTTCACGCAGACCAATGTCCCAGTGTTCGCCAACTTCTGTTTGTCCGATACCTGCGATGATGACTTCTGTCATTTGTTGGTTAATCTCACTTTGAAGTAAAAAGAAATTTTGGGGATTCATCGGCTGGCACGTAGCTGACTTCCGAAGCGCCGATTATCTTCAAGTTGCTGTCTTTCGGCGCTTCCATGCTCAACGTGACGGGATAGTCAACACTGCTGGGGATGAGGATAAAGGCGTATCCGTTTTTGTCGGTGGTTGCGCCGAATACTTTCACGCCGTCAATTGCGACATAAAACGTCGCGCCTTCGAGAGGCGTGTCTTCGTCGTCGAGTTGACTGTTGAAATTTGAATCGAGGAAGGCGTAGCCTGAAAAGGCAGAATCTGCCAGTAGCGGCTGGGCGGTCGGCGTGGGGGAGAGGAAGTTACAGCCCATGATGAGCGCCAAGAGAATAAGAATGACGGCAAGTTTTTGGAAACCACTGTTTCGGTTCTCGCCGACTTTTGTTTGTCCGATACCTGCGATGATGACGTCTGTCATTTGTTCTCCGTGGGGGAGTAAACACGTAAACAGATATACACGTGCGTACGTGTCTACTTGTCTACGTGTCTACCTGTATCCCTGTTTACCTCATTGCCAACTTGCCCCTAAATCTCACATACGTTGCATAATCAATCTCTGATCGCCGCTTCACGTAATCTTGAGTCTTCATAGCCAAACCCGCGCGGAGCGGAGCGGCGTCTGTGACGGTGAGGTCGAAGGCGTCGGAGCCAGCTCCACTTCCGAAAGAGACGACGAGAATCCGATCGCCAGGTTGGGCGATATCGAGAGTCGCAGTGAGTCCGATCATTGCCGCGCCCGCGTAGGTGTTTCCGATCACAGGGACGAGGAGTCCAGGTTCGATCTGTTCCATCGAGAAGCCGAGTTGACTCGCGACGCGTTGCGGAAATTTTGTATTCGGCTGATGAAAGATCGCCCACTTGTAATCTTTTGCGGTTGTGCCTGAGGCTTCCATCAGATGCGTGGCGGCTTCGCTGACGTGTTTGAAATAGGCGGGTTCGCCCGTGAAGCGCATGCCGTGTTCGGGATACTTCGCGTCGGAGCGTCGCCAGAAATCGGGCGTGTCGGTGACGTACGAATACGAGGCGTTGATGACCGCCAGCGATTCTTCGGCGGGACCGAGAATGTACGCGCCGCCGCCCGCGCCCGCGGTGTACTCGAGCGCGTCGCCTGGCTTGCCTTGCGCGGTGTCCATGCCGATCGCCATCGCGTACTTGCCCATGCCCGAGCCGACCAATCCCATCGCGGCGACAAGCGCTTCGGTGCCTGCTTTGCAAGCGAACTCCCAATCGGCGGCTTGCGTATTGGGGACTGCGCCAATCGCTTCAGCGACCAAGGTGGAGGTTGGTTTCACAGCGTACGGGTGCGACTCACTCCCGACCCACACCGCCCGCAATTCGGTCGGGTCAATTTGCGCGCGCCTCATCGCGTTGCGCGCCGCTTCAATGGACATGGTGATCACGTCTTCATCCAGCCCAGGGACGGCTTTCTCTTTGATGGGGAGTCCGCCTTTGCCGCCTGTCCATACGCGCGCGACTTCCTTCGCGGGCAGACGATAACGAGGCACGTACGCGCCGTAGCCAACGATGCCAACAGGTTTAGCTGGTTTGAGGAGGGTGGGGGAGTGAGGGTGAGGGGTTGTCATAAGAATTTCTCTTTATATCTATTGCACTTTGAGTAGCGCAATTAAAAGATTTTGCTCGTTTGAATTGGTAGAGTATGTAATATAGCCTATTGTGCCTGGTGAATCTAACTCAAGTGAATTCACTGGGGCAAGATAGATAGGAAAAATCAGCGAATAAGAATTTTTATATTTAATTTGAGTTTCGCCAGATGGTAAGAACTCGACTTTTGTTTCTATTCGCCACAATTCTTTCTGCAGTTTCTCTTTCAAATGAAAATCAAATCCACCAAATTTACCTTGATGAAGCTCAATAAAGTCGCAGATTGGTTCTTCTATGTAGAAGAGTTTGCTTATTTCAGGCAGAAGGCTCGTCGCCTCAACTATTTTCCAATTCCTCTTTCCATAAAAACTCGATTCCGTTTCTATCCCAAATGCAATATTTTCATCAGCAATCATCTCTTGTTGATTAGGAATGATCGAAGTTAAAGGCAGAAAAATATAAACCGTAGATTTATCAAGAGTTTCAAATTTCAATACTGTCAACACCCACCAATCGCCCTCTTCATAAATTCCTAAGTAATCAACAAGAGACACCGATAAATTGCCTTTTAGCTTATTGAATCTTTGACTGGTCAAGAAAAATGCAGGCTGGATCTTGGGAATTGCCTGTTCCAAGAGCTTTTCCCAAGCATCTACATTGTCTTCAATTTTGAACAATGGATAAAGATTTTTCATAGATTTTTACAAATACCGAACTTTGACATCAGACCTGCGTGATTGACCTCACCCCTGTCCCCCTCCTTTAGGAGGGGGACAGGGGGTTATTTACTGGTTTTCTTGCTGGCGTTCATAATCGTCATCCCCACGACTTCTTCACCTTCGTAACGAACGATGACATCATTGTCCAGTAGTTCAGAGTCGTCCGCGTGGCTTGGCTTCTTGAAATTCAAATACAGCACATCAGCTTCCTCGTCATACGAAAGCCAAATGTTTTTCTGGTGAAGTTGTAAAGCCTGCGGGACAAAGTTCAGCACACGGTCTAGGTTGGGGGTTGCCATATCTTCTTTCTCCTTTCGATCTGTCTCCAACGCTTTGTCAGAAATGCGGTAATGATAAAACCATCTTCTTCGTTTGTTTCTCGATATACGACGATTATGTACTTTCCTGTTTCGATTTCACGAGCGGCAAGCAGTTCGCCTGCGTTGCCTTCGAATACTGCCAACGGTTCCTGAACGGCTTCAAGAACATCGTAGAGGTAGCCCGCCATTTCAGCGTGTTCGTCTGTGATGTGTACCCAGCGTTCATCGGGCAATCGTATCGTAACGCCGTTCACTGATTTTGCAGTTTTCATCGTCTCCTTATATCACACGTACCAAAACTTTGACGTCAAACCTGCGTGGTTGGTGCGGTGCGGACTAAAGTCCTGCCTCAGTACTTGGAAGCCCTGCGGGCTGAGGAGCGAGTCGGCTTTTAGCCGACTTCCATGAACTGAGGGAGGGATTTATCCCGTGCCGTGCCAAAACGAAGAAGTCAATCCAACCTGCCTAAAAATCTCTGCAACCTGCTCAACGCTTCGTCCATGATACTCTAGTGACATTCGGTTGTGATACCACAATTTGGAGAGTTCCCAAACTTGATTGATGGTCAGGATTTCGCCGCGTGCGAGATTATTTCGCTTGCACCACTTGTCAATCCATTCTTCCGACTGGAAGAGAAGCATGGTTGTTCAAGTGAAGACAAGGTCATCGTACCAGCGGGCGAAGGGGAGGGGGAAGTGCACAAGTAACATGTCACTCTGAGGGAGCGTTCGTTGCGACCGAAGAGTCTCGCTCGTGGATGGTAGAGACCCTTCGCTGTCGCTCAGGGTGACATGGCTTGTAATTTGTCCATCTTTCACTTCAAGTTGCACCGTCTCATTACTCTCCGTGCAAACGGCTTCAATGACCGCGTCCGCGTGGAGCGTAGCGGGGATGCCGAGCATGTCCCAGGCGCAGTTGGCGTAGTAGGTCTTGCCATTGGCGTGGACTTTGAAGTCCGTTGGAATCCCTGAGAATGGGTTTGCCATGCGGATGGTCATGGATTCCAAGTCAAGGAACACGGCGTGGCGGTTGTGGAGTTCGTTGTAGTAGTCGGTCGCTTCTTCGGTGGAGATGTTGAAATGCGCAGCGGTGACGTCCACGCTAGGAGGGTGGGTCGTGTCCGCGAAGTGCGAGTAGACGAAGTGGCGGATTTGCCAGAGGAGGGTGTCGTTGGTCATATCAGACTCCTGCAAATGCGAGTAATGCTCCAAATACAAAAATGAAGAGAAGATAACCTGCGAGAAAAACGATTCCCATGATCCTCCTCGACCTATTGTGCGAGCCGATCTGCCAGCCCGCGATCCCAGCAGGGATCGCGGAGACGGCAATGCTCACAAGGTCTACTGCGCCCGCAGGCAGGTCAATTTTTGACGCAGTTCCCAGCATGAGGATGCTCAGCCTGCCGATCAACTCCAAGTTCAAAGCCAGCTTGTAAAGGAAAATCGAACTGTAATCTAAAAATTTGAGCGGTAGGAAGATGACCAGGAATATCAGCACGCCGATCAATGCTCCTGCAAGCGGGCGAGGCGAGCCGAACAATTGTGGTTCAGGTGAATTGTTCATTGTGTAAACGTACATAGGGAAACAGGTACACAGGGAAACACGGGCGTGTTTACTTGTCTACGTGTCTACCTGTATACTCCTTTAGGATTTCCACCGCCCGCTCAATTCTCACAATTCTCTCCGCCGCCATTTGACTGGCAACCTTCTCAATCAATTCTCCGCTCGCGCCTGCCGCGATGGCGACCTGCCTCGCGTGCAATGTCATGTGTCCGCGCTGGATGCCTTCGGTGGCGAGGGCGCGGAGCGCCGCCATATTTTGGGCGAGTCCCACCGAGACGATAATCTCTGCCAACTCACCGGCGGATTTCACGTTCATCAACTTGATTGCGGCTTGCGCGGCAGGGTGGACCTTGGTCGCCCCGCCGACGATTCCAACCGCCATTGGCATTTCGATTTCGCCAACCAAATTTCCATTTTCATCTTTCGACCACGTCGATAATGAAGTGTACTTGCCTGCGCGAGCCGCATAAGCGTGCGCGCCTGCTTCGATGGCTCGCCAGTCGTTGCCAGTGGCGATGACAACAGGATCAACTCCGTTCATGATTCCTTTGTTATGCGTCGCGGCGCGGTAGGGGTCAGCGGCGGCGAAGGCGTAAGCGGCGATGATGCCGTCGCGCACTTCTTCGCCTGAAAACGGGCGGACACCGTCCGCCCCTACGAAACCCAACTCATTTACAGGAATAGTGCACATCGCTTTTGCCATGCGGCGGTCGGTGAGGTTCGACAAGATTCGCAAATGCGCGCGCCCGCCCGTGATGGACTCGATTTTCGGCGCGAGACGCTCACAAGCCGTGTTGACTGCATTCGCTCCCATCGCATCGCGCACATCGTAGATCAAATGGATGACAAGAAATTTCCCGATGGGAGATTCTTCGATGAGGCGGACTTCCAAATCCCTTGCGCCTCCGCCTCTCGACTTGAGGCTTGATTCAGCGGCGTCAACGTACGCCAACAGTTCGGCTTTGTGCGCGGACACCTGTTCGGCGGCTTTGCTCAAATCTTGGACGTCTAACACTTGTAGCTGACCGATCATCAACGGTTCTGTGCTTGTGGCGGTAAATCCGCCGCCGGCGCGGGCAAGTTTCGCCATGAACGACGCGCCTGCAACTACCGACGGTTCTTCTATTACCATTGGAATAAGCACATCCCGCCCGTTGATCATAAAGTTGAGCGCGATGCCGATGGGTAGGGAAAATGTCCCGATCACATTTTCGACCATATGCGAAGCGATGTCAGGGGCGAGGGGGCTGGTAAACGGAATCAGCTCGCCCTGCGAAAGATGCGAAGCGTCCGCTAGTTTGGCGAGCCGCTCTTCGAGAGTCAGGTTATAGAAGCCGGGGATGCGTGAGGTCGTCATAATGCGTTTGGATATTGTAGCCGTGTTGCCTTGCAAAATCTATCATGTTTTATGCCTTGACCGGCATAATTATGAGATAATGCGGGCATGTTGCTTACCCGTGAACAATTACAGGAACGATTGATTGCCTTGCATCAAGCCAGCCTCGAGTTGGTAAAGGATAATTCGCTTGAGCATTTATTGGAACGGATCGCGGCGGTAGCCTGTGAACAAGCGAAGGCGCGTTATGCCGCGCTGGGTGTGCTGAACGACGATGGCGAACTTGTCCAGTTTATTTCTGTGGGGATGACTGAAGAGCAGGTCGCGCTCATCCCGCATCAGCCGCATGGTAAGGGGCTGGTTGGCGAATTGATGAATAGGGAAGAGCCGTTGCGCGTTCCGGTGATTCAAGATCACCCGCGCTCGGTTGGGTTTCCTAAGAATCATGCGCATATGGTCTCGTTTTTGGGCGTTCCCATCCGCGCCGGTGAAGTGCAACTGGGCCAGCTTTATCTTACAGAAAAGGTGGATGCTTCGGAATTCACCTCGGATGACGAGAAAATCATCCAAATGCTGGCTACCTACGCGGCGGCGGCGATCCAAAACGCCCGCATGATGGAAAAGATGCGGGAGCGAGACCTAGCGTTGACCCGTCGTAACGTGGATATGTCTCTGCTGAATGGCATCGCCTCGACATTGACTTCGAGCCTGGAACTGGATGAGATTCTAAATCAAACCCTCGCGCATGTGATGAACTATATGAAGGTGGAAGCGGGCGAGATATTCCTTTTGACGGAGGATCAAGCCACTCTTCGCATGGTCTTGCACCGTGGGCAATCCGCCGAGGCTTTTTGGATGCGCAACCAATTCCAAATGGGGGAAGGGTACGTTGGCATGGTCGCCCAGACTCGCAAGCCGATGATCAGCACCGACCTGGAGGGCGACGCCCGATTTGTGCGGGGGGCTGTTGTGAAGGCGGGGTTCCATCAGATCGCCTGCATTCCCCTGCTTTCCGGCGATAATTTGATGGGCGTCATGAGCGTTGCGGCTCACGCCAAAGATGCAATCGATAATCGAACCATTGAAATGATGGGGGCTGTCGGCAATTGGGCTGGCTTGGCGATTGAAAATGCGCGCCTGCATGCCAATGCGCGCCGGCTGGCAGTGCTGGAAGAGCGCGATCGGATCGGTATGGACCTGCACGATGGAGTCATTCAGTCTATTTACGGGCTTGGCTTATCGCTTGAGAACGTGCTTCTCTCGTTAAATGAGGACTCCGCAGACGCTAAAGCGCGCGTTCAAGGGGCGATCGACGGCTTGAATCAGGTTATCCGTGATCTGCGGGCGTATATTTTGGATCTGAAACCAAGACAAATGGGTGAAGGCGGGTTGATCGTCGGTATCCAAAGGCTTGTTGTCGAGTTCAAAGCTCATACATTTGTTGAGGTTAATCTCGTGCATCCTGAAAAAGGCTTGAAAAACCTTCCTGAAACGCATTCCCTTGCCCTTTTTCACATCTGCCAGGAGACTTTGGCAAACGCGGCAAAGCATGCGAAGGCAAAAAGCGTGAACATCTCGATGTGGGAAACAAAAGACCGCGCTCTGATGGAGATACGCGATGACGGCATCGGCTTCGATATGGAAAAAATGCGCGCGGCGATCGGTCATGGACTCGCCAACATGCACACGCGCGTGCAATCGGTGGGCGGCGATGTTGAAATCACATCGCATCTTAATGATGGAACAACGGTATTGGCATGGGTGCCTCGCCCCGCGCGCGCTTGAATCGGATGAATCGTTGAATCGTTAACATTGAATCTCGAAATCCTGCGTCTCATTCGGCGCATGTGAAAATGTTATCAATGCGCATTCGTTAACAACCATCAGCCAAATGAGGGTGATCACAGGCAAAACCCCGGTTCGACCCCATATATGGGGGTGTGGATAACTTTGCGGAGCGCGCATGGCTGAAACGCCCGTTCTATGAAAGATCAAAGTTTTGTTGATTTGCGCGAGAACTCTTTAACGTTGAGCGACCTTAAAAAAACAAATGTTTTAAATAAACCGTAGGCTTTTCGTGTTGTACTTTTGAATAGTTATGCTAGAATGGAACCACGCTGAGATATTGATGTGACGCACGAAGCGCATCTTGCAATCCCTTTCGATCTCTGAAACAAAACAAAATTTCTTCAATAATAGCCGCTGACGAAGCGGATAGGTTTCGCATTGGCAATCACGGTCGCTGAGGAGCAATCAATGAACGCAGAACAAGCATGGCAGTCCGTGCTCGGACAATTACAGATGGAAATGCCGCGCGCATCATTCGATACCTGGGTGCGCGATACCAAGCCTGTTTCATACCATAATGGAAAACTTACCATCGGTGTCCGTAACGCGTATGCGCGCGATTGGCTCGAGAATCGCCTTGCCGGCACGGTGAATCGCCTGCTTGTCAGCATCTTGAATGGCAGTGTTGCGGTCAGTTTTATCGTCAATGGCAACGATAAAGAAGCCGAAGTGGAAGAATCGCATCTTCTCCAACCGGAAGCGATCCCTGCCGTTGAGCAAAATATTCGTAATACCACGCTTAACACCCGTTATGTCTTCGAAAATTTCGTGGTGGGCTCCGGCAACCGCCTTGCTCATGCGGCTTGCCTTGCCGTGGCAGAGAAGCCAGCCCGCGCCTACAACCCGTTATTCCTGTATGGGGGTGTGGGACTCGGCAAGACACACCTGCTTCACGCCATTGGCAATTCCTGTCATGCGCGCGGGCTGAGCGTGTTGTATGTTTCTTCCGAAGAATTCACGAACGATATGATCACTGCCATCCGCACGCACACCACGCAGGCGTTCCGCGAGAAATATCGCTCGATCGACGTGCTCTTGATCGACGACATTCAATTTATTGCCGGTAAAGAATCTACGCAGGAAGAATTTTTTCACACATTCAACACCCTGCATGGGCAGGATAAGCAGATCATCGTCTCGTCGGACCGCCCGCCGAAGTCGCTCGTCACGCTGGAGGAACGCCTCCGTTCCCGATTTGAGTGGGGACTCACGGCGGACATTCAAGCCCCCGACCTGGAGACGCGGCTCGCCATCCTCCGCTCGAAAGCGGAGAAGACCGGGCGTCAGGTGTCGGATGAAATTCTCGAGGGGATCGCGCGGCGAGTGCAATCCAACATCCGCGAGTTGGAAGGCGCGTTGAACCGGATTCTTGCGTATGCCGACCTGAGCGGTTCATCGTTAACCCCCAGCCTTGTTGAAATGGCATTGGTTGATCTGATGCCGCAAAAGAAGAATATACCGCCAAACAAAATTCTTGAAGCGGTGGCTGAGATGGAAGGCGTAAACGTGGACGACCTGCTTGGGCAGAAACGCTCAGCAAAAATAGCGATCCCGCGCCAATTGGCGATGTATATCTTGCGACAATACATCGAAATTTCCCTGCCCCAGGTTGGCGAAATCCTTGGCGGCAGAGACCATACAACGGTTATGTATGCGACGAAAAAGGTGGATGAGAACGAAAAACTTAGAAACCGCGCCAGAAAAATATGGGATGCCGTAAACCAAGACCTGGTCAACTGACGGCGCCAATTAAACATTTGCGGAAATGCGCATTCGGAGCGGAAGGGGAAGCTCCGAATGCGCATTTTTAGCGTAGGAGAAAGCCGCAGGGTGAGGGACAGATCGTCCTGGGAAAAGAAGCGTTGAATCAGAATCTTGTGATATACTGTCGCCCGTGGCGCCGTCTCGTGCGCCACATATCTTGCCTGGGACGGGCATCGAGCGTCCCTGAGCGGGTAAATTATTCCCGCTAAACTCATCCACAGCACGCTGGCAATAACCAGCCGCGCGTCGGCAAGTGGAATGTAAGGAGCAATATGGCAGTCATCCCTATGAAGTCCCTGCTTGAGAGCGGCGTCCATTTTGGGCACCGCACGAACAAGTGGGACCCGCGCATGAAACCGTATATTTTTACGGAGCGCAACGGTATTCACATCATCGACCTGCAACAGACATCCAAGTTGTTGAGCCAGGCGTTCAATGTGATCCGTGATACGGTCGCCAATGGCGGCACGATTTTGTTTGTCGGCACGAAGCGGCAGGCGCAGGAAACCGTGGCGGTCGAAGCCGCGCGGTGCGGCATGCCCTACGTGACCGAGCGTTGGATGGGCGGAATTCTGACCAACTGGACGACGATGCACGACCGCATCCAGGAATTTGAACGGCTCGAGAAAATGCGCGATAGCGGAGAGATTAACCGTCTGACGAAAAAGGAAGGTTTGTTGATCGAGCGCGAGATCGTCCGTTTGACCACCCGTTTCTCTGGCATTCGCAACATGAAGCGACGCCCCGATCTGCTCTTCATCGTCGATGTGGGCCGCGAGGACTCGTCGGTAAGCGAAGCGAATTTGCTGGGCATTCCCATTGTGGCGATGGTGGATACGAACTGCAACCCGCAGAACGTCGATTACGTGATCCCCTCGAACGATGATGCGATCCGCGCCATTAAATTGCTTGTGGCAAAAGTCGCCGATGCGGTGCTCGAAGGCAAAGGCATGCGCAAGGACGATACGGCAGAAGAGATGTCGGCTGAGGAAGCCAAGTCGAAAACGGAAAAGCCTGCCCGCCGCGCGCCCAAAGTTGTTGAGTCTGATGTGGAATTGGAAGACAATGCCTTGCTCGGCGAGGCGACCCTTGCCAAGTTGAGCGCCACACGGAAACCCGCCACAGAGGAAGCCCCTGCGGCTGAAGTAAAAGTGGAAGAAAAAACGGAAGTAAAAGCGGAAGTAAAAGCGGAAGAAAAAACCGAAGCAAAATCGGAAGGCGCTGAATAAGCGGACCCGCGACACAAGGAAACAACGGATGGAAATTACAACTGAGATGATCAAGGAATTGCGCGCCGCTACCAGCGCCGGCGTGCTGGATTGCCGCAAAGCCCTCGAAGAAGCGGGCGGCGACTATCAGAAGGCAGTGGACTGGTTGCGTGAAAAGGGCATGGCGACCGCCGCCAAACGCGCCGACCGTGAAGCCTCGCAAGGCGTGGTCGAGTTGTACTCGCACGGCGGTGGACGCGTGGGCGTGATGGTGGAAGTGAACTGCGAGTCCGATTTTGTGGCGCGTTCGGATAAATTCCGCGAGTTGGCGCACGAACTGGCGTTGCAGATTGCGGCTTCCGCGCCGCGCTACCTGAAGGCGGAGGATATTCCCGCCGATGTGCTTGACCACGAAGCGGAGATCGCCCGCGCGCGCGCGAAAGAAGAAGGCAAGCCGGATAATATCCTTGAAAAGATCGTGCAGGGACGGCTCGAAAAATTCAAGGATGAAGTTGTGCTTTCCCGACAGGCTTACATCCGCGATGAATCGCTCACCGTGGAAAAGTTAATCCTGCAAACAGTTGCCGCCATCGGCGAAAGTGTGATCGTGCGACGCTTCCAGCGCTGGGAGTTGGGCGAGAGTTTGAACAATTAAAGTAAAATGACCAACCAGAGACGGTTGGTCATTTTTTTGAGCCATTACCTCGCCCCCAAGGTTTGAGGGCGAAGAGGCTTAAAAATTTACCGCCAAGCGCGCGAAGAACGCGAAGAAAGAATTAAATCTTTGCGCTCTTAGCGGGCTTAGCGGTTCAACAAAGCAAGTTGAGGATCAACCCTGTCTGCCCTGAACTCCCTAAAGGAGAGGGCGAAAACATAAAGGAGAACTATGAGCGACATCAAATACAAACGGATACTCCTCAAGTTGAGCGGGGAGGCGCTGGGGGGCAAATCTGGCTTTGGTATTGACGTGGACGAGGCGGAGGCGATTGCCATCCGCATTAAAGAAGTCCACGAGATGGGGGTGGAGGTGGCGATTGTCATCGGCGCGGGAAACCTGTGGCGCGGCAAGCAGGGATTGGAACGCGGCATGGATCGCGCCACTGCCGATTACATGGGCATGCTCGCCACGGTGATGAACGCCATGGCATTGATGGACGCGCTCGAACGCGCAGGGGTGTACACGCGCGTAATGTCCGCGATCGAGATGCGTCAGATTGCCGAACCCTATATCCGCCGCCGAGCCATCCGTCACTTGGAGAAGAGGCGGGTGGTCATCTTTGGCGCGGGGACGGGGAATCCGTTCTTTTCCACAGATACTGCCGCGGCATTGCGCGCCAACGAGATCGATGCGAACGTAGTGATCAAAGCCACAAAAGTGGACGGCGTGTACGACTCAGACCCGAAGAAAAACCCCGATGCCAAGAAGTTCGATAAACTCGGCTACATCGAAGTGATCAACCGCAGGCTGGAGGTGATGGATAGCACCGCCATCACGCTGTGCATGGAAAATAAGTTGCCGATCCTGGTTGTCAACCTTTGGGATAACCATGCCCTGCTTGCCGCGCTCAAAGGCGAAGCGGTGGGCACGATCGTCGGCGATTAAGTATTAGGTTGGCTGGCGTTCATCGCAACAAAGAAATAACTCTCAGGTTGTTTCAAAATCTCTCAGGGATCACGCTTCATATAGCGGTTTTTATTGTTTTGGGGTATCCTTGCCATTGACCAAATTTCACAATTCAGGAGACTGAAGTGATCAAAGATATCCTAACCGACGCCGAACATCGAATGAAGAGCGCCCTTCAAGTCTTGCACGATGACCTGGCTGGCGTGCGCACAGGGCGCGCCAGCCCCGCCCTGGTGGAAAAACTTCCCATTGAGTATTACGGCAATCCCACACCGCTGATGCAGTTGGCTTCGATTAGCGTTCCCGAGGCGCGGACGATCACCATCAAGCCGTTCGACGCTTCCACGTTGAAGACCATCGAGAAGGCGATTCAAACGTCGGACCTGGCGCTAAACCCCAACAATGACGGCAAGGTCATTCACCTCAACCTGCCGCCGCTCAATGAGGAGCGCCGCCGCGACCTTGTCAAACACGTGCATCATCGCCTGGAGGAGTCGCGTATTGCCGTTCGCAACATCCGTCGCGACGCGCACAACGACCTGCGCGATTTTGAAAAAGAAAAGTTGATCTCGGAGGACGACCTCGAGCGCGGCGAGGAAGACTTGCAGAAACTTACCGACAAATATGTGGAAGAGATCGGCACCCAGGGCAAGACCAAAGAAGCCGAGATCATGGAAGTCTAGCCGGTTTCATGGCAGACACCCCCTTTACCATCCCTCCCGATAAAATACCCCATCACGTTGCCATGATCATGGATGGCAACGGACGCTGGGCGCTTTCACGCGGCTTGCCGCGCCTCGCCGGTCACAAAGCCGGCACCGAGAACTTGCGGCGCGTTATCCGCTCTTCGGTGGAATTTGGCGTGAAGTATCTCACCATCTACGCCTTCTCCACCGAGAATTGGGGTCGCCCGCCGGAAGAAGTCAAGGGTTTGATGTTTATTCTCGAGGGGGTGATCGACCGGGAACTTGCCGAGCTCAGCAAAGAGGGCGTGCAGTTGCGTCACATTGGGCGGCTCGAACGCCTCTCTCCAACCCTGCAGGAAAAAGTGCTGGATGCAATCGATGTGACAAAAAATAATGACCGCTTGATCCTGAACGTGGCGTTCAACTACGGCGGACGCGATGAGATTATCAACGCGATCCAACACATCATGAAAGACGGCGTTCCTCCCGAGGAGGTGACCGACGAACTGGTGAGTCGTTACCTCTACACGGCGGGCACGCCCGACCCCGATCTGATCATCCGCACGTCGGGAGAGTTGCGCGTGAGCAACTTCCTCATCTGGCAGGGCGCATATTCCGAATGGTTCGTCACACCGAAATATTGGCCCGATTTCGACCGTGAGGAATACCTGCGCGCGCTTGAAACTTTCGCCTCGCGCGACCGTCGCTACGGAAAAGTTTCATCGGGCGAGTATGAGGCGTCCAATGTCTAAGCGCATTACGACGGCGATCATGCTGACGGTCATTGGCTTGCCAGCCATCATCTACGGGGGCATTTTCTATTTTGTTGTCATGGCGATCGTTCTCGGCGGTTGCGCATGGGAATTTGCCCGCATGTATCGGGCGGTGGAGTTCGAACCAAATGAAAAGGTCACGGTCGGAGGCGTGCTGTTGATTGCCACAGCGCGCTTCTTTTTTGCGGATTATTCGATTCCAGTCCTGGTCCTCTCGATCCTGCTTGCGATGACCGTTCACCTGATCTCGTTCGAACGCGGACGCGACAAAGCCGCGCTGGATTTCACTGTGACGGTTACTGGCATCGTTTACATTGGATGGCTGGGATCGTACCTGCTGGACATCCGCCTCTTACCGGAGGGAGGCTGGTGGCTCATGGTTGTGTTACCCATCATCTGGGCGGGGGATACGGGGGCGTATTCCATCGGCGCGGCATACGGCAAACACAAGATGACCCCGCGCCTCAGCCCCAAGAAGAGTTGGGAGGGCTACGCGGCGGGCGTCTTTACCGCCGTGCTCGAAGGCGCGTTCTTTGCGTACGCGTTTTCGTCGCTCGGACCACAACCCCTCGACGGCTCGATCACCCCCCTGCAAGGCGCGTGGATGGGATTCGTGATCGGGGCGCTGACCCCGCTGGGCGACCTCGGCGAGAGCATGTTCAAACGCCAGAGCGGCATGAAAGATTCGAGTCACATCCTGCCCGGTCACGGCGGCTTCCTCGACCGCATCGATTCGTGGATCTGGGGCGCGCCGCTCGGCTACTTTCTCATCCTATATTTTATTTTATGAATCGCGTGTAGGATGCATTCTCTAATGCATCCGTCGGCGCAAGAGAGCGCCAACTACACACCGATATTTTGAAACGGAGGACGAATGGCAAACAAAAAAGAACCCACCAGAAACCTTGCGCTCGAACTCGCGCGCGTCACCGAAGCCGCCGCGATGGCGGCGGGCCGCTTCATGGGACGCGGAGATAAAGAAGTGGCGGACCAAGCCGCCGTCAACGCGATGCGGACCGTCCTCCAAACTGTGGACATGAATGGGATCATCGTCATCGGGGAGGGGGAGAAGGATAACGCGCCGATGTTGTTCAACGGCGAGACGGTGGGAAGCGGTTCAGCCCCCGACGTGGATGTTGCCGTGGACCCCATCGACGGGACTCGCCCTTTAGCCTTTGGCAGATCGAATTCGCTGGCGACGGTTGCCATCGCCCCGCGCGGCACGATGTTTGACCCGGGCCCGTTCGTGTACATGAACAAGATCGCGGTGGGACCTGAGGCAAAAGGCAAGATCAATATCGAAAAGTCGATCACCGAAAATTTGAAAGCGATCGCGAAGGCGAAGAATAAAGACGTGGAAGATTTAACAACGATCATCCTCGACCGCGACCGCCATAAAGATATGATCGCCGAGATTCGCAAAGCGGGCGCGCGCATCCGTCAAATCCCCGATGGCGATGTGGGCGCGGCGTTGATGACTGCCTGGCCCGACTCTGGCGTGGATGTGTTGTTCGGCGTTGGCGGCACACCCGAAGGCGTGCTTGCCGCCTGCGCGTTGCGCGCCATGGGCGGAGAGATCCAAGGCAAACTCTACGCGCGCGATGATGACGAACTCCGCCGCGGGCGTGAAGCAGGCTATGACTTTGAAAAGATTCTCACGATGGACGATCTCGTCTCGTCGGAGGATGTGTTCTTCGCCGCGACGGGCATCACCGACGGTGAATTCCTCAAAGGTGTGAGGTACTTCGGCGATAGAGCCAGCACCGATTCGCTCGTGGTGCGCGGGCTAACCGGCACCGTTCGTCAAATCTCCGCCACGCATCGAATTGATAAACTCGATCAATTGGGCGCGGTGAAGTATTAATTTTTCTTACCGCGAAGCGCGCCAGGAACGCAAAGTAAATTCTTTTTTTCACTTCGACTTTGCTCAGTGCAAGCTTAGCGACCTGAGAGAGTGTTTCTTAAGTTCGTGAACGGCATGAAAAAAAGAGTATCCGCCACAGAGAACACCGAGTTCATGGAGATTTTAAAAGGGTTTTCTCGGAGTTCTCTGCGCGCTCTGTGGCAAAGAAAGAGTTAAGAAACATTCTCTTAGCGCGCCTCGCGGTTAATCGTTTTAGTATGGGCTTACGAAGTCGTTGTCTTGACACTCCCCATCCTTGCACGTATAATCCCGCTCGCCTTCCTCGATAGCTCAATCGGCAGAGCGAGCGGCTGTTAACCGCTAGGTTCCAGGTTCGAGACCTGGTCGAGGAGCACGAGACCCCGAAAGGGGTCTTTTTTATTTCAGTTGTATAATTCAACTTAATCGCGCAACAAAGCCTGTATGTTGATTTGCGCAATGAAGTACCCACAGCAATTGCCGTATAAAAATGTAGGATGCATGAAATCAATCTATTCTCCGAGTCCAAAATTTTTAGCGATTTCTTGTCTGGCGCTTGCCATTGTGGGCGAAATCATTTTGAGGGAGGATGATCCTGTTGCATTCCTTGAACGCATCTCGACAATTGCGGATAATATAAACACAGGCTTATATCTGTCCCTGACTGCGCCTGTTAATATTTTGTTTGGATTATTTCTGCTCCTGCTTGTCATGATAACGTATGGGTTCCTTTTCCGAGGGCAACCCGACGATCATCAGAGGCAATGCATCGACGATGGAATCTGGCGACCTTTTCAACTAAAACGAACGTGGATAATCCTCGCTCTGGCGCTGTATGCATTCGCACTGTGGGGGATCGTTGCTCATCATCCCTTGATTCAACCATTCTGGGCGTGGATAATTTCCATAGCGGTATTCACGTTCGCTCTCTGGAAGGCTGAACATCGAGAAGAAGGCGCGGCAAATCCCAGACTCAATTATGTAGACGCGATCTGTATCCTTGCCCTCTTTGCGCTCGCCATTGGAATTGGAGCCTATCGGCTTACTGATATTCCCGCGGGATGGATTACGGACGAGGGTCCGTTTTGGGAAACGGCGCGAAGATTGGCGCTTGGCGAAGAAACCCCATCGTTTTTTGGCGTTGGCGTTTTCACATTTCCAATCAGCAGTTCCTATTTTCAGAGTTGGATCATGCGTTGGGCGGGCGTGAATCTCTGGGGGTGGCGCTTTGCCTCGGTCGTTGCGGCATCCTTGACGATCATCCCGCTATACCTGCTTGTCAATGAATTATTCAACCGGCAAGTTGCGGTTGTTGCCAATGCCATGATGATCGTCAACCCGTTTTTCCTGGCATTTGCGCGGCTTGGATATAACAATTCACAAGCCATGTTTCCCGTTACTTTGGCTGTCTATTTTCTGGTCCTTGCCATTCGAAGAAACAGCCGTTTTTATCTTTGGTTGGCGGGGCTGACCGCCGGGCTGGGTTTTTATACGTATTTCGCCGCATGGCTTGGCTTGGTCGTTCTCGTCATTGCGCTTGCATTCCTTGCCATACTCAACCACCTGAATTTTCGCGCGAGCCTCGTTCCGCTCTCGATCATTGTTGCAGGCATGTTGATCGTTTTTTTTCCGCGGGTTGTATTTGGAATCAGCGCAGACTCAACAGCCGCGCTTCGTTACAAAATTTGGGAAACGGGACCTGTCAATACTTTTTACGGAAACATGATTTTTGGCAATGATCGGATTGACCAAGCCCGCGTGTTTGTCGTAGACGATGTCGAGATGTTCTACGATCCGCAACTTTACTTGATTCTGTTTGAGCGTGGTTTCATCCGCGCGACCGCCGTAATGTTCGATTCGCTAGGCTACGAGGTTCATCAAATCTTCTTCGGCTTACTGGGACTGGGATCGTCGTTATTTTTTATCCTTGGCGCGGGCTTAGCCTTCGCCCGGTTCAGGGAAATAAAATACCTTATTCCAATGATCTGGTTCCTGACGGGCTTTTTCTTCCTGGGGGTGATTGCATCGATCCCACCGCGCCCGACGCACATGGTGGCTATTATCCCTGCGTTTTCTTTAATTTCAGCCATAGGGCTAACTTCCCTGACGAGCAACCTGGTGACGCAATCTGCAACACGTCTAAATAAATTGCTTACTACCGTGATTTTTGCCGTCATCGCGTTGATGGGGCTTATTCATTATTACTTTATGATCCCGTACTTCCACGCGCCAGCCAATCAGGATGATTACATTTCATGGCTGGGACGTCAGGTCTCCGAACCCGTACACTTTATCCTGATAGATCATATTGCAGAATCCCGCAACCCCACCGATGAAAAAATGATGGACCTTACGGAGCACGAAGTTTTGTCTTTTTCGTATGCCGACCTGCAGGCCAACCTCGAGGAAGTTAAATCGTGGACAAACTTTGTAGCGTATTTTGCGCCAGCCAATGCCGGGGAACATGCGAAATGGTTGAACTCCCAAATCCCGGGTTCCACATTGCAGGAAGCCTTCGCTCCGGGGCATCGCTATCGAGGATTTGTGGTCACTGACCTGGCACCTCTCAACACTGAGATGGATTTAAACCTCGCGCGTGGCATATCTGACTTGTGGAATTCTCCCGCTCGCGCCGTTTTGCTGATTTGTGCGACGGGCATTCTCGTAATTTTCTTATACGGATGGCGCAAATCAAGAGCGGCGGCTGATTCTTAATCGACAAAGGGAAAGTCAGGAACGCTTTCCGTCTTTCATGTGATGGGGCCTTATGAAGAGGAAAACCACAGGAACAAGCGCAAGGAAAATATAGTTACCTGCATGCGCCATTCCTGCGAAACTGTGAGCCACTGAAGATGGTCTTTTTTATGCGGATTAAATTCACAGCTAAAGAAGATTTCTGAATTTTTTCTCTTCATTTGTTGTATACTAAAAATGATTTCGTATGTTCATGATCGAAATCAAGGAGTGAATTATGAATGCCTCTACTCGAATCTTCGGCTTGGTAGTGTGGCTGGGCGGGCTGATCGTCACAGGGGCGCTCATCCTTTCGCTCACTGCCGCTCGCGTCGGGGAACACAAGTCCAGCACGTACGGGAACGCCTACGTGCAGTTTCAAAACTCATGGGGAGGCGAGATCGGCATCATCCCTCCGTTATTCACGCTTCAACGCGGCTACACAGAATCGGTCTTCAACAAAGACGCGAAACAATACGAAGATGTCGTCCGCACTGCAACCTACCCCCTTGTGCCAAAAACCATCAATATCGATTCGGAAGTGGACTACGGCGAGCAGGAACTCGACCTGCTGGTCTTCAACGCTTTCGAGGCGCATAACACTGAAACGTATATCATCGTAAACAAGACGCAATATACCGGTGACTTGCTCATCCAGGTGAGCAAACCCGAGAATGCCAACCTGATGTACGACTATACCATCCGCGTCCCTTCGCAGGGAGACCTGATCCTCCAACCCAACATGGACGCCCCCCAGGCGCTGATCTCCGGGTTTGCCCCCGGCGCTGAGGCGGAGATTATTGTCACCTACGCCACCAAAGGCATGGACGTGTTCAAATACAACTTGTCTGCCTACCAGAACAACGTGATCGAGCGCGTCACTGCCAAAGTGTTGATCAACGTGGATGAATTTGGAATCTATCGTTTCGGACTGCCCCATAATACCGAACTGACGAAAGGCGGCGCGACGGTCGAATTCGATGTGGAAAACTTCTCCACCACGCAAGACCTTGGCATCACTTTCCTTGCCAAACAACGCTATCTCGATTCCATCCAGAACCTGATCGGTTACGCGCCGATGTCGCTGGCATTTTTTCTGATCGTGACCTTTATCTTTTCTCAGATATTCACGGTAAAATTCAACGCGTTCCATTATTTGTTCGTCGGGATGATCAACCTCTTCTACTTCCTGTTCGTCGCCTACCTCATCCGTTTCTTTGGGGTCTTCCCGACTTTTGCCATCGCCATTGTGTTGACCGCCGCCATGTTCCTGTTGTACGCCCCGAATGTGTTCGGCAAATGGTTTGCCTACCGGGTCGTGGGTGTGTTCCTGTTCCTGCTGACTGTGGTCTTTTCACTAATCTTCCTCATGCCGATCTTCCGTGGTTTGCTCTTCGTGGTGTTGGTATTCCTAATCTTCATGTCCATCATGGTCTTCGTCAGCCGCTCCGATATTTCCAAATGGAGCATCGTCAGCGGCGAATAAACTCAAAGAGGAGAAGTCTCATGCAATCGTTCATCTTCAACGACGCGATCACGTTCAAACTCGCCACCCAGCGCGATAACAACAGCGCGAAAACGCAGGTGTTCTTTGGCGTGTTACTCGGCGTGCTGTTGCGCTGGGTCTACACCATCGCGGTGGAGGTCGCCAAGACCGGCAACCCGTGGAATTTCGGCGCGTGGTATGTCATCCTTGCGCGTTTTGTCGCCGCGCTGATTGTGACGGTCTTCGTCTTTTCGGGGTATTGGGAAAAGTCCAAAGACCAGCCTGCCGATATGAGGTTCTGGAATGCGGTGGCATACGGCATTTCGATTGACGCCCTCATCGGTCCGTGGACGGCTTAATTTTTTACCGCGAAGGTCGCAAAGGTCGCTAAGACATGACAGAAAAATAACTTTTCGGATTGGTAGTATGCTTGCAGAACAGGTCGGACACGACCAAGTTTACCG